>NZ_JBVHVP010000002.1:796809-805573 GCF_055564775.1 Streptomyces sp. NPDC028991 | reverse complement strand
GGAGACGACCTAAACCACCCCTGTTTTTTTTTGGGGGGGGCTTTGTGGGTCGGGTGGGCTGGAGGGGGGAAGAGGGGGGGGGGAGGGGGGGGGGGCGGGGGGGCGGTTTTCCCCCCCCCCCACCAAAAGGGGTGAACGGTCGTAACTTTCCCGTGCGTAGCGCGTTCCGTCGCGCTAAGAGATCAGTCGATCACCGTAAGCGATTCGGCTGTCATGCCGCCCCCACGTCATGCCATGCCATGCCATGCCATGCGGTCAACGGCCCTACCTCGCGGTCAGTTATTGGGGTAGGCCCATGGGTTGGGGCGGCAGTCGATGCCGTCGTGGTCGATGAACTTGGTCTGCTGCTGCATGACGGGGGCGAGCTCGCCGTCCTTGTCGCAGGTGACGTGGTTGAAGCCGATGCGGTGGCCGATCTCGTGGTTGATCAGCATCTGCCGGTACCCGTGGATGTCGTCGCCGTACGGTTCAGCACCTTGCGCCCACCGGTAGGCGTTGATCATCACGCGCTCAGTGGCGGCCGAGTCGCAGGACACGTTGTCCTCAGTGGTGTCCAGGCCCGACTTGGCACACCAGTCGGCGGTCGTACCGGGGCTGGCCAGCGTGATCACGAAATCGGGTTGTCCGGAGTGGATGCGCTCGAAGGTACGGGCGCCGTTGTGGGCCCAGCTCCGGTTGTCGTTGAGCGTCTTGTGCACGGTCTCGGCGAAGAGTTCTCCGTCCAGGCCGAGCCCCTGTTCCACGTCCACGCGGTAGGTGTACTTCTGCCCCTTCCCGGGCCCCTTGTCGATGCCGGGGATCGCGTCGAACTTCCCCGAACCGTCGAGCGTGGCGCTGAGCGGGTACCTCTTCTCGATCTTCTGCTCGTACGTCAACGGTGCCGTGGTCTCCGACGGCGTCGGCCGCCCGTCCGCCCTCGACGCGGAGTCGTGGACGCCGCGGCCCTGGTCGGTGGCCGACTGAGAGCGCGCGTCGTCGCCGTCCGCGCCATCGGCGACCTGTCCGGCCACGACGACCGCCAGCACGGTGGTGACGGCGGCCGCGGCGACGCCGGTGAAGGTCCTGCCCTTACCGCCCTTGGCCGGCGCGGGTTCACCCGTGGGCGGCGCGTCGTCGGCACCCGCGACACCGCCGCCCCCGCTCTCGGCGCTCCAGTCGGTGACGGAGGCGTACGGGTCGGCGGGCTGTGCGGAGACGGGGGCAGGACGAGGACGCGGGGGGCGGAGCGCGAAGACGTCGTCGTCCTGGCCGAAGGCGTCCAGGTACTCCTGCCGCGGCCCTCCCGGTGCCCCCTGCCGCTGCTGCGGGAAGGGCGGGCCGGGTCGGCCCGTCGGAGTACCGGGCCCGGCACCGGTCCGCCGCCCGTCCAAATCGCCCCAGCCACCGCCGGGCTCACGCTGCTCGGGGTGGCCGCCACGGACCCGCGGCACACCGTGTGCCGGGATACCGTCCGGGAACCTGGGGCCACCACGCGCGGGCGTACCGTCCGCCAGCCGCGGAGAACCGTGCGCCGGCGTGCCGTCTCCCACCCCGGGAAACCCACGCGCCGGCGTGCCATCCGAAACAGACGGAAACCCATGTGCCGGCGTCCCGTCCCGGAGTCGTGGGCCCGGCACCGCATGTTCCCCAGGGGCAGGGGTGCCCCGGACTCCGCCCGGGGCCGCGGCTCCTCCCGGTGCCGGTGCCCCGCGGGTCGCCGCGCCGGGTGCTCCGCTCGCCGGTGGCTCCCGCCGGCCCACCGGTGGCTCCTGCCGGCCCGCCGGAGGCCCGGGCGCCCGGCGGCGGCCCAGTAGGCCGGGCCGGCCCTCCCTTGCTGCGGCGGTGCCCTCGGCGTCGGCCTTGGCGGCGGGTCCGCGGCGGCTGTGGCGTCCCACTTCGCGCCTCAGCCTCCTGTGGTCTGGTTGGCGGGCTCGTCGTCGACAGCCCCGTCGATCCTCTCACCGACCGCCGACTCCCCGGTGTCCGCGAGAAGTTCACGGAACGCCGCGGCCACGGTCTCCGGATATTCCATCATCGCCACGTGTCCCGCGTCCGGCAGGGTCAGCAGCCGGGAGTCACGGAAGGCGCGGGCAGCCCGCTGGGCCATGCGGTATCTGATGAGTTGGTCCCGTCCACCGTAGACCAGCAGGGTCGGCGCGAGAACCCGTTCGGCCTGTCGCCACAGTCCTTGCTGGCCGCCCACCGTGTACGCGTTGACGATCCCGCGCGCGGAACGCGCCATCGCGTCCCAGAAGTACGGCAGCCGCAGTCGCCGCTCCATCTCCTCCACGGCGTTGCGGAAGCCTTCCGGCGACACTCGCCCCGGGTCTCCGTAGCAGAGCGCCATCACGCCACGGACCCGCTGCTCCGCGGTCCACTCCCGGGTGAGGCGGGTGAAAAGCGACACCACCCCCGGCACCGCCAGCAGTCCCGTCGGCACGGCGCTGCGCTGCACCCGGATCTCCGGCAGCGCGGGCGAGACGAGGGTCAGTGTCCGCACCAGGTCGGGCCGCACCGCGGCGACGCGGGTGACGACGGCGCCGCCGAGCGAGTTGCCGAGGAGGTGCACGGGGCCGCGCCCGGACGCTTCGATGTGGCGGACGACCGCGCGCGCGTGACCCGTGATCGAGTAGTCGCCGTCGTCCGGTGGCGGGGAGTCGCCGAATCCCGGCAGGTCGAGGGCCTCGCCGTCGACGACGCCGTCCAGCAGCGGCATCAGCGCCGACCAGTTCTGCGAGGAACCGCCGAGGCCGTGGACGTAGAGCGCGGGCGGCAGCCCCTCGCGGGCCGGTGGCCTGGAACGGACCGTCAGGGTCATACCGGGCAGGCGGACCGACCTGAGCCGCTCTCCGGCCGCGACCCTGACGGCTGCGACCTTCGGCAGCACGTTGGCGGGCGGCACGGACGGCGGCTCGATCGAAGGCATGCGGCAATGTTACGAGACGATCACGCAATGGTTCATGTGTTCGCCATCACAAGGGCGGGTGCGGCGACGCGGCAGCCGGGTACTGATGCCGACAGCGCACGGGTCTGCCGCAGGCGATGCATGGCGTCCGGATCGGGTGTCTCCTAGGCTCGTGGAGTGGGCACCCGCGTGTGGCCCCTGCATTCTCAGGGACGTTCGTAGGAAGGGAGCCCAGCATGACCGTCGACCCGACCGACCCCGACACGTTCGACGACGAGGCACAGGAAGCGGAGGAATTCGACGTCGAGGCACCCGACGCCGACGCCGCCGAGCAGCAGGCGGACATCGCGCCGGAGCGCGACGATCCGTTGACCGGCGTCGATCCCGACCGCGCCAACGAGGCCGACCTTGCGGAACAGGCCCGGGTCGTCTCCCACGACGAGGACGACTACCGCTGACGATCACTGCTGACCGACCACTGCCGGGAGGCGGCCCGGGCGACCGAAGGCGGGCGGCGTTGAAGGCATCGGCATCCGCAGCGGACGGAAGCGGAGGCGGAGGCGGAGGCGGAGGCGGAGGCGACGGAAAGGCTCGCCGAGCAGGAGGGAGGCCGATTTCTGCCCGGCCTGATCGATTTTGAAACCTGTTGTGCGGCTTTCGCCACCGTCCGGTCCGTGAAATTCTGCGCTCGCACCGCACACACCACGGTTACCGAAAAGTACGATGGCGACGCGGCGCACACCGCACGAGGACGACTATGGGAGGCGGCGTGACAGCCATCGAGCAGACAGAGGCGGTACGCCCGCGGGGCACACGCCTTCCCCGCCGAGCCCGACGCAACCAGCTGCTGGGCGCCGCACAGGAAGTGTTCGTGGCCCAGGGCTACCACGCGGCCGCGATGGACGACATCGCCGAACGCGCCGGCGTCAGCAAGCCGGTGCTCTACCAGCACTTCCCGGGCAAGCTCGACCTCTACCTCGCGCTGCTGGACCAGCACTGCGAGGCCCTGATCCAGTCCGTACGGAGCGCGCTCGCCTCGACGACCGACAACAAGCAGCGCGTCCGGGCGACGATGGACGCGTACTTCGCGTACGTCGAGGACGACGGCGGTGCCTTCCGCCTGGTCTTCGAGTCGGACCTGACCAACGAGCCCGCCGTGCGCGAGCGCGTCGACAAGGTCACGAACGAGTGCGCCGAGGCGATCTGCGACGTCATCGCCGAGGACACCGGCCTGTCACGCGCCGAGTCGATGCTGCTGGCCTCCGGTCTGGGCGGCCTCGCCCAGGTGGTGGCCCGCTCCTGGCTGCACAGCGACCGCAGTGTGCCGCGCGACCAGGCGGTCCAGTTGCTGACCTCACTGGCCTGGCGGGGCATCGCCGGCTTCCCGCTGCACGGCACCGAGCAGCACTGACCGTCACGGCGTGGCGGGCGGCGGCGGGCGTACGGCGGCTCTGTTCCCGTCGGCTGTTCGCTCCTGGCGTTCTCCGACGCAGCGTGTACGTCCCCTCACCGGGCTAATGTGTGCTGGTACGGCGCGGAAGATCGCGCACTTCACTGACCGTCGGAGGGACATAGCCGTGGAGGTCAAGATCGGCGTGCAGCACGCGCCCCGCGAGATCGTTCTGGAGAGCGGCCAGAATGCCGAGGAGGTCGAGCGTGTGGTGGCCGAGGCACTGGCCGGCAAGTCGGCGCTCCTGAGCCTCGTGGACGAACACGGCCGCAAGGTCCTGGTGCCGGCCGACCGTCTGGCCTACGTCGAGATCGGCGAGCCGGCCCCGCGCAAGGTGGGCTTCGGCGCGCTCTAGTCGGCGGACGCGGAACCACGCACGCGTAGCGGGAAGGGCTCGGCGGTGACTCACCGCCGGGCCCTTCCGCGTTTCCCCGCCGGATCTCGCCGTCCTCACCACCGGGCCTCTCCGCGTTGCCCCGCCAGGCCCTTCCGCGTTTCTCCGTCGGACCCCGCCGCGCTCCCCGCCGGATCTCGCCGTCTCCCTGGCGAGCCTCCCGCCTCCCGGGGCTACCTCTCCCGCCGCGCCCTCTCCTGCCGCACCCTCCTGCCGCACCGCCCCTGCCGCCTCCCGCCGCGCGCCGCGCCGCGTCGGCTCTGCTCCGTCCCGTTCACGGACGGCGCACAGTTCACCCACAAGGGAGGGTTGTATTCCGCAGGTCAGGGGTAAGACGGCTGTGACCGTTTCGGGCAGGCCGGCCGCGTGGGAGGGACCCCGACATGCTCTTGGAAGCGCTCAGCGCCGCGATCCTCGGCCTCGCCCTGGCCTGGGCCGCCGCCCACCGTCTGCCCCACCGCCTGCCGGACCGCGTCCTGGTCCTGCCCACGGGGATCGCCGGGGCCCTCTTCGGGGCGTTCGTGACGCACACCGCGCTCGGCGCGGGCGGCCTTCCGCTGGTTCTGCTGGGCTCGGCGGCCCTCTCCGCGGCCTCGCTGTCGCTGCTGCTTCGCCCCGCGGGAAGACTCCGCCGCCGATCGGCGACCGCCTGACCGGCCGCCGCCGTACCGGGCCGCGCCCGCACTGACAGCGGTCAGGCGGCCAGCCCCAGCGCCGCCATCCGCTTGGTGTGCGCCTCGGTGATCCGGGAGAACATCCTGCCGACCTCGGCGAGGTCGAACCCGTCCGCGACACCGCCCACGAGCATCGTCGACAGCGCGTCCCGGTCGGCCACCACCCGCTGGGACTGCGAGAGGGCCTCCCCCATCAGCCGCCGCGCCCACAGCGCGAGCCGCCCGCCCACGCGCGGGTCCGCGTCGATCGCCGCGCGCACCTTCTCCACGGCGAATCCGGCGTGCCCGGTGTCGTCGAGCACCGCCAGTACCAGTTCGCGGGTGTCCGCGTCGAGACGGGCCGCGACCTCGCGGTAGAAGTCGCTGGCGATGGAGTCGCCGACGTAGGCCTTGACGAGCCCCTCCAGCCAGTCGGACGGGTCCGTCTGCTTGTGGAAGGCGTCGTACGCGGCCACGAAGGGCTCCATCGCCTCCGTCGGTTCCTCGCCGATCTCGGCGAGCCGGTCCCGCAGCCGCTCGAAGTGGTGGAACTCCGCCGACGCCATCTTCGCCAGCTCCGCCTTGTCCGCGAGCGTGGGCGCCAGCTTGGCGTCCTCCGCGAGCCGCTCGAACGCCGCCAGTTCGCCGTACGCGAGCGCGCCGAGCAGGTCCACGACCGCGGCACGGTACTGCGGGTCGGCGGCAGCCGTCGCCCAGTCCTGGGCGGCGACTCCGGTGGCTCCGGTGGCTCCGGTGGAATCGGGGGCTCCGGTGGTTTCGGCGGGGGCGTCTTCGGCGTTGCCAGGCTTGTCAGAGCTCGTCATGCAGCGCACAATAGCCCGCCCGTGGCCTGCGGGAAGGCCCCCGGTCGGCCCTGGTCATTCAGTGTGACGACGACTACGTGACCAAATCGGCCATCGCGTGTGCGCGAATCCGGGGTATGGTGGTAATGCGCCTGCCGAGTATGTGACGTACGGGTACGTGACATCGTCGTCGGGCCGCACGCATGAGGATGCCCGGTCGGTGGCCCGATCGGCTCCGACCCGACAGCCCTCCCTGCTGTACGCCACGCTGCGTACGGAATCCGGAGGGGGACCCTCAGTGGTACGAGCGCTGGAGCGTCGACAGAGGTCCCGTGTCCTACGGCTCGCCCGTAAGGCAGCCGACGTCCCCGACACAGTCCGGCAGGACCCGCGCGCTCGCCTCGCACCACGTACACAGAAGAGGCAGCACCCTGACTACGACGTTCCGATCCCTCGGGATCCTCCCCGAGACCGCCGAAGCCCTTGAGGCCGTCGGCATCATGACTCCCTTCCCCATCCAGGAGATGACGCTCCCCGTGGCCCTTTCGGGCAAGGACGTCATCGGCCAGGCCAAGACCGGCACCGGCAAGACGCTGGGCTTCGGCCTCCCGCTCCTCGAGCGCGTGACCGTCCCCGCCGACGTCGAGGCGGGCCGTGCGGCACCCGAGGCGCTGACCGACGCCCCGCAGGCCCTCGTCGTCGTTCCGACGCGCGAGCTGTGCCAGCAGGTCACCAACGACCTCCTGACCGCCGGCAAGGTGCGCAACGTGCGCGTCCTCGCGATCTACGGCGGCCGGGCCTACGAGCCCCAGGTCGAGGCCCTGAAGAAGGGCGTCGACGTGATCGTCGGCACCCCGGGCCGCCTGCTGGACCTGGCGGGCCAGAAGAAGCTGAGCCTGAAGCACATCAAGAGCCTGGTCCTCGACGAGGCCGACGAGATGCTCGACCTGGGCTTCCTGCCCGACGTCGAGAAGATCATCAACATGCTGCCGGCCCGGCGCCAGACCATGCTGTTCTCGGCCACCATGCCGGGCGCGGTCATCTCGCTGGCCCGCCGTTACATGTCGCAGCCCACGCACATCTCCGCCACCTCGCCGGACGACGCGGGCGCGACTGTCGCCAACACGAAGCAGTTCATCTACCGCGCGCACAACATGGACAAGCCCGAGATGGTGGCGCGCATACTGCAGGCCGACGGCCGGGGACTGGTCATGGTCTTCTGCCGCACCAAGCGCACGGCGGCCGACCTGGCCGACCAGCTCAAGCAGCGCGGTTTCGCCTCCGGCGCGGTCCACGGCGACCTCGGCCAGGGCGCCCGCGAGCAGGCCCTGCGCGCCTTCCGCAACGGCAAGGTGGACGTGCTCGTCTGCACCGACGTCGCCGCTCGCGGCATCGACGTCGAGGGCGTGACGCACGTCATCAACTACCAGTCGCCGGAAGAGGAGAAGACGTACCTGCACCGCATCGGCCGCACCGGCCGCGCGGGCGCGAAGGGTACGGCGATCACGCTGGTCGACTGGGACGACATCCCGCGCTGGCAGCTGATCAACAAGGCGCTGGACCTGGGCTTCAGCGACCCGCCGGAGACGTACTCCACCTCCCCGCACCTGTACACCGACCTCGGCATCCCCGAAGGCACCAAGGGCGTCCTGCCGCGCTCGGAGCGCACGCGCGCCGGGCTGGACGCGGAGGAGCTGGAAGATCTGGGCGAGCCGGGCGGCCGCGGTGGCCGCGCGCGCGGCGACCGGGGTGGCCGCAGTCGGGACGGTCGGGACGGTCGGGACGAGTCACGTTCCGCCGACCGCGAGCGTTCGTCCCGTACGACGCCGCGTCGCCGTCGCCGGATGCGCGGCGGGGCACCGGTGGACGCGGACGCCTCCGCGACGACCACCGCACCCGAGGCCGTGACCGGCGGTGCGGACAACGCCGCCGACCTGGACACGGACGCCGCCCAGGGCCCCCGTACGCTGCGCCGTCGGCGTCGTACGCGCGGTGGCGAGCCTCGTCCGCAGGTGACGGCCGCGCCGGCCGACGCCCCCGAGGCGCAGGCCGCCGAGGACACCGCGCTCGCGAACCCCGAGGTCGCGGAGGCGGTGGAGGCTTCGGAGGCCCCGGCGAAGTCGCGTCGCCGCCGCACCCGCAAGTCGGCCGAGGCACCGACCGCTCTGCCGGAGACCACCCCGGTGGTCGAGTCGGCGACCGCGGAAACCACGGTCACCGAGTCGGCCGTCGTCGAGGTCCCGGCGGCCGAGGCCCCCGTGGAGAAGCCGCGCCGCCGCACCCGCAAGGCCACGGCCACGGCCGCCGAAACGGTGGCCGACACGGCCGAGGGAGCGACCGAGCCCGCGTCCGAGCCGACGGAGACGAAGCCGCGCCGCACCCGCAAGGTCACAGCCGCGGAGGTCACCGAGGCCGCGCAGGCACCGGAGGCCGCCGAGGCCAAGCCGCGACGCACCCGGAAGACCGCCGCCGCCAAGGCGGAAGCCGCCGTCGACACCGCCGAAGGCACGGAGACCAAACCGCGCCGCCGCACCCGCAAGACCGCCGAACCGGCCGAAACCACCGACACGGCCGGACAGG
>NZ_JBVHVP010000002.1:664915-796712 GCF_055564775.1 Streptomyces sp. NPDC028991 | reverse complement strand
GCCAAGGCCGAGGCCGCCGTCGACACCGCCGAAGGCACGGAGACCAAACCGCGCCGCCGCACCCGCAAGACCGCCGAACCGGCCGAAACCACCGACACGGCCGGACAGGCACCGGAAGCCGCCGAGGCCAAGCCCCGACGCACCCGGAAGACCGCCGCCGCCAAGGCCGAGGCCGCCGTCGACACCGCCGAAGGCACGGAGACCAAACCGCGCCGCCGCACCCGCAAGACCGCCGAACCGGCCGAAACCACCGACGCCACCGAGGTCACCGCCGAGATCCCGGCCCAGGCCTCGCAGGAGCCGGAGCCGGATGTGGCACCGCGGCGCCGGACCCGTAAGGCGGCTGCCGTCGAGGCACCCGCCGAGGCACCCGGCACGGCCGAGGCGAAGCCGAAGGCTCGCCGGACCCGCAAGTCGGCCACGGCCGCCACGCAAACCGCGGAGTCCAGCGAAAGCTGACCGACCCCGCTCACCCGACCGTCGGCCCGGTCCCGCCATCCAGGCGGGCCGGGCCGACGGCGTTCCCACGCGGCGCCGGGCCGACGGCTTCCTTCCCGCCGGAGGCCGAGCCAACGGCTTCCCCATACGGCGGGCCAGGCCGTCGGTTCCCCCCTCCCCCACGCACGCCACCGTGAGACACCCGGCAGCCCCGGGACACCCGGCCACCCGGGACGCTGGACAGCCCGACAGCCGACAGCCCGAGCCGCCCGACAGCCCAACCACCCCCTCCCTCGCCCCCCACCTCCCGATAGCCTCTGCCCGTGAGCAGGAACGCCGCTTTCATCCCGCCCTCCGACGCTCGCGCGTACCGGCTGCGTACCGCGCGTGGTGAGTTCGCCGTGGTCGATTCGCCCGTGGCCGTCGGGGCCGACGCGAAGGGCACGGTGTTGATGCTGCCCGGGTTCACGGGGAGCAAGGAGGACTTCACGCTGTTGCACGAGCCGCTCGGGGCACGCGGGTACCGTACGGTCGCCTTGGACGGGCGGGGCCAGTACGAGTCCGACGGGTCCGAGCACGACGAAGCCGGCTACGCACAGGCCGAGCTGGCCCGGGACGTGCTCGCGCAGGTCGCCGCCCTCGGGACGCCTGTGCATCTCCTCGGACACTCCCTCGGCGGTCAGATCGCACGGGCCGCCGTGCTGCTCGACCACGCCCCTTTCGTCTCCCTCACGCTGATGTCCTCGGGCCCGGCGCGGATCTCCGACTCCCAGCAGCAGCGCGTGAAGCTTCTGCGGGACGCGCTCGGCACCATGACGATGGCCGAGGTCTGGAAGGTGATCCAGGCCATGGGACCGCCGGAGGAGGTCGGCGCCCCGGCGCCCGCGCACGGCCCGGAGGACCCGGAACGGCTGCGCGCCCGCTGGCTGGGCACCAGGCCCGCCCAGCTCCTGGCCACGGGGCGGCAGCTGTGCACGGAGCCGGACCGCGTCGCCGAGCTGGCCGCCCTGCCGCTGCCGTGCCACGTGCTGTCGGGCTCCTACGACGACACGTGGCCGGTACCGCTCCTGGACGAGATGGCCGTACGGCTGGACGCGCGCCGGACCGTCATCGCCGACGCCGAGCACTCCCCCAACACCGACCAGCCGCTGCCGACCGCCCGGGCCCTCGCCGACTTCTGGGACGGCGTCCCCACCCGGCTGCCGTCGGACCGCTAGCGACCCGGGCTGGGTCTGGCGCTAGGTACCGGGCTTCCGTGAAGGGCTCGATACCGGGCTCCGTGAAGGGCTCGACACCGGGCTCCGTGAAGGGCTCGATACCGGGCTGATTCCGGCGCTCGATACCGGGCTCCGTTTTGCGCTCGGTACTGAGCGCCGCCCAGTGCCGACGCTCAGTACTGGGCCTGCAAGTGCTCCCAGAAGCCGTCCCGCAGCGCCCTGCGCAGGTCGGCCTGGCCGCGCAACGAGTACTGGAGCAGTCCCTCGGCCTCCACCAGGAGGTCCTGGTCCACCGAGCCGGGGAGGTAGGGGTGGCCGGGAAGCAGTTCCACCAGCGACTCGCGGCCACGTGCCGCCAGCCACTTCGCCGCGATCTGCGCGCCCACGAAGCGGACGTCCTCGCGGGCCGGCCGGGCCACGCCCGCCGCGTCGAATGCGTGGGCCGTGCGCCGGGAGACGTACGGCTTGAAGAACTCCAGGTCGAAGGTGCGCTGGCTGTCGACCTCCCAGAGCAGCGGGTCTGCCTGGTTGCGCCCCTCGGGCGCCTCGATGCCCCACAGGTGGACGCGGGCGCCGTACCCCTGGGCTGCCTCGACCGCCGATACCAGGTCCTCGTCGCCGCCGAGCAGGGCCGCGTCGCTGATGGCGCGGTGCCGGGCGAGGGACTCCAGGTCGGAGCGGATGAGTGAGTCGACGCCCTTCTGCTGGTTGTTGGCGTTGAGGTTGCCCAGGCGGACCTTGACGTCGGGCAGCTCGGCGATGGTCTGCTGCTCGGCGGTGTGGATGCGGCGCCGGGCACCG
Source organism: Streptomyces sp. NPDC028991 (assembly GCF_055564775.1). Lineage (NCBI taxonomy): Bacteria > Bacillati > Actinomycetota > Actinomycetes > Kitasatosporales > Streptomycetaceae > Streptomyces > Streptomyces sp. NPDC028991. The sequence continues at coordinate 794,256 of NZ_JBVHVP010000002.1, read as the reverse complement.
TCGTACCAGTAGACCCGCAGCAGGCGGCTGTCCGCGAAGATGGTGCGCGCCGTGTCGATGAACGCCTCGATCAGTCCCTCGGCGTCCAGGTCGAAGGCCCGGCGGTCCTCGGTCCCGGCCACCAGGCGTCCCGCCGCCGCGTAGAGGTACCCGGCGTCGACGAAGATCGCGTGGGTCGAGGGTGTCTTGGCCACCTCGGCGAGCATGCGCAGCAGCAGCTCGTTGGTGCGATCGATGCGGGCGTTCAGGGACGCGAGGTCGTCGTTCATCGCCTCCATTGTCCCGGCGGTCACGCTGCGAACACAACCGGTCCCAGTCAGTCTTGTACCGCACACCTGTCACACCAGGGCAAGCGACTTACCAGTCAGTAGTTAGCAGTTCGAAAAATTTCCTTAGCGTAGGGAATGTTTGTATCGCACAGCCCGTTGACTCCTACGGAAGCCCGGGCACCGACGACCCAGGAGCCACACCAGTAGTTCTCCTCAGGAGGATGACCAGATCAAAGGGAGAGGCCATGCGCTTTGAAGTCATGCGACTCGACGACGTCGACGGGACCCCCGTGGACACGACCGTCGTGGACGCCGCCTCCGTGAATCGCATCGTTCAGCAGGCCGCCGCCATCGGGCAGCGCCTGTGGATCCGCCCCGCCGACACCTCGGCCTTGTAGCGCGGTCCCTGCAACACGTCCAGGGCCCCCCGCACGGACTCCGTGCGGGGGGCCCTGCGCATGCCTGGCCCCGGGATACCGGCGCTCGTTCACGCGCCCTGGATCACCTGCGTGACCCCGTTGATGATCTGCTGCACGGCGATCGCCGAGAGCATCATGCCGGCGAGACGGGTCACCAGGACCACGCCGCCGTCCTTGATGACCCGGATGATCAGCAGCGAGTAACGCATCACGAGCCACAGCACCACGTGGATCGCGAGGATCGCCGCCCACACCGACACCTGCGTGGTCACGCTGTCGGCCTTCTGCACGGCCAGGATGACCGACACGATCGCCCCGGGCCCGGCGAGCAGCGGCATGCCCAGCGGTACGAGCGCGACGTTGACGTCCTTGGTCTGCTTCGGCTCGTCGGTCTTGCCGGTGAGCAGATCGAGCGCGATCAGCAGGAGCAGCAGCCCGCCCGCGATCATCAGCGCGGGCACGGACACGTGCAGGTAGGCCAGGATCTGATGCCCGAGCAGACCGAACACCGTGATCACGCCACCGGCGACACAGACGGCCTGGAAGGCCATCCGCTTCTGCACCTTGGCGGGCCGGCCGGAGGTCAGCGCGAGGAAGATCGGGGTGATCCCGGGGGGATCCATGATGACAAAAAGGGTCAGGAAGAGGGAGCCGAAGACGGCGATGTCGAACATGGGTGAGCTACTGGCCTTGCGGGAGAGGGAAAGGGGTGGGAGTGCGGGAGGGGGCTCCGGCCCCGCTCAGATCCCGCCCGCTCCGGGCACGGGGAACGCCCCGAAAGCCCGTCGCGTGATCTCCCCGTACACCTCGGGGTCCGTCGTGTACTCGCCGAGCACGCAGGTCTTCCGGCTGCCGTGGTAGTCGCTGGAGCCGGTCACCAGGAGCCCCAGCTCCTCGGCGGTCCCGCGCAGCCGCGCCCGTGTGTCCGCGTCGTGGTCCATGTGGTCGACCTCGATGCCGTCGAGCCCGGCGTCGGCCAGGTCGGCGATCGTGTCCTCCGGCACCGTACGGCCCCGCTTGGCGGCGGCCGGGTGCGCGAAGACGGCGACGCCGCCCGCGCCCTTGATCAGCCGGAGCGCCTCGAAGGGGTCGGTCTCGTGCTTCTCCACGAAGGCGCGGCCACCGTCGGCCAGCCAGTCCTCGGTGAAGGCGTCGCTCACGGTGGGCACGACGCCGAGTTCCACCAGCGCGGAGGCCACGTGCGGGCGCCCTACGGATCCGTCACCGGCGATCCGGGCGACCTGCTCCCACGTGACGGGGACGTCCAGTGCGTTGAGCTTGGCGACCATGCCGCGGGCGCGCGGCACCCGGTCGTCCCGGACCAGCTCGCGCTCGGCGAGCAGGGCGGGCTCCTCGGGGTCGAAGAGGTAGGCCAGCATGTGCATGCTGACGCCGTCGACCCGGCAGGAGAGCTCGGCGCCGGTGACCAGCGTGAGCCCCTCGGGCAGCGCGGCGACGGCCTCGGCGTGGCCGCGGGTGGTGTCGTGGTCGGTCAGCGCGACGACGTCCAGCCCGGCCGCGGCGGCCTTGCGCACCAGTTGGGCCGGGGTGTCCGTGCCGTCGGACGCGGTGGAGTGGGTGTGCAGATCGATACGCACGACGCTGACTCCAGGCGGTGACGGGACGGAAGGGGACGCTCAACAGGATAACCGGAAATCCACCCTCCACTGTCACACCCGCAGCATCCCTGCGCCCCCTACAGCCACCACCGCACCCGCAACAGCCACCACGATGCCCGCTACCGCCGCTCCCGGCGCACCGGCCGGCGCCTACGGCTGGATCAACCGCGGGGACAGTGCCCCGCACGGCACCAGGTCCACCTCGGCACCCGCGTCGCGCAGGTCGGTCAGCACCAGTTCCTCGTACATGAGCAGCCCCGAGCGCTCGGGCCACACGACGGCCCACAGCCACATTCCGAGGGCTTCCCCGGCGAAGACGGCGCGGTCGACGGGGGTGCCGGAGACATGCCAGAGGGGGGTAGGGCGGCCGATGGCCAGGACTTTCGCCTGAGGCGGCTTCTCGACGTCCAGGTACGGACCCGGGTCCGGGGCGTCGATGCCCGCGTACCGCGCGCCGAGGCCGACGCCGAGTTCCTCGGCGACCAGGATCAGCTCGCCGAGGCCGCCGAGGGGGCCGGGACCCGAGCAGGCAACGGCGGTCGCGCGGCCGCCGCTGCGGTCGTCGCCCGCACAGGCCACGCCGGTGAACAGCCAGCCGACCGGCAGCGGCCACGGCATCCACACCGGTACCTGCGTGCGGTGCACCACGACGCCGAGCGCCTCGACGCTGGGCGGAAGCACCGGCTGCAGCGGGTGCACGGTGCCGTGCAGGTCACACTGCCAGGAATCGGCGAAGAGGCCGGGAGCCCTGACCCGGCCACCACACTTCGGGCAACTGGGTTCGCCCCTCATAGAGCCCCACGGTCCTACCCTCGCTCCCCCACGTCAAGGACGATCACCCATCCGGGCGGAACGGCTGACCAGCGGGAACTAGATGCATGTTGCATTAATTAGGCACGCTAACTTACTGTGTGTAGACACCAACCCTCCGAGCGATCTGATCCGGTCCCCTCTCCCGTCGGCATTGGAGCAAGCATGGACCCCTTCGACGCGGGTGCGGGCGGCATCCTGCGGCAGCCCAAGGCCGTGTGGGCGACCGCCGGTGCGTCCGTCGTGGCCTTCATGGGCATCGGGCTCGTCGACCCGATCCTGCCGTCCATCGCCAAGGGCCTGGACGCGAACGCCGGCCAGGTCTCCCTCCTGTTCACCTCGTACTTCCTCATCACCGCCCTCGCGATGCTGGTGACGGGCTTCGTCTCCAGCCGCATCGGCGGGCGCAAGACCCTGCTGCTCGGTCTGGCCCTCGTCGTGGTCTTCGCGGGCCTGTCGGGCACCTCCGACACGGTCGGCCAGCTCGTCGGCTACCGGGCCGGCTGGGGCCTCGGCAACGCGCTGTTCGTCTCGACGGCCCTCGCGGTCATCGTCGCCGCGGCGGCCGGCGGCAGCGCCGCGGCGATCCTGCTGTACGAGTCCGCCCTCGGCCTCGGCATGGCCTGCGGCCCCCTGCTGGGCGCGCTGCTCGGTGACGCCAGCTGGCGCTACCCCTTCTTCGGCACCGCGGCCCTGATGGCGATCGGCTTCCTGTGCATCACGGCGTTCCTGAAGGAACAGCCGAAGGAACAACTGAAGGAACAACCGAAGGAACAGCCGAGGCCGGCCCGCAAGACGTCACTGCTCGACCCGCTCAAGGCGCTGGGCCACGGCGGACTCGCCGCCACCGCCGTGTCGGCGTTCTTCTACAACTACACGTTCTTCACCGTGCTGGCCTTCACGCCCTTCGTACTGAACATGACCCCGTACAAGTCCGGTGCCGTGTTCTTCGCGTGGGGCGTGCTGCTCGCCGTCTTCTCGGTCCTCGTGGCGCCGCGCATGCAGCAGCGCTTCGGTTCGCTGAAGGTGCTCGGCGGCTCGCTGGTGCTGCTCGCGGCCGACGTCCTGGTGCTCGGCTACGGCAGCCACGCCACGGCGATCGTCTGCACGATCCTGTCCGGCGCCTTCATCGGTGTGAACAACACCGTCTACACCGAGCTGGCCCTCGGGGTGTCGGACGCGCCGCGTCCGGTGGCGAGCGCGGGGTACAACTTCGTGCGCTGGTTCGCGGCGGCGGCCGCTCCCTACTTCGCACCGAAGATCGAGGAGTGGACCGACATCCACATCCCCTTCGTCGTGGCGGCGGTCACCGCCGTGCTGGGCGCGGTCGTGGTCCTCGTACGGCGCCGCGCGCTGACGCGCGAGGCGGAGAAACGGGAGCCGGAGCACGCGACGGAGGACGGGGTGACGGTTCTCGCCAACTGACCGGCGGGGTCAGGTGAGTTGCGTCACTCGAGCGGGACGGACCTGCGGGACGGATCGCGCAGATCCGTCCCGTGCGTCAGCCAGCGTTCCTGGAGGGCCTGCGCGCCGTGTACGCGCTTCCAGGCCGCCTCGTTCGCGGTCATCGGCAGCAGCGGCAGGAACCGTACGGGGTCCAGCGGGACGTCCAGCTCCAGGTCCTCGACCAGGCCGCCCGGCTCGGCGACCAGGACCGACGTGAACGGCGCCCCGGGCCACAGCGCACCGCCGACGTCCAGGGAAGCGCCGGGCGCCACGATCACACCCTCGACCTGCGGTGACGCGGCCAGCACGGCGAGCGGGCGGAGCACCTTGTCGGTGTCGGCGAGACCGGCCCGGACGGAGAGGACCAGTTCGGCACGGGGCCCCTTGACCGGGTCGGCGAGCACGGCCGTGGGGTCCGCCATGGGCTGCGACGACATACCGAGAGTGGCGTAGCGCACGATGCCGCCCTCCTGGCCACCGCCGGGAAAGCGCAGCACCTCGATGCGGTCGGTGCCGACGAAGGTGACCGCCGCGCGCGCGTCCGGCTCGCCCAGCGCGCTGCGCAACCGGGCCTCGACCAGAGGAAGAACATCAGCCATGCGGCGAGCATAGAACTCGCGGCGAAGAGGCGAAGCGGCGCCTTGACACGTCGGGTGACTGGTACTCTGGCCCAGCCGTTCGGGGCAGCACGCAGTGCGTCGCGATCAAGCTCCCGACGCTATGAAGACTCCCCTACGGGGAACCCCTCTAAACGAGGGGAATCGATCGTCCCTCACGAGGGACCGGCCGGAGGAGGTGGGGCTGGCATGGACCGAAGTCGACCGTGCAGTACCACCCGCTCTTCCGGCCGCTGACACAGCCGCTCCGGTTTCTCCCGTCGCCGCTTTCCGCCCGCGCGCCTGCACAGGGAAGAGCACTTCGTCTCGTTTTGCCTGACCCGGTCCATCGATCCGGATCAGCAGCTGAATCAGCAGCGAAGTCGGCCACCGCGACGGTGCGGTGCTCTCCGCTTTGTGGACGTGCCGAACGCACGTAGTCAGGACGTCCTCATTCCGGGTGGTTCCACCCGTCACCGGCCCCGTTCGCTGCCCCGTCGCGAAGGAGCCTGCCATGTCGATGATCCGTGACCTGCGCGCCGCGGTCCGCCCGTCCCGCGTCTCTCTGCGCAAGGACAGCGGCGCCTACGACACCACCCGCGACCCGGCGACCGCCTCCGCCGTCGTCGACTGCGCCGTCTACCGCGACGGGGCGCGCGTCGAGACCGGCACGCCGCTGAGCCCGCACCAGGCGATGCGCCAGGTGCGCCGCGACGGCGGGTTCGTGTGGATCGGCCTGCACGAGCCCACCGAGGGCGAGTTCGCCGGTATCGCCCGGGAGTTCGGACTGCACCCGCTGGCCGTGGAGGACGCCGTCCAGGCCCACCAGCGGCCCAAGCTCGAGCGCTACGACGACTCCCTGTTCACGGTCTTCAAGACCGTCCACTACGTCGACCACGACGAGCTCACCGCCAACAGCGAGGTGGTGGAGACCGGCGAGGTCATGTGCTTCACCGGGCGGGACTTCTTCATCACCGTGCGGCACGGCGGGCAGGGCTCGCTGCGCGCGCTGCGGCACCGGCTCCAGGAGGACCCCGAGCTGCTGCTCAAGGGCCCCTCGGCGGTGCTGCACGCCATCGCCGACCACGTCGTCGACGGCTACATCGCGGTCGCCGACGCGGTGCAGGACGACATCGACGAGGTCGAGACGGAGGTGTTCTCACCGGGCCGCAAGGGTACGCCGCGCGGTACGGACGCCGGCCGGATCTACCAACTCAAGCGCGAGGTACTGGAGTTCAAGCGTGCCGTGGCCCCGCTGCTGCGGCCCATGCTGCTGCTCAGCGAGCGGCCGATGCGGCTGATCGACCCGGAGATCCAGAAGTACTTCCGGGACGTCGCCGACCACGTGGCACGGGTGCAGGAGCAGGTCATCGGCTTCGACGAGCTGCTGAACTCCATCCTCCAGGCCAACCTGGCCCAGGCGTCCGTCGCGCAGAACGAGGACATGCGCAAGATCACCTCGTGGGCCGCGATCATCGCCGTGCCGACGATGGTGTGCGGGGTGTACGGCATGAACTTCGACTACATGCCGGAGACGCACTGGAAGTTCGGCTACCCGCTGGTGCTGTCGATCACGGTCGGCCTCTGTCTGGGCATCCACCGCACGCTCAAGCGCAACGGCTGGCTCTGACCGGCGCCGGACCGGCCTGGATAGGCTGACCGCATGACAAGCGAGCTGCTCGACCAGGCCCTCGTCGAGGAGGCCACGAAGAAGTCCGGCCTCATCTGGGTCCGGGGTCCGGGGGCGCCCGCCCGTGCGCTGTGGCACATCTGGCACGAGGGCGCGGCCTGCGTGATCGGCGACGGCCCCGGCGAGCAGCCGCTGCCGGGGCTGGCCGACGGGGCCGCGGCCGAGGTGACGGTGCGCAGCAAGGACAAGGGGGGCCGGCTGGTCTCCTGGGCCGCCCGGGTCGTGGAGCTGCCGGCCGGCTCCGAGGCCTGGCAGGCGGCGGTCGCCGACCTCAAGGGCAAGCGCCTGAACGCCCCGGACGGCGAGGCCATGACCGACCGCTGGGCCCGCGAGTGCCGGGTGCTGCGCCTGGAGCCGACGGGGGCGACAGCGCCCCTGCCCGACGGTTCGCTGGCCGAGGCCCCGCTGCCGAGCCCGGCCACGACGCGCGAACCGGCCCCGGCGGGGCTGCCGCGTCTGCTGCTGAAGCGCCGGAAGAAGCGCTAGGCGTATCGACCCGCAGGGTTGTTCACGCGGCTGATCGGTGGGTGGCCGCCGAGTGCGGTCCGGCAGCGGGCCTGTCCGAACAGCACTCTCAGGACGTCGGCAACTGCTTGCCGTAGTCCAGCGTCTCGTCCTCCGCCGGCTCCTTGAGCGCGAAGTCCTTGTTCCAGTCCGAGAAGCTGAGCGTGCCCGCGCTGCCCGCCCGAACCAGGCGCAGCGGGTACGGCGTGCCCTCCAGGGAGACGTCCAGCGAACCGCCGGAGCCCTGGTCGCCGGTGATCCGGACGGTGCGCACGCCCGCCTGCTCGTGGCGGCCGTCCGTCTCCACCTTGCCGTGCAGGGTCAGCAGACCGCCGAGGAGGACGTCCTTGTCCGTGAAGCCGCTGAACTTCTTGTACACCGGGTCGCTCTGCGGCACCTTCACGTACTTGCCGGCCAGCTTCTCCGCCGCCGCGGCGTCCCCGCCGTCATGACTCCAGAACCCGGCGTCGGCCTTGAGGAAGAGCTGCTCGCCGACGCGCAGCAGCCCGAACGTCGTCCCCTCCGCGGCTACCGACCCGGTCCCTCCGTCGGGCTTCAGCCGCATGTCGAGGGTGTACGTGTTCCCGCCGGCGGCCACGGTCCCGTGCAGCCGTACCGCCTCGGCGGACTCGGCGACCGTGCGGGCCTTGGCCTGGATCTTGTCGGCCGAGAGTTTCCCGACGCCGTTGGTACCCGCGTCCGGGTCCTCGCTACTGCATCCCGTCAGCCCCGATCCCGTCACCGCCAGGGCGCACACCGCGCCCATCACAGCGGCCCTGCGGATTCGGCGCCGGGGAGTCGCAGACACAGGTGGGACTGCCTTTCTGACGAGGACTGGCAAGGGCCGGCGGGGAGACGGGACCCAGCGGCGTACCGCAGCGTACCGGGGCCGTGCACGGCGAACGGAGCCAGTCCGTCCGGACCGGCCACCAGGGCGGAGCCGTTCGGGACGGGCTAGCCTGAAGCCCGTCCGAGCGGGCAATTCGGAAAAGAGGCACCGTACGAAACAGCCCTCACACACCCTGAACCACGCTTACGAAAAGGAGCCGCGGCCATGGCAGCGGGCGCCCCCCGGATCTTCGTCTCCCATCTCTCCGGCATCGCCGTCTTCGACCCGGCCGGCGACCAGGTGGGACGCGTACGCGATCTGGTCGTCATGCTCCGCGTCGCCCGCAAACCGCCGCGGGTGCTCGGCCTGGTCGTCGAACTCGCCACCCGCCGCCGCATCTTCCTGCCCATGACCCGCGTCACCGGCATCGAGTCCGGTCAGGTCATCACCACCGGGGTGCTCAACGTCAGGCGTTTCGAGCAGCGCCCCACCGAGCGCCTCGTCTTCGGCGAGCTGCTCGACCGGCGGGTCACCCTCACCGAGACGGGCGAGGAGGTCACCGTCCTGGACCTGTCGGTGCAGCAGTTGCCCGCCCGCCGGGACTGGGAGATCGACAAGGTCTTCGTCCGCAAGGGGAAGAAGGGCGGCGCCTTCCGCCGCAACAAGGGCGAGACGCTGACCGTCGAGTGGTCCGGCGTCACCGGCTTCTCCGTGGAGGAGCAGGGGCAGGGCGCCGAGAACCTCCTCGCCACCTTCGAGCAGTTGCGCCCCGCCGACCTCGCCAACGTCCTGCACCACCTGTCCGCCAAGCGCCGCGCCGAGGTGGCAGCCGCCCTCGACGACGACCGGCTGGCCGACGTGCTGGAGGAGCTGCCGGAGGACGACCAGATCGAGATCCTCGGCAAGCTCAAGGAGGAGCGCGCCGCGGACGTGCTGGAGGCGATGGACCCCGACGACGCGGCCGACCTGCTCGGTGAGCTGCCCGAGGAGGACAAGGAGCGGCTGCTGAGCCTGATGCAGCCCGACGACGCGGCCGACATGCGGCGGCTGATGGCGTACGAGGAGCACACGGCCGGCGGTCTGATGACGACCGAGCCGATCGTGCTGCGGCCCGACGCGACCGTCGCGGACGCCCTGGCCCACATCCGCAATCCCGACCTGTCCCCGGCGCACGCGGCCCAGGTCTATGTCTGCCGGCCGCCCGAGGAGACGCCGACCGGCAAGTACCTGGGCACGGTCCACTTCCAGCGCCTGCTGCGCGACCCCCCGTACACGCTGGTCGGCTCGATCATCGACGACGACCTGCAACCCCTGGATCCGGACGCCGCGCTGCCCGTGGTCGCCGGGTTCTTCGCCGCGTACGACATGGTCGCGGCGCCCGTCGTCGACGATTCCGGGTCGCTGCTGGGCGCGGTCACCGTGGACGACGTACTGGACCACATGCTGCCCGACGACTGGCGGGAGACCGAGTACCACCTGGCGGAGACGGCGGGGGAGGTGAGCGCCGATGGTGCCTGAGCGCGAGACCCCGCCCCGTGAGCGTGCCGCGTCGGGAGCCACGGCGGCCTCCCGTACCCGGGCCCGCCTGGACCAGCCCCGCCCGCCGCGCCGCAGGCTGCTGCCCGAGTGGGACCCGGAGTCCTTCGGCCGGCTGTCGGAGCGCGTCGCGCGGTTCCTGGGCACCGGGCGGTTCATCGTCTGGATGACCTTCGTCATCATCCTGTGGGTGGTGTGGAACGTGTCCGCGCCGAGCGGCCTGCGCTTCGACGAGTACCCGTTCATCTTCCTGACGCTGATGCTGTCGCTCCAGGCCTCCTACGCGGCCCCGCTGATCCTGCTCGCGCAGAACCGGCAGGACGACCGGGACCGGGTCAACCTGGAGCAGGACCGCAAGCAGAACGAGCGGTCGATCGCCGACACCGAGTACCTGACGCGGGAGATCGCCGCCCTGCGCATCGGCCTCGGCGAGGTCGCGACGAGGGACTGGATCCGCTCCGAGCTGCAGGACGTGCTCAGGGACCTGGAGGAGCGGCAGAACGGCCACCACCCCGACCGCGGGGTATTCCCGGCGGACCGGTCCGCGGGGCGTGACGTACACGACCGCTGACGGGGCTTTCCGCGCCGGGTGGGCGGCGCCGTACCATCGACCCTATGGCTACGGAAGACGCGGTGCGCGAAGCACTGGCGACGGTGAACGACCCCGAGATCAACCGCCCCATCACCGAGCTCGGGATGGTCAAGTCGGTGGAGATCGGCGTGGACGGAGCGGTCGCGGTCGCCGTGTACCTGACGGTCTCCGGCTGCCCCATGCGGGACACCATCACGCAGCGCGTGACGGACGCGGTCTCCCGCGTCGAGGGCGTCACGCGGGTGGACGTGGAGCTCGACGTGATGAGCGACGAGCAGCGCAAGGAGCTGGCGAACGCCCTGCGCGGCGGCCAGACCGAGCGCGAGGTGCCCTTCGCCAAGCCCGGCAGCCTGACCCGGGTGTACGCGGTCGCCTCCGGCAAGGGCGGCGTCGGCAAGTCCTCGGTGACGGTGAACCTGGCGGCCTCGATGGCGGCGGACGGCTTGAAGGTCGGTGTCGTCGACGCCGACATCTACGGCCACTCCGTGCCGCGCATGCTGGGCGCCGACGGGAAGCCCACCCAGGTCGAGAACATGATCATGCCGCCTTCGGCCAACGGGGTGAAGGTCATCTCGATCGGCATGTTCACCCCGGGCAACGCGCCGGTCGTCTGGCGCGGCCCGATGCTGCACCGCGCGCTCCAGCAGTTCCTGGCGGACGTGTACTGGGGCGACCTGGACGTCCTGCTGCTCGACCTGCCGCCCGGCACCGGCGACATCGCGATCTCCGTCGCGCAGCTCGTGCCGAACGCCGAGATCCTGGTCGTGACGACCCCTCAGCAGGCCGCGGCCGAGGTGGCCGAGCGGGCGGGCGCCATCGCCGTCCAGACCCACCAGAAGATCGTCGGCGTCGTCGAGAACATGTCCGGGCTGCCCTGCCCGCACTGCGGCGAGATGGTCGACGTCTTCGGCACCGGGGGCGGCCAGTCGGTCGCCGACGGCCTGACCCGCACCACGGGCGCGTCGGTACCGGTCCTCGGCTCCATCCCGATCGACGTCCGCCTGCGCGAGGGCGGCGACGAGGGCAAGCCGGTCGTCCTGACCGACCCGGACTCCCCGGCGGGCACGGCCCTGCGCTCGATCGCCGGGAAGCTGGGCGGGCGTCAGCGCGGCCTTTCGGGGCTGTCGCTGGGGATCACGCCGAAGAACAAGTTCTGACGCCGCGTACGGGACCGTCGTACGCGACTGGGGGCGCTGTCCGCCGGGACGGCGCCCCTCGTCGTGCGCCGGCGCCCTCTACTCGTACGCGGCGATGTCCTTGACCACGGAGAAGGCCAGCCCGTACGCGCTCATGCCCCTGCCGTACGCGCCCAGGTGGACGCCCTGTTCGGTGGAGCCGGCGAGCACCCAGCCGAACTCGGTCTCCCGGTAGTGGAACCGCGTCGGCACGCCGTCCACGGGCAGGGACAGCGTCGACCAGTCCGTTCCGCCGAGATCGTCCGCGAGGACCCACGCGGTCTCGGTCTGCTGCTCCAGCCAGTCGTCGCGCAGCGAGTGGTCCATCTGGCCGGGCCAGGTGAAGGACAGCAGCCCCACCCCGGCGAGCCAGGCCGCCGAGGAAACCGAGGTGGCCTCCAGCAGACCCGTGCCGTCGGCGCTGCGCCGGTCGGGGTTGGCCGCGACGGTCACGACGACCGCGAACTTCTCCTTGGCGTCCTGGTCGTCGCCGGACACGTGCTCGTTGCGCACCGACGGCTCGTCGCCGTGCCCGATCGAGCCGTGTTCCACGGTTCCGTCGGCCGCCGTGCCGACCTGCATCAGCCAGCGCCGCCCTGTGAAGGCCTCGTCGAGGCCGTACCACGGGAAGGGCGCACGCAGGTAGCCGTCGATCGTCCGCCGGGCGGAGGGGACGTCTTGTCCATCCTCCGTGCCCGGCGTCTGCCCGACCGCCTGACTCGTCGTCTCCATGTGCCCGGACGCCTCCTCGCTCTCGTCGGAACGGAACGGCCCGCCCCCGTTCGGGCGCACTCGTCCGGTCCGCACAACAACTCGGGCAGCATAGCCACACCACTGGCGGCAGCCGGGAAATCGCCCGGCGCGTGGGCCGCCCGGGCGTCGCCTTCAGGCCCTGTACGCCCCGTCCGGAGTGTGAGACACGTCACGTCATGGCGACGGGGTCGGCTCCCGTGCCGTACCGCGGCCCGTGGGCTGGACTCAGGTGGCGTCCGCGTCGAAGGGCGGACGGTCGTCGAGGGCGGGGGTCTCGGGCTTCTTGGTCATGTCGATGCGGCCGCCGGTGGAGCCCGCGGACGAGGAGCCGGACGACGCACCCGATGAGGAGCCCGACGACGAGTCCGGCTCACGGCCGTGGACCGCGTCGGTGACCTCGGCCATCTCCTTCTTCAGGTCGAAGCCGTTGCGGATCTCCTTGAGCCCCAGCTCTTCGTTGTCCAGCTGCTTGCGGATGAACGTCTTGGGGTTGAGGTCCTCGAACTCGAAGTCCTTGAACTCGGGGCCCAGCTCCTGCCGGATGTCCTGCTTGGCGCTGTCCGAGAACTCCCGGATCTTCCGGATGGTGCGCGTCACGTCCTGGATGACCTTGGGGAGCTTGTCCGGACCGAAGACGAGCACGGCGAGGACGACGAGCGTCACCAGCTCTAGTGCGCCTATGTCATTGAACACCTGAAGCTCCTTGGGATGTCCGGGCCGCCACCACGGTACCCGGCGACACCGTCCGACCGGTACCGTCCCGTGAGCCCCGAGTGCGTGTATGCGGACGCTTTCCTGATTGTTTGCCTTCCTGGCGCCTTGTACGGACGTGCCCTGCCGCTCAGCCCCCGTCGGAGGAGCCGAGCACCAGTGAGACCTTCGTCTCCTCGCCGTCGCGCTCGAGTGTCAGCTCCAGGCGGTCGCCGGGGCGGTGGGCCCGGGTCTTGACGATGAGTTCCTCGCCGGAGTGCACGCGCTGGCCGTCCACGGCGGTGATCACGTCCCCCGGCCTGATCCCGGCCTCGGCCCCGGGGCCGCCCGTGGTGACCGCGGGGCCGCCGTCGCTGCCCTTGGCGCCGACGCGGGCGCCGTCGCCGGAGTAGTTCATGTCGAGGGTGATGCCGATGACGGGGTGGGTGGCCTTGCCGGTGTTGATCAGTTCCTCGGCGACGCGCTTGCCCTGGTTGATGGGGATGGCGAACCCGAGTCCTATGGAGCCGGCCTGGCCGCCGTCCGACTCGGTGCCGCCGCCGTCGGCGGACCGGATGGCGGAGTTGATGCCGATGGCGCGGCCCTGGGCGTCCAGGAGGGGGCCGCCGGAGTTGCCGGGGTTGATGGGCGCGTCGGTCTGCAGCGCGTCCACGTACGAGACGTCGCTGCCGTCGCCCTCCTCGCCGCCCGCCGTGATGGGCCGCTCCTTGGCGCTGATGATGCCGGAAGTGACGGTGCCGGCCAGGTCGAAGGGGGCGCCGATGGCGACGACGGGGTCGCCGACCCGCACGTTGTCGGAGTTGCCGAGGGGCAGGGGGGTGAGGCCGCTGACGCCCTTCACCTTCACGACGGCGAGGTCGTATCCGCCGTCGCGGCCCACGACCGTCGCCTCGGCGGTGTCGCCGCTGTTGAAGGTGACGGTTATGTCGCCGTCGGATCCAGCCGGCTCCACCACGTGGTTGTTGGTCAGGATGTGGCCGCGGTCGTCGAGTACGAACCCGGTGCCGGTACCTGCGGCGTCGCTGCCGCTGACGTGCAGGGTCACCACGCTGGGCAGGGCCCGGGCGGCGATCCCGGCGACACTGTCCGGCGCCCGCTCCGCCGCCTCCTTGCCGGCCTGCGGCAGCTCCACCGTCCCCACGCCGCCGTTCCGCTCCAGGTAGGTGCCCAGGGCGCCGCCGATGCCGCCGGAGACCAGGGCGATCAGCAGCGCGCCCCCGACGATCGCCTTTCCGGCCCGCTTACGGCGCTGCTCCCGCGTCGGCGCGACCGCACCGTTGTGCTGGAGGGGCGCGGCGGCCGAGGCGGCCCAGGGGTCGTAACGCCCCCAGGGATCGGTGCCGCCTCCCTGCTCCTCACCGCCCGGCCCGGGGGCCGCCGGTGCCTCCGGCGGGGCGGGTGGCGGGGCATCGGCCGGCGCCGGCCCGGGCACCGCCCCCGGAGGCGAAGCCTGCGACGGCACCGCTGCCGGCGGCGGGCCGGAGGCGGGCAGTCCCGCCGCCACCGTGCCGTGCGCCGGCGTCGCCGCCGGATGCTGCACCGGCGGAGCGGGGGCCCAGGGACCCGGCTCGCCGTACGGCGGAGTGCTGTACGGGTCGGGGTCGTGCAGCGGCTTGGGGCGTTCGGCGACGGACGCCACGGCCAGGACGTCGCCGCCATCACCGCCACGGGGGTCAGGCCGCACGCCCATGTCCCGGGCGGCGTCGGCACCCGCGCTCCCGTACGGAGCCGCGCCGGCGCCACGGGCATCGGCGTCCGTGCCCGCGTCCGGGGCGGTTTCCGTGCCCGGGGCCGTGTCCGTGTCCGTGTAAGCAGCGGCCTCGGCGCCCCCGTGCGGATCGGCGTCCGTGTGTCCGTCCGTGTGTCCGTCCGTGTGTCCGTCCGTCCGGGGCGCCGGCCGGTCCAGCTCGTAGTCCCCCTCGTCGACCACGCGGGCCGGCGCCGGGCGGGCCAGTTCGAAGTCGGTCCGGTCGCCGCCGGCGCCCCCGTCGGCCACGTCGGCCACGTCGTCACCGGTGCCGGTGGTGTGGGCCGTGCGAGGGCGTTCCAGTTCGAAGTCGCCCCCGGTCGCGTCTTCGGACGAGCGGGGACGATTCCACCACTTCGCCTTCGTGGGCTTCCCCTCGTTCATGTTCTCCCCCGCAGCTGGCCGCAGATCGTCGGCTCCAAGGGCTCTGGTGCCACCCCGGATTCAATCAGGTTCGCGGGCCGGCGCGCAGAGCCCGGTCAGGGAGCCGGACGGTGGGAGGCGGCGGGAGACGCCATCGGGTAGGGAGACGGGACCGGGTCGGGGACGGGTGCGGCGAACAGGCCGGGCGGCCTCACTTCGGGGGCCGTCGACCATGAGCTCAGGGCGAGCGGCGGGACCGCTTCGAGCGGACGTATCAGCGGGGACATGGCGGCGGCACCGGCCGTCACCGGGGTCGTCAGTGCCCGCAGGGCCTGCTGCCGCGGATCGGTGCCCGCGGGGGCGGGCATCCCGGGCAGCAGCGGAGCGGACATCGTGGTGGGCGCTACGGGGGTGTCGCCGAGCGCCCGCTGTCCCTGGGCCTGCCCGAGCAGCGGACCGCCCCCGCGGCGGCGCTGGCTCTCGGAGCCCGCGACCACTCCCGCGCCCTGGGTGCGCGTCGGCGTCGCATTGCTGCCGCTCCCGGAGCCGCGGGCCTCCGTGGTGGCGTCCGGTGTGCCGACGGTGACACCGCCCAGCGCGATCGCGGCCAGCGACACCGCGCCGGCGGCCGCGCAGGCGAACCGCAGGCCGCGCGAGGACGACCGCTCGGACTCGTGCCGGCTCACGTCGTGGATCCGGAAGCCCCGTCCCGGCGAGGACGGCCCCGGCGAGGACGGCGACAGCACGGTGGAGTGCGGCCGGGCGGGCACGTAGTCGAACTCGAACCGCTCGCCGCGCTTCGTCCCGAAGACCCCGTCGAGGCCGCCGGCGAACCCTCCGCCGCCCAGCGGCGAGCCGCCGGCACCGTCGGTGTCGCCTCCTCCGGGAAGCCCTTGGAGGCGGGCCAGGAAGCTCTCGGACGGGGCCGGCGGGGCCGCTTCCGCGAAGACGTTCTTCAGTCGGCGCTGTGCGTCCACCTCTGCCTTGCACTTCGGGCAGGTGGCCACGTGCGCCAGTACACGCTCACGCGTGTCATGACCGAGCTCGCCGTCCACCAGGGCGGAGAGTCGGTCTCCCAGATGCTGCTCTGCGAGGTGTCCCTCGGGTTTCGGCCGTGATCCACTCACGCGCTCGTGCCCCCTCCTCCCAGTGCGGGAACACGGGCCGCGAACGAGCGACGCTCGGCACGCGCCTTGGGAGACCGGTGCGCGAGTGCCTTGCGCAGCTGGGAACGGCCGCGGTGGATCCGGGAGCGGACCGTGCCGAGCTTGACGCCGAGGGTCGCGGCGATCTCCTCGTACGACAGCCCTTCGATGTCGCACAGGACCACGGCGGCGCGGAACTCGGGCGCGAGGGTGTCCAGGGCCTGCTGGACGTCCGCGTCGAAGTGGGCGTCGTGGAAGACCTGCTGAGGGCTGGGCTCCTTGCTGGGCAGCCGCTCGGCCGCGTCGTCGCCGAGCGCGTCGAAGCGGATGCGCTGCTTGCGGCGGACCATGTCCAGGAAGAGATTGGTGGTGATGCGGTGCAGCCAGCCCTCGAAGGTGCCCGGCGTGTAGGTCGACAGCGACCTGAAGACGCGGACGAAGACCTCCTGGGTGAGGTCCTCGGCATCGTGCTGGTTGCCGGTGAGGCGGTAGGCGAGGCGGTAGACCCGGCCGCTGTGGGTACTGACGATCTCCTCCCAGGTGGGCGGAGTCCACGCCTGCCCGTCCGCGTCGCTGGAGAAGGTCGCGGTCTGGGCGTGTCCCGTGGTGGGACCGTTGGCGTGGCTGTGGTCAGCAGCGGTGTCGTTCACGGATTTCGGCCTGCCTGCCGATCCGAGGAAGCGCCGAAGCACTCCTCCCCGATCCGCGTGTGCGGCCGCACCTCCCCTGTCGGCTCTGGTGGTGTCCAGTGGAGCCCCTACCATAGCCACCTCGCCCGTTAGCTCCGGATAAGCGGTTTTACGAAAATTTGATCCGGGCTGACACGGCTCGTACGGCTGCGTCAGCACTTGCTCGACGCCCTGGTCCATTCGCCGCCCCGTCCCGGCCCCGGCCGCTCGGTCGTCTCTTTACTCCCCCCTTTAAACGACCGGTCCCATCTGCGGGTTCCCGACGCCAACGGATACAGTCACGCCGAGGCAACGACGGGGACAGGAGAGGGTCATTACCGGCAACCGGCAGACGAGCTGGGCGTTCGCCGACGCCTATGTCGCCGAGGACGACGCGCTGCTCTGGGCACGCGACCGGGCCCGGGACGCGGGCCTGCGTTCGGTGACCCCGGGCACGGGCTCCGCGCTGGGGTTGCTCGCCGCCGCCGTGGACGCCAAGGCCGTCGCGGAGATCGGCACCGGCTGCGGCGTCTCCGGGATCCACCTGCTGCACGGCATGCGGCCGGACGGGGTACTGACCACGGTCGACCCGGAGCCGGAGCACCAGCAGTTCGCCCGCCAGGCGTTCCGGGCCGCGGGCTTCGCCAGCAACCGGGCCCGCTTCATTCCGGGCCGCGCCCTGGACGTGCTGCCCCGGCTCGCGGACGCCGGTTATGACCTGGTCTTCTGCGACGGCGACCGTCTGGAGTACCTGGACTATCTCGCCGAATCGTTGCGCCTGCTGCGCCCCGGAGGTCTCGTCGCCTTCGAGGGCGTCTTCGGTGCCGGCCGGACGATCGACTCCGGCCCGCAGCCCACCGAGGTGCTGCGGCTGCGGGAAGTCCTGCGCGCGGTGCGGGAGAGCCAGGAACTGGTGCCGTCGCTGCTGCCGGTGGGCGACGGACTGCTGTGTGCCGTCAAGCGGTGAAATGACCGCCCCGGGACACGCGGAAAATCCCGGGGTCTCGTGTGAAAACAGAAAACAATCACCCCGGCACCATGTGCGGTACCGGGGCGACTGAACGGGTATGGTCGCTCGCGCGTCAGCCGACGACCTTCTTGAGGGCGTCGCCGAGCGCGTCGGCCTCGTCGGGGGTCAGCTCGACGACGAGTCGACCGCCGCCTTCGAGCGGAACGCGCATGACGATGCCCCGCCCCTCCTTGGTCACCTCGAGCGGGCCATCGCCCGTCCGCGGCTTCATGGCCGCCATGCTCGTTCCCCTTCCTGATACCAGCTCACCGTCACCGCCGACGGCCCGTGAGGGCACGCGCAGTCCGGCATGGACGCGCGACACCGGCATCGAACACATTGCTTCCCAGCCATTATCCCGCATCCCAGGACCCGATGACCAACATCGGTCGGCATCGCTTGGGCAACGCACGCGAGCAAAACCACTCAATTCGGCGATGTGACTGCGATACTGCGCGCCCTCGCCCACTTCCGCCGAATGGATACGGACCGGAATTCTTTGACGCAGGTCACATCTCCTGAGTGAACCGTTGCCGGTGATCTCCGTCATGCTGTGTCCCGGACACACACGTACGACCACGACGTACGACCACGACGCGGAGGGGAACCCATGGCCGACACCGTGCTCTACGAGGTGAGCGACGGGCTCGCGACGATCACGCTGAACCGCCCCGAGGCGATGAACGCGCTGGACATCGAGACCAAGGTCGCACTCCGGGAAGCGGTGCGCTCCGCGGCGGCGGACGAGGCCGTACGGGCGGTACTGCTGACCGCGGCCGGCGAGCGCGCGTTCTGCGTGGGCCAGGACCTCAAGGAGCACATCGGGCTGCTGGCCGCCGACCGGGAAACGGGCTCGGGCCAGACCATGAGCACGGTGCGCGAGCACTACAACCCGATCGTGCGGGCGCTCGCCGAGGCGCGGAAGCCGGTGGTCGCCGCCGTGAACGGCGTGGCGGCCGGGGCCGGCTTCGGCTTCGCGCTCGCGGCGGACTACCGGGTCGTCGCGGAGACTGCCACCTTCAACACGTCCTTCGCGGGCGTGGCGCTCACCGCCGACTCGGGCGTCTCCTGGACGCTGCCGCGCGTCGTCGGCCCCGGGCGCGCCGCCGACCTGCTGCTCTTCCCCCGCAGCGTCGGCGCCCGGGAGGCGTACGAACTGGGCATCGCCAACCGGGTCGTACCCGCCGCCGACCTGCGCGCCGAGGCCGAGCAGACGGCGCGGGCGCTGGCGGAGGGCCCGACGGTGGCGTACGCGGCGCTGAAGGAGGCGGTGGCGTACGGACTGACGCACTCGCTCTCCGAGACGCTGGACAAGGAGGAGGAGCTCCAGTCCCGGGCGGGCTCCTCGCAGGACCACGCGATCGCGGTGCGGGCGTTCGTCGACAAGGAGAAGCCGCGCTACCTGGGCAAGTGAGCCGCTGACCGGCGGCCGTCCCGGCGGGTGCCGGGACGGCCTCGTCCTCACGCTCCCCCGGACGGGCTCTCGCGCGCGGCGCACGCGGCCAGGTGGTCGTTGACCAGTCCGCACGCCTGCATCAGCGCGTACGCCGTCGTCGGGCCGACGAAACGCAGGCCCCGCTTCTTCAGGGCCTTGGACAGCGCCGTGGACTCCGGTGTGACGGCCGGGACGTCGGCGAGGGTCCTGGGGACCGGCCGGCCGGCCGGGTCGGGGGCGTGGGACCAGATCAGGGCGTCCAGGTCGCCGGGGGCCCACCCGGCCAGCACGCGCGCGTTGGCGATGGTCGCGTCGACCTTGGCACGGTTGCGGATGATGCCCGCGTCGGCGAGCAGCCGCTCGCGGTCCTCGTCGGTGAAGGCCGCCACCTTGGCGATCTCGAAGTCGGCGAAGGCCGTACGGAAGCCGGGGCGGCGGCGCAGGATGGTGATCCAGGACAGGCCGGACTGGAAGGCCTCCAGGCTGAGGCGTTCGTACAGGGCGTCGTCGCCGTGGACCGCGCGGCCCCATTCCTCGTCGTGATACGTCACGTAGTCCGGGGTGGACAGGGCCCAGGGGCAGCGCGGCGCGCCGTCCGGTCCGGCGACGGTCTCTTCGGCGCTCACTGCTGCTCCTCCTGGGCCGGCTTCTCCATGGAGACGTGCTGGTGGGCGATGGCGGCCCGGGCACCGGCCAGCGCGGACTCCAGGTCGGCGATACGGGCCTCGCGCTCGGCCAGTTCGGCGCCGAGGCGGCCGAGGGCGTCGTCGACGTCCGCCATGCGGTAGCCGCGGGCGACGAGCGGGAAGCGGAGCCGTTCCACGTCCGCGCGGCCCACCGGCCGGTCCGGGGGCAGGGAGTCCCGCAGCCGCTCGGGGGCGGCGTCGGGCAACGGCCCGCTGTCGCTGCCGCTCACCACGGCGAGTGTCACCGCGGCGACCACGACGGCCAGCGCGACGACGAGGAACAGGAACATGACCATCGCTGAGGCCCCCATGGTCGGGTCGAGCGCGGCGATCGCGTTGGTTCGACGGATCGCGTGGCTGGTTGGATCTGAGTCGGACTGGGAGTCGGACCAGGAGTCCGAGTGGGTCGGAGTGGGTTGTGTCGGGTCCGATCGTGCCATGCGAGTCTGACAGTCGGGGCCGCAGGCGGTCGAAGCCGCACCTGAGGACCGGAGAGAACCGGATTCGGAGGCCGGATCCGCCGGTCCGCCCCAAGGGTCGAGAGCGGGACGTGAGAACGGTATGGACGAGGAGATGTCACAGGGGATGCTCAGGCTGGGCAGGCGTGAATTCGCGGCGCACGAGCCGGTGATCATGGCGATCGTGAACCGGACCCCGGACTCCTTCTACGACCAGGGGGCGACCTTCCGCGACGAGCCCGCCCTCGCGCGCGTGGAGCAGGCGGTGGCCGAGGGCGCCGCGATCATCGACATCGGCGGGGTGAAGGCCGGGCCGGGGGACGAGGTGTCCGCCGAAGAGGAGGCGCGGCGGACGGTGGGGTTCGTCGCGGAGGTGCGGCGGCGGTTCCCGGACGTCGTGATCAGCGTGGACACCTGGCGGCACGAGGTCGGCGAAGCCGTGTGCGAGGCGGGGGCCGACGTGCTCAACGACGCGTGGGGCGGCGTCGACCCGAAACTCGCGGAGGTCGCCGCGCGGCACGGGGTCGGGCTGGTGTGCACGCACGCCGGCGGCGCTGAGCCGCGGACCCGGCCGCACCGGGTGACATACGACGACGTGATGGCCGACATCCTGAAGGTGACGCTGGGACTGGCCGAGCGGGCGGTGGCGCTGGGGGTCCCGCGGGAGTCGGTGATGATCGACCCCGGTCACGACTTCGGGAAGAACACGCGGCACAGCCTGGAGGCGACGCGGCGGCTCGGGGAGATGGTGGAGACGGGGTGGCCGGTGCTGGTGTCCCTGTCCAACAAGGACTTCGTCGGGGAGACGCTGGACCGGCCCGTGAAGGAGCGGGTGCTGGGGACGCTGGCGACGACGGCGGTGTCCGCGTGGCTGGGGGCGCGGGTGTACCGGGTGCACGAGGTGGCGGAGACCCGGCAGGTGCTGGACATGGTGGCGACCATCGCGGGCCGTCGGGAGCCCGCCGTCGCCAGGCGGGGACTGGCCTAGGCACCAGGGGCCTCGTCTTCCCGGCCCCTGGCCCCTGGCCTCTGGTCCCTGCCCTGGCCTCTGGCCCTCGCCTACCGCCCCGCCTCCTTGGAGACCAGGGCCACCGCCTCGTCCACGTCGTCCGTGACGTGGAAGAGCAGGAGGTCCTTCTCCGCGGCCTTGCCCTGGGCGACGAGGGTGCCGCGGAGCCAGTCGACCAGCCCGCCCCAGTACTCGGAGCCGAACAGGACGATGGGGAAGCGGGTCACCTTCTGGGTCTGCACCAGGGTGAGGGCCTCGAAGAGCTCGTCGAGGGTGCCGAGACCGCCGGGCAGGACCACGAAGCCCTGCGCGTACTTCACGAACATCATCTTGCGGACGAAGAAGTACCGGAAGTTCAGGCCGATGTCGACGTACGGGTTGAGCCCCTGCTCGAAGGGCAGCTCGATGCCGAGGCCGACCGACGTGCCCTTCGCCTCCAGGGCGCCCCTGTTGGCCGCCTCCATGGCGCCGGGCCCGCCGCCGGTGATGACCGCGAAGCCGGCCTCGACCAGGCCGCGGCCCAGCCGCACGCCCGCCTCGTACTCCGGTGAGTCCGCCGCCGTACGGGCGGAGCCGAAGACGCTGATCGCGGGCGGCAGTTCGGCGAGCGTGCCGAAGCCCTCGATGAACTCCGACTGGATGCGCAGGACGCGCCAGGGGTCGGTGTGGACCCAGTCGGTCGGGGCACGCTCGTCCAGCAGGCGCTGGTCCGTGGTGCTCTTCTGCACCTGACCCCGCCGCCGGAGGACAGGGCCCAGGCGCTGCTCCTCCGGTGGCCGCCTCTTGCCCTCGGGGTTGCCGGTAGCCATGCGCGCTCCCTCCAGTCGCAGGTTCTTCCACCTCAGCGTAGATCTACGCGGGTTACGTACGAGGGACCTCAGCATGTCCGTCGCGCAGCGGCGTAAACCCGGTGTCGATCACGCGGTCAGCCAGGACCGCAAACGCTCCTCCCCCGCGAGGATCTTCGCCACCTCGACCCGCTCGTCGCGCTTGTGCGCCAGGTGCGGGTTGCCCGGACCGTAGTTGACCGCCGGGACGCCGAGCGCCGAGAAGCGCGACACGTCCGTCCAGCCGTACTTGGGCTGCGGGGTGCCGCCCACCGCCTCGATGAAGGCCGCCGCGGCCGGGTGGGACAGCCCCGGCAGGGCCGCGCCGCTGTGGTCGTCGACCACGAACTCCGCCACCCCGCAGTCCGCGAAGACCTCCCGCACGTGGGCGAGGGCCTCCTCGGGGCTGCGGTCGGGGGCGTAGCGGAAGTTGACCGTGACCACGCACTCGTCGGGGATGACGTTGCCCGCGACCCCGCCCGTGACGCCGACCGCGTTCAGGCCCTCGCGGTACTCCAGGCCGTCGATCACCGGGTAGCGCGGCTCGTACGCCGCCAGGCGCGCGAGGATCGGGGCGGCGGCGTGGATGGCGTTGGACCCCATCCAGGAACGCGCGGAGTGCGCCCGCTCCCCCGTCGTCCTCAGCAGCACCCGCAGTGTGCCCTGGCAGCCGCCCTCCACCTGGCCGTCCGACGGTTCGAGGAGCACCGCGAAGTCGCCCTCCAGCCATTCGGGATGCGCCTCGGCGACGTGCTTCAGCCCGTTCAGCTCGGCGGCGACCTCCTCGTTGTCGTAGAAGACGAAGGTCAGGTCGCGGTTGGGGGCCGGAACGGTCGCCGCGATGCGCAGCTGCACCGCGACGCCCGCCTTCATGTCGCAGGTGCCGCAGCCCCACAGGACGCCGTCCTCGTCCAGCCGGGACGGTACGTTGTCGGCGATCGGGACGGTGTCGATGTGGCCGGCCAGGATCACCCGCTCCGCCCGGCCCAGGTCGGTACGGGCCACCACGTTGTTGCCGTACCGCTCGACCGCCAGGTGCGGCAGGGTGCGCAGGGCACTCTCGATCGCATCCGCCAACGGCTCCTCGGTGCCGCTCTCGGAGGGGAAGTCGACGAGCCGCGCGGTGAGCTCCGCGGCGTCCAGCGTGAGGTCAAGCGGGGTATCGGCCATGGCCTCGACCCTAGCGCCCCTGCCCTTTCAGGCATTGCGCGTACCCGGCGTACACCACTCCCTACCCTCCAGTACCTTGTACGCGTGCTTGAGCCGTCGCCACCCCGCAAACGCCATGGCCGCCTGCTCCGTTCCGGCGCGGCCTCCATGGTCCTGCTCGCGGTCGCCGGGTACCTCGCGCTGCAGTACGTCACCGGGGGCGCGGGCGCTCCGGGCTGCAAGGTCGTCTCGGCCGGGGACGACCGGACGACCTACGAGTTCACGCCGGAGCAGGCGGTGAACGCGGCGACGATCACCGCGGTGGGCACCGCGCGCAACCTGCCGGAGCGGGCGGTGACGATCGCGCTGGCGACCGCGCTGCAGGAGTCGACGCTGCGCAACATCGACTACGGCGACCGCGACTCGCTCGGCCTGTTCCAGCAGCGGCCCTCCCAGGGCTGGGGCACCCCGGAGGAGATCATGGACCCGGCCTACTCGGCGGCCATGTTCTACGACCATCTGGTCGAGGTGCCCGGCTACACGCGCCTCCCGCTGACCGTCGCCGCCCAGCGCGTGCAGCGCAGCGGCTTCCCGCAGGCCTACGCCAAGCACGAGACGGACGCCAGGCTGCTCGCCGCCGCCCTGACCGGCCGTTCCGCGGCGACGCTGACCTGCGAGGGCCGCCCCGGCGCGGCCCGGGCCGAGGGTCCGGACGCGGTCCGCGCGGCGCTCGTACGGGACTTCGGACAGGACGTGCTGCGGCCGGCCGGAGCAGCCTCGGACGGCGGCTCGGCGGCGCCCACGGCCTCGCCCCCACCGACCACGGGCGGCTCCGGCGGCTCCGGCGGCTCCGGCGAGCGGACCGTGACGCTGCCCGTGACCGCCGGCTCGGGCACTCAGGAGCGCCTCGAGCAGCGTGGCTGGCAGCTGGCGCACTGGGCGGTCGCCAACGCCTCCTCGCTGCGCATCGAGCGGGTCGCCTACGCGGGCCGTGAGTGGACCGCGGGAAACACCGACAGCAAGTGGCACCCGACGGGTGCGGGCGGCGCCGGCGGCGCCGAACGGGCCGCCGGATCGGTCCGCATCACCTCCGCCCGGTAACGCTCGCCCGTACGAGTCGTCACTCCGGGGAGTTACCCGCACCGGCGCCGGGTCGACGCGGTGCGCGGGTTTTCGGACCGTCATCCCTCATTCCGCCGGAGCCCAGGAAAATCAAGGGCTGTAAGGATTCGGCAGACTTTCCGACCGGAGTCCTTTTGCCCGTTTTTCTGTGCACCTGATAATGCGACGCATTACCAACTCTTTACGTTGTGCCGCCGCAACCTTCGTGGCCTTCGAGCGGTAGTCACTGCGTCCGAGCCCGGCGGATCACTCGCCGG
This sequence comes from Streptomyces sp. NPDC028991, assembly GCF_055564775.1. Classification (NCBI taxonomy): domain Bacteria; kingdom Bacillati; phylum Actinomycetota; class Actinomycetes; order Kitasatosporales; family Streptomycetaceae; genus Streptomyces; species Streptomyces sp. NPDC028991. Next base: position 769,432 of record NZ_JBVHVP010000002.1, on the reverse strand, counting down.
ACACGGTCGATTCCTCATCATTGACTTCCGTCGAAGGAGCATCATGACCCTCCCCCTGACCCGCCGGATCGCCCGTGCCGCGCTGCTCGTCGCTGCGGGAGCGGCTGCCGGGGTCGGTGCGGCCGGCTCCGCCAGCGCGGCTCCCGAACTGCCGGCCACCCCGAACCTCGGCGGACTGACCGCCCTGGACGGGGCGAACGTCGGCAACACCGTCGACGCCGCGGCCCAGAGCGTCACCGAGACCGCGGGTGACACCGGCAGCAAGGCCGTCAAGAAGTCCGTGCCGGCCGCGGGCAAGACCGGCGGCTCGGTCGTCAAGAAGACCACCCCGGTGGCCCAGAAGACCGCCGGGGACGCGGCGGGCTCCGCCGGGGACGTCGTCGGTGACACGGCCCAGACGGCCACGAAGGGCGGACTGCCGACGGACGCGCTGGGCACGGGCGGGCTGCCGGTGCAGGGGCTGCCGGTCGGCTGACGGCGGCTGCGCCCGGCTTGTGCGGCGCCGGGGCCCGGGGTTCGTCCCCGGGCCCCGGCGTTTCGCGTGTCAGGCGGTCAGGCGGTCAGGCGGTCAGGCGGTCAGGCGGTCAGGCGGTCAGGCCAGCCTGTCCACTGCCGCGCGTACGCGCTCGTCCGTGGCCGTGAGGGCCACGCGGACGAAGTGCCCGCCCGCCGGGCCGTAGAAGTCGCCGGGAGCCACCAGGATGCCGCGCTCGGCCAGGTGGGCCACCGTGTCCCAGCAGGACTCGTCGCGGGTGGCCCAGAGGTAGAGGCTGGCCTCGCTGTGCTCGATGCGGAAGCCGTGACCGAGGAGCGCCTCGCGCAGCGCCGTGCGGCGGGCCGCGTAGCGCTCGCGCTGGACGCGGACGTGCTCGTCGTCGCCGAGGGCCGCCACCACGGCTGCCTGGGTCGGCGCCGAGGTCATCATGCCGCCGTGCTTGCGGATCTCCAGGAGGGGCCCGAGGACGGCCGGATCGCCCGCCAGGAAGGCCGCGCGGTAGCCCGCGAGGTTGGAGCGCTTGGAGAGCGAGTGGACGGCCACCAGGCCGTCGTACGAGCCGCCGTTGACGTCCGGGTGGAGGACGGAGACCGGGTCGGCCTCCCAGCCCAGCTCCAGGTAGCACTCGTCGGCGACGACGAGGACGCCGTGGGCCCGGGCCCAGGCCACGGTCCGGGTCAGCTCGGACTTCGACAGGACCTTGCCGGTCGGATTCGACGGGGAGTTGAGCCAGAGCAGCTTCAGGCCCGTCGGGTCCAGCTCGGTCGCGTCGTCGTACGCCTCGTACTCCGCGCGGGCCAGCCGCGCGCCGACCTCGTACGTCGGGTAGGCCAGCCGCGGGAAGGCGACCCGGTCGCCGGGCCCGAGGCCCAGCTGGGTCGGGAGCCAGGCGACGAGTTCCTTGGAGCCGACGATCGGCAGGACGTGGCGGTGGGTGACGTCCCGGGCGCCGAGGCGACGCTCGACCCAGCCGGTGATCGCGTCGCGCAGTGCCGGGGTGCCCCAGACCGTCGGGTAGCCCGGGGAGTCGGCCGCGTCGATCAGGGCCTTCTGGATCAGCTCGGGGACCGGGTCGACCGGCGTGCCGACGGAGAGGTCGACGATGCCGTCCGGATGCGCGGCGGCCGTCTTCTTGTACGGCTCCAGCTTGTCCCAGGGGAAGGTCGGAAGCCGGTCGGAGACTGCGGACACGGTTACTGGCTCACTTTCTTCGGTGCGGCCGGTGCGGCCGCAGGGCGAAGCGCCTCGGTCCCGCACGGCACCGATCGGGGGCGATCAGCCGTACGGGACCGAGACGGGCGCGGTGCGGGTCCGCTCCTACTGGTTCTGCGGCGGCAGCGCGGCGACGAAGGGGTGGTCGCGCTCGATCAGCCCCAACTTGCTGGCGCCGCCGGGCGAGCCCAGCTCGTCGAAGAACTCGACGTTCGCCTTGTAGTAGTCCTTCCACTCCTCCGGAGTGTCGTCCTCGTAGAAGATCGCCTCGACCGGGCAGACCGGCTCACAGGCACCACAGTCGACGCATTCGTCCGGGTGGATGTACAAGGACCGCTGGCCCTCGTAGATGCAGTCGACCGGGCACTCCTCGATGCACGCCTTGTCCTTCACGTCGACACAAGGCTGCGCGATGACGTAGGTCACGCTGTCGTTCCTCCTCGATAGGGCGCTGGCGGGCCTCCTGAGGCTCCGCCGCCTGGCGCGCGGGAGCGCGGCGTCGTCGATGCCCGCCTCTAGTATCTCCGTTCTTGGGCATGATCCGAACAGGAGGGGTGTACCGACCCGTGGAAATCTCTGCCGCTGGGCGCCTTGAGGTCCGTATCACCGCTGCTGACGTGGGCAAACGAGTCTCCGTGCGGCGCTTGAGCGAACCGGGTGTCGCGGGCGGGAAGTTCACCGACACGGTGGGTGTTCTCACATCATGGGATGACGGTGTGCTGCTGATCACACGGAAGGGTGGCGAATCCGTCCGTATCCCGGAGTCCGCGTTGGTCGCGGGGAAGGTCGTGCCGTCGGCTCCCGCGCGTCGACGCGGGCCTGCCGCCTCGTACGAGGAGCTGGCACGGGTCGCCTCGCGGGCCTGGCGGCCCGTGGAGAGCGAGCGGCTCGGCGAGTGGGAGCTGCGGGCGGCCGCCGGGTTCACCCGGCGGGCCAATTCCGTACTGCCGCTCGGCGATCCGGGGCTGCCGCTCGACGAGGCGCTGACCGCCGTACGCCGCTGGTACGCCGAACGGGGCCTGCCCGCGTACGTCCAGACCGCGACCGGGGCCGCCGGCACGCAGGAGTCGCTGTGCGCGGAGCTGGCGCGGCGCGGCTGGGTGCGGGAGGTGACGGCCGAGGTGTGGACCGGCGCACTGGCTCCCGTCGCCGACCTGACGGAGGGAACCGGTGTGGTCCTGTCCCGGGAGGCGGACGAGACGTGGCTGGCGCGGTATCAGCGCAAGGGGGTGAGCGACGTGGCCCTGCGGGTGCTGGCCGCCGGACCGTCGGTGTGGTTCGCGACGGTGCCCGGTGCGGGCCCGGCCGCCCCGGCGGCGATCGGGCGGTGTGTCGTGGACGGACGGTGGGCCTCCTTCGCGGCCGTCGAGGTCGACCTCGCACAGCGGCGCCGGGGGCTCGCGACCGCGGTGATGGCCGCGCTGGCCCGGCGGGCGCTCGACGAGGGCGCGTCCGCGGCGTGGCTCCAGGTCGAGACGGACAACGCGGGGGCCCGGGCGCTGTACGCCGGCATGGGCTTCACGGCGCATCACGCGTACCACCACTACCGGGAGCCCACGAACACCGGAACGACCGGTGACCGATCGCCGTGAAAGGGCACGAGCCAGCCATGCGTCATCCTCATCCCCCGTCGCCGGAACGCTCCGCCGAGGTACGGCGGCGGTTCGCCGAAGAGGCCCGGTCCGAGCGGCCCGACCTGGCCACGCTGTGCCTGCTGGTGGGCGCGGAGGCGGACGGCGCGCTGGACGAGGCGGGCCTGGACGCCGCGCAGATGGAGCTCGACCGGCTGGCCGGGCAGCTGCCGTTCCGGCCGGGCTCGCCGCAGGCCTGGGCGGCGGCGCTGCGGGACCTGCTCGGCGAGCGGTACGGCTTCCACGGGGTCGCCGCGGACTACCAGCGGCTGGAGTCGTCGCTGCTGCACGAGGTGCTGCGGCGCCGGCGCGGGCTGCCGATCATACTGTCGGTGGTGTGGCTGGAGGTCGCCCGGCGGGCGGGAGCCCCGGTGTACGGGGTCGCGCTGCCCGGGCACTTCGTGGTCGGCTTCGGGCCGGAGTTCGGGCCGGAGGAGGGGCGGGTGCTCGCCGATCCCTTCGACGGGGGCCGGGTGCTCAGCGGGAGCGACGCGGAGGTGCTGGTCGCCGGGGCGACGGGGGCCGGGCTGCGGCCGTCGATGCTGGAGCCCGCGGCACCGCTGGACGTGGTGTCGCGGATCCTGAACAACGTCCGGGCGTGGGCGGCGGGCCGGCCCGAGCAGTCGGCTGTCGGGCTGTGGGCGATCGAACTGGCTTTGCTGTTGCCGACGCACGCGGCGCGGTTGCGGTACGAGCGGGCGCGGTTGCTGGTGCAGCGGGGGGAGTTCGCGGCGGGGGCCGGGGAGCTGGAGGCGTACGCCGAGATCGTGGGGGCGGTGGACGAGGCGGTCGCGGAGCAGGTGCGGGGGGAGGCACGGGTGGCTCGGGCCATGCTCAACTGAGGTTGCGACGTCCCGCCGCGGCACCTGTGGCGTCGGCGGCCACGGCGAGAACGTGGCTGGTCGCGTCCACGCGGGTGCAGCCGTGTACCGGCGAAGCCCCGTGCCCCTTCGGGCGGTACCGCCGGCCCCCTCGCGCTGGAGCGGGTACTGCCGGCCCCCTCGCGCGGGATCCGGCGTTCGCGGTCGTCGAGAAGGGGCGCCCGGCACTCGCCTGGCGCCCCCTCGTCGAGCGGCGTCAGCTCGGGTCGGTCTCGATGACCGCCACGCGGTCGGTCTTGCTCTTCAGGGCCTGGCGCAGGGCGCCGTAGACGTCCTCGGGGGTGACGGGCGTCTTCTCACCGTTGGCCCGGGTGATGAGCACGCCGTCGAACGCACCGCCGTAGAGGTCCTCGAGGGCCTTCAGGTCGGGCTTGTCGACCAGCTTGCCGTTGACGGCCGTGACCCTGAGGAACTTCCACAGCGACTTCTCCGGACTCATCGGGACCGAGTGCGCGGCGTCGGTCTGCACGGTGACCTTGGCCGACATCGCCGGCTCGGCGAACTCCTTCATCATCCGGTCGACCTCGGCCTTGGAGACCGTGGGCTGCTGGGTGGTGGTCGGCACGTTCACCGGGGTGGCGGTGCCCGTCTCCACCTGGGCTCGGTACGCCTCCTGCACGGCCTCGGTCGACTTGTCGACGTCGATGCCCTTGCCGGCCTTGCCGTACACGGGGACGGCCTTGCCGGACTCGAACCTGATCGTCCCCTCGGTCACCGATCCGGCCCCGCCGGCCGCGTTCTCCAGGGCGGCGTGCAGCTTCTCCTCGTCGACGGGCATGACCGGGTCGACGACGCGCTGCTGCCCGAAGAGGGAGCCGATCACGGACACCGGGTTGTAGTCGCTCGTCGCCGCCGCGCTGGCCGTGGCCTGCGTGTCGAGCTGGAGCCCCGCCTGGTCCGGCTTCAGGGAGACGGTCTCGCCGCCCACCGTGAGCTTGAGCGGCTTGCCCGCGCGGGCGGACAGGACGTCGTCCAGCTTCTCGACGGCGTCGTCGCGCGTACTGCCGCCGATGTCGACGCCGAGGACGGTGGTGCCCTTGGGCACGTCGGAGCGGTTCATGAGCAGGCCGGCGCCGTAGGTCACACCGGCGATCACGACCAGGCCGCCGACGAGCAGCGGGAGCTTCCCGCGCCTCTTCTTCTTCGCCGGCTTGGCGGAGCTCTCCGGGGGCGCGGAGACCGGCTCGGGCAGCTTGGGGGGCGTGTGCGGCAGCGGTCCGTCGGCGGGCGCGCCCTGGAACGGCGGCGCGTTCCGGTCGGTCGGCACGACGGGGATGCCGCTGGTGACGGTGTTCCCGGAGACGTTGTCCGGGTTGCCGTAGCCGGGAGTGCCCGGTTCGGGGGCCGGCTTCTGCGGGGTGAGGATCGCGGTGTCGTCGCTGAGCCCGCCGCCGGGACCGGGGCGGGCGGCGTCGGGGCCGGTGCCGGGCCCCGGTGGCCTGCCCGGGCCACCGGGGGCGCCCGGACCACCCGGGCCGCGCATGCCGTTCGGTGCGGGGCCGCGCTGTCCGTTGGGCGCGCCGGGGCCGCCCTGCGTCCTGGGGCCGCTCAGATCGCCGAGGTCGCCCACCGGGGGCGGCGTCAGCCGGCTGTCACCGGTGACCGGGCCGCTCGTCGCGCCCGCGGGGCCCTGGGGGCCGCCGTACGGTGTCTGCCCGTTCGGGCCGGTCTGCCCGCGGGGGGCGGGGCGCTGGTCGCCCTGACCGTTCTCCGAGAAGTACGGCAGGTCGTCGCGGCGCGGTTCGGGACCGCCGTCGGGGCCCGGGCGGGTGCCGCCACCGTGGCCGTGGCCGTTGCCGTTGCCGTTGCCGTTGCCCAGCGGTCCCGCCGCCAGTGCCTCGGTCACGTCGAAGGAGCCGGTGCCGCCACCGTGGCCGGGCGCCACGGGTCCGCCGGTCGCTCCGGAGAGACCGGCGCCGCCCGTGGCGCCGGGGCGGGACCCGCCCGGCACGTTCATGGAGCCGACGACGCCACCGGGACGGCCACTCCCACCGCCCGGTCGTGCACCGGAAGCGCCGGCACCCGGTCCCGCGCCCGCGGAGGGCGCGCCGGGCGTACCGGCCGCCGCTCCGGGACCGCCGGAGCCTCCGGGCAGGCCGGCGCCGTTGGTGGAGCCGCCGCCCTGAGCACCCTTGGCCGGACCGGACTTGCGCGGCGCGAACCAGTCGCTGGTCGGCTTGTCCTCGCCGGGCCGGGCGTGCTGAGCCGGCTCGGCGGGGGCCTCGACGGCTCCCGTGGGCTCCGCGGCGCTCGGTGCCGGTGCGGGCCGCTCGGCCGCCGCCTCCGTGTCGCCGGCGGCGCCCTCGGCGTCCGCGACGGGCTTGCGCATGACGACCGGCGGGATGGGCCGCGACCCGGGGATGTTGATCCGGATCCGGGTCGTCAGCGTCGTCTCGGTCTTGCGCTCCTCCGGCCGCGAGGCCGAACGGCCCGCGTCCGCACCGGCGTCGGAAGCCGTGGGTGTCCCGTAGGGCGGGGTGCCCGACGGGTATGCGGCTCCGCCGCGCCCGTGGGGCCCGGAGGACGAACTGTCAGTTTCACGACTCAAGGCAGGTTCTCCCGGTTGGCTCCGCCGCCCGGCACACCAGAAAGCGGGCGGCTCGGCGGCGCGCACCACCATACTGGCCACTTCTCGCGCGTATCCCGCGACCGCTGGGGAAACCCACACCGGACTCGCACGCCCGCGCCACGGCGAAGTAGTACGTCACTTGCCAAGTCGGACGGCGCCGCCGTCCGGTTGCCGCACGGGTGCGAGGGTGGCACACATCACAGCGACGGCGATCCCGCCGAGCAGGAAGAGGTAGGAGCCGCTGCCTGCGGCGAACAGGAAGTCGCCCTCGGGACGGCTGGTGGTGAGCAGGACCACGGCGAGCGCCCAGCCCGCGGCGGGCGCGACGGCCCCGCCCCGGCGCCCCACGGCCCGGCCCGCGCCGACGCACAGTCCCGCCTCGGCGGCCAGCGCGAGCAGCAGCCCGCCCGGGAACCACCCCGGCTGCACCAGCGCGCCCGCCACCGCGACGACGGCGCCGATCGCGAAGAGCCCCAGATAGAGGGCGGCCCGCCCGAGCGAGGGTGCCCGCAGCGGCTGGGCCAGGGTGGATGTCGTCGGTTCGGTACGGCCGCTCATGGCGCCTCCCCACGGTGGATTCCGGCGAACAGATCGCTCTCACGTCCGTCGCCGTCACCGGCCCGCTCGCCGCGCACCAGTTCGTAGTACTCGGTGGTGAAGACCGGCTGGGCCAGTTCGTTGGAGAGGACGAAGTACGGATCGGCCACGGTGATCTGCGTGGCGTGCGCGCGCATGGCGGCCTTCTTGGCGGCGCTCGCGCTGTCCGCGCCGCGGATCTCGGTGGTGATCCGCTCGTCGTCGACGACACCCGGTACGTCCTCGACGCCGGCCGCCTTCTCGAAGGGCAGGCCGGGCAGGTCGTCGCGGAGACGGGCGAAGGCGTCCTCGGCGACGGTGCGCGGGACGCGGTTCCAGTAGACCTTGGCGATCGGACAGCCCGCCTCGGCCGCGAGCTCGGCGGCGCGCATGGCGATGCGGTGGGCCTGGATGTGGTCGGGGTGGCCGTATCCGCCGTCGGGGTCGTAGGTGACGAGCACCTGGGGGCGCACCTCGCGGATCACCTCGACGAGGAGCTCGGCGGCCCGGTCGACGTCGGCCTGCCAGAGGCAGCCGGGGTCGTCGTTGTCGGGCAGTCCCGTCATCCCCGAGTCGGCGAACCGTCCCGGTCCGCCGAGCAGCCGGAAGTCGTCGACGCCGAGCGCGCGCATCGCCGCCGCCAGCTCGCCCCTGCGGTGGCCGCCCAGGGCGGGTCCGGTCAGGTGCGCGAGCTCGGGCGGGATGACCTCGCCCCGCTCGCCGAGGGTGCAGGTCACCAGCGTGACGTGGGCGCCTTCGGCGGCGTACCTGGCCATGGTGACGCCGTTGTTGATCGACTCGTCGTCCGGGTGCGCGTGCACCAGCAGCAGACGCCGGGCGGGGAGGTCCGTCATGGGACCACCCTATGAGGCCGCGTGCTCGTCCTCGTAACGCGGGAGTCCGTCCGTGGAGATCGTCCACTCCGCGACGGTGGCCTCCTCGCCGTGGACGAAGTCCTTGCGGGTGGCGTAGCGGGGCCGCCCGGGGTGGCGTGGAGTCGGTGAGGACGGCGCCGGTGCCGGTGCGGGGGTCGACGACCGCGTGGGACGGCGATGCCGAGGGTGCCGGACGCGGGCGGGCTCGCGGTGGCTCCGGGGGCCCGGGCCGACTTCGTGGCAGCCGTCAGAAGTTGATGCTGCCGATCATCCCCGCGATGTTCGTCGTCACCTCACTGATCGTGGGTGCGACGGTCGACGAAGCCAGGTAGAAGCCGAGCAGCATGCAGACGACCGCATGCCCCGCCTTCAGTCCTGACTTCTTGACCAGCAGGAAGACGATGATCGCCAGCAGCACAACCGCCGAAATCGAGAGTGCCACGGCGGCTCACCTCCAATAGGCCCAGGGACATGGGGGGTCGGACGCAGTCGAACCTTGGGACAGATAAATCCACGCAGCGGGCACCTGGTTGATACCCACTATGCGCTAGTGATCATAACTATCCGTGCGCGCGCATCTCTCGGCGCACGGCCGCACAAGGGGGCGCATGGCCAATATGGTCGGGGCATGAAGACCGAGTCCGACTCCTTCCCCAGACGGCACGCTCGCACCCAGCGTTTCACGCTCGGCGCGCCGCGTTCGTTCACCGTGGCACCCGACGGTTCCCGGGTCGCCTTCCTGCGCTCCGGTACCGGCACGGACCGGGCCAATTCACTGTGGATCCTCGATACCGAGGAGGGCGGCGAGCGCGTCGCCGCCGACCCGCGCGCCCTCCTGGGCGGTGTCGAGGAGCATCTGTCGCCCGAGGAGCGGGCGCGGCGTGAACGCAGCCGCGAGGGCGGTGCCGGCATCGTCGGCTACGCCACCGACGCGGCCGTCGAGCTGGCCTCTTTCGCCTTGTCAGGACGGCTCTTCGCGGCCGAGCTGCGGGCCGGGACGGCACGCGAACTGCCCACCCCCGGACCGGTGATCGACCCTCGCCCCTCCCCCGACGGCCGGTACGTCGCCTACGTCGCCCAGGGCGCCCTGCGGGTCGTGGGCGCCGAGGGCGACGGGGACAGGGCGCTGGCCGAGGCGGACGCGGAGGGCGTCACCTACGGGCTCGCCGAGTTCGTCGCCGCCGAGGAGATGGGGCGCAGCCGGGGCTTCTGGTGGGGTCCGGAGTCCGACCGGCTGCTGGTGGCACGCGTGGACGACACGCCGGTGCGGCGATGGTGGATCTCCGACCCGGCGCATCCCGGGCGTGACCCACACCACGTTCCGTACCCGGCGGCGGGCACCGCCAACGCCGACGTACGGCTGTTCGCGATCGGGCTGGACGGGGGGCGCACGGAGGTCCTGTGGGACCGGGCGCGGTATCCGTATCTGGCGCGAGTGCACTGGTCAGCGGCGGGTGCGCCACTCCTTCTCGTACAGTCCCGCGACCAGCGCAGTCAGTTGTTCCTGGCCGTGGACACCGACTCCGGGGGGACCCGGATGGTGCACGCCGACGAAGATCCAACTTGGCTGGAACTCTTCCCCGGCGTGCCCTGCTGGAGCCCCTCCGGACAGCTCGTCCGGATCGCCGACGAGGGGGGAGCGCGGGTGCTGGCGGTCGGTGAACGGCCGCTCACCGGTGCTCAGTTGCATCTGCGGGCCGTACTGGACGTCTCCGGCGACGACGTGCTGGTTTCCGCGTCGGCGGGCGAGGAGGCGGCCGAGCCGGAGACGGGTGAAGTGCACGTGTACCGGGTGAACGAACTCGGTGTGGAGCGCCTCTCGCAGGAGCCCGGCGTGCACTCGGCGGTGCGCGCCGGGGGTGTGACCGTTCTCGTCTCCGCGACGCTCGACCGGCCGGGGGCGCGGGCACAGGTCCTCCGGGACGGGAAGCCGGTGGCGACCGTCGCCTCGTATGCCGAAGACCCCGGTTTGTCCCCGCGCGTGACGCTCACCCAGGGGGGCGCACGCCGTGTACCGTGCGCCGTGCTTATGCCAAGGGACTACCACGGCGACGCCCCCCTCCCCGTCCTCCTGGACCCCTACGGTGGCCCGCACGGTCAGCGCGTGGCGGCCGCGCACAACGCCCACCTCACCTCGCAGTGGTTCGCCGACCAGGGGTTCGCGGTGGTCGTCGCCGACGGGCGGGGCACGCCGGGGCGGTCCCCCGCCTGGGAGAAGGCCATCAAGGACGACGTGGCCGCCGTCGTACTCCAGGACCAGGTGGACGCGCTGCACGCCCTCGCCGTCGACTTCCCGCTCGACCTGAACCGCGTCGCCATCCGCGGCTGGTCCTTCGGCGGCTATCTGGCGGCGCTGGCGGCCCTGCGCCGTCCGGACGTCTTCCACGCCGCGGTGGTGGGCGCCCCGGTCACCGATCTGCGGCTCTACGACACCCACTACCAGGAGCGGTACATCGGCCACCCGGACGAGCAGCCGGAGGTCTACCGCCGCAACTCGGTGATCGACGACGCCGGCCTGGTCGACGCCGCCGAGCCGCACCGGCCGATGATGATCATCCATGGACTGGCCGACGACAACGTGGTGGTCGCCCACTCCCTGCGCCTGTCCTCGGCCCTGCTGGCCGCCGGACGTCCGCACGAGGTGCTCCCGCTGTCCGGCGTCACGCACATGACCCCGCAGGAGTCGGTCGCCGAGAACCTGCTGCTGCTCCAGGTGGACTTCCTCAAGCGGTCGCTGGCGTCACCGGCGTAGCGTCTGCGCACCACACGAAGGCACCAACCGCTTTTACACGCAGGCAACTTCGCCGACGCGGTTCCGATATACGGACGCGTGACGCTGATCAGCGTACGGCCGTGCGGGTGCCGTAAGCGGGCCGGGGAGCGCCATGTCACCCCGGCCCGCCGCCGTGTCCGTGGCCGTCCTCGGCGTCCTCGGCGTCCTCCCGGTGCGAGCCGTGCGGGCCGGGCGCGTCCCCGCCGTGCTCCTCCGGCGGCGGCACCACCTGCTTCTCCTCCGCGAAGTGGCACGCCGAGTCGTGGGCCGCGGGACCGGAGACACCCCGGAACTCGGCGGGCACCGCCAGTGCCGGCACCTCCAGGGCGCAGCGCTCCCGCGCCTTCCAGCAGCGGGTGCGGAAGCGACAGCCGGAGGGGATGTTGGTCGGGGAAGGCACGTCGCCGGCCAGGATGATCCGCTCGCGGTGCTCCCGGGCCTCCGGGTCGGGCACGGGGACGGCGGACAGCAGGGCCTGGGTGTAGGGGTGCGTCGGATGGTCGTAGATCTCGGCGTCCCGGCCGGTCTCCACGATGCGGCCGAGGTACATCACGCCGACCCGGTCCGAGATGTGCCGGACGATCGACAGGTCGTGGGCGATGAAGATGTAGGAGAGGTCGAACTCGTCCTGGAGGCGGCCCATCAGGTTGATCACCTGGGCCTGGACGGAGACGTCGAGGGCGGAGACCGGCTCGTCGGCGACGATGATCTCCGGGCGCAGTGCCAGGCCCCGCGCGATGCCGATGCGCTGGCGCTGGCCGCCGGAGAACTGGTGGGGGTAGCGGTTGATGTACTCGGGGTTGAGGCCGACCACGTCCAGCAGGTGCTGGACCCGTGCCCGCCGGTCGCCCTTCGGGGCCACCTCCGGGTGGATGTCGTAGGCCTCCCCGATGATGTCGCCGACCGTCATGCGGGGGTTGAGGGAGGTGTAGGGGTCCTGGAAGACCATCTGGATGTTGCGGCGTACGGCCTTGAGGGCCTTTCCCGACAGCCTGGTGATGTCCTCGCCCTTGTAGCGGATCTCGCCGGCCGTCGGCTTCTCCAGGTTGACCAGCATCTTGGCGACCGTGGACTTGCCGCAGCCGGACTCGCCGACGATGCCCAGCGTCTCGCCCCGGTCGAGGTGGAAGTCCACGCCGTCGACCGCCTTGACCGCGCCGACCTGCTTCTTGAAGACGATGCCGGTGGTGAGCGGGTAGTGCTTGACGAGGCCGCGCACTTCGAGGATCGGCTCGGTCGCCTCAGCCATGCAGGCACTCCCTCCAGAAGTGGCAGGCGCTGCCCCGCTCCGCGTCGGACTCCGTCACGTCGTACAGGGGTGGCACGTCGGTGCGGCAGACGTCCTGGGCCATCGGGCAGCGGGGGTGGAAGGCGCAGCCCGGCGGGATGCGGGTGAGGTTGGGCGGCAGGCCCTTGATGGCGTACAGCTCCTGGCCCTTCTGGTCCAGGCGCGGGATGGAGTCCAGGAGGCCGCGGGTGTACGGGTGGGCCGGCGCCTTGTAGATGTCGTGGACCGGGGCGGTCTCCACGATGCGGCCCGCGTACATGACGGCGATCTTGTCGGCCACGTCGGCGACCACGCCGAGGTCGTGGGTGATGAGGATGAGGCCCATGTGCAGTTCCCGCTGGAGTTCCGCGAGCAGGTCCATGACCTGGGCCTGGACGGTGACGTCGAGCGCGGTGGTCGGTTCGTCGGCGATGATCAGCTTCGGCTCCAGGGCCATCGCCATGGCGATCATGATGCGCTGGCGCATACCGCCGGAGAACTGGTGCGGGTACTGCCGCACCCGCTCCTTGGCGGCCGGGATGCGGACGCGGTCCATCAGCTCGACTGCCTTGGCCCGCGCGTCCTTCCGCGACATCCCCCGGTGCACGGTGAACATCTCGCCGAGCTGGTCGCCGACGGTGAGGACGGGATTCAACGAGGACAGCGCGTCCTGGAAGATCATCGCCATCTCGGCACCGCGGACCTTCCGGCGTTCCTCCTCCTTCAGCTTCAGCAGGTCCCGGCCCTCGAAGAGGACCTCGCCCGCGGTGATCCGTCCCGGCGGCGTGTCGAGGATGCCCATGACGGTCTGGGCGGTGACGGACTTGCCGGAGCCCGACTCGCCGAGGACGGCCAGGGTCTCGCCCGCGTCGACGCCGTAGCTGACGCCGTTGACGGCCTTGGCGACGCCGTCCCGGGTGTGGAACTCCACGTGCAGGTCGCGCACTTCGAGCAGCATGCGGCGGCTCACCTCAGCTTCGGGTCGAGGGCGTCGCGCACCGCGTCGCCGAGCATGATGAACGCGAGGACGGTGATGGCGAGCGCTCCGGACGGCCAGAGCAGTGCGTGCGGGGCGTTGCGGACGTAGGGGGCGGCGGCGGAGATGTCGATGCCCCAGGAGACGCTGGGCGGCTTGAGCCCGACGCCGAGGAAGGACAGGGTCGCCTCCAGGGAGATGTAGGTGCCGAGCGCGATGGTCGCCACGACGATCACGGGGGCGATGGCGTTGGGGGCGATGTGACGCAGCAGGAGGCGGGAGTTGGAGGCGCCGAGGGCGCGGGCGGCCTGGACGTAGTCGTTCTGCTTGGCGGTGATGACGGAGCCGCGGGCGATGCGGGAGATCTGCGGCCAGCCGAGCAGCACGATGAAGCCGATGACCGGCCAGACGGTGTTGCTGGTGATGACGGAGAGGAGGACGAGACCGCCCAGTACTACCGGGATCGCGAAGAAGACGTCGGTGATCCGGGAGAGGACCGCGTCCCCCGCGCCGCCGAAGAAGCCGGCGAGGCCGCCGAGGACGCTGCCGAGGACGGCGACCCCGAGCGTGGCGAGGACGCCGACCGCCACCGACGTACGGGCGCCGTAGACGGTGCGGGTGTAGACGTCGCAGCCCTGGCCGTTGAAGCCGAAGGGGTGCCCGGACTGGGAGCCCTCCTGGGCCTTGGCCAGGTCGCACTGGAGGGGACTGCCGGAGGTGATCAGGGACGGCCAGACGGAGATGACGAACAGGAAGAGGATCACCAGGGCCGAGATGACGAAGACGGGGTTGCGGCGCAGGTCGTGCCAGGCGTCGGACCAGAGGCTGCGGGGCTTGTCCTGGGAGCCGGCGCCCTCCGGGCCGTCCGGGCCCGACGGGGTCTTCTCGAGCGTCACCGCCTCACTCGCGCCGAGGTCCATCGTGCCGCCCATCCCGGTACCGGCGATGGCGCGCTCGGGCTCGTAGGGCTCCTGCTCAGGCATAGCGGATCCTCGGGTCGAGTACGGCGTACAGGAGGTCGACGACGAGGTTGGCGACGAGGAAGACCAGGACGAGGACGGTGACGAAGCCGACGACGGTCTGCGTGTTCTGGCGGAGGATGCCCTGGTAGAGCTGGTATCCGACGCCGTGGATGTTGAAGATCCGCTCGGTGACGATGGCGCCGCCCATCAGGGCGCCGATGTCGGTGCCGATGAAGGTGACGACGGGGATGAGGGAGTTGCGCAGCAGGTGCCGGGTGATGACCCGGTGGCGGGGCAGGCCCTTGGCGATGGCGGTGCGGACGTAGTCGGAGCGCCGGTTCTCCGCGATGGAGGTACGGGTCAGCCGGGTGACGTACGCCAGCGAGACCGAGGCGAGGACCAGGCCGGGGACGATCAGCTCGCGGAAGGGGGCCTCGGACGAGACGGCCGGGTCGATCCAGCCCCACTTGACGCCCAGCAGGAGCTGGAGGAGGAGTCCGGTGACGAAGGTGGGGACGGAGATGACGACCAGGGTGAACAGCAGCACCCCGGTGTCGACCGGGCGGCCGCGGCGCAGGCCGGTGACGACGCCGAGGACGATGCCGACGACGATCTCGAAGAGGATGGCGATGAGGGTGAGCCGGATGGTGACCGGGAAGGCCGTGCCCATCAGCTCGGTGACCGGCTGGCCGTTGAAGGCGGTGCCGAAGTCGCCGGTGAAGAGGTTGCCCATGTAGGTGACGTACTGCTGCCACACGGGCTGGTCGAGGCCGAACTCGTGCCGCAGCCGCGCGGCGGTCGCCGGGTCGCACTCCCGGTCGCCGCACAGGCCCGCGATGGGGTCGCCCATCACGTTGACCATCAGGAAGATCAGCAGCGTGGCCCCGATGAAGACCGGGATCATCTGGAGCAGCCGCCGGACGACGTAGCGTCCCATGGCGCCCCCTCAGCCGACCTTGATCTCGTTGTAGACCGGGACGCTGAACGGGTTCAGCTCGACGTTGGACAGCCGGTCCGAGTAGCCGGCGCTGCCGTTCTGGTACCAGAGCGGGATGGCCCCCATCTCGTCCCTCAGGACTTCCTCGGCCTGCTGGAAGAGGCCGACGGCCTTGGCGGTGTCGGTCTCCGCGTTGGCCTGGTCGACGAGGTCGTCGAACTTCTCGTTGGACCACTTGCCGTCGTTGGAGGAGGCGTTGGTGTAGTAGAGCGGCTGGAGGAAGTTCTGGATGAGGGGGTAGTCCATCTGCCAGCCGGCGCGGAAGGGGCCGCTCATCTTCCGGTCGGTGATCTGGTTGCGGAAGTCGGCGAAGGTGCCGACCGGGTTGCCGACGCAGGCGCGGTCGTTGTCCAGGGCGTTGTTGATGGAGTTGCAGACCGCGTCGACCCACTGCTTGTGGGAGCCGGTGTCGGCGTTGTACGTGATCTTGACCTGCCCGCCGGGCAGCCCGCCGCCGTCCTTGATCAGCTGCTTGGCCTCGTCGGGCTTGTACTCGCAGGCCTCGCCGCACAGGCCCGCCTCGTAGCCGCCGTCCTCGCCGAGGACCGGTGAGGTCCAGTCGGTGGCCGGGGTGCGCGTCTGCTGGAAGATCGTGTCGGTGATCTGCTTGCGGTCGATCGCCATGGACAGGCCCTTGCGGACCTTCTCCGAGCCGGGCTTGTTCCAGTCGTTGTCGTAGAAGGGGAAGGCGAGGGTCTGGATGATGCCGGCCGGGGTGTTGAGGTACCGGTCGCCGAGGTCGTTCTGCACGTTCTTGAGCTGGGCGGCGGGGACGTCGTCGACGAGGTCGAGGTTGCCGGCCATCAGGTCGGTGTAGGCGGTGTTGTTGTCGGTGTAGACCTTGAGGTCGACGCCGCCGTTCTGCGCCTTGTCCGGGCCGGGGTACTCCTCCCACTTGCGCAGGGACATCTGGGAGCCGCGGGCGTAGTTGTCCACCATGTACGGGCCGTTGCCGACCGGCTTCTTCAGCCAGGCGTCGTGGTCGTCGAAGAAGGCCCGGGGCAGCGGGGCGAAGGCCGGGTAGCCGAGGGTGTCGGGGAACGTGGAGAACTTCTGGCTGAGCCTGACGGTGAAGGTGAGGGGCCCGGTGACCTCCAGCCCGGAGAGCGTGTCGGCGCTCTGCTCGCCGCTCTCGGGGTGCGTCTTGTCATAGCCGTCGATGTACGCGAAGAAGTAGGCGTTGCGCTGGTTGTTCCTCAGGCTCGCGCCGTAGTTCCAGGCGTCCACGAAGGACTGGGCGGTGACCTTCTCGCCGTTGCTGAAGGTCCAGCCGTCCTTGACGGTGATGGTGAAGTTCTGCGAGTCGGAGGTCTCGATCTTCTCGGCGAGCATGTTCTGCGCCTCGCCGGTCTCGGGGTCGTACTTCTTCAGCCCCCGGAAGATCATGTCGAGGACCTTGCCGCCCTGCACCTCGTTGGTGTTGGCCGGCTCCAGCGGGTTCTGCGGGTCGCCCCAGGAGGAGCTGAGGACCGCGCTCGTGTCTCCGCTGCCTCCTCCCCCGCCTCCGCAGGCGGTCGCCGCGAGGGCTGCCACCACCGCGCAGGCGGCCCATCTGGCGTGCGTGGTTCCGCGCATGGAGTGCCTCCTCGTGCCCTGACTCGTCCGCTGGTCCGTCACCGGTCAGCTTCAGGGGGGCCACTGCGCGACGCACACCCGTCCGGTCCGTACGGGTTGCGATGTCCGCCGGACGGGTGTCGGCGGACGAGCGGGGCGGGGAGGCCGCGGGCGGCGGCCGCGCATGCGGAGAGCGGGGGCGGGAGTTCTCCTCCCGCCCCCGCTCTCCCGCCGGGCCGGCTCGCCTGTGCCTTGTTCAGCTCTTGGAGACCGCCGCGCCGCCGTCGGCGCCGCCGCCCTCCTCCATCGCCTTCAGGCCCGGGTCCATGACGACGTCCGCCGCCCTGGCCTCCGTCGTGGGGTCCTCCGGGAAGTGGCAGGCCGTCAGGTGGCCCTCACGGTTGCCGGAGATCTGCACGAGTGGCGGCTCCTCGGTCGCGCACTTGTCCTGCGCCTTCCAGCACCGGGTACGGAACCGGCAGCCGGACGGCGGCGAGATCGGCGAGGGCACGTCGCCCTCCAGCCGGATCCGCTCCCTCTTCTCGACGTCGAGGTCCGCCTCCGGCACGGCCGACAGCAGGGCGTGAGTGTACGGGTGACGAGGGCGGTTGTAGAGCGAGTCGCGGTCCGCGATCTCCACGACCTTGCCCAGGTACATCACCGCGACGCGCTGCGAGAAGTGCCGCACGATCGCCAGGTCGTGGGCGATGAAGACGAACGCGATCCCCATCTCCCGCTGCACTTCCTGCAGCAGGTTCACCACCTGGGCCTGGATCGACACGTCGAGGGCCGAGACCGGCTCGTCGGCGACGATCAGCTTCGGCTGCAGGGCGACCGCACGCGCGACACCGATGCGCTGACGCTGACCGCCGGAGAACTCGTGCGGGAAGCGGTTGTAGTGCTCCGGGTTGAGCCCGACGATCTCCAGCAGCTCCCGGACGCGCTTCTCGCGGCCACCGGGCGGGTTGATCCCGTTGATCTCCATCGGGCCCGAGATGATCGTGCCGACGGTCTGCCGCGGGTTCAGCGAGGCGTACGGGTCCTGGAAGATCATCTGGATCTCGGACCGGATCGGCGCCAGCTGTCGCCGGCTGGCGCGGGTGATGTCCTGGCCCCGGTACTCGATGGTGCCCTGGGTGGGCTCGTACAGGCGGGTCAGCAGCCGGCCGGTCGTCGACTTGCCGCAGCCGGACTCACCGACCAGGCCCAGGCTCTCGCCCGGGTAGACCTCGAAGTCGACGCCGTCGACGGCCTTGACGTGGCCGACGGTGCGCTTGATCGGGAAGCCGCCCTTGATCGGGAAGTGCTTCGTCAGTCCGCTGACCTTGAGAAGCGGCGCGGTGTCGCCGTCCCGCTGCTGCGGGAACGCGTCGGCCACCGCCGTGGTGGTCTTGCTGTTGTCGCTCATGGTGATGCCCCAGTCGCCGGTTTCCGCTCAGCCCAGCCGGGGCTGAATCTTCTCGATGAACGCCTGCTGGCGCTGGTCCCTCGTCAGGTGACAGGCGGCTGCGCGGCCCTGGGGCAGCACCGGCCGATCGCCCGAGCAGCGGCCACCGGAGACCAGGTCGGTGAAGCCGCAGCGCGGGTGGAACGCGCAACCCGAGGGCGGGTTGAGCAGCGAGGGCGGCGATCCCGGAATCGGCAGCAGCGGCTCGTCGACGTCGGAGGAGAGCCTCGGCATCGAACCCAGCAGACCCCAGGTGTACGGGTGCTGGGGCGACTTGAGCACCTCGCGCACCGTGCCGCGCTCGACGGCCCGGCCCGCGTACATGACCAGGATGTCGTCGGCCATGTTGCCGACCACGCCCAGGTCGTGGGTGATCATGATGATCGCGGAGCCGAACTCCTGCTGGAGGTCCTTGAGTAGGTCGAGGATCTGCGCCTGCACGGTCACGTCGAGCGCCGTGGTCGGCTCGTCGGCGATGAGCAGGTCCGGGTTGCACGACAGGGCCATGGCGATCATGGCGCGCTGCCGCATGCCGCCGGAGAACTGGTGCGGGTAGTCGTCGACGCGCGTCTGCGGCTGCGGGATGCCCACCTTCTCCAGCAGGTCGATGGCGCGCACCCGGGCGTCCTTCTTGGACGCCCCGGTGTGCTTCATGAACGGCTCGCCGATCTGCCGGCCGACCGTGTAGTACGGCGACAGCGCGGTCAGCGCGTCCTGGAAGATCATCGCCATCTTCTTGCCGCGCAGCTTCTCCAGCTGCTTCTCCTCGGCGTCGGTCAGCTCCTGGCCGTCCAGGGTGATCGATCCGTCGATGGCGGTCTTCCGGCGGTCGTGCAGGCCGAGCACGGCCAGGTTGGTCACCGACTTGCCGGAGCCGGACTCGCCCACGATGCCGAGGGTCTTGCCGCGCTCAAGGTCGAAGGAGAGTCCGTCCACCGCCTTGACGACGCCGCCCTCGGTGGAGAAGTGGACCTTGAGGTCGCGCACCGAGAGAAACGCTCCCCCCGCGGCGGCCGGGGCCTCTTCGGGCTTGGTCTGAGTGGTCACGGTGGTTCTCCTAGGACAGGCGCACGCGCGGGTCGATGACGGCGTACAGGGTGTCCACGATCAGGTTGAAGACGATGATGAGTGCGGCACTGACGAGCATGACGCCCATCAGCATCGGCAGGTCCTTGTTGGTGACGGAGTCCAGCGCGAGCCGGCCGATCCCGGCCAGACCGAACGTCATCTCGGTCACCATGCCGCCGCCCATCAGCGAGGACAGGTCGATGCCGAGGATGGTGACGATGGGGACGAGGGAGCCGCGCCAGGCGTAGCGGAAGAAGGTGTAGTTGCCCGACATGCCCTTGGCGCGGGCCGCCTTCACGTGCTCTTCCTGGAGTTGCTCGATCAGCGACGAGCGGCTCATACGGGTGTAGTTGGCGGTGAAGATGGTCGCCATGACGATCCATGGGATCAACAGGCCCATGAACCAGCCGCCGAGGTCCTCGGAGAACGGCACGTACTTCGGCTTGTCCAGCCAGCCGGTGCTGTAGACGAACAGAAGCAGCACGAGCGGGCCGAGGAAGTAGATCTGCAGGGAGCTGACGACGAGCGACCCGGAGCTGAACACCTTGTCGACCCAGGTGCCGCGGTTCTTGGCGGCCACCATGCCGGCGCCGAGGCCGAGGATGAGGAAGACCACCAGGCTGCCGAGGGTCAGGGAGACGGTCAGCGGGAATCGGTCGAGAATCGTGTCCCAGACGTTCTGGTCGTTGGCGAAGGAGACACCGAAGCACGGGGCGGGACAGTGCCCGACGGCGAAGTCACGGCCGGCGAAGATGCCGATCAGGAAGTTCCAGTACTGGACCGTGACCGGCTTGTCGAGGCCCATGTTCTGGTGAATGATCGCCAGCGCGTCCGGAGTGCAGTTCTTGCCACAGGCCAGCATGGCCGGGTCCTGCGGGATCGCGAAGAACATGAAGAACGTGAACGCACTGATCAACAGCAGAATCAGCGCCGCGCCGAACGTCCGGCGAATGAGGAATTGAAGCATGGCAGGCAGCTGCTCTCAGGACGGCGGCAATCGGAGGGGAGGCTGGAAGGTGTCCGGGCCCCGGTGGTGGGCGCTCCGCCGCGCGCCCACCACCGAAGTCCCGGCCTGACGGTTACTTCTTGAGGAAGATCCGGGTCACGTCCACGTAGCTCGAGTCGGAGCTGTAGCGGATGCCGCCGATGTTCGAACCGAAGATCTGGAAGACCTTGGTGTAGTAGATCGGCGCGGCCGGGTTGACCTCCGTGGAGATGTACTCGTTCAGCTCGGCCCACGCCTTGGTGGCCTCAGCCGTGTCGGCGATCTTCTCGATGCGCTTGATCTCCGAGTTGACGTGCTCGTCGTTGATGTGCGAGTAGTTCGACGCGCCGTCCTGGATCTGCGTGCCGTCGTACACCGGCGGGATGACCGTGGAGGCGGACGGCCAGTCCTGGCCCCAACCGGTCATGTACATGTCGTAGCCGTTCTTGACCTTGCCGACCTGCTCGTACCAGGTGGCGGAGTCGATCTCCTTCTTCTGGATGTCGAGACCGATCTTCTCCAGGGCGTCGGCGATCAGGACGGCCTGCTTCTGGCGGACCGGCGTGTTGCCGTAGGCGTAGACGAGGCTCTTGCCCTCGAAGCCGCCTTCCTTGATCAGCTTCTTGGCGGCCTCGATGTCGCCGTTGGGCTTCTTGCGACGGTTGAACGGGTCGAAGTCCTCGTTGTAGCCCGGAGTGGTGGGCGACATCAGCGAGTTGGCGACCTCACCGCCGTAGGCACCGCCGTCGGTCTTGAAGACCGCGTCGGAGGGGAGCGCCAGGGTGATGGCGTCACGGAGCTTCTTGTCCTTGACGCGGTCCAGGTTGAAGTTGAGCTGCCACACGTAGGGCGCGTAGCCCTGGATCGTGCGGTTCTTCATGGCCTCCTTGTCGCCCACCACCTTCTGCAGCTGCGTGGTGGCGACCTGGCCCGTGAACATCATGGCGTTCTTGGCCTCGCCCTGGTCGGCGAGGAGGGTCTTGGTCTGGTCCTCGTCGTCGTGGTTCATCGAGATGTTGAACCCGTCGACGTACTGGTGGCGCACCGAGTCGGACTTCGGGTCCCACTGGGTGTTCTTGACCAGCTTCATGGACTTGCCCGGCTTGAAGTCGGCGATCTTGTACGGACCCGCGGCGACCGGGTCGGAGTCGTACTTCGCCTTGGTGTCCGTCTCCTCGGGGACGACGCTGTAACCGGGCATGGTCAGCATCTGCGGGACGTCGGGGCGCGCGTCCTTGAAGTGGAAGACGACCGTCTTGTCGTCCGGCGTCTCCAGGACGGTGTCGGGCAGGTGCTTGCCCTTGTCCGGGCCGGCGTAGGCGTCGCGGTAGGTGGTGCCGGCGCCGGACAGCCACTGCTGCAGGTACGTCGGACCGTCGGTGATGTAGTTGGAGTACAGGCGCTCGACCGTGTTGCGGATGTCCGCCGCGTTGATCGGGTTCCCGTTCTCGTCCTTCAGGTTGTCCTTGAGGGTGTACGTCCAGGTCTTGCCGCCGTCGGACGGCTTGCCCGCGTCGGTGGCGAGGTCGCCCACGACCGTCAGGTTGCCGTTCTCGTCCTCGTCGTACTGGGTCAGACCGCGGAAGATGAGGCGGCTGAGCAGCTTGCCGTCCGAGACGTAGATCTGGCCCGGGTCCAGGTGGGAGAAGTCGTCCTCCTGGTAGACCGTCGCGACACCGCCCGGCTTGGCTCCCGGAACCTCGGGTGCCGGACCGGTGGACGCCTTGGCGTCACCGATCTGGACCGGCTTCGACTGCGACTTGGCGTCCTCCTTCTGCTTGCTGGTGTCCTTGGACGAGCTGTCGCTGTCGCCACCACCGCAGGCGGTGAGGGTCAGGGCGCCGGCTGCGACCGCGACTATGGCGGCCGTGGCGGTGCGGTTACGGAAGATGCTCATAGGGACGAATCCACCTGCCTGTGAGTAGTGAGCACTGCTGGTACATGGCCCGGGCCGGGCTGAGCGGCACCGAACCGGCCGGGCGAGGATGTGGGGGGACTCCCCTGGCATCTCAGCGGTTGGTCTTGGGATCGAAGGCGTCCCGCACCGAGTCACCGAGAAGGTTGAAGGCCACAATGAAGATCACCATGGCTACTCCGGGGAAGAGCATGTAGTACGGATCCTGCTCGACGATGCCGGCGCCGATGGCGAACATCCGTCCCCAGTCCGGCGTGGGCTCGACGTACCCCACGCCCACGAAGGAGAGGAACGCGATGCTGAGGATGGTGCTCGGCAGCGTGAGCGTCGCCTGTACCAGCGTCGGGGTGACGATGTTGGGCAGCAGTTCCTTGCGCAGGATGCGCCAGGGCGAGGCCCCGGAGATGCGTGCCGCCTCGATGAACTCCCGGTCGCGCAGGGACATCGTGGCACCCCGGACGATGCGGGCCATGCTCATCCAGCCCAGGAAGGACAGCACGATGATGATCGCGGCGGCGCGCACGTAGGTGGGCGTCTCCTTGTCCGGGGCGACGAACACTGTGGTGATGACGGGCATCGCGGCGACGAAGAAGAGCTGGCTGGGCAGGGCCATGAAGAAGTCGGTGATCCGGCCGAGCCAGTAGTCGATCCTCCCGCCGAAGTAGCCGCCGGCGAGGCCGATCAGGACACCCAGCACCGTCATGATGAGGGTCGCGGCCAGCGCGGTGGCCATCGAGTTGCGCATCCCGTACAGCAGCTGGGTGAACACGTCGCGGCCGAGGCCCGGTTCGATGCCGAACCAGAAGTCACCGGAGATACCGCCGAACGGCGCGGCCGGCATGGTGAACATGTCCAGAAGGTCGGGGTTCTCCTGCCCGTACAGCGTGTACGGGTCCTTGCCGTACACCTTCGAGATCAGTGGCGCCGCCGCCGCGATCACGAAGAAGAACAGGACGACGAAGGCAGAGACCACACCGGCCCGGTCACGCTTGAAGCGCGCCCACATCAACTGTCCGGGCTTGCGCCCTTCCGGCTCCTTGGGCTCTGGGGCGTCGCTCTGCGGCGCGCTCTCTTTGTCCAAGACGGAAGAGGCTTCAGCACCCTCAATCTCGATTGGACTCGTCATGATTCGTCCATTTCACAGGTTGGAGGTCGTCGGGACTGCACGGCCGTCCGACGGCCTTCGCACGGCGTACGTCATTCGCAGCGCGCGAGGGGAACAACGACGGAGGGGCGACATCACCCCTGGAGAACCCTGGCTCGCGACCGGCACGCACCGGCCGACGGCACGCGTCGTCAAGGAAGTTCGCGACGCCTGGCCGCTGCCGCAACCACCGTGACGGCACTGAACGCACCCGCGGGGCCTACACCTGCCATCGGGGATGATGCGACCCATATGGCGCTTGTGGCACCTCGCATGGGTTCCTCCTCATGAATCCGCTGGTTCACCGCAAAGAGGAGCACACGACACATCCCGGCCACTCATGGGTGACTGGAGATTCGCCAAGTGCCCCCGCGCTCGCGAGTCCGCGCCGTCAGGGCGTGACCCGTTCATCCGAGCTTTATGTGGCTAACTATCTGCCATCCGCCAGGGAACGAACCACACCCTAGAGGTCTCGGTTCGATCACAGATAGAGGCCAGATCTTTCAAAATCCGGACAAAGGGTTTGGTGAGAGATCACAGCGAAACGGACTTGTTACACATCTAGCGGAGGTCACTGTCCGTATAACGGACGCCTGTGTGACGAAAAGTGATTGCGCGTAACGCGTCGGCGGTGCAAGGTGCCTTGCAGGTCTGTCTCGCACTCGGTGACGCCGGCCGCGGAGCCCCGGAAATCGACCCGTGGGCGCTCTGGTTTCCGCGCAGGTTAGTGCGATACGAGCCACTCAACGGCACCTCGTCACGAAATCGAGGGTTATCCCTACGCCTCTCGGGTGCCCCTCGCGGCCGCCGCCCCGCCACCCCATGCGAAACGGCACCGGACACCACGTCAGGCGTGGTGTCCGGTGCCGTCGGGGAGCCGGGGAGCCGGGGAGTGGGATCAGCCGTGCTTGGCGCGGCTCGCGGCGCGGGCACGCTCGCGGGCGTCCAGGTTCACCTTGCGGATGCGAACGGCCTCCGGGGTCACCTCGACGCACTCGTCGTCGCGGCAGAACTCCAGCGACTGCTCCAGCGAGAGCTTGCGCGGCGGAACGATCGCCTCGAACGAGTCGGCCGAGGCCGACCGCATGTTGGTGAGCTTCTTCTCCTTGGTGATGTTGACGTCCATGTCGTCGGCGCGGGAGTTCTCTCCGACGATCATGCCCTCGTACACCTCGGTGCCGGGCTCCGTGAAGAGCACGCCGCGCTCCTGGAGGTTCGTCATCGCGAACGCGGTGACGGCACCGGAGCGGTCGGCGACCAGCGAACCGTTGTTACGGGTCGTGAGGGTGCCGAACCAGGGCTCGTGGCCCTCGTGGATGGAGTGGGCGATGCCGGTGCCGCGGGTCTGGGTCAGGAACTCCGTACGGAAGCCGATCAGACCGCGGGAGGGGACCACGAACTCCATGCGGACCCAGCCGGAGCCGTGGTTGGACATGTTGTCCATCCGGCCCTTGCGCACGCCCATGACCTGCGTGACCGCGCCCATGTGCTCCTCGGGCACGTCGATCGTCATGCGCTCGACCGGCTCGTGCGTCTTGCCGTCGACCTCCTTGGTGACGACCTGCGGCTTGCCGATGGTCAGCTCGAAGCCCTCGCGGCGCATCTGCTCGACCAGGATGGCCAGCGCCAGCTCACCGCGGCCCTGCACCTCCCAGGCGTCCGGACGCTCGGTGTCCAGGACACGGAGCGAGACGTTGCCGATCAGCTCGCGGTCCAGGCGGTCCTTGACCTGGCGGGCGGTGACCTTGCGGTCCTTGACGGCCGCCTTGTTGTCCGCGCCCTTGCCGGTGGCGCCGCGGCCGACCAGCGGCGAGGTGTTGGTGCCGATGGTCATGGAGATCGCGGGCTCGTCCACCGTGATCAGCGGCAGCGGGACCGGGTTCTCCTGGTCGGCCAGGGTCTCGCCGATCATGATGTCCGGGATGCCGGCGACGGCGCAGATGTCACCCGGTCCGGCCTTCTCCGCGGGCTTGCGGGTGAGCGCCTCGGTCATCATCAGCTCGGAGATCCGCACGTTCTGCACGGATCCGTCGCGCTTCATCCAGGCGACCGTCTGACCCTTCTTCAGCTCACCCTGGTGGACGCGCAGCAGGGCGATACGGCCGAGGAAGTTGTCCGCGTCCAGGTTGGTCACGTGCGCCTGGAGCGGGGCGTCCTCGTCGTAGGTCGGCGCCGGGATGTAGTCCAGGATCGTCGAGAAGAACGGCTCCAGGCTGGTGGAGTCGGAGGGGACCGTGCCGTCTTCGGGCTTGGTCAGGGAGGCGACGCCGTCCCGGCCGCAGGCGTAGACGATCGGGAACTCGATCTGCTCCTCGTCGGCGTCCAGGTCGAGGAAGAGGTCGTACGTCTCGTTGACGACCTCGTCGATCCGGGCGTCCGGGCGGTCCGTCTTGTTGATGCAGAGGATGATCGGCAGCCGCTGGCTGAGCGCCTTGCGCAGCACGAAGCGGGTCTGCGGGAGCGGGCCCTCGGAGGCGTCCACGAGCAGGACGACGCCGTCGACCATCGACAGACCGCGCTCGACCTCGCCACCGAAGTCGGCGTGGCCGGGGGTGTCGATGATGTTGATGGTGATGACGTCGCCGCCATCCTTCGGGTGGTACTTCACCGCCGTGTTCTTGGCGAGGATCGTGATGCCCTTCTCACGCTCCAGGTCGTTCGAGTCCATCATGCGGTCGTCGACGCCTTCGAGCTGGTGGGCGGCGAAGGCGCCGGCCTGCTTCAGCATTCCGTCGACGATGGTGGTCTTGCCGTGGTCGACGTGGGCGACGATGGCGACGTTGCGGATGTCGTGGCGCGTGGCCATATGAGGCGTACTCCCGGAGGGTGTGAGGACGGCCCTCGCGTACGTCCGTGTCACGCGGGCCTGCCGGGCGATACATGCCACGGCCTCACCCAATGGTACGGGGCCCGTGGGACTGGGGCTTCCCGGGTGCTCTGCGGACGGGCCGGGGACGCCGGGTCAGGACGTCCGGAGCACCGGGTCAGGCCGTCCGGAGCACCCGGTCAGGACGAGGGGGTGGCCGACGGCCGGGGGCCGTGGGCGCCCTTCTTCAGGAAGCCCATGTCCTCGTAGACCGGGGTCTCGAAACCGAACGCGCCCGCGTTGGCGAGGTTCTTCCGGGCCGCCACCAGCTGGGGGCGCTGGTAGAGGGGGATGGAGCCGGCCGCCGCCCAGATGCGCGAGTCGGCCTTGCGGAGCAGGTTCCGGGCCTCCTTCTGGTCCAGGGTCGCCACGGCCTGGTCGAAGAGCTGGTCGACCTGGTCGGTGCCGACCCGGGTGTAGTTCTGTGCGACGTTCAGGGAGCCGTCGGCGGCCGGGACGGGCTTGGCGTGGATGGGTCGGGCGTCGGTGGCGGGGAAGGCGGAGGCGGGCCAGGAGTAGAGCGCCAGGTCGTACTCGCCGGAGGCGACGTGGTCCTTGAAGTAGCTCTCGTCCGGCACCTTGGTGACGTCGGTGCCGATGCCGATCTTCTCCAGCATGTCCGAGATGCGGTCGGCGACGGTGCGCAGCGCCTCGGAGCCGGGGCCGGAGGGGAGGACGAAGCGCAGGGTGAGCGCCTTGCCGTCCTTGGCGAGCGGGCCCGTCGCCGAGCCGGCCGGGGCGGCGGTGCCCTTGGGGGCGTAGGCGCCGGGGGCGCCGCCCTGCGCGGTGTTCTTGCCGCTGCTGTCCTCTTTCTCCCTCTCGCCGTTCTCCCGCTCCGCCTTCTCCTCGCCGTCCGTGCGCTCGCCGTTCTCGTCGTCCGCGCGCTCGCCGCCGTTCCCGCCGTCCGTGTTCTTGTCGTCCTCGCCGACGATGTACGTCCCGTCGTCGGCGTCCTCGGACTCCTTCTCGTCCTTGCCGTCCTTGCCCTTCTCGCCCTTGGCGCCGGCCGCCTTCTCGCCCTCCTCGGACTCCTCCACCGGCCCGCCGGGCACCCACCCGGCGTCCGCGAGCAGGGCCCGGGCCTCCTTGGCGTCCTGGTCGCCGAGGGCGCCGCTGCCGTCGGCGTAGGCGGGCTGGCCGGACAGCGCGAGGTGGCTGCCCACGGGCTCGGCGGGCAGGCCCAGCGGCCCCAGCACCGCCTCGGCCAGCTTCTCGCGGTCCAGGGCCCGGGCCACGGCCCGGCGGACGCGTTCGTCGGCGAGGGGACCGTCGGCGCCGTTCAGGGCGAGCTGGGTGTAGGCGGGCTCCAGCGACTTGCGGACCTCGAAGCCGCTCAGGGCCTTCTGCCGGCGTTCGAACTTCGCCAGTGCCTCGCGGCGCTTCTCACGGGCCTGGATCTCCTCCTCGGCGGCCTCCTCGTCGGAGCCGTTGGCCACCGCCCAGGAGCGCAGCGCCTGAGCGGCGGACCTGCCCTGCGGCCCGGGCAGCGGCGAGTCGCCCGAGCCTGCGGCCGGGGTGTCGTCCGGCCCCATGAGCTGGGTACCGGTGCCCGCGTCCCGGGGGGCGGCGGCCAGGCCTGCCTGCTCGGCGCCGCCCGGGTCGACCTCGGCCAGGTCGAGCTTGCCCGCGACCAGCTCGGAGACCCGCTCGTCGCGGGGCACGGCGCGCAGCACGATCCGGTCCAGCTTCGCCGGCTCGCCCCACCAGCGCGGGTTTCCGGTGAGGACGACCTCGTCGCCCTTGGTGTCGACCTTCTCGACGGCGAAGGGGCCCGCGGTGACCTTGAGCTTGCGCCGGGCGCCGTCGTTGAAGGCGTCGGGGGTGCCCATGACGTCCTTCGGGTACAGCGGCGTGAACAGCGACTTCCAGTCGGCGTAGGGGCGGCTGAAGGTGACCTTGACCTCCAGGTCGCCGGCGCCGCGCTGGATCTTCTCGATGCGGTCGTAGCCGGCGTTGCGGGCGGTCCAGTAGGCGCTGTCCTTGCCGGACAGGGCGCGCCACTGGGCGGCGAAGTCGGCGGCGCCGATCTCCCGGCCGTCGCTCCAGACGGCCTGCTGGTTGAGCTTGTAGACGACGACCTGCTTGGGCTCGGTCTCGACGACCTCGGCCGATTCCAGGTAGTCGGAGTCGCGCACCGGGCGGCCGGTCTCGTCCATCCGGTACATCGAGGGCAGCACGGCCTGCGCGACGCGGGTCGTGGTGGCGTCGGCGTCCGACTGGAAGGTGTTCAGCGTGTCCGGTACGGAGTCCACGGCCCAGCGCAGGGTGCCGCCGTCGGAGACGTGGGAGCGGGCCGCCGAGGCGATGTCCGGTCCGGCGAGCGGCTTGCCCGACGGGTCCTCGGAGCTGCAGCCGGCCAGCGCGGGGACCGCGAGCACCCCCGCGGTGAGGAAGGCGACCGAGCGCGTGACCGCGCGCGGTCCGACGCCGACGTAGGACATCTCTGCTACCTCCGGAAGGCCGCGGGCATGGTGATCACTTGTGACGGCAATATGCGCTGTATGGTGCGGTATGCGTTATATGCGGTATTGGAGTTGATCATTTGTATCCCGGGCAGGGATGCCGCCACTGAAGAGGAAACGGTTCGGCGACGCTGGGAGACACGGCGACGACGGTGCGTAACCCCACCCGTGCGGCGCAACGCAACCCGTGATGCACCGACACGCCCCGGCCAATCGGTGCAAGTCCCTTCCCAGCGGCAGGTGTGACGCGCGACACTCGCAGGCGCATGAACGTCGACACCCAGGACCGGCCCCGTGCCGTGCCCTACGGAAGCGAGGTCACGTCATGTCCGTGCACGACGACCTGTCATCCATGCAACGCAGTCTCGACGACCTGTCCCGGTCGGTGGCCCGGCTGGAACAGCAGCTGGGCAGCGGCGGGCTCGAGGTCCGCCGGGTCCGCACCGACGCCGACCATCTGCGCGAGAGCGTCGCGCTGCTGCGGACGGCGGCAGCCGCACCGGACACGCCCAAGCGTCCGGACCTCGTCCCGATCCCCGACACGCCGTACGACGGCTCGCTGTGGACGGACTCGGACGACGAGGGCCTCGGCGCCCGCGACCGCCGCGCCCCCTGAACCCGACCCGACCGACCGGAGTCGCCCAGTGGCCACTGGTACGGAACCTCCAGCCACCGAACCCCATCCCCGAGGCGGTGGCGTCCACACCCCGACGCGCGCCGCCATCCGCGCCCCGCACCTGCGCACCGACCGCTGGTGGCTGGCACCGGCCGCCACCGCCGCGGGCCTGCTGGCCTTCGTCGTCTACTCGACCTGGCGGGCCTTCGCCAACGCGGACTACTACGCGGCGCCGTACGTCTCGCCCTTCTACTCCCCCTGTCTGGCGGAGAACTGCGAGCCGATGCGCGGCGGCCCCAACTGGGAACTGTTCGGCGGCTGGTGGGGCATCTCCCCCGCGATCATCATCCTGATCTTCCCGCTCGGCTTCCGCCTGACCTGCTACTACTACCGCAAGGCCTACTACCGGGGGTTCTGGGCGTCCCCGCCGGCCTGCGCGGTGGCCGAGCCGCACAAGAAGTACACCGGCGAGACCCGCTTCCCGCTCATCCTGCAGAACATCCACCGGTACTTCTTCTACGCCGCGCTCCTGGTCGCGCTGATCCTCACCTACGACACCGTGCTCGCCTTCCGCGACGAGCACTACGCGTGGGGCCACATGGGCCTGGGCACCCTGGTGTTCCTCGTCAACATCGTGCTGATCTGGGCATACACCCTCTCCTGCCACTCCTGCCGGCACATCGTCGGCGGCAAGCTCAAGCACTTCTCCCGGCACCCCGTGCGCTACCGGATGTGGCAGTGGGTCGGCAGGCTCAACGCCCGGCACATGCTGCTCGCCTGGGCCTCACTGGTGAGCGTGGCGCTCGCCGACTTCTACGTGTATCTCGTCGCGTCCGGTGCCTTCGACGATCCGAGGTTGTTCTGATGTCCGTGGTCGACCGGCAGGAATGGGACGTCGTCGTGGTGGGCGCGGGCGGCGCCGGGCTGCGCGCCGCCATCGAGGCCCGCGAACGGGGCGCCCGTACCGCCGTGATCTGCAAGTCGCTGTTCGGCAAGGCGCACACCGTGATGGCCGAGGGCGGCATCGCGGCCGCCATGGGCAACGCCAACTCCGGCGACGACTGGCAGGTGCACTTCCGCGACACCATGCGCGGCGGCAAGTTCCTCAACCAGTGGCGGATGGCCGAGCTGCACGCCCAGGAGGCCCCGCAGCGGGTGTGGGAGCTGGAGACCTGGGGCGCGCTGTTCGACCGTACGAAGGACGGCCGGATCTCGCAGCGCAACTTCGGCGGCCACGAGTACCCGCGCCTCGCCCACGTCGGCGACCGCACGGGCCTGGAGCTGATCCGCACCCTCCAGCAGAAGATCGTCTCGCTCCAGCAGGAGGACTTCCGGGAGAGCGGCGACTACGAGTCCCGCCTGAAGGTCTTCCAGGAGTGCACGGTCACCCGCGTGCTCAAGGAGGGCGGCCAGGTATCGGGCGTCTTCGGCTACGAGCGGGAGTCGGGCCGCTTCTTCGTACTGGAGGCGCCCTCGGTGGTGATCGCCACGGGCGGCATCGGTAAGTCCTTCAAGGTGACGTCGAACTCGTGGGAGTACACGGGTGACGGCCACGCGCTGGCACTGCTGGCCGGGGCGCCGCTGCTGAACATGGAGTTCGTGCAGTTCCACCCGACCGGCATGGTCTGGCCGCCGTCCGTGAAGGGCATCCTGGTCACCGAGTCGGTGCGCGGCGACGGCGGGGTGCTCAGGAACTCCGACGGCAAGCGGTTCATGTTCGACTACGTCCCCGACGTCTTCAAGGACAAGTACGCGGTGACGGAGGAGGAGGCCGACCGCTGGTACGACGACCCGGACCACAACCGGCGGCCACCCGAGCTGCTCCCCCGGGACGAGGTCGCGCGCGCGATCAACTCCGAGGTCAAGGAGGGCCGGGGCTCCCCGCACGGCGGGGTCTTCCTCGACGTCTCCACGCGGATGCCCGCCGAGGTGATCCAGCGTCGGCTGCCCTCGATGTACCACCAGTTCAAGGAGCTGGCGGACGTCGACATCACGGCCGAGCCGATGGAGGTCGGGCCCACCTGCCACTACGTGATGGGCGGCATCGCCGTCGACTCCGACTCGGCCGCCGCACGCGGGGTGCCGGGGCTGTTCGCGGCCGGTGAGGTGGCCGGCGGCATGCACGGCTCCAACCGGCTCGGCGGCAACTCCCTGTCCGACCTGCTGGTCTTCGGGCGCCGGGCGGGCTGGCACGCCGCAGAGTACGCGGCCGGCCGGGCGTCCGCCGGGCGGCCCCGGGTGGACGACGACCAGGTCGACGCCGCCGCCGCGGAGGCGCTGCGGCCGTTCTCCGCCGAGGCCGAGGCACCCGAGGCGTCCGACGGCCCGCCGGAGAACCCGTACACCCTCCACCAGGAGCTCCAGCAGACGATGAACGACCTGGTCGGCATCATCCGCCGCGAGCCGGAGATGAAGCAGGCCCTGGAGAAGCTCGCGGAGCTGCGGGTACGGGCCCACCGGGCCGGAGTCGAGGGGCACCGGCAGTTCAACCCGGGCTGGCACCTCGCCCTGGACCTGCGCAACATGCTGCTGGTCAGCGAATGCGTGGCGCGGGCCGCGCTGGAGCGCACCGAGTCGCGCGGCGGGCACACCCGCG
Organism: Streptomyces sp. NPDC028991; assembly: GCF_055564775.1. Taxonomy (NCBI): domain Bacteria; kingdom Bacillati; phylum Actinomycetota; class Actinomycetes; order Kitasatosporales; family Streptomycetaceae; genus Streptomyces; species Streptomyces sp. NPDC028991. The sequence goes on along the minus strand of NZ_JBVHVP010000002.1, from coordinate 737,564 downwards.
AGGACCATCCGTCGATGGACCGCCGGTGGCGCCCGGCCAACCTGGTGTGCTCCCTGGCCGACCCGAGTGGCGGCCTGGCGGCGGCGGACCCCGAGCGCGGCCAGATCACGCTGGAGCGGCGGACCACCGAGCCCGTCCGACCCGACCTGCTCGCCCTCTTCGAGAAGGACGAGCTGGTCAAGTACCTCGCCGAGGAGGAGCTGTCCGAATGAGCGGCTACGAGGCTCGCTTCAAGGTGTGGCGGGGAGACGTCGAGGGCGGCGGCCTCGAGGACTTCGAGGTCGAGGTGAACGAGGGCGAGGTGGTCCTCGACATCATCCACCGGCTCCAGGCCACGCAGGCCCCCGACCTCGCCGTGCGCTGGAACTGCAAGGCGGGCAAGTGCGGTTCGTGCTCGGCGGAGATCAACGGACGGCCGCGGCTGCTGTGCATGACCCGGATGTCCGTCTTCTCCCCCGAGGAGACGGTCACCGTCACGCCCCTGCGCGCCTTCCCGGTCATCCGCGACCTGGTGACGGACGTCGGCTTCAACTACACCAAGGCCCGCGAGGTCCCGTCCTTCGTCCCGCCCGCCGACCTGGGGCCCGGCGAGTACCGGATGATGCAGGAGGACGTCGACCGCTCGCAGGAGTTCCGCAAGTGCATCGAGTGCTTCCTGTGCCAGGACACCTGCCATGTGGTCCGTGACCACGAGGAGAACAAACCCGCCTTCGCGGGCCCGCGCTTCCTCATGCGCGTCGCCGAACTGGACATGCACCCGCTGGACGCGGCCGGCGACACCGGCCTGGACCGTGGGCGCACGGCCCAGGACGAACACGGCCTCGGCTACTGCAACATCACCAAGTGCTGCACGGAGGTCTGCCCCGAGGGCATCAAGATCACGGACAACGCGCTGATCCCGCTGAAGGAACGGGCCGTGGACCGCAAGTACGACCCGCTGGTGTGGCTGGGGTCGAAGATCAGGCGCCGGTCCTAGGGCGTCGAGCGCCCGCTCAGCGGACCCAGCCCTCGCGGTACTCGTCCCAGTTCTTCTCCGTCGCCGCGAAGTCGATGTACGGAGCGACCCCGAAGAGCTTCCGGTCCGCGTCCGTGCGGGACAGGCCCAGGCGGACGCCGCGTACGGCGGCGGCGACGGTCTCGGCGTGGCCCCAGTGGTCGAAGTTGCTCTCGTGGTAGAAGGGCAGGCCCATCAGCAGGTGGGTGGTGGGCGGCGTGACCTCCAGGGCCAGGGAGGTCTGCTGGGCCACGTAGCCGCCGTAGGTGCCCTCCAGCGGCTGCGCGGTGTCGTAGGTCATCACGGCGACCTGGTCGACGCGTCGGGCGACCTGGCCGAAGAACTCCTGCGACCACCACTTGGGGTTCTCGGTGAAGACGCCGAAGACGGAGTGGAGGGCCGGGAGCGGATCGATCTGGTGGGTGGCCACGGACAGCTGCGCGTCCCGGGCACGGGTGACGGCGCGCAGGTCGTCCAGGAGGGAGAGGTAGTCCCGGTCGCCGGAGTGCAGGGGCTCCAGGTCGAGGTGGACGCCGTCGTAGCCCGCGTCCAGGACCTGGCGGGCGGAGTCGACGACGGCGGCCCGGGTGCCGGCCTTCGCCAGGTGCATGCCCTCGGCGCCCTCGGTGACCAGGACGTCGCCGAGGAAGGCCTGGACACGGACGCCGGGCAGTTCCCGGTGCACGGCGTCGATCAGCCAGCGGGCCTTGGGGTAGCGGGCCTCGGGCAGGGTGCCGTCGTGTTCCAGCGGGCCGGTGTGGACGTACAGGTCGCGGATGCCGGTGGTCTCCACGCGGCCGGCGAAGGCGGCGAGGTCCGCGTCGCCCTTGCGGCCGTCGACCCAGGCGTGGCCGAGCCACATCGCGTCGCGGTTCCTGGTGTAGGTGCCGTCGGCGGGGTCGCCCATGTAGTTGACGCGCAGGGCCGTCTCGGCGGTGAGGAGGGGCACGAGCAGGACCAGGAGGACGGCGAGGGTGACGCGGCGCAGGCGGCGGAGCCGTCTTTTCCTCTTCGTGTTCCCGCTCGCACCGCCCGTGGGGCTCTCGTCGTCGGCGGCTGCCGGTTCGGTGGCCTTCGATTCCGTCTGCTCCACGGTGTTCCCTCCCTCTGGCCCGCCCCCGGTCGCGGTGGCCGGTTCACGCGCATACGCTCCGAACGTGTTGCCAGCGTGGACGACTCGAACCGGTGTTCCGGTTGCGGTCGGGAGCGCGGCGCGGTGATCTCCGCCGACCTGGTGCCGCCCCTGGTCACGGCCGCGACGGCGCTGCTGCTGGCCGGCTGCGGCCACCGGCGCCGCGTCCGGCGCGCCCGGACCCGCACGACACCGGGCCGGGTCAGAACAGGCTCAGCAGGGCCTCCGCCGGGTCCGTGAGCTGGGTGTCGGCGCCCGGGAGGGGCAGTTCGAACCACACCGTCTTGCCACGCGGCGTGCGGCGTGAGCCCCAGGCGGCGCTGAGCAGTCCGACCAGTTGCAGGCCGCGCCCGCCCTCATCGGTGTCGCGGGCGCGGCGTCGGCGGGGCTGGACCAGGCCGGAGTCCCAGACCTCGCAGACCAGGGTGCGGTCGAGGAGGAGGCGGAGTCTGATCTCGCCCTCGCCGTACCTCAGGGCGTTGGTGACCAGTTCGCTGACGAGCAGCTCCGTCGTGTCGACCAGCGTCTCCATGTCCCAGTCGAGCAGCTGGGCGCGGGCCAGCTCGCGCGCCCGGCCGACGCTGCGCGGCTCGCGCGGCAGGGTCCAGTCGCCGACGGACTCGCTGGGCAGGCCCTGGACGCGGGCCATCAGCAGCGCGATGTCGTCCTCGCCGTGGTGGCTGTCGAGGGTGTTGAGGACCTGGTCGCAGACGTCTTCCAGGGGACGGGTGGGGTCCGTGAGCGCGCCGACGAAGGCCTGGAGGCCCTCGTCGAGGGGGTGGTCGCGGCTTTCGACCAGTCCGTCCGTGTAGAGGGCGAGCAGGGACCCCTCTGGCAGTTCCACCTCCACCTCCTCGAAGGGCTCGCCTCCGACGCCGAGCGGCAGGCCCGGGGGGACGTCCAGCATCAGCGCGGACTCGCCGGGCTCGACCAGCACGGGCGGCAGGTGGCCCGCGTTGGCGAAGGTGCAGCGCCTGGTGACCGAGTCGTAGACGGCGTAGACGCAGGTCGCCAGGTAGACCTCGGACAGGTCGGCCTCGCGGGGGCGGCGGGCGGCCCGGGTCGCCTGCTGGACACCCCCGGGGGCTCCGAGGCCGCGCGCGATCTCGTCCAGCTGGGAGAGCACCTCGGCCGGTTCGATGTCGAGCTGGGCCAGCGTGCGTACGGCGGTGCGGAGTTCACCCATGGCGACGGCGGCGCGCAGGCCGCGTCCCATGACGTCGCCGACGACCAACGCGGTGCGGTGTCCGGGTAGTTCGATCACGTCGAACCAGTCGCCGCCGACCTCGCTGGAGCGGCCGGTGGCCGCGTTGCCGGGCAGGTAGCGGCAGGCGATGTCGAGGCCGGACGCCTCGGGGTCGCCGGGCGGGAGCAGGGAGCGTTGCAGGATCAGCGCGCGCTCGTGCTCACGCCGGTAGAGGCGGGCGTTGTCGATGCAGACGGCGGCCCGCGCGGCCAGCTCCACGGCGAGGTCGCGGTCGCGGTCCCCGAACGGCTCGCTGCCCTTGGCCCGGGCGAACTGCACGAGTCCCACGACCGTGTCGTGGGCGACCATCGGCACGGCCAGCGTGGACTGCACCAGGCCGCCGTCCTCGGCGGGGACGGCGCGCGGGCGGGCGGTGCGCAGGGCGTCCGCGCAGGGCGAGTTGAACGGGTAGTGGTGGACGGCGCCGAGCTGGACCCGCTCGCCGGTGCCGTGGAACGGCACGTCGGAGACCGCGCTGGAGAAGGCCACGCGGCGCAGCTCCGCGCTGCCGTCGGCGAGGCCGGGCGGGGTCTCGTCTCCCACCAGCAGGCCCTGGTAGAGGTCGACGGTGGCCAGGTCGCAGAAGCCGGGGACGACGACGTGGAGGAGTTCGCGGGCGGTGGTCTCCAGGTCCAGGGAGTTGCCGATGCGTGCGCCCGCCTCGTTGAGGAGGGCGAGGTTGCGCCGGGCGGCGGCGGCCTCGCGGGCGGCCTCGCGGCGGGCGGTGATGTCGGTTCCGAGCCAGGCCACGCCGATGGGCCGGCCGGAACCGCTGTGCACGCGGTAGAGGTTGACGGACCAGTGGCGGCGTTCCTCCGTGCCCGGCACGAAGCCGGTGACGTGCATGTCGGTGATGGAGTCCCCGGTCTCCAGCACCCGGCGCAGGGTCGCCGAGACCCGGTCGCTTTCGGCGCGCGGCAGGTAGTCGTGGACGCCCTTGCCGCGGTGGTCGTCGGGCGTGCCGCCGAAGACGGAGGCGAACCGCTCGTTGGCGCGGCGCACCCTGAGGTCGGGGTCGATCAGCAGGAAGCCGAACGGAGACTGGCCGAATATGGCCTGCGAGGCGGCGAGGTCGGTCTCGATGGTGCGCAGGACGCGGACGTCGACCACGATGCAGACGGCGGCCTTCTCACCGTCCTCCGTCCGCGTCGGCATGACGTACACCTCGGCGAGCCCGCGCTGTCCGGGCCGGCGGTGCCCCGCATCGGCGCCGTCGTCCGGCACCCGGAAGGGGACCACGCCGGTCCACTCCCGGCCGTCCAGGATCTCGGCCATCTTGCGCTGGCCCCGCTCCCGCAGGTCGGGGTCGATGAAGGCCTCGATGGGGTCGGTGCCCACGGCTTGCCCGGCCCGGATGCCGAGCAGTTGCTCCGCGCGCAGGCTCCACTGGTCGACGAGCCCGTCGGGGCCGATGGAGAAGGACGCGACCTTCACGTAGTCGTAGATGGAGCCGGGCGGGCTGCTCTGCCACACCGCGTCACCGAACGGCGCGCCGTCCGACGGGCCCTCGGACTCCGTGGCCCTCGCTGGTATCTCGCTCACGCGAACCGTCCCCTCCAGCTCACCGCGTCCGGCACCGGTCACCGGGGGCGGCTGCCCGCAGTATCCAGCACTACGGCGCCGCACAACACGGTGTTCACGATCACAGCACGGTCCCGATGCTTTTCGGTCCGGACCGTGACAACACTTCCAGTCTTCTAACCAGCGGACACGACATCGAATCACGCAGTTCGACAACTGCCACTGGCCTGAACCAGTCGGCCGTCGGGACCAGGGCCGGTGCCGGGGCGTTCCGGGGCGGCGAGGGACGTACCGAAAGGAGTCAAGTACGCCCGGAAATCGTTGTGTCACCCGGTCATCGCGGCACCGCGAGTTCGAACCACACGGTCTTGCCCACCTCTCCGGGCCGGGTTCCCCAGCGGCGGGCGGAGGAGGCCACCAGTTGCAGCCCCCGGCCGTCCTCGTCCCCGGGGCGGGCGACCCGCTCGCGGGGCGGGTCCGGAAGCGGATCGGAGACCTCGACGAGCAGCACGCCGTCCGGTCCGGCGGGATGGCGTACCAGGCGGACGCCGATGGGGCCGGTGGCGTGCCGCAGGGCGTTGGTGACCAGCTCGCTCACCAGCAGGGCGGCGACGTCGCAGACGCTGTCGAGGTCCCACCCGTGCAGGGTGCGGCGGACGAGGGAGCGGGCGGTCCGCACGGCGTCCGGCGCCGCGGGAAAGACCCACTCGGCACAGCCGTCTTCGCTGTCGATCACGCCGATCACTTCCCCGGCCGGCGACCCCCACCCATGTCCGCTTTCGTGGGGTTAATGGGCACATACCCGATATTCGGGTGCCGGTACCGCCCGGAAGGGCGCACTGTGGCATCGACGGCGTACGGGGCGCTCGCTCCGGAGCTCTCACACGCCCCGCGCGTCCGCCGCCGGCCCCAGGTACGCGAGCACCGCCTGGACGGCCGGCACGTCCTGGTCGAGCCAGGGCACGTCCCAGATCTCGGCGGGGCCGAGCCAGCGCAGGGCGTCGTGGTCCTCGAGGGGTTCGGGGGAGGCGGAGCCGGGGAGCAGGCGGGCTGTCCACACCTGGAGGACGAGCGGCGGACGCAGGGGCCACTGCCCCGGGACCCGCTCACCGGGCTCGGCCGTCACGCCCAGTTCCTCGCGCAGTTCGCGCACGAGGGCCGCCTCGGGCTCCTCGCCCGCCTCCACCTTGCCGCCGGGCAGCTCCCACCGTCCGGCCAGCTCGGCCGGTGCGCTGCGGCGCGCGGCGAGCAGCCGGCCACCGTCGACGAGGGCGGCACCCACCACGATCCGTTCCGTCATGCGCCGGAGCCTACGGCCTGTCCCGCCGACGCGGTCAGTCCGCCGTGCCCGTGCCGTTCGGGCCGAGCCTCTCGACCCAGTAGAGCTGCTGGTGGCCGCGACCGTCGAGGGTGTCCGCGATCCTCTGGGCCTCGGCCCGGGTCGCGTACCTGCCCACGCGGTAGCGATTGCCGTTGTCGTCCCGCCGGAAGACCAGCCAGGGAAGAGTGACCGTGCCGTCGTTCATCGCGCCCCTCCACTTCCCGCCCGCGGCCCGCGCCGCGCCCCGCCCGCCAAGGAAACCGCAATCCGCATATGCCGGAGCCTACGCCCAACCTTCACGCAGCGAATACGGCTTTGCACAAAGAGGTACGCAACCAGCCAGAACGCAGGGGGCGCACGATGTGAAACGCGCCGTCCGCGCACTCAAGTGCTTCCGGTCGGAGGCATGCCCGAAGCCCCGGGGACGACCTGCGGGAACGACCGGAATCCGGTGTCGAGCGGACCACGGCACGAGGTACGGCGACCGGCGCCGGCAACGAAAAGGGGGCGCGGGAGGCGCACGAGAGGCGTGCGCCATCTCACACCACCGGCGACGCGCGAACTCCCCCGGCGGCGCCGCTACTTGACGGGCAGGTGGTACGCCACGCGGTAGCGGTCGGCGGGAACGACCACGTCGGCCGTCTCGACCGCCCGGCCCGAGGCGTAGAACGTGCGCTGGATGACCAGGACCACGTGCCCCGGGACCCCTCCGAGCGCGAGCAACTCCTCGGCGAGGCCGGGGCGGGCGCCGACCTCCTCGGTGACGTTGTCGACGACGACGTCGATCGCGGCCATCCGCTCGACGACGCCCATGCCGCCGAGCGGCCCCTCCTCGGGCAGCATCACCGGCGTACGGCCGGTGAGGTCCAGCGGCTCCCAGGAGGTGGAGAGCATCATGGCCTCGCCGCCGTCCCGGAAGGCGTACCGCGTGCACATCACCCGGTCCCCGGGCTTGATCCCGAGCCGCTCGGCGACGGCGCCGCTCGCCTCGGCCTGCTCGCTGCGCGACTCCCAGGTGCCGCGCGTCATGCCTTCGGCCTGCTCCTGCCGGAAGGGCGTGGCGCCACCGGCCGGCCGGTACCCGGAGCGGGCGATGCGCCGGGGCACGGGCCGCTCGCGCACATACGTCCCGGATCCGGAGCGGCCCTCGACCAGCCCCTCGGCCATCAGCACCTTGCGCGCCTCCAGGGCGACGGTGTCCGAGACGCCGTACTCCTCACGGATCCGCGCCTGGGACGGGAGGCGGGTGTGGGGCGGCAGCAGGCCGTCGGCGATCTTCTTGCGGAGATCACCCGCGACACGCAGATACGCCGGCTGCTCACCGAATGTCACTGGCCGCTCCCATCGGGTTGTACAGACAGCAACAGCGTGGCAACCGTAGGTTCCGCCAGGCAAGCAAAGGCCAGAGAATCACTCGAAGTGATGACTTATCCCCACGGAGGGCTTTACGCAGGCACTTTCTCCCCGCTATAGGAGCCGTCACACCTCCTTGCCGGGGCTCTCTCCCCCTCCGTCACCGCCCTCCTCGTACACCGGCGGTGTGGAGTCGAGCCCCAGAGCCTTGCGGGCGGTGACCGTCGTGTCGGCCTCGATGAGCGCGAAGCCCTTGTCGAGGTGCGCGTAGTACGTGTCGACGTCGGTGGCCTTCGCCGCCAGTCCCCACTCCTCCTGCGCCGTCTCCAGGTCCTCGACCAGGTCGGCGACCGGCCGCTCGGCGCCGGCGGACCAGCTGTGCCCGCGCAGCGTCCCGGTCTCCCGGACGAGCGCCTCCGACATCTGCCCCGCCCAGACCTGGTACCCGGCGAGGTCCTCCTCGACGGTCTCCGCCACGGGCATCTCGTCCGTGGCCCGGTTGAGGTAGCCCTCCGCCACCAGGTACGTGTGCTGGTGCGAGTCGAGGCTCGTCCCGTCGTTGCGCAGCGAGCCGGTCAGCGTCCCCCGCTCGTCCGTGTTCCCGAACAGACAGGTGATCTCCCGGTCACCCGTGCGCCAGCTCTGCGCGGTCGGGGTCAGGTAGTACACGTCGACGTCGGCCGGCAGCGCCCACCGGTCCATGGCGTACGCGTCCTGGAGGCCGTAGCACCGCTCGTCGGCGGCCCGGGTGATCTCCGCGTCGCCGGGGAAGGCACCGCCCGGCAGCTCGAAGGCGGCGAACACCTCGCCGTCGTGCTCCTCCTGGCAGGGCACCTGTTCGACGTCGTAGGTCACCCCCCGCAGGGATCCGCTGGGTGTGGTGAAGCACTGGCCCTTCTCGAGCGCGTAGGCGGTTCCCTCGCCCCGCGCGGCGTCCCGGAAGCCGTCCCAGAGGCCGGCGGCGGCGCCCGTGGAGAGCGACAGCACCCACAGGGCCAGCCCCACGGAGGACAGCACGGAACCGGCCACGGCGAACCCCTTGCCCCGCTCGCCCGTCCTCCGGATCCGGGCCAGCGCGATCAGCCCCAGCACGAGCCCGACGGCCGGTACGAAGCAGAGGACACCGAGGACGAAGGCGGCGATGGCCACACCGTTGACGGGAGGCTGCCGGGGGAAGGCCCCGTAGGGCCCGCCCCAGCCGCCCGGGTACGGCTGCCTCGGCGGATACGGCCCCTGCGGCGGATACGGCACCTGTGCGTACCCGCCCTGCGGGTACGGTCCCCGCAGGTGCTGCCCCTGGTCGTGCGGCTCTTGGGGACCGGGCGGCGGTATGGACACGTGTGCCGTGCTCCTGTTCGGGGCGGTGACGCCAAGGCGCCGCGGGGCTGGACCGGCCGGCCCGACGGACGGCCGGTCGATGACTGAGCGCATGTTAAGCGCGCGGCAGGCGGGGGCGGTACGCGGGTCGCGAACGCGGCGATCCGGGCGGCGAACGGCCGCACCAGCACACGCGCCTCGCCCTCGCGGCGGGCCGGGTCACCGACCCGGAGCCGCACCGCGAGGGCGAGGTCCTTCACTGAGCCGCTGTCAGGAGCGGTCCGTCAGAACTGCAGGGCCCAGGCGTCGATCCGCCCGGTGTCCCAGGACGCGTTGTCGCTGACCCGCAGCTTCCACGTGCCGTTCGCGGTCTCCGAGGAGGCGTTCACGGTGTACGTGGTGTTGATGTCGTTCGCGCTGCCGCCGGTGCCGTACGACTTCAGCGTGTACGCCGTGCCGTCCGGGGCGACCAGCTGGACCTGGAGGTCGCCGATGTAGCTGTGGACGATGTTCACCTCGACCGCCAGGGACGAGGGCGCGTTGCCCGACACTCCGGCGACGGTCACCGGGGACTCGACGGTGGCGTTGTCCCGGATGGTGTAGTCGCCGGTGTTCTCGAAGCGGTCACCGGTCGGCGGGGGCGTGGTGCCGCCGTCGCCGACGTTCAGCAGCCGGTTGGGCGAGCCGCTGCCGGGGTTGGAGACGACGCCGCCGGTGGCGGCGGACGTCAGCGCGGAGGCGACCTGCGCGGGTGTGGACGAGGGGTTGTCGGCCAGGTAGAGCACGGCGGCCCCGGCGACGTGCGGACTCGCCATCGACGTACCGGAGATGGTGTTGGTGGCCGAGTCGCCGCTGTTCCAGGCCGAGGTGATGGACGAACCGGGGGCGAACAGGTCCAGGACCGAGCCGTAGTTGGAGTAGCTCGCGCGGGAGTCGCTCGACGTGGTGGCGCCGACCGTTATCGCCTCGGTCACCCGGGCGGGGGACTTGGTGGAGGCGTTGGTGGACTCGTTGCCGGCCGCCACGGCGAAGGTGATCCCGGAGGCGATGGCGTTGCGGACGGCCGTGTCCAGGGCACTGTCGGCGCCGCCGCCCAGCGACATGTTGGCGACGGCCGGCTTCACCGCGTTGCGGGCGACCCAGTCGATGCCGGCGACGACCTGCGCGGTGGTGCCGGACCCGGAGTTGTTCAGCACCCGGACGCCGACGACCTTCGCCTGCTTGGCGACGCCGTACGCGCCGCCCGCGACGGTGCCGGCGACGTGGGTGCCGTGGCCGTGGCCGTCCTGGGCGGTGTTGTCGTTGTCGATGGCGTCGTAGCCGTAGGAGGCGCGGCCGCCGAAGTCGTTGTGGGTGATGCGGACGCCGGTGTCGATGACGTACGCGGTCACGCCCCGTCCGGCGCTGTCCGGGTAGGTGTACGAGCTGTCCAGCGGGCGGTTCTGCTGGTCGATGCGGTCCAGGCCCCACGAGGGCGGGTTGGGCTGGGTGCCGGTGACGTGGAAGGTGCGGTCCTGGACGACGGAGGCGACGGCCGGGTCGGCGGCGAGACGTTTCGCCTCGGTCTCGGAGGCCTCGACCGCGTAGCCGTTCAGGGCCTTGGTGTACGTGCGCTCGATGTCGGCGCCGTGGCGCTTGGCGACGGCGCGGCCCTCGGCCGAACCGGCCTTCGCCTCGTCCGCCTTCAGGGTCACGATGTAGCTTCCGGCGACCGCGTTCGCCGCGCCCTCGTACTGGATGTGGCCCTCCGCGGCGGTGGCGGGGAGCGCGGAGACGAGGCTCGCGGCGAGGGCCGCGGTGGCCGCGGCGCTGACGGCGGCCAGTCTTCGCCGGGTGGTGCCGTGGGGGTGCTGACGCAGCACTGCCATGTGAGGGGTCCTCCTCAGTCGGTGGTGCGTGGTGGGGTTCGTGCACGCCGAGCAGGCCGCTCCGGCCACGACCATCGGGTCATGGTCATGTCAATCCGGAGCGACTTTTGGTGCGTCAGCCGAAAGATTGAGGCTTCCAGAGGAATTACACAAGGGCCTTGCACGGATGTGCGGGCCCCCGCGTCGTTTGAGCGACCCGCTTCCAGACCCGCTTCCCGACTCGCTTCCTGACCCGTCGTTCAGTCGTCCGCCGGGGTGGCCGGCCCCGCGCGTGCCCTACGAGACCGGCGGGGAGCCGGTGCGCACGTGCGCACGAACCCCTTGGAGGCCGAACAGGACGAGCAGTTCGACCGCGCCGCCGTCGGCGCTGCCCAGCCAGTGCGGCAGGGACGTGTCGAACTCGGCGGCCTCGCCGGGCGTCAGCGTCAGGTCGCGCTCGCCGAGCACCAGCCGGAGCCGGCCGCCCAGCACGTACAGCCATTCGAAGCCCTCGTGCGTCTGCGGGGTCGGCTCGAGGGGGCGTGGCCGGCTCGGGATGATCATTTTGAAGGCCTGGGTCCCGCCCGGCCGCCGGGACAGCGGCACGAAGACCATCCCGAACCGCCGGATCGGCTTCAGGTGGATACGGGGGTCGCCCGTGCGCGGGGCACCGACGAGGTCGTCCAGCGGAACGTCGTAGATGCGGGCGAGCGGCAGCAGCAGCTCCAGGGTCGCCCGGCGCTGCCCGCTCTCCAGCCGGGACAGCGTGCTCTCCGACACTCCGGTGGCCGCCGAGAGATCGGCGAGGGTGATGCCGCGATCGCGCCGCAGCGCACGCAGCCGGGGCCCCACCGCGCCGAGCACGTCTTCCGTTCCGCCGTCCATCGGCCCACCTTGCCACAACGGCAAGATTCCGTGCCGGTTCACGAGCCCCTGACGAGACTGACCGCACCGCTGCGGACAAGAGCTGCGGACGAGACAAGCCCACGTACAAGACAGGTCAGTCCCACGGACGAGACAGGCCCCACGGACGAGACAGGTCCCACGGACGAGAGCAGGTCCCACGGACGAGACCTGCAGACGATCCCGGCAGACAAGCCGGGCAGACAGAGGGGAGTTCCGATGAGTGCCACCGATGCGGTCACGTTCTGGGACGGTGTCTACGGCGGCCGGCCGCCGGCCACCGACCCGCGGCCGAACGTCCGTCTCGTCGAGACGGTCACGGGCCTGCCGCCCGGGGACGTGCTGGACCTCGGATGCGGCGACGGCGGCGACTCGCTGTGGCTCGCCCGCCGGGGATGGCGGGTCACCGCCGTCGACATCTCGGCCGTGGCGGCCGACCGGCTCACCGGCCACGCCCGCTCGCTCGGGCTCGCCGACCTGGTCACCGCCGGGCAGCACGACCTACGCGGCTCCTTCCCCGAGGGCCGGTTCGACCTGGTCTCCGTCCACTACCTCCACACCCCCTTCGACCTGGACCGGGCGGCGGTCCTGCGCAAGGCCGCGCATGCGCTGCGCCCGGGAGGGCGGCTGCTGGTCGTCGACCACGGCTCCACCGCGCCGTGGTCGTGGAACCGGGATGCCGACGTCCGCTACCCGACCCCGCAGGAGGTCGCGGCGGGCATCGGCCTGGACCCGGCGACGTGGACGGTCGAGCGGGCCGACGCCCCCCGCCGGACGGCGACCGGCCCGGACGGGCGCACCGCCGAGCTCGTCGACCACGTCCTGCTCGTCCGCCGCGGCGCCTGACCGAACGGCCCGAGAGCCGCCCCCGAAGAAGGAGGCCACCATGCCCACCGGATCCCGCCGCAGGGACACCCCTCCGCCCCGGACCGGAAGCAGCGAGGCCGACGTGCCGCGCGGTTTCCTCGACTACCTCCGGACCTCGGTGGCCGCGAAGGTCGACGGCGCCCCCGAGCCGCAGGTCCGAACGGCCCAAGTCCCCTCGGGCACGAACCTGCTCGGCCTGCTGAACCACCTCGCCTGCGTCGAACGCGCGATCTTCCTGGGCGAGAAGGTCACCGACTGGCGGGCGACGTTCCGTGCCGCGCCGGAGGACGGCGTGGGCGACGTCGTCGCCCGCTACCGGGAGGCCGTCGGGCGTGCGAACGCCGTCCTCGACGACTGCGCCGACCTCGGCGGGCCGGTCCCCCGGCCGGACCCGGGGCACCCCGCGCCGAGTGTCCGCTGGGCCCTCACCCACATGATCGAGGAGACCGGCCGCCACGCCGGCCACGCGGACATCCTCCGCGAACTGATCGACGGCGCGACAGGGCGCTGAATCCGGAAGGGGGTGGGGGTGGGGGTGCCCCTTCCACTTCTACGTCCGACGCCGAAGCGGGCGGCAACCGGGGCCGGTTGACGTGCGGGCCCCCGAGAGCATCGGGCCGTCCGCCCGGTGCGCACCGCGGCGATGTGGCGCGGTCACGGTGAACGTCCAAGTGGCCGTGCGGGCCACCGACATGGCCGACGGCCTCCACGACCCGGTGGTCGGCCCCCGGGCCCGCTCGCCCGCCGGGCGGCCGGAGCGGCACCCCGACCGCCGCCCCCCCCGAAGGCTCCACCGTGTACCGGGTGACGTCCTCACCACATGGTGCGGAACGCAGCGGAGGCCCCGCGGCCGTACGGGGTACCCGTGCTCCAACAGGGGGAGCACCAGGCACGCGTGGTCGAGGCGACGGCCGACAGCGCGCCGCACGCCGGGATGGCGGGCTGACGGCACATCACGGCAAGTCCGCGGGGGAGCGCCCAGGGAGCCCCGTCTCGGGCGATGTGTGCCGAGTCACGCACCTGAATGCCGCCCAAGTTGACTGCATCACAGCGGAAATGTCCTTTTGGCGTCCATGCTCGACACGGATGCCGGCGCCCGAAGGAGAGCGCAGCGGCATTTCCCCGGACGCGAAGCGCCAAGTGACCCATGGCGCGGTACTCGTGGCGCTCCCCCGCCCCGCATGCCCTGCACGCCCCGCACGTTCCAGCCAGTACGCCCCCATACGTCCCTGTAGAAAGGCGCGAACCGTGGCCGCTTACCTGTGCCCTCCCGCCGTGATTCACGGCGAGCACACCGTGGAGACCGACCAGATCGTGGCGGAAGTACGCGGCCGGCACCCACACGCGACGTGGGCACCCCGGATCGACGGCATCGCTGCCAGTACGGGCATCGAGTCCCGCGGGTGGATGCTGCCGCTGGAGACCGCCGTCGCCCCCGGCGACGGGAGCGGCGGCCTGGTGGCAGCCGGTGCCGGCCCGGCCCGGGAGGCGCTGGCCCGCGACGGGTTCGCCGAACAGGACGTGGACCGCGTGATCGCCGCCCTCGAGACGGTACCCGCGCCGCAGACCGTCCAGGAGCGCACCGCGCCCGCCTGGGAGGCCGTGCAGTCCTACGGCGAGCGTGCGGCACGCGGCGCCCTGCAGATCGCCGGGCTGGACGCCTCGGACGTCGACTGTCTGATCACCAGCAACTCCACCACCCCGGCGCTGCCGGGTCTGGACGTCGCCCTGGCCAACAGGCTTCCGCTCCGCAACGACGTGATGCTGCTGCCGGCCACGCAGTGGGCCTGCATAGCCGGGACCCGCTCCCTGGCGCTGGCGGCCGATCTCGTGGCCGCGGACCCCGACCGGGTCGTCCTGGTCGTGATCTCGGAGGCGCTGAGCACCACCTACCAGCCCGCGGACGACACTCTGGAGTCCCTGATCGTCCGGTTGCTGTTCGCGGACACCGCGGTCGCCGCGGTGGTCACGGGCCGCCGGCGGCCCGAGTCGGTGCTGCGGCTGGACACCGCCTGGAACCACACCCTGCCGGGCACCCAGCACCTGCACCGCCTGGAGACACGGTCGGACGGCACCCACTTCGTGATGGACCGGCGCGGGCCGCGCGCCGTACAGGAGACGGTGACGGCGATGTGGGAGTGGCTGCGTCTGCGCTACCGGGACGACCCCGGCTCCTGGCACCCCGACGTCCTGCTCGCGCACCCCGGCGGGACCCGGGTGCTGGAGTACATGGAGCAGACGATGCCCGACGCGTGGCCGTCGGGGCTGCTGGAGCACAGCCGGGACAGCTACACCAGCGGCAACCGCGGAGGCGCCGCCGTGTTCGACATCATGCGCAGGGCGCACGACGCCGGGCAGAAGCCGGGCGACCGGGCCGTCCTGTACGCGGCGGCACCGGGCCTCACGGCCACCGCCCTGGAAGGTGAGTGGCTGTAGCGCGAGCCCGCGCTACGACCGGTACCGGTGGCCGCCCGTACCACCGGTCACCGGCTCCACGGCCGGGTCGCGACCTTCGCCCAGACCACCTTGCCGGTGTCCGTCCAGCGCACTCCCCATCCGGTGGTGAGCCGGTGCACCACGTGCAGGCCACGGCCGCTGTCGTCGAGGAGCCCGCCGGAGCCCAGCCGAGGTCTGCCGTTGCCGGTGTCCCCCACCTCGCACAGCAGGCCGTGACCGGCCCGGATCAGCCGTACCGTGACGGGTCCGCCGGCGAAGCGGACGGCGTTGGTGACCAGCTCGCTGACCAGTAGCAGCACGCTGTCCCGGGTCTCGGCACTGCTGCGCCATTGCCGCAGCAGTGCCGAGACCAGCGTGCGGGCCCGGGCCGCCGCGTCGTCGCGGGCGGGCAGCCGCCAGGTCGCGGTGTCCCCCTTGCGGTAGCCGATCATGCGCGCGAGGAGCAGGGTCACGTCGTCGCGCCGGCGCGCCGGCGCCAGCGTGGCGACCACGTGCCGTGCGGCCTGCTGCAGGGCGTCCCAGGGGTGCACCGTGGCCACCGCGTCCGACAGCCGGCCGATGCCCTCGTCGATCGACAGGGCGGGATCCTCCACCAGGCCGTCGGTGTAGAGGGCGAGCAGGGAGCCCGGGGGCACGTCGAACGTGTGCACGTCGAACGGCTCCCGGAGCGCGAACTCGGCACCCAGGCCGGGATGGGGGCGGACCGCGAGCGGTCCGGCGGCTCCGTCCGGGGTCACCAGTACCGGGGGGAGGTGGCCGGCGCTGGACAGCGCCACCTGGTGGCTGACCGGGTCGTACACGGCGATGCAGCAGGTCGATCCGAGAGCGCTGTAGCCGGCCGCCAGCCCGGACTCCGCGTCGTCCAGCAGCGTCACCGTCTCGTCCAGGTGCTCCAGCACCTCGTCGGGCGCCAGCCCCGCGGAGAGCAGCGCGCGGGCCTCCATGCTCAGCTGCCCCATGGTCGCCGCGGCTCCCAGGCCGTGCCCGACGACGTCGCCGACCACCAGCGCGGTACGGCCGTCCGGCAGCGGGAAGCTGTTCACCCAGTCACCGCCGACGCCGGCGCTGTCGGGGGTGGCGGGCTGGTAGACGCTGGCGGTCTCGATGGTGTCGCCGCCGGCCCGCGGCAGCAGCCGGCGCTGCAACGCCAGCACCTGCGTGTGCTCGCGCTGGTGCTGACGGGCCAGGTCGACGTGGTGGGAGGTCCTGGCCACCAGTTCCTGGAGGTCGAACAGCTCGCTGTCGTGGAAGGGACGGTCCGCGCGCCGCCAGACCTCGGCCACCCCCAGCACGACGGGCGGTGTGCCGTCCAGGACCAGCGGTATGCAGGCGACACCCGCCGGCCGGTCACTGGGCACCAGGGCACGCACCAGTCGCGGGCTGCCGAGTACCCGCTCGATCGCCTCCCGGTCGGGTATGACGATGGCCTGGGCGGCGTCGTCACGCCGTATCGCCTGCGACAGCAGGCGACTGGCGTCCCGGGGAAGATCGTCGCCCGGAGTCAGATAGCCCTCGGGCCAGGCCCGGTCCGGTACCAGGGCCGCCCGCCGCAGCCGGATGCGCCCCGGCGCCTGATGGGCGACCCCCTCACCCGACCACACCGCGAAGTCGAGGTCGATGGCCGCCACGTCTCCCCAGGCCAGCAGGGATTCCGCCAGCGACTGCGCGGTCTCGCCGATGTCCAAAGAGGTGCCGATCGCGGTCTCGGCGGCGTACAGGTGCAGCCTTCTGGCCATGGCGATCAGGGAGACGGTCAGGCCCTCGTGGGGTGGCGCGGCGGCCAGGATGCTCATCGAGACGACCAGCTCCGACCCGTCGCCGCGCCGCAGTCGCTGGACCCGGGCGACGTGCGCGTCACCGGTCTCCAGGACCTGTCGCAACCGCCGCGTGACCGTCGGTACGTCCCCGGGAGGCAGGAGGTCGACGACAGGGGTCCCGATCACGGGGTCCAGCCCCGCGAAGACGGGGGCGTCCAGATTGCAGCGGGTGATCCTGAGGTCCCGGTCCAGGTTGACCACGCCGAGGATCTGCTCCTGACGGCGGGCCGTGGGGTTGGCGGGTCCCTGCCGGCGGGCGGTGCCCTCGTCCCCCGAGCCGGCGGAATCGGCGGCCGCTGCCGCTCCGCCGCGCGGGATGTACTTCCCCAAGGCACTGCTGACCAGGTCGAACGGCGACGAGGACGAGGACGAGGGTGTGGAGTCCATACGGCTCCCTCAGCTCGCTCACCAGCCCCGGCGCGGCGCCGGGGCCGTACCGGAACCCGTGCGACGGGACTCCGAGATTCCTGACCGCACACCTCATTCAATAACACCCGGGGCCGCATCGCCCACACCAGCCGAGCGCACGGAGCGGCCAACGGGGCGGCCAGGGCGACGGTCCGGCACACCGCATGCGTGCCGGACCTTCCGGTGTGCGGTTCAGGTGAGCCGGAGCAGTGGGGTGTCGCTGCCGAGGACGTCCCGGAGGGCCGGCACCTCCGTCCAGGTGAGACCGAGGGTGCGGGCGGCGTACCGGAGGGTGACGTGGTCGGCGCCGTCGGCCGCTTCACGGAGCGTCTTCACGGCCTCGTCCCGGCCGGGGAAGGCGGTCGCCTCGGCGCGATGGTGTCGCAGGGGTGTCCGGCCGGCTTCGTGCGCCAGCCCGTGAATGCCGGTCAGCCGGTGGGAGAGGCGGGCCGCCGCGTCCAGGGTCGCCGGGCGCTCGTCGACGAGGGCTC
The DNA here is from genome assembly GCF_055564775.1 of Streptomyces sp. NPDC028991. Classification (NCBI taxonomy): domain Bacteria; kingdom Bacillati; phylum Actinomycetota; class Actinomycetes; order Kitasatosporales; family Streptomycetaceae; genus Streptomyces; species Streptomyces sp. NPDC028991. The sequence goes on along the minus strand of NZ_JBVHVP010000002.1, from coordinate 719,890 downwards.
GTGCGACCGGGTTGTGGCCGATGGCCTCCTGGAGCGGCAGCGGGTACAGCCGTGGGGAGGCCTCCGTGAGGTGGATCGTGTCGCGGACGGTGCGGACGGTGCCGCGGGCGCCATGGATGGCGGCGGCCCACAGCGCGGACGCCTCGGAGGGGTGCCAGGCCAGTGCGGAGGCGGCTGCCGAGACCGCGCTCCGGCCGGGGACGAGGGGGTGGTGTCCGGTGAGGCGTTCCAGGAGGGCTTTCTCCGCGATCTCTCCGTCGAGGCCGGGGCCCGCGACATAGACGGTGGTGGGGATGCCGGCGAGGTGGCAGGCGGCGAGGGTGCAGGCATCCCCGAACGGGCTGCACAGGGCGGGCTCGTCACCGTGGGTGAGGATGTCGCCGCCGATGTCGATGACGCGGATCCGGCCGCCCGCGGCCGTGGCCATGGCCTCGATCTGCCGTGAGAGGGCGGAGAGCCCCTCGGTGGGGTCGAGCAGCAGCAGCCGGGCAGGCAGGTCCCTGGCGAGGCCGGGCATGGTGGATCCGGCCGGCGGGTGGGCACGGGTGGCGGGCGTGAATGCCGCGGCGCCGCCGGCTCCGCGGGCGAGCCCGGCGAAGTCCCGTACCCCGAGGGGCCTTGGGGTGGGGTCGACTTCGGGCCGCTCCCATGCGTAGGTGGCGATCAGCGGCGGGGCCGGGTCGACGGTGATGGTGCGGGCGGCGACGAGAGTGCCGATGGGGTCTCCGCCGCCACCGGCCGCGACGTACAGGTCGGTCATGCGGCTCCCTCGCGCAGGTCTATGCCGGTGATGCGTACGGGAGTCGCTCCCATGCTCCTGCGGGCGCGTTCGTTCGCCGCGTGGAGGTTTTCGTAGTACTCGCGGTCGAGGTCCTTGACGGGCTCGGAGTAGAACATCCAGGAGAGGATGTCGCGGTACTTGAAGCCCTTGGGGGTGAGCTGCACGCGCCGGCCCATGCGGTGGACGAGTCCGTTGGACTGCGCCGCGTCGAGGATCGGTTCGAACTCGTCGGCGTGCCGCTGGTAGCCGAAGCGGTCGAGTTCGGCGAGGTCGAGGTCGAAGGAGTCGAGGACGAGGCGCTTGCGGACGAGTTCTTCGCCGGTCAGTTCGAAGCCGGTGACGGCGGTGAGCTCGTGGTTCCGGGCCTTCTCGATGTAGTCGGCGACCTCGGCCGTCGAGGGCTTCACGCTGCCGGTCATGTAGTCGAGGACGCTGGTGTAGGAGCGGGCGCCGACGCCGAGACCGAGCAGGGGGACGCCGTGGAAGGTGAGTACCTTCTGGGCGTAGCCGCCGCGGCCGGGCCTCTTGTAGCGGACGGAGCCCTCCTGGACGTAGCCGTGCTCGAGGAAGACCTGGCGGGCGTAGTCGTAGCGGTCGTACAGCTCGGGCTGCCACATGTACTGGTAGGCGCCGGTCTTGGAGAACCAGGCGTCCGGCCGCACGGTGAGGAAGTAGGTGCTGATCGTGGTGGGCTGGAGTCTGGCCAGTTCGTCCACGCTGTGGCGCCAGGTTTCGGGGGTCTGTCCGGCGAAACCCATGATCAGGTCGGTGGACAGGTCCGGCAGGCCCAGCTCCTGTGCGGTGCGCAGGGCGCGGCGGATGACGTTCTCGTCCTCGCCGCCGCGGCCGGCTTCGCGGATCTCCCGGGGGACGAGGGACTGGATGCCGACGTTGGCGCGGGTGAGGCCCATGCCGATGAGGGCCTTGAACTCGTCGGGCTCGTCGGCGATGGAGGACGGGGTGGCCTCGACGGCGACCTCTTCGACGGTGGAGCGCCAGTTGGGGTAGACGCCGCCGATGGTGGCGAAGATCTGCTCGAAGTGGCGGGGCTTGAGCAGGGCGGGGGTGCCGCCGCCGATGTAGACGGTGCGCAGGCGCCGGGCCTGGATGATCTCGGCATGGTCCCGGATCTGGGTGCACAGGGCGTCGGTGTAGGCGTCGAAGACGTCCTCGTCGGTGCTGATGATCGTGTAGAGGTTGCAGAAGCCGCATTTGCGGTCGCAGAAGGGGACGTGCAGGTAGAGATTGAGTTCGGGGACCTGGTGGTTGGCGAGGTCCCCGGCCCACACCTCGGGGACGGTCCACTTGCCCTCCGGGAGGGGGCGGTAGGTGGAGCGGGGCGGGTAGGAGTACTGGTAGGGCGGGACGACACCCTGGTCGATGTAGTCGGCGAGCTGCTGGTTCAGGCTGGTCACGACGGTGCGTTCCCCGATCCGGTCGCGGGTGCGGATTGCCTTGCGTGACGATCCGATCACGGAACGCTTGTGCGGCTCCATGGGCCATGCGTACCAACTGCCAGGTGATTACTGATCAGTTGGCTGTACTTTGCTCCAAAACGCCGTGCCGCATGGTGAGTTGTTTTCGTCGATCAGGCTCATAGCCTCCGCGCTCGCCCTGCGGCTTTGCTGGTGGAATGACAATCGGTGCGGGCCCGCGCGGGCCGGGAGTACTGGTGATCGAGCCGATGGGGAACGCGGGGCGTTTCCTGGTCGAGGCCGCTGACCGGCTGGGGCTGCGCTTGTACGCGGCCACTCACAAGGACATCTACGACGGCTACCCGCTCTGGCTGCGCTCGGCGCTCGCGGGAGTGTGCGCGACGGATCTCGCGGACACCCAGAGGGCGCTGGGAGACATGGAGGCCTTCTGCCGGCGCCGTGCCCTCGCGGGTGTCGCCGCCTGCTTCGAGCTGTTCACGCCGCTCGTCGCGCTGCTCGCCGCGCGGGTCGGCCTGCCCGGCAACGACCCTCTGCTCGCGCGGGCGGCCAGGAACAAGGTCCTGATGGGGGAGGCGTTCGCGGCCGCCGGGATCCCCGCCCCCCGGTGGGCGGTCGTGCACGACGCAGCCGAGGCGCACCGGGTGGTCCGGGCGCGGGAGCTGGGCCGCCCGCTGGTGGTGAAGCCGGCGGAGCAGGGCGGCTCGTGGGGCGTCTCCGTGGCGGACGGCCCGGATCAGCTGGCCCGCGCGGTCGGCGCGGCCCGGCAGTACACGCACGCCCGCCCGCACGGCCTGAAGCTCGACACACGGGCTCTGGTGCAGGAGTACATCCCCGGGGAGGAGTACTCGTGCGAGACGGTGGTCGCGGACGGGGTGGCCTACCCTCTGCCGGTTGTCAGGAAGGACACCACCGAGGGCCGGTACCGGATCGAGACCGGGCACACCTGCCCCTCCGGTCTGGCACCGCCGCTCGCCAGGAGGGTGCAGCACATCGCGGCGCGGGCGGCGCTCGCCGTCGGCGTACGCAACGGGATCGCGCACACGGAGGTGAAGATCCCCCCGGGCACTCGGACGCCGTACGTGATCGAGACCGGAGCCCGCCTGCCGGGGGACAACCTGTGCGAGGTCGTCGAGGCCGCGACGGGCGTGCGGGAAGCCGTGGCCTACCTTCAGGCCGTACTCGGCCGGGTCCCCGACACCGTCGCCTCCCGTACGGACGCGGCGACGATCCGGTTCCTGCTGCCCGGGCACGGCGGCGTGCTGCGGCGGGCGGTCATCCCGAAGACGCCCGGCACGCACAGCGAGCTGCACCTTCGGCCCGGAGACACGGTGCCCGAGCCGACGGATTCGGCCTGCCGGATCGGGCACGTGGTGGCCCGCGCGGAAACGGTCGACCAGGCATGCGAGCTGGCCGGCCGGGTGACCGCCCGGTCCCGAGTGGAAGTGAGCTGAAAAGGTGCGGAGGATGGCGCGGAGGATGGCGTTCTTGCGGTCGGTGGGCATCCAGCGCGCCGACCCCTACATCCAGCAGGCCGTGAACGGGCTGGCGGCCGAAGGGATCGAGTCCGGGCTCTTCTGCACCAGTGGCAGCGCCGGCGACGACGACTTCCCCGGGTACCGGGAGCGGCTCGACCGTGAGGTGACGCCGCGGGAGCTCGCGGATGCGGTCGCCGCCTGGGGAGCGGATGCGGCGGTGTCGATTTCGCTGCCGTGCGAGAACGCGCTGCGTGATGCCGCGGCCAAGGCTCTCCTGGACGCCGTGGGCATCCCGACGATCATGACACCGCTCGCGGCGACGACGCTGCTGGTGGACAAATGGGAGACCAAGCGGCTCTGCGAGCAGGCCGGGCTGAAGGTGCCGGACGGGTTCCGTACCGACTCGGATCTGCTGGCGGGGCGGGGCCTGCCGGTGCCCGGCTACCGGGACGTGCTGCGCGTGCGGGCCGAACAGACCGGCTATCCGCTGATGTCGAAGCCCGTGTGGGACTCGACCAGCATGGGAATCCGCACGCTGCGCTCCCCCGCCGATCTGGACGCCTACCTCGCGTCCCCGCCGGAGGTGTCGGCGGTGGTGGAGCAGGTCGTCGAAGGCGACCTGTGCAGCGTGGACATCGTGGGGCGGCCCGGCTCCTACCGGGTTCTGCCGTTGTGCTGGACCGGACGCGCCGGGGCGGAGCCGGTGTTCACCTTCGCCGACCTGCGCTGGTGCGGGCCCCGCGCGGAGGCGGACGCCGCGTTCGTCGAAGTGGCCCGCGCCCTGGTCAGCCTGTGCGGGGGCCTGGGGGTGTGCGGGTCGGTCAACGTCGACATGGTCTACACCGGCGGCGAGTTCGTGATCCTGGAGATCAACCCGCGCATCGGCGGCGCCACCACCCTGTCGTGCGCCGCGTCGGGCACGAACACCTTCACTTCCCTCGCCCGCATGGCCCGCGGCCTTCCCGTCACCGGCGGCATGGTGCGACGGACCGGGTGGGCGATCGAATTCCTCGCCGGGGACCGCGTCCCCGCGGCGGCGGTGGCGAGGCTTCGGGAGCGCGTCGAGGTGGTCACCGTCCACGAGCTGGTCATCGACGGGGCGTCACGCGGCGACATCGTCGTGATCGCCCTCGCCGGCGGCGAGGAGGACAAGACCGTGAGGGCCCTGGCGGAGCTGCACGAGACGACCGGCTTCCCTTCGGCCCACGTCATGGGCAAGATCGGTTCCCTGCTGTGCCCGTGAGCGTGGTCCCGCCGGCCCGCCGCCGCCCCCGCACCGGCACCGGCACCGGCACCGGCACCGCGAACCGCCTCGGCGTGCCCGTGCTGCGGGGGCACGGCCTCTTCATCACCGGGAACCTGATCGACTCCGTCGGCAACGGCATGCTCCTGCCGCTGGGACTGCTGTACTTCACCGACGTGCAGGGCCTGCCGCCGGCGCGGGTGGGCGTGGCGATGACCGTGGGCCAGGCCATCGCCCTGCCGGTCACCTTCCTCGCCGGACGCCTCATGGACCGGGTGGGGCCGAAGCCGGTCGTGGTGTGGGCGAACGTCGTCTCCGCCGCCGGGTTCGCCCTCTTCCTCCTCGCGGAGGAGCTGTGGCACGTCGTCGGCGTGTACGTGCTCGTGCAGGCGGGGATCAACATGTACTTCACCGCGCAGCGCACCCTGATCACGCACGTCACCGCGGCCGAGGAGCGCCGGTCGTGGTTCGCGTTCACCGGCTCGCTGCGCAACATCGGCCTCGCGGCGGGGGCCGCCGTCGCGGCGGGGGCCCTGACGGTGTTCGGGAAAGGCTCACTGTGGTGGATGATCGCGGCTGACGCCGTGACCTACCTGCTGGCCGCCGTCTGCTTCGCCGCCCTCACCACCACTGCGCCGAAACCGGCGGACGCGCCGCCGAGCGCGCTGGTGACCCGGGCGGACAACACGCGTCGCTACCTGCTGCTCGTGGCCGTGAACATCCCCTACGTCCTCGCCCAGGCCCTCCTCGCCGTGCTCGTCGCCCTCTACACCACCCGCGCCCTGGGGCTTCCCGCGTCGGCGGCGAGCGCGCTGTTCGTCGTCAACACCGTCATCGTCTCCGGGTGTTCGACGGCGATCACCGCGCACGTGGCGCCGAAGGTCCCCCGCCGCGCCGTGGCGGCCGGGTACCTGATCATGGCCGCGGGGATGGCGGCGTTCGCGCTGCCCGCGCTGCCCCGCCTCGCCTTCACCGCCTGGGCGGCCCTCGTCGTCGCGATCACGCTGTTCAGCGTGGCCGAGATCCTTCTCGGCCCGGCGCTGAGCGAGCTGTCCGTGAGCCTCACCCCCGAGGCGGCCGGAGGCTTCACACAGGGCCTGTACCAGTTCTCCTGGGCCATCGGCATGGTCGCCGCTCCCGCCCTGTTCACCCTGCTGCTGGCGGCCGGGCCCCTCCTGCCGTGGAGCGTCGAGGCCGCCGCCTGCCTGATCGCCGTGCTCGCCGCGCCCGCTCTCAAGGCCCCCAACCGCCACCGCCGGAGGAAAGCCCGTTGATCACGAGCATCGTCGAGTCCCTGCGCGCCGTCCCCGCCGCCGAGTGGGAGCGCCTCGCCCGCCCGGCCGGCCTCTACCTCTCCCGCCGGTGGCTCCTCGGCGAAGAGCGGGACCCCACCGCCACGTGCGCGTACGCGCTGGTAAGGGACCGCAGGGGCACCCTGCTCGCCGCCACTCCCCTCTACCTGGTGCGGAACGAACCGAACGACTACTACGACCCCGGCACCGTGCTGCCCCCGCACCCGCGGCCCCGCGTGGTCGCCGGGGCGCGCCGCGGCTACCACAACACCCCGCTCACCGCCCCCGGCCTCGGAACCGAACGGCGAACCGCCTGCCTCGTCCTCCTCCGAGACGCCGCACGCCACTTCGCCGGCCGGCACGGCACGACGCACTGGTGGCCCTACCTCACCGCTCGGGCCACCACCCGCCTCGCCCACTTCTACCCGGAACGACCCTGCCACCTGCAAGACGACGCTTTTATCCCGCTGCCCGGCGCGGGTGTCGACGACTACATCGCCTCCCTGCCCTCGCGCCGCCGTGCCGGCATACGCCGCGAACGCCGTGCCTTCGCCGCGGCCGGGCTCGATGTGCGCCACCGGGTGCTCGCGGACTGCTGGGAGGAGGCCGGGGTCCTGCTCTCCGGACATCAGCGGGGCCACGGCCACGACCGGGACGGCGTCGACGCGATGACCGGGCTGCTGAAGCGTCAGGCGGCGGCGATGGGCAGCGAGGCGCGAGTGCTGTCCGCCCACGACGGGCAGCGGATGATCGGGCTCTGCCTGTACTACCACTACGGAGCCACGACATGGATCCGTGCGGTCGCCGTCGACCGCCGGCACCCGGCACCGCACCTGTACTTCAACCTGATGTACTACCTGCCCATCGAAGCCGGCTACGCCCACGGCACGACCGGCCTGCACGCGGGCATGACCACGATCGAGGCCAAGCGGCGACGCGGCGCCACGGTGTCCGGCCTGTACGCGCTGGTCGACCGGCACTGAAGGACCCCTCGGTACCACGGCCCGCCGACCTCACGGCGGGCCGCGTCGCTGGTGATCGAGGGCAGGCCCGGCACGGCCACGCCGGCCGGTGGGCTCCCGCGTCGACCGGTCGGCTCCCGCGTCGAGCCGGGCCGCCGTGGATGGCGGCGGAGACGGCGGTGGAGACGCCGCCGGGCCGGGTGTGCGCTGGGAGACGACGCGCTCCGGCAGCCGGCCGGGAAGCCCCGGTCGGCCCGGAGGTCCCCGGACCAACGGCGAACGTGCAGACGCGCAGGACGAGGACGCACCGCTCCCGACGGTCGCTCACGGGTGTCCCGCGGACTCTTCGCGGACCGCTCCCAGCCGCGCCTGCTCCTCCTCGACGATCTGGCGGGCCATCGCCGTGTCCGAAACGTCGACCGCGTCCGGCGTCGACTCGGCGACCACGCTGCGACGCGCGTACGCGTCGAACAGACGGGTCTTGTTCTTCAGCAGCTCCACCATCCGCTCGTCCACCCCGCGGGTGGCGAGCAGCCGGTGCACCCGGACCGGACGCAGCTGCCCCATGCGGTGGGCCCGCGCCACCGCCTGGTGCTCGATGGTCGGCTTGATCTGGGGCTCACAGATGATCACGACGGAGGCGGCCTGCATGTTGAGCCCCACCCCCGCTGCCTCGATCTGCGCCACCAGCACCGCGTGCCCCGGCACGGCGGCGAACTCGTCCACCAGCTGCTGACGGCGCGCGGGCGGCACACTTCCCGAGATCGGACCGAAGACCCGGCCGTCGCCCTTGCTCCGCGTGGCGTCCAGCGTGTCCTTCACCGCCGCGAGGACATCCCTGAAGTTGGAGAACACCACCACCTTCGACCCGTTCTCGGCGGCTTCCCCGACGATCTCGCACAGCCGGTTCAGCTTGGCCGACTTCTCGGGGCACGCGTACGCCGCTCTGCGCATCGCCATGAAATTGCCGGCGCGCACGGCCTCGCGGTAGGCGTCTTCGTCCGACGCGCTCAGCTCTTCCCACTCGTCCGTCTGCTGGAGCGCGGGCAGTTCGGTCAGAACGTCCTGCTGGTTGCGGCGCAGATAGACGGGGGCGACGGCCTTCCGGAAGGCCTGGGAGCCGGCCACACCGTCCCGGTCGCCGACAGCCTCCGCCAGGTGCGGCTGGAGAATCCGGACGAGGCTGCGAAACTCGTCGACCCGGTTCTCCATGGGCGTGCCGGTCATGAACAGAACGCGTTCGCAGTGCCCGGACCATTCGGTCACGGCCTGGGAGCGACGCGTCTTCGGATTCTTCACGTAGTGCGCCTCGTCCACCACCAGCATCCCCAGCTCGCCGCCTTTGGGGGCCGGGAAACCACGCAAGGCGTCGAAGGTGGTCACCCCTACGCCGCCCCGGCCCTTCCAGTCGGCGAACGCCTCCTGCCTGTCGGGTCCGTGAAGAGGCAGCACGCGCAGCCTGCTGCGGCCCTCGATCTCGCGCGTCCAGTTGATCAGGACGCTGGCCGGGCAGACGACCATGAAGTGGCTCTGCCCCTCGGCGGCGAGATGAGCCAGAGCGGCGATGGCCTGGATGGTCTTGCCGAGCCCCATCTCGTCGCCGAGGATCACCTTGCGTTGTGCCAGGGCGAAGCGGGCCCCGAAGGCTTGGTAGCCGCGCAGGGACACCCGCCGGTGAGTGTCGTCCAGCATCTGATCGCGGACCCGCTCGGCAACTTCGTCGGGCAGGAACCCCTCGGCGGCGGCGGTGTCGGGGCTGCGGCCGGAGATCTCCGCGAGCAGGCTGTAGTACTCGGCGGAACGCAGCTCGAAGTCGGCCCAGGCAGCGACCTCGGTCGAGGTACCGCGCAGCAGATCCACCGAGGCCTGCGCGAGCAGCTCCGGCACACCCTCCCGCGCTGCCTCCCCGGTCAGCCCGCGGACCTCCGCGACGGCCTCCAGTGCCCGAGTCCGCCTGGCCTGCCCCGCCAGCAGCATCCGCAGCCGCCCGGCGGCCGGCCTGGCCTCGGCCAGGAGCGGACCGAGCCGCTCCGAGAGAGCCGCCGCCGTGTCGACGGCGCGCCGCGCGTCGGGGCCCGCTTCCACCAGCACCCGCAGGGCCATGACGAGTGAGGTGGTTCGCGGCTCCGGCCGGTCCGCGTCGATGTGGACGGCGATGGTCTCCCGAACGGCAGCGGATATCTGACGCGCCGCCGCGATGACCTGATCGGCGGTCCGCTGTCCCACGCCAGGAATCTGCCGCAACCGGTAGGAACCGGCATCGAGTACCTGCCGGACCGTCCGGAGCCCGCCCCTCTCGACTTCCCCGAGTCTGAGCCGCCCTTCGGTGACCTCCTTCAAACGGGCCACCGGGATGGCGTCCAGCGCCCGTTCCGCCGCCGTGTCGCAGATCGGCTTCAGCGCCGCCCGAACCGCCTCGACAGCCCGCCCGTGATCACCGGCCACCGCCTGCGCCGCCTCGTACAGCCGCCCTCCCGCGGCAAGCGCCTCCCGCGCACTGCTCCCCATCCCGCCCCGGCCCCTTTCGCTGCGTCCCCGCATACTGCCACCGCCGGCCCCGGCACCGGCCGGGTGCCGGGACCGTGGCCAGGGCCTCGCGCGGCACTGGCGGCGCACTTGCCGGGGCCGGCCGAGCCCCGGTGAAGTCCGGCGACAGCGATCACGGGTGGCAGGTGGAAGGCGTCACGGAGACGATCCGGAAGTGCGGGCCGCGCTGCGTCGTGGGCGGCGCATGGTCCCCGGAACGGACAGCACCGACGGCCCGGACGTACTGCGCCACGGCGGCTGCCGCGGCTGTTCGGCGGGGTGCGGGCACCGTCTGACACGGCTCTCGCGCCGGCGACCGAACCGGCCCCGTTCCTCGCGCCTGTCCCCCGCGGCTCATCCGCCCTGCCCGGGACCGGCCGTGGCGGCCTGTTCCTCGCAGCTCTTGAGGAATGTCAGTTTGGACAGCCGGCTGCGCTCCGCCCGCACGTCCAGCCGCTTCAAGTGCTCCTCGACCAGGGACACGAGCCGGCCCATCTCCGAGTCCAGCAGGGCGTGGTCCGAGCCGTCGTGTACGCGCGTCTTGAGGTACTCGATCTCCGCCTGCCGCAGTCTGTGCCCCCCGGCCACTGTGACGTCGTCGATCTCGATACCGAAGCAATGCCCGGTTCCGGTGGACTCCAGGTTGACGTCGAAACGCGCCCTGACCAGCGTGGGCAGGCGGTGGAAGGAGTACGTGGGGTATTCACGCTCCAGGAATGCCCCGAGGTCGTCGCCCGGGATATCCAGATCGTGCCGGAAGGTCTTCTCGTGCCTGTAGGTCTTCCGTTCGGACGTCTTCATCTTCAGCACGTACCGGCCGTCCGGCATCTTCGCGAAGGCGAAGTAGCCGGCCTGTTCCCGGGGGCTGAGCACCTCGAAGGTGTCCTGTGTGAACTGCCAGCGGGTGAGTTCGTACCCGGGGTCGAGGAAGAACCCGGGGTACTGGCCCTCCTCGATGGCCGCGCACACGGCCTGCGCCACGGCCCAGATGCTGACCTCGTCGAGCAGATTGATCTTCTGCTCGATCTCGACCTCCGGTTCGAGGACTTCGAAGGCCCTGCCGTCGGACATGACCGGGTCGGCCAGCCGCGAGGAGTAGGTGAACGCCTCGGCGACCAGGTCGGACAGGGACGGGCCGGGGTCGTGCGTGAACCGGGCCACCCTGACGAAGACCAAGCCGGAGGCGCGCACCCGCGAGCACATCATGACCTCGGTGAGTCCCCCGGCGTCGGTGCTGTGCGTACGCAGCAGCATGAGGGGGGCCAGGCAGGTCAGGTCGTACCCGGCCAGGGCGGCAGCCGGCGCGCCGCCGCTCGAGCCGGTCAGTGCGGTTCCCGGGCCGAGACCCGCCCACACCGGACCGGCCGGGTCCGCGGCCGGCTGCACCGGCGTCTGCGTACCGCCGTCCAGCACGCGCAGGCCCAGGGTGACGGTGTCCGCCGGGCGCAGGTGCTCGGTGGCCCGCTGCGCCGCGTCCGGCTCGGGGGCGAGTTCGGCGGCTATGAGGGGGGTGTTCTTGCCTCCGAGCACCTGGTACTGCCGTGCGATGTCCCCCAGCACCAGGTGTCTGGTGACGGGAGTGGTCGTTGGCTCGGCGCCGGTTGCAGCGTGCATGGTGGGTCGCTCCTTCGGTCTTCCCGTGCGGGGTCGTGTGCGTCATGTGCGTCATATGCCGTGCTCGGCATGAGCGGACGCGGCGTCCGGCAGCGGCCGGGTCCGTCCGGGGCCGAGTCGCTCTTCTACGCGCTGCTTCCGCGGTTCCGGCGAACCTCACGCAGTATCTTCAGATAGAAGGCGACATAACTGTCCTCGGAATGCGCGGCATACCTTTTGGCAACCGGATGCCGTTGGGCCAGCCTGTTGATGGGCACCGCCATTGCCGCATGGTGCTCCACGTGGAAGTTGTTGCCATTGGTGAACCAGCGGCTGAACCTGCTTCCGCTGATCGTCCGAGTGTTCCTCATGACACTCGTGTCGCCGTCCAGATCGCACAGGACGTGCTCGGGCAGTTCCATGAAGAAGTGGATGGGGATCGAGAGCAGCAGCGGAAGCACCCACAGGAGAACCACGGCGCGTCCCTGCCCCAGGGCCACCGCGGCGCAGGCAACGAGCACCGCGATTCCGATGAGGCGGTACTCGTTCACGACCTGGCGTCTGGTGCGCTCACCGATCTGCCCCAGGGAGTAGCTCCAGTTGCCCGCGCAGCTGCGGAGCACGTCCGCGGCGACCCCGGCCAGCCGCGCGGGGCTCGCCGCGCCACGGAGCAGCGCGACCCAGGTCAGTGGCGCCCGGGTGTCGAATCCGAAGAACTCACTGTCCCGCGGGGTGCCGAGGTACTTGTGATGCTGCAGGTGTTGGACCCGGTAGTGACTGTAGGCCGACAGCAGAGGAAGCCCGAGCAGGACGCCGACCGGGCGGTGCACCGTGCTCTTGCGGAAGGCCGAATGGTGCAGACACTGGTGCTGTAGTTCCACCAGGTGGGTGTAGATGGCGGCGAGCAAGAGGACTCCGGCTGCTTGCGCCGGCCAGAACGGAGTCATCGCGAGTACGGCGCCGACGCAACAGATGACGAGCGCCGCCGCCAGTTTGCCCACAAAGACGAGTTCGTCCTTCCGGGACACGCGTGCCCGCTCGAACAGTATGTCCGGTAAAGCCTCGTGGGTGTCCACATCTCCCCCTGTCTCTTCTCGGGTTTTGCTACTGCCAGGCCACGGTCGTGCTGTCGACGTCGGTGCGGTAGATCTGACGCCCGGCCACCGAGTTGACGATGCAGGCGCTGCGCCACGCTGCGAGGGACAGCAGCGAGTCGTTGATGCCGTGGCCGGCCTGCGAAAATCCCTGCGCGTATATGTTCAGCCCTTCCGGCCCGTCGAATTTCACCGAGTAGTCGGCGTCGACCTCGAACCTGCCGTCGGTCATCGCCAGTTGTCCCTGTACCGGCTTGAGGTATTCCGGGCTCTGCCGGTGGTACCCGGTGCACAGGATGACGAGATCGGCGGGGACCACCTCGGCGGCCTCGCGATTCTCGTCGTACAGCGTCAACCGGTACTCGGCTCCGTCCTGCTCGAGTCCGACCGCGCGACGGGAGGTGAGTAGCCGGTGCCGCATTCCCGCCTGCGTCACATGGTCCAGGTGGTAGAGCCGCCGATAGATCCCGCCGAGCAGTTCGTCGGTGATCCCGTCCCCGCCCGCGTTGAGCTGCTCCGCGATCACCGCGGCCCGGCGCGCGGGCGGCAGACCGTGGAAGTAGCGGGCGTAAGAGGAGGAGAACCACTCGTTGGTGAACGGCGAATCGTCCAGCGGCGTGAAGCCGACCTTGCTGGAGGTCCAGGTGAGTGAGGAAGGCAGCCCGTGCTCGTCGGCGAGGAGATGGTTGACGACCTCGGCACCACTCTGCCCGGCCCCGATCACCACGACCCGGCGGCCCTTCCACTCGGGGCGGACGTGGGTGAGGTCGCTGCTGTGCAGCACGTCCCTTCCCCGGTACGGCTTCGCGAAGGACGGGAGTCCCGGTTCGGCACCCGAGCCGACGACGAGGTTGCGTGCGGTGTGGACCTCGCCGCCGTCGCAGGCCACCTGGAAGCGGTCGCCGGACACCGAGACGGAGTTGACCCGTGTTCCCCACCGCAGGGAGCTCAGCTGCGCCGCCGCCCACTGGTAGTACTGCTCGAACTCACGTCGCGAGCAGCTCAGGCCGTTGGCTTCCAGGAAGCGGAACGCCCTGCCCTTCTGGACGAGGAAATTGAGGAAGGAGAACTTGCTCGTCGGGTCGACCAGGGTGACCAGGTCCCTGAAGTAGGTGACGGTCAGCTGCGAGTCGGGGAGCATCAGTCCCGGATGCCACCGGAACCCGGGCTTGTCGTCCAGGAACAGCGTGCGCAGTTCTGGCAGTGGGTCGGTCTGGGCGGCGAGACTCAGATTCGCCGGGCCCACACCGATTCCGATGAGGTCGTAGTCAGGCATGGGCGATCACTCCCTGGGGTAGTGGGCCGGCGTCCCGAGGTGACGGGTGAGGAACTGGGCGGCGCACCGGTTCACTGCCAGTACTCGTCCTGGATACGGGCCATCCGGTCCATGAAGGCGTCCTCGTCGGGCGCCCTGACCACGTACGAGTCAAGGAAGTCCGTGGAGTGCCGCACTCCGCCGAGGCCGTTGCCAGCCCCGTGGTGCTCGATGTGCTCGACGACGCCGAGTGCGCCGAACCTGTGCGGGAGGATGCCGCGCGCCTCGCCTCCGCCCGGGTAGAAGGAGAGGAAGCCGCAGGTGCCGGTGGCGGTGGTGCGGCCCAGCGACACAGGCAAGCCCGCGTCGATACGGATCTGCGCCTCGACGATGTCGAACCCGTACTGCCACTGGATGACCTGCGGAATGGCACCACCAGGAGGCCGGCTCGCCACCTCGCAGAAGACGAGCTCGTCGGCCGCGGTCCGGAACAGCTCCAGATGCGCGGTGCCGTCCTTGAGCCCGAGCGCGTGCAACACGGCCTCGTTCATCTTGTGGATACGGGGGAGCAGCTCGGCGTCGTCGACGAGGACGGTCCCGAAGACGCCTCCCGCGCAGTAGGCGGACGGATTGGCCAGGTACTTTCCGACGCTGACGAACCTGATCTCCCCGTCCGCCAGCACCGAGTCACAGTGGAAGATGGGGCCGTCGATGAACTCCTCGATCCCGAACTGCCCGCCGGACAGGTCGAGGGCCGAAACCACAGTGCGGGCCTGGTCGAGGGAATCCACCATGTAGACGTCCTTGGCGGCCAGCCCCCACCGGCTCTTGATCACCTTTCGCCCGGTGCTCCAGTCGACCCGGTCGAGGTCCTCCGGGGTGTCGAGCGCGGAGAACGCGGGCAGTGCAGCCGCCCCGGCCCGCTGTACGGCCTCCTTCATCCGCAGCTTGTCGCGGAAGCGCAGTGCGGTTTCGTAGTCCATCCCGGGCAGCGAGAATGCCGAGCGCAGCTCCGCCGCGAGCAGCACCGCCCGCTCGTGGACGGCGATGATCCGGCCGATGGGGTGGTGCCGCAGGATCCACGTGCAGACGTCCCGCCAGCGGTTGTAGTTCTCGTCATCTCCGTCGCAGACGGCGACATGGGGCAGGGGATGGTCCGCGAAGCCGTCGAGCCCGCCTTGCCAGCGGCGCCGGGTGACGAGGTGGACGTCGAGCTCCGATACGGGCAGCAGGGTTCTGCCGCCCCGGCTGATGTGCTCGTAGGGGTGCTTGTTGATGAAGAGCGCGGCCTCCTTGCTCATCGCCCGCCCTCCTCTCCGTGCGGGGCGGGGGATATGCCGAGGGGCCACTCGAGCGACCGTCGCACCAGATCGAATCCCGTGAGCCGCCGGACGAGCTCTGTCTCGTCGTCGTCATCGGCGGTGGGTTCCGCGGTGAGGATCCGCACTCCGCGCTCGTGAAGCTCGAGGCGGATGAGTGCCGGGCCGTCGGTGAGTCCGGCCGTGTCCAGCAGGTCTGTCATCGCGGCCAGGGCCGCACGATGTTCTGCGGCCGACAGGCAGTGCTCCGGTACGACGTGTCCGGGCAGCGAGGGCGTGTGCCCCTCCGTGACGGCGGCGACCCAACGGTGCGCTCCCGCCGTGCTGAAGGTGCGGGCCCTGATGCGCCGTCGCCCGCCGCCTCCCTCGCCGTCTGCCTCTCCGTCCCCGGCCGCGGCCATCGCCTTCACCACGCCGACCGGAGTGCCCCTGGTCCCCAGCATGGAGTTGGCCGTCGCCGCCGCCATGACTCCGGCCGAGGTCAAGGAGAGGACGGCCGCGGGGTCGCGGGGGCGCAGGACCGTATCGACGAAGTCGGCGAACGACTCGTCCTCCCATTCGATCGAGTAGTAGTCCGTGTCCTCGCCCACCAGTTCATGCACCGGTGCCCCGGGCCGCTGCACCAGGACGACGCGGCATCCCAGCCCGTGCGCGGCTCTCGACACCGGCACCGTCGCGTCGACGAGAACCACGGTGTGGGCATCGGGTCGCGCGGTGCTGTGCGCCTCTGCCATCTTCCCCCCTCGATCCTGCGATCCGGATTCATCTCGAAGTAGCGGGTGACCTCGTGACGGTGGGATGCCGTCGGAGTCCGGGCCGCGGGTTCATCCCGCACTTCCGGGGCTCTCACCCCGCCGGGCAGCGATGAGCCGAGGGAACGAGACCCCCGAAGAGGAGAGACGCGGCGGTGCGTCAAATCGCCGGACGAGCGCACATGCCGCGTTTTCACACTTCACGTCCTTCTGGCTCAGCCACTGGGAAGGGGAGAGGTGTCCGTCATGGGGTGCCCGGGGCGGTCCTCCTCGATTGGCGGTCGTGCTCGACCGCAGTACTCAGGCTGTTCTTCGCGGAGCGGACTTGAATCGCGAACCGGGCTGTCAATGCATGACCTTGACGGAAAGGTATAAAAACCCACCAGTTTATCATGATCATTTCCCGGCAAGATCATACGCATGTCACCTTCGACCAGTCAACAGCTTTACGCAAAAGGCGAGTTGATTCAGCGCCTTTCCAAAATCCCTGCGACAAAGCGAAGTTGTGCGTGGACAGCGGTTAATACCACTGCTCGGCTCGTCTCGTACGCGAAGAGGCTCCGCCTGGAGCGGGACGCGATGTGGCTGCGCCGCTCCGGGGAGCGGCGCAGCCACATCGCGTCCCGCCCGTCCGGGGCGGCGGTGGGTCAGCCCTGGTGGTGGTCCACGGCCAGGTTGGCGATCTGCTCTTCACCCATCAGCGAGCGGAGGGTGTTCTCCAGCCTGCCCTGCTGGATGAACAGGTCGTGCTCGGGCTGGGTGTCGGGGGCGTGCTGCGGGCTCTTGAAGTAGAACGAGAGCCACTCCTGGACGCCCTTGAGGCCGGCTCGGTGGGCGAAGTCCATGAAGAGCACCAGGTCGAGTGCCAGCGGCGCGGCCAGGATCGAGTCACGGCACAGGAAGTTGACCTTGATCTGCATCGGGTAGCCGAGCCAACCCGAGATGTCGATGTTGTCCCAGCCCTCCTTGTTGTCACCGCGCGGCGGGTAGTAGTTGATGCGGACCTTGTGGTGGAAGTCGCCGTAGAGCTCGGGGTGGAGGTCCGGCTGCAGGATGTGCTCGAGGACGCCGAGCTTGGTGACCTCCTTGCTGCGGAAGCTGTCCGGGTCTTCCAGCACCTCGCCGTCGCGGTTGCCCAGGATGTTGGTCGAGTACCAGCCCTGGAGCCCCAGCATGCGGGCCTTCAGCATCGGCGCCAGCACGGTCTTCAGCAGGGTCTGACCGGACTTGAAGTCCTTGCCGCCGATCGGCACGCCGGCCGAGTGGGCGAGCTCTGTGATCGCCGGCACGTCGGTGGTGAGGTTGGGCGCTCCGTTGATGAAGGGCACGCCCTCCTTGAGGGCCGCGTACGCGTAGATCATCGACGGCGGGACGCTCTCGTCGTTCGAGTCCATGGCGGCCTCGAGGGCGGCGAGGCTCTCGTGGGCCGCGCCGGGCTCGATGAAGATCTCGGTGGACGCGCACCAGATGATGACCAGGCGGTCGCAGGAGTTCGCCGCCTTGAAGTCGCGGATGTCCTTGCGCAGGGCCTCGGCGAGCTCTCGCTTGGTCGCCTCGGTCTTGACGTTGCCGCCCTCGAGCAGGCGCACGTAGTTCTGGTCGAAGACGGCCGGCATCGGCTCGATCGCCTTGAGCGCGGCTGCGATCGGCTCGATGTGGTTGTACCGGTCCAGCACACCGCACTTCTGCGCGGACTCGTAGGCCGTGTCCGAGATCGGGTCCCAGGCGCCGAAGGTCAGCTGGTCGAGGCCGGCCAGAGGCACGAAGTCGCGGATGAGCGGCGCCCGGTCCCCGGCCAGGCGGATGGTTCCCATCTGAGTGAGCGAACCGACGGGCTCCGCGAGGCCGCGCCTGGTCAGCTCGACGCCTGCGATGAGGGTCGTCGCCACGGCGCCGAGCCCCACGGTCAGGACGCCCAGGCGGCCGGCGGCAGGCTCGATGTGCTGCTTCGTTGTCTCCACGATATTCCCAGTCTCCAGAGTGGTGCCGCGTCGGCGCACGGGCGTCGACGAGGGCGATGACACTGCGCCCGGATGCGGCCGGTACGAGGCGCAGTGCTCGGCTACGCCCTGGCGTGTACGCGACTGCCACGTCGGTGCCCCAGTCGCCGGATCGGCGGATCTTGTGGCGCGTATCGGCCCGATGTATCGGTTCGATACATCGACACGCTATGGGCTCGGCGCGTGCTGCGCAAGTGTCATTTGGCTCACTCCTGGCCGAAGTCAGGGGGCTCAAAGTGCAGTTGACGTCGCGTTGGAGCCGGCGCCCGAGTGCCACCACCTGGGGGATTCACCCTCCCGTCGGAGTCCGGTCCGGCGGCCGTCCCGTGTGCTGTGGACCCTCCGGGGACAGCCGCCGTCGAGCAGGGGAGCCGGGCGGCGGAGGACGCCGATCGCCGGCCGCGTTTGGGCATGGAACCGGCGCCTCGGTCCGCTTCACCTCCCGGGGCGGCGCCATTCGCTCGGTGCACTCGGCGTCGCTCGAATGGTCCGGGCCGTCGCGGACACGGTGTCCGCACGGTCGGTCCGGTGTCCTCCCTGCGGGGGTTGCCGTCGTGGCTCCGGTCCTGCTCGCGATGAGCAAGGTGCGCGGTCCGCCGGCGTCAGGCCGTACCGGTCGGGTAGGCCACATAGGCGAAGGCCGAACCGTCCGGGGCCCAGCCGGCGGTGTTCAGGGTGCCTTGACCGCCGAAGACCCGGGCAGCGGTGCCGGCCGAGGCCCAGTCGTCCAAGGCGACGATCTTCACCTCGACCCAGACGTTGGAGGGATGGCCCTGGGTGCCGGGCGGGAACGCGAGGTACACCGCCCATCGGCCGTCGGGTGACAGGTGCGGGAACCAGTTGGCGTGGTCGTCGAAGGTCAGCTGTTCGAGGCCGCTGCCGTCGGGCCGGACCCGGGCGATCTGGGCGTGCCCGTCGAACAGTTCCGTATTGAAGTAGAGCCACTCCCCGTCGGGCGAGTACTCGCACCCGTCCGAGGCCCCGGGGCCGGAGGTGAGCCTGCGGTAGTCGCCGCCGTTCGCCGACATCGTGTAGACGTCGCCCGGCGTCCGCGCGCCCTCCGGTGTCTCCTGGAGCCCGGTGAACGCGAGGCGGTCACCGCGGGGGTGGACGCCGTGCAGGAAGTGGAGTATTCCGTCCGGCGACGGTCCCTTGGTGATCAGCTCGGCGGCTCCGCCGCGTACCGGGGCCCGGTAGAGCTGCCGGTCGTAGGCCGAGAGATAGATGTGCTCACCGTCCGGATCGAGCACATGGTCGTTGTTGAGGTCCGGGGCCCCGGTGACCACGATCTGGTCGAGTTGCGGAACCGCGGACAGGGACAGCCTCCACAGCCGGCCGTCGCCGTTGAGGAGCAGGGCGTCACCCGAGTGCAGCCAGTTCGGCGACTCGAGCAGGCACCGCGACGTCTCGAACCGCTTGACGGGCTCCGGGCGGCCGGGCCCGACGGTCCAGACCTGACAGGTCTGCCCCGGCCGGAGTTTCCGTATGGGCATTCTCGCCTTTCCTCGGGGTCGTCGTGGAAGTCGATGGGCCTGAGGCCGCGGTCGCCGTTCCTCCGCGGAGGAACGACGGCCGTGATCCCCGCGACGGCCGCGGTCCCTGCGGCGACCGCGATCCCCGCGACGGGCGCGACCCCCGCGACGGGCGCGACCTCAGCTGCGGGCGCGACCTCAGCTGCGGGCGGCACCGATCGTGACGGTCCGTGCCGTGGCCCCGCCCGTATGGGCGAGGACGTCCTCCGGGCTCAGCAGGCGCGGGTTGTTCGACGCCCTGCTGCCGGCGAGATCCTCCTGCCAGTCACGACGGGGCATGCGGTATTCGGCCAAGCCGTGCATCCCGAGCAGGCGGTCGATGAGTTCCTCGAGCGGTACGCCGGTACCGTCCAGACAGATCTGCTGCAGGTCGCCGATGAGGCCCCGCAGCGCGTCGGCGCCCTCCGGGTGGCGGGTGTCCGCGGCCGTCGCGGCCGCGTTGTGGCCGATGAGCCACCGCAGGTGGAGCCCGACAGCGGCGCCGTGGGCGATGCCGTGCCGTGCCGTCAGGGCGTAGGACAGGGCGTGCGCCGCGGTGGTGCGGGAGATGTTGATCGCGGCGCCCGCGAGCGCGGCACCACGGGCCAGTTCGGCTCGCAGCCCCGGATCCGCGAAGTCCCCGCGGCCCGTCGCGACGTCGAGCGGCGGCACGAGTGTCTCCAGCGCGCGGACGGCCGTGTCACGCGACTCGGCCGTCGCCGCGACCGCCCACGCCGACTCGACCGCCTGCGCGAGCGCGTCCAGGGCACTGGCGGCAGCCGTCGGCGCCGGCACCGTCGCGGCGAGATCCGGGTCGATGAGGACGTGGTCCGCCTGTGCGCTCGGGTGGTCGAGCGAGTGCTTGTGGTGGCCGATGTAGACCGTGGCGAAGCTCGTGAGCTCGCTGCCGGAGCCCGTGATCGTCGGGACCTGGACCAGTGTGGTGGTCCTGCCGTCCGGTATCGAGCCGGGCTTGAACAGGTACTCCCCCGGGTCACCGGCGCAGCCGGCGAGGACCGCGACGCACTTGGCCACGTCCATCGCGCTGCCCCCGCCGATGCCGACGACCGCGTCGGGCGCGAACTCCCGGGCCAGCGCGACTGCTTCACGGACCTGCGCCACGTCCGGGTTCGGGCACACGCCCGCGAAGCAGCGGACGTCCGCGTCGACGCGGTCCACCGCCGCCGCGGCCGCGCCCTCCCGGAACGACCTGCGGCCGTGGACGACGAATACCCGCCGGGCGGGGACGAGCACCTCGGGCAGCTGCCTCACTACGCCCGGGCCTAAGCGGATGTGCGGGGCGATGTCGGCCTCCGGTCGGGTGTCGTGTGGTGGTGGTGTGCTTCCAGGCTCTTGGTGAACCGGTCGCCGATCTCCTGGACACTCACGTTGTTCGATGCCCGCTCGCCGGCGGCGCCCCCGGGTGCTCCGCGCACCACGATGGCGGACGGTCCGTCAGCGGTGAGTGCCGTGCGCAGCGCCCCGCGCAGTTCGTCGATCGAATCGGCCCCCCAGGCGTTGCGGTATCCGCAGGCCAGCGCAGCCGCGGCGAAGTCGGTCCGCCGGCCCCCCGTCAGCTGGCCGCCGGTCGAGTCGTAGACGCCGTTGTCGAAGACCACGTGGGTCAGGTTGGCCGGGGCGAGGTCGCCGATCGTCGCCAGGGAGCCCATGTGCATCAGCACGGCGCCGTCGCCGTCCAGGACGACGAACCGCTTCTCGGGGCACGCCAGTGCCGCGCCGAGCGCGATGCCCGAGACGTGGCCCATCGATCCCTGCATGTAGAAGTTCCGGCCGCTGTCGCCGAGATTGAACAGACTGCGGGACAGGTAGCCGGTCGTGCTCAGCAGGTGCGCGTCGCCCGCCTCCGCGAGCACCGCCGACACCACCTCCTCGCGAGTCGGCCGGGGTCCGGGCGGCACGGTCGGCGGGTCGGTGGGCGAGTCGTTCGCGATGGCCCCCTTGGCGACCAGGACGACTGCCGGCCGGCCCTCCTCCAGGGCGGGCCGCGCTTCTCGCAGCACCTGGTTCAGGGACGGCCCGCCCGTGGTGAGCATCCAGTGCGGGATGCCGAGGGAGTCGAGCCAGTCCGGTACCACCCGCCCCATCCAGTAGTGCTGGGGCTCGCCCGCTTCCGCCGTCGGCCAGCCGCGCATGCTGACCATCACGGTCATCGGTATGCAGTAGGGCAGTACGAGCGAGGTGAGCGGGTTGATCATGTTGCCGAAGCCGGAGTTCTGGGCCAGCACCATGGGCAGCCGTCCGCCGAGCCGTGCGCCGGCGGCGATCGCGACCGCGCTGCCCTCGTTCACCGCGGGGACGTAGCGGGGCCCTTCGCCCCGCTCGAGCAGCCGCAGGGGACCCGCGAAGTACGAGCAGGGCACTCCGGTGACCAGCCCGTAGCTGTGGGCCGTCAGCGCGTCCAGCATGGCTTGTGAGGTGATCATGACAGCCAGGCCTTCGTCCGCTGCCCGGCGGTGCGTATGCCGGCCGGTGGGCCGAGGAATCGGAGATCGCCGGTCATATGACCCTTTCCCGTCGTGGTCGGCGAGCGGTTCGGTGGCAGGGGCTCAGTACCAGAGCCGGTCCTCGGCGACATAACGGTCGATCCCGCCGTCCGGCATCGCGCCCAGGGCGAAGCGGACGTCCGGCGTGGCCGACCCTCCGATCCGCAGCATCAGCAGCGCGGTGGGGTTCTCCGCACTCAGACTCAGCTCGATGCCCGGGATCACGTACGCCGAGTCACCCGGTGCGAGCCGGCCTTCGTACTGCTCACCGTTGTGCCGCCACCGCACCGACACCGGCTCGTCCCCGAGCGCGTAGAGGTACTGGTGCTGGTATGTCGGCGGGAGCATGGCATCCGGCCGTGCGGTCAGCACGTCGACTCCGAGGCTCGTGGTGTGCGGGTGCAGCGGATCGTCGGCGAGCCGCGTGAACCGGTACGCGGGAGCGTCCGGTCCGGGGTACGACCACCGCGCCGCGGTACGGCCCGGCTGGATGCGGACGTCGGCTTCGGTGGTGGTGTGCGGGGCCAGCAGTTCGCGGACGGACACCCCGAGCGCCTCGGCGAGCGCCACCAGTTCGGGCCATTCGGCACGGGCCGGCGTCTGGCACAGGGCCGCGACGCGGTCGGTCATCAGGCCGGAGCGGTCGGCGAGTTCCCCGACCGTCATCAGCCGGGCCGCCATGACCGAGCGCAGCATCGCTCCGTGGTCGCCGAGCGGCAGGGCGAGCGAGCCCGTGACGGCGCGGCCGAAGGTGGCCAGTTCGCGCTGCGCGTCGCCGGTCAGTTCGCCGCCGTAGGTGAGCGCGAGGATGTAGGCCGGCTCGTCCGCGGAGCGCGCGGTGAACGAGTGCGGCGCGAACGGGAGTCCCCAGACGGAGTCGCCGGTGTTCATCGGTACGCAATGGGACCGGCCGCCGCTGCGGAAGTAGTAGTTGACCGGGCCGACGAAGTAGGTGAACTGGTAGAGGAGGTGCCCCTTGTTCCACTCCACTCGCGGATTGTCCGGGTCGTCGTCCTCGACGACCCGGAGCATTTTGATCCACTCCGGCCGGTAGGACGCCTGCCGGGACATGGCGGTGTCCCGGTACTCGTAGTAGGGCCCACCGCCCCGCTCGATGATCCGCGAACTCGCCTCGGACTCCTTGGCCCGCATCATGCGCAGGCCCTGCGGGGTGTCGTTGTGCATGGGCAGCAGGTCGCGCTCGTTGAGCGGCCACGCCCGGGCGGCCTGGCTGATCAGGTCCCAAGTGATCGGGAGGCGGCCGGAGACGTAGTCGGCGAAGCTGCCGGGCGGCAGCCCCAGGTCCGCCTCCGCCGCCCGGTCGTTGCGCTTGAGGTCGTTGGCGGCCGCGCGCAGCAGTGCGGCGGCACGTGCGGCATGGGCCGAATCGGGACCGAATTCCCCTGCCGTGCTCATGAGTGCCCTCCCTGGCGGTGTTGAATCGCGCCGGAGTAGACGTCCTCCAGCTGGCTGAGATACGACTCCAATGAGTACCGCTCGGCGATGTGCAGACTGCGCATTTCCCGCTGCGACTCGGTCTCCGGGCTGGTGAGCACGTCGGCGACTTCGCCGATGACGGCCGATTCATCCAGCGCGTAGCCACGGATATGGGGACTCGCCGCGAGTTCACCGAGGCCGCCCGAGTCGGGTACGAAGACCGGAGTGCCGCAGGCGGCCGCCTCGATGGCCGCGAGGCCGAATGGCTCACTGGGGCTGCACATCACGACCGCGTCGAGATCACGAAAGACATCGGGCATCGAGGTAAGCGGCTGGAATCCGAGGAAACGAGTGCGCCCAGTCAGTCCAAGTTTTTCCGAAAGGGCTTCCAGCGCAGGCCGCTCAGTGCCGTCGCCGATGATCCAGGCCTCCAGACCGGGCACCAGGTCGACGAGTCCGCGGGTGATCTCGAGGAATCGGTCGCCCCGTTTGTACTCGACCAGTCGATTCACAAAGCCGATACGCGGCCCGCGGCTGGTCGCCGGTCGCGGACCGTAGGAAAAGCGTCGGGCGTCGTAAGGATTCAGCATCGCCACATGCGGTGTATCGGCCGGCAGATGCCTGCTGACCTCGCGCTGGACGAAGCGCGATATGGAGATCACCGCGTCCGGGGACTCGTCGCCCCGGAACCGCCGCAGGTGCGCCTCGGCGTCGAGGTACGGAACCTCGGAACCGTGGCAGGTGGCGACCACGGGCAGCCCCAGGTCGAGTACCGCGCTGGTCAGCAGCCAAAGGTGCTGGGAATGGACGACCGTCGGCGCCCAGGCCCGTACCACGGGCTCCAGGGCTCGCCGCCAGGTTCTCGTCACGTCCGCCAGTTCGTCCGGAGACATCCCGCTGTACAGCCGCGAGCTGCACGGGTGCCCGGTGAAGGACGGGAATTCGCCGGCCAGTTCGGCGGCCTCGAAGTGCCGGATCCCCGACGGCAGGGCCACCCGGGTCCCGCCGGGCGGGGTCAGCAGTGCGACGTCGTGACCGCGCCGGGCCAGGCCGGTGGCCAGCGCCAGAATGTACGTCCCGCTCCCGGAGCCGTGAATTGGAGTGTGATTTGTGATGAGAACGCGCTCGGTCATGCGATCCCGCGCCGTTTTCGGTGAGCCCGGGGCTGCTCAACAGGAGCGCAGAAGAACCAGCCTTCTCTCCCGAAGTCTTCAGGTATACCCGTTAACGGTTTGTCTTGATTGATCTTCATGCGCGTTACCGTAAGCGATGGCCGTCATCGCCGCTACCCCGTTTCCCGGGAGAAGTTGAACATGGGCCAAGCATGCCGAACCAGCAGCGCATCATAAATGCAGAAACCTGGACATATCATGGTTAATCTCCATAGCGCCACTCGCCCCAGACCGCCGACGCCCTTCGCTTGAACCGTGCAAGCTATGGCCGGAAATAGCTCACCTATGAACCGGGCCAACACGGGCAAACGCCGACACGGTGGCGAGTGAGGCTTGCCGACTTGTCGTGTGTCATGGCAGAGTGAATGAGCCGTTATGAGGTTGGGTTCCATATTCCGGGGGGATTCAGTGAAACTCAAGCGAAACGAGCTGACCCCGCAGATGCGGGATTACGACACAATGAAGGACCCCGGCCGGCGCAATTACGTGCCGTATTTAATGTATTTTCACCGGACCGATTTCGCCTCACCGACGGTCAACACCGACCGGTCCGGCTTTCGCGTCAGCACCGGGCCGGACGGGGCCCGGGCGTCGGCCGGGGGCCACGTCCCCCCGGGGCCGGTACGCATCCTCGCGGGTGGCTCGACCACTCTCGGTGTGGGCGCCTCCAGCGATTCGAGCACGCTGGCATCCCTGCTGTGGAGCAAGTACGCCCCCTCCGCGCCCTGGCTCAACTTCGGCAGCTACTGCTTCAACCCGACCCAGGAAGCCCTGCTCTTCACCCTCTACCGGCACCGGCTCGGGGACATCGACGAGATCGTCATCCTCTCGGGGATCAACGCCGTCATGGTGGCCAGGTTCCCCGAGTGGCAGCAGGGCGACCACGGCGCGTTCTTCTTCTGCGGCGAGTACTTCGCGAAGATGGAGGAGCTGCGGGAGCAGAGCCGCAAGAGCTCCAGACTCTTCGGCCGCCGATCGGGATCGTCCGCCACCATCGCGACTCTCGACGACATGCGCCGCGACACCCCCACGGTGATCGACGCGGCGGCGGAGACGACACTCCGTCAACTCGACATCTGGCGGCGTATGGCCGGCCCGGACACCCGGATCTCCTACGTTCTGCAGCCCATGACGCGGTGGATGCGCTACACCGACGCCCCGCAGGAACGGCTCCTCTTCGACGAGAACGACCGGCTGTCCGAGCTGGGGCCGTGGGAGGAGGTCTACGCGGACATCGCCACCATGGAGTTCGGACAGGCCTACGCCTCGTCACTGCGCGCGGGCTGTGAGCGGCAGGGCATCCGGTTCTTCGACCTCAACCCGGTCGTCGCCGACGTGGTCACCGAGCAGGACTGGGTGTTCGTCGACCGTGTCCACTACAACGACGCGGGTCACGACATCGTCGCCAGGGTGACGGCCGAGACCCTCGGGCTCTCCTAGGCCCCACCCGACGTAGCAGCCTTCCGTGCGCCTCCCAAAGGAGTACCGGTATGTCCTTTCTACGCAAACTCATCGGCAAGCTGTTCGGGCGCAAGAAGCGTGCCGGCCGAAAGCAGGACGCATCGATCTATCCGATGTTCTGACGATTCGATGTCCTGAACCGCACTACTCCACCAGGCACATGTGCTCAGTCCAGTAACGGGGAACGGCTATGCACGATGATGCGAGACCCGACGGCGCGGCGGCCGCTCGGTCGTACCGGCCGGTCGCGGGCTCCGATGCGGTGTTCCGGGGGCTCTACGCCCGGGCCGGCGATCCTGAGGCGTTCGTTCCGGGGGACGAGTCGCTCGAAGGCCTGCGCGCCGAACTGCGGCGGGCCGCCCCGGACACCGAAGCGCACCTGGACAGCCTGACCGGCGAAGCGGCGGACTGGTCGTCCGCCGCGGCCGAGCGCTTCCGGGCACTGGGGGACCTCACGGACCACGACGGCCGCCGCCTCCTGGTCCGCAGGGCGGTCCTCGGGTGGGCGCCCTGCGGACTCGTGTCCGGGGCCTGGCTCCAGTGGCTGACCAGCCCGGGAACCGCGGACGAGCCGCTGTTCCTCCGGATTCTCGCGCTCTACGCCTCCGATATCGGTGTCGGCCATCCCGGTACCGCTCGGGGCAGTGCCTACCTCGGCCTGCTGCGGCAACTGCGTGCCTCGGAGTACGCCGTGCCGCCGGCCCGACTGGCCGGTGACCCGCGGATCGACGACACGGCGTTCCGCCTGCCCGCCTCACTCCTGCTGATGAGCCGGCGACCGGACGACTTCCACCGGGAACTCATCGGAGCGGACCTGTGTCTGCGGGCCGTGGGACTGGCACCGCCGCTGGCCCTGGCCAGGCCCGAGCTACCGGCGGACTGGGCGGCGATCGACCCCGCGAACGCCAGGGGCGGCGGCCCTTCGCCGTTGGAGGAGTGCCGCGCCATCGCCGACGCGCTGGTGCGGACCGGCCCGGAGCCGGCCGCGCGGGTCCGCGCGGGCTTCGCCTGGGCACTGGACTGCCTGCGCGGTCACGGCTCGGCGCTGTTCGACGAGCTGCGCGCCTCGCTCGACCCCGCCTACGACATGGCCGAGCTCATGCGGCTCCGCGCCAGGGAAGGCGCGGTCTACCACCACGAGGTCCGGCTCGAGGACCGGCCGCTGTCGGCGTGGCTGAAGGACTGCCAGAACGAACCGCAGCCATTCCTCGAGGTCCTGGCGCGCAGCAGGCTGGTCAGACCGGGGCGGTCGGGTGCCAGTCCCCTGGTCCAGGGATTGGTCGGCGAGCGCGGCCCGATGTTCCGTGTCTTCTCGCCGGACGACCTCACCGTCATCAGCCGCTGGATCGACGCGCTCCCGGCCGACGGCCGCCCGCGGAAGGGAACCGAGGCCGGCACCACCGAGGCCGGCACCGCCGTCGGCACGCCGAACGCGGCCCGGCGGGCGGCCGGCCGGCCGTGGCCGGTCACCGTCACCGACGCGCCGACGACCGGCGCGCCGCCCGGCCGCAAACCGAAGGACCTCCGCGAGGCGTACCACCTGCTCATGGCGCGCAATTGCAGCCCGGAGCTCGGCGACTGGTGCCTGGGGTACGTCAGGGGCTGGCTGGCCCGTGCCCGGCATCGCATGGACGCCCGGTCCGGGCCACTCCCGCCGCAATGGCGGAACGAGGGACTGAGACCGTGGCTCCAGGCGCAACACGACCGCCACGGAATGCAGTTCGAGGAGGGCGCGGACATCCCGCTGCCGTCGAGGGACGCGGTGGTGGACGACGCGGTGCAGACCGCGCCGCTGACGCTGATCGACGGAAGCTGGCTGCACGGCTTCACCGACTACGAGCTGGCGTCCTCGGACATCGGCCACTCGCTCTTCGCCACCTACTGGGACGAACTCGGCAACGGCGAACCGGAGTTGAACCATCCCCTGATCTACCGCGAGGTCCTGAAGGAGATGGACGTCGACCTGCCGCCCACGGCGTCGGCGGAGTTCGCGAACTGGCCGGGCTTCCGGGACGAGTCGTTCGAGTTGCCCGTCTACTGGCTCTGCATCGGGCGCCTGCCGCGGACCTTCCTGCCCGAGGTACTCGGTCTCAACCTGGCCATGGAGTTGTCCGGCGTGGGCGGTGCGTACCGCAGAGCCGGCATGGCCCTGCGGGAATACGGCTTCAGCACCCGCTTCGTGGACCTCCACAACACCATCGACAACGTCGCCACGGGGCATTCCGCGTGGGCGGCCGACGCCGTCGACGCCCTGATGTCCGGCCTGGCGGACTCGCCCGGGTCGGGCGGCCGGACCGAGGTCTGGGAGCGGGTGCGGGCCGGCTACCGCTCGCTCAACCCGCCCGGCGGATTCCTGGCGCGCGGGGCCGCACGCCGCGCCCGCCTCGCCGGCGGCCGGTGGCGGCGGGAGAAACCTGTCATGCCGATGTCTGAGGAGCGCACCGTTGTCTGAGCTGATTCTCGGGATCTCGGCGTCCTACCATGACAGCGCCGCGGCGCTGGTCCGCGGCGGAGTCCCCGTGGCGGCGGCGCAGGAGGAGCGCTTCAGCCGCAAGCGGCACGACCCGTCGTTCCCCGCTCAGGCGGTCCGCTACTGCCTCGACGAGCTGGGAGCGTCCTTACGGGATGTCTCGACGGTCGCCTACTACGAGGACCCGCGGCTGAAGTTCCGCCGGGTGCTGGCGACCCTGGTCGGTGCGGCGCCGACGAACCTCACGTCCTTCCGTGAAACGCTGCCGAGGTGGCTGGGGACCGACGGCAAGCTCCGGGCGGTCCAGGGCCTGCGGCGCGACCTCGAGTCGCTGGACCTGGGGCCGGTGCCGGACATCGCGGTCCGCAGGCACCACGAGTCCCACGCGGCCTCGGCCTTCTTCCCCAGCCCGTTCCGGTCGGCCGCCGTCCTGTGCGTGGACGGCGTGGGCGAATGGGCCACCACGACGCTGTGGCACGGCCGGGAGTCGGCCCTGAAGCCGCTGGCCGAGATCCGGTTCCCGCACTCCCTCGGGCTGTTGTACTCCGCCTTCACCTACTTCTGCGGCTTCAGGGTCGACTCCGGCGAGTACAAGCTCATGGGCCTGGCGCCGTACGGCAAGCCCCGCTACGCGGACCTGATCAGGGAGCGGCTGATCGACGTCAAGCCGGATGGCTCCTTCCACATGGACATGCGGTACTTCGAGTACCTGCGCGGCCACACCATGACCGGCCGGGCCTTCGAGAAGCTCTTCGACGGGCCGCGCCGCACTCCCGAAGGACCGCTCACGGAGCGCGAGTTCGACCTCGCGGCATCCGTCCAGAGCGTCACCGAGGAGGTGATGCTCCGGCTGGCGCGCACCGCGCGGGAGCGCACCGGGGAGTCCACCCTGTGCCTGGCCGGCGGTGTGGCGCTGAACTGCGTCGCCAACGGGAAGATCGTCGACAGCGGGATCTTCGACGAGGTGTGGATCCAGCCCGCCGCCGGCGACGCCGGGGGCGCCCTGGGCGCCGCACTCGCGGTGGCGATGGACCGGGACGCGCCCCGGAACCACGCCGGCAGCGGGCGGGACGCGATGTCCGGCTCGCTGCTGGGCCCGGCCTACGGCGACGAGCAGATCGCCGAGTACCTGCGCGGCCGTGGGGTCCCGTACCACCATCACCCGGACCGCGGTGCCCTGGTCGGTGACGTCGTGGCCGCACTGGCCGACGGCAGGATCGTCGGGTGGTTCCAGGACCGTATGGAGTTCGGCCCGCGTGCGCTGGGGGCCCGTTCCATCCTGGGCGATCCGCGCGATCCCGAGATGCAGTCCGCGATGAACCTCAAGACCAAGTTCCGCGAGTCCTTCCGCCCGTTCGCGCCCGCCGTGCTGGCCGCGGACGCCAAGGACTGGTTCGACCTCCGGCAGGACAGTCCGTACATGCTGGTGGTGGCGCAGGTCGCGGCGGCCCAGCAGGTCCCCGCCGCCGACACCGGCGCGACCGGCATCGACCTGCTGCGCGTGCGGCGCTCCACCATCCCCGCCGTCACCCATGTCGACGGGTCCGCGCGGGTACAGACGGTCACCGCGGAGAGCAACCCCGCGTACCACGAGCTGCTGACCGCCTTCAAAGCCCGTACGGGCTGCCCGGTTCTGGTGAACACCTCGTTCAACGTCCGCGGCGAGCCGATCGTGAATTCCCCGCACGACGCCTACACCTGCTTCATGCGCACCAACATCGACATGCTCGCCCTCGGCAACTTCCTGCTGTACAAGGACGAGCAGCCGGCCTGGTCGGAGGAGAGCGACTGGCGGGCGGAGATCCCCCTCGACTGAGCGACTGCCCGTCCCATCCACCGTCAAGTCCCGAAGGCGATGAGCAACGTCATGGTCTCCATCCTGTACTGCCTGGTCGCCGTACCCGCCGGCCTGGCGAGCCGGCTGTTCCGCGACCCGCTGTCGCGGCGGCGCGATCCGCGGGCCACGACCTACTGGACCTCCCCGGCCGGCCGTGAGGGTCCGCCGTGGAGGCGGCCAGCCGCACGGTGACCCGCCCGGGCCGACCGGACCCACTACTCACGAAACAGGACACCTTTCATGCCGACCGTTCCTGCCGCTTCGGCGGCGTCCGACCGCCCCGCCGAGATCCCGGTGATGGTCCTGGCCGGCCCGCCCGGCGCGGGCAAGTCCACCGCCATGGGGGCCTTCCGCCGCCGCTTCCCCGGGCTCATCCACTTCGGAGTGCGGGTCTTCTTCGAGCGGCAGATGGAGCAGGGCACGCCCCTTGGGCAACAGGCCGAGCCCTACCACGTGAGGAAGATCTGGCACCCGGACGAACTCATATTCGCCGGCATCAACCACTGGCTGGACGAGAGCCTGCCCGATGCCACCTGCGCCGTCCTCGAAGGCTTTCCGCGCAACCGGTCGCAGGCCCTCGCCCTGGACCGCGTCCTCGGCGAGCGCGGCCTGCGCGTGAACCGGATGGTCTACCTGGACGCGCCCGAGGAGGTCTGCGAGGCCCGGGTGATGAATCGCGAGGTGTGCACGAGCTGCGACACCATCGTGGCCGAGGCGATACCGGTGCCCGGTTCCGCCTGCTCCCGGTGCGGCCGGGAGCTGGTCCGTCGCCCCGACGACGGCCGGCAGAACTTCCGCCGCCGCCTGACGCGGCAACGCCAGGGCGCCGAGGAACTGCTGGCCCACTACGAGGAGCTCGCCGTCCTCGTCCGGATCGACGGGACCGGCTCGCCCGCCCAGGTGGCGGCGGCCCTGGAAGCGGCCGCGCCCGCCGCGCAGACCGCGACCCGGTGACGGCGGGCGGTCCCCCGAACGGCGAAGGCCCCCTCGCCCGATCCGGCACCAAGGCAGCGAGGCGGCGGGCACCAAGGCGGCGAGGCAGCGAGGCGGCGAGGCGGCGAGGCGGCGAGGCGGCGAGGCGGCGAGGCGGCGAGGCGGCGAGGCGGCGAGGCCACGGTCACCGGTGTCCTGGCCGCCGTACCGCTTCGGCCGCCGTGCCCGGCCACCGTGCCCCGGCAGTCCGACGGCGGTGTGCCGCGCCTTCCGGGCGCGGCCGGCTTTCCGGCCTGCCGGGTCGGCCGGTTCCCGGAGGGCGGCGACCACCTCGTCCCGCTCGGCGACGCCCTCTCCGGGTAGCCGGGACGGGCCCGCCCCCGACCCACCACGACGGCGCCTTCGGCCCGCACCACCCGCACCCCCGCACCACCCGCACCACCCACCAGGTCCACGCCGTGTGACACCACCCGTGCCGGTGTACGCACTTCGGCGCGGCCGTGTATGGTCACATCGGCCTGATCTCTGTCCGGTGCGACCGTTTCTGCGCACTGTCGAGGCCCCCCGGTCGACCGGCGGTCCCGGGGACTCCACACCACTCCCGAGCCGGCCTCTCGCCGTGCTCCGGGTGAAGCACGAGAGAACGGGGAATCGTCATGACGAACATGCGGGAAGCCGGCAAGCACACCATGACGGCGGCCGACTGATGGCCGGCGCTCCGAACGGCAAGCCCCTGATCTTCAACTTGTTCAACAACGGCACCGGCCACCACGAGGCGTCGTGGCGCCTGCCCGGCAGCCGGCCGCTGGCCAACCTGGACATCGAGTATCACGAGAAGATGGCCCGGCTCGCCGAGTCCGTGATGTTCGACTCCGTCTTCCTGGCCGACCACGTCGCGCTGGAGGGCGTGTCGCGTCGGCCCGCGGGGCGGCTCGACCCGCTCACGGTGCTGACCGCAGTGGCGCGGGCGACGAGCCGGATCGGGCTGATCGCCACCGCCTCGACCAGCTACAACGACCCCTTCAACGTCGCCCGCCGGTTCGCCTCGCTGGACCTGATCAGCGGCGGCCGGGTCGGCTGGAACATCGTCACGACGCCGGGCGACGCCTCCGCCCGCAACTTCGGCCTGGACTCCCAGGCGTCCCACGTCGAGCGGTACCAGCGGGCGGACGAGTTCCTGGCCGTCGCCCAGAAGCTCTGGGACAGCTGGGAGGACGACGCGATCGTCGCCGACCGGGAAGCCGGGGTGTGGGCCGACGAGTCGAAGATCCACGCCATCGAGCACCGTGAACGCTTCTTCTCGGTGCGCGGCCCGCTGAACACGCCGCGCTCCCCACAGGGCCACCCGGTTCTGGTGCAGGCCGGGTCGTCGGAGGACGGCAAGGACTTCGCGGCCCGGCACGCCGAGGCGGTCTTCACCGCGCAGCATTCCCTCGCCGACGGACAGGCCTTCTACGCCGACCTGAAGCGCCGGGTCAAGCTCGCCGGGCGGGACCCCGACGGCGTGAAGATCCTCCCCGGGATCGTCCCGGTGATCGGCTCGACCGAGGCCGAGGCGCGGGAACTGGACGAAGAGCTCGATCAGTTGGTCCTGGCCGAGTCCGGCCGCGACCGGATGGCCAAGCAGCTCGGCGTCGACCCGGCGCGGCTGCCCCTGGACGAGCCGCTGCCCGAAGACCTGCCCACCGAGGACGACATCGAGGGCGACAAGAGCCGGTTCACGCTGATCGTCGAACTGGCCCGCCGGGAGTCGCTGACGGTCCGCCAACTGGTCGGGCGGCTCGGCAGCGGCCGAGGGCACCGCACCTTCGCCGGCACCCCCGAGCAGGTCGCGGACACGATCGAGACGTGGGCCCGGGAAGGCGCGGCGGACGGGTTCAACATCATGCCGGCGACGCTGCCCTCCGGCTTCGAGCTGTTCGTCGAGCACGTGGTGCCGCTCCTGCGCTCGCGCGGCCTGATCCGCTCCGAGTACCGGGGCACCACGCTGCGGGAGCACTACGGCCTGCGCCGGCCGCCGAGCCGGTACGCGACCCACCCGGGTGGTTCCGATGCCCGGAGCGAGTGAGGTCCACTCCCCCTCGGTGATCGAGACGGAGCAGGGGACGGGCAGCGGCACTCGCGCCGAACTGCTCGACCGGCTGGCCGGGGCGATCGGGTCCATCTCGACCGGGCACCCGCTGCGGGTCGCCGTCGACGGGCCCCCGGCCGGCGGCAAGACGATGCTGGCCGACGAGCTCGCCGCGGTCCTGTGGGCCCGCGGTCGTGAGGCCGTCCGCGCGTCGATCGACAACTTCATGTTCCCCCGGGCGGTGCGCTACAGGCACGGCGTCGACTCGCCCGTCGCCTGCTACCGGGACTCCTTCGACTACGCGGCGTTGCGGCGAGTGCTGCTCGACCCCTTGGGCCCGGGCGGCGACCGGCGGTACCGGTCCGCGGTGTACGACTGGCACGCGGACACGCCTCTCCTGGAGCCGGCGGCCACCGCGTCGGCGGAGGCGGTGCTGCTGGTCGACGGAGTGTTCCTGCAGCGCCCGGAGCTGGTCGACCGGTGGGACCTGCGAGTCTTCGTGTCGGCGTCGGACGAGCGGTTGGTGGACCGGGCCCGGGTCCGGGACCTGGCGCGGTTCGAGTCCGCCGCCGAGGTCGAGCGGCGTTTCCGGGTCCGCTACCTGCCCGCCCAGAAGCTGTACTCCGCCGAGGCCCGCCCGCTCGATCACGCCCACTTCGTCGTGCACAACGACGAGGTCCGGCAGCCCCGTTGGGAGGTACGGCCGCGCTGACCGTGCCTTCCCCGGACGAACGGACCCCTCCGCTCGAAGGCGGGGGGCCTCGAGACGGAGGTCGCTCCGTCCGGCGCTTCCTGCCGGGATCAGCCGGCGTCGGTCCGCACCGCGGTCACGGCGACGGTGGCGTAGGGCAGGCTGAAGCTGCCGCCCATCCGGTCGATCTCGGCTCCGACCGCGTCCAGCCTCCTGGCCAGTTCCTCCGGCGGGAGCTTGGCGAGCACGCCCTGCGTGGGGAGGTAGGCGAGCCACTCGTCCCGCGTGTACGTCTGCTCCCAGTCGAACCGCCACAGTTCGGGCTCGGTGAAGCAGCCCGTCCGCCGCATCGCGTCGGCCATCGCGTCGAACAGCGGCTGGTAGAGCTCGAAGGGCGACTTCCGCCGACCGTCGGGGTCGAACACCGAGTCGGGCGCCACTCGTTGGTAGGCGGCCGCGGAACGGGTCGACCAGCCCGGCAGCGCCATGCCGGCGGCATCGGCCAGCTGGGGCGGGGTGAGGGAGGCGTGGTGGAACGGCGCGAGCAGGCCGCCCGGCTTCAGCACCCGGGCGGCCAGGGCCGGGCCGGCCGACGGGTCGACCCAGTGCCACGCCGTCCCGGCGACGACCGCGTCGAACGTCCGGCCCGCCGGGTCCCAGCTCTCGAATTTCCCGGTCTCGACTGTGACACCGCCGCTGCGGGCGTGCTCTGCCATCTGCGCGTCGGGATCGACACCGAGCACGGTGCACCCCGCGGCTTGGAACTGCCGGGCCTCGATGCCGCTGCCGCACCCGACGTCCAGGACGTCGCGCCCTGACAGTGCACCGGTGATTCGCTTGATCAGGGCGTCCGGGTATGCGGGCCGGGAACGATCGTAGAGGGCTGCGCCTCCGCCGAAATACGCCTCGGAACGGGAGGAGGGCGTTCCCTCCTGCGACAGAGCAGACATTCGGTCACCATCGTCCAAAGGTGTTCAACTGTCAACGCCCGGGCTCGAGTTGCCCGTCGAATGACGGCGCGCCGACAGCGTCGGACGACACCGCGGGGCCTTTTCTTTACCTCTCGAACCGAAGGATTACCGCTTTCCCCGCAACCGCGATAAGGGCATATTTGATCCTTCACCTCAAAATGCCACCCATACAGGGAGAAACTGACCATCGGCATTTCGCGTTTACTCGGCTGGAGCCGGGGCCGTGTGCGGGGCAGGGTGATCCAGCCGGAGCTCCGTTACTTCCGTCGATGACTCCACTCCGATCGTCACGCCCCTGTGACCAGGCATCTCACAAGATCACCGCGATTTGAAATCAATGCCGAAGGCAGGGATACAGGGAATCCTCTTGTCGTGGACGCGTTTCCTGTGGTGGGATCGCAGCTGGCCGATCTTGTGAAGAGATCGCAGTTGCTGCCTGATGAGCGCCATACTCGTCCACAATCGCACGTGTGCCGCGTATGTCGACTACGCAAAGCACGTCGGCGTACGCGGCTGGGGGGAATACATTGAACAGCAATTTACGGTGCATGCTCGACGGTCCGGGTTACCTGCGGGTCATGGGGGCGCACGACGGTCTTAGCGCGAGCCTCGCGGAGAATGCCGGATTCGAAGCCATCTGGGCCGGCGGACTAGGAATATCGTCGTCATTCCGGGTGGCCGACGCCGGCCTGCTCACGATGACCGAGTTCCTCAATGCGGCGACCCAGATGCGCGCTGCGTGCAGCTTGCCGATCATTGCGGATGTGGACGGCGGATTCGGCGACAGCAATGTCATCCGCCGGATGGTGCAGCTCTACGAGGCGGCGGGGATCGACGCGATCTGCATCGAGGACAAGCAGTACCCGAAACGCAACAGCTTCCGCGGCGGCCACCATCTGGAGGACCCGAACGCGTTCGCCCAGAAGATCACGGTGGCGAAGGCCGCGCAGCGCGGCACCGACTTCGTGGTCGTCGCACGGCTCGAGTCGCTGATCGCCGGGGCCGGCATGGACGACGCGCTGTCGCGAGGCGAGCTCTACCACGACGCGGGCGCCGACGCGGTCCTGATCCACAGCCGGGCCTCGCATGCCGACGAGATCCGTGAGTTCTGTGAGCGCTGGAAGCGGACCGGCCGGGACGTGCCCGTGCTGTGCGTGCCCACCACCTATGCGAGCGTCGCCGCACGAGAACTGGGCGAGATGGGCGTCAGCGCAATCATCTACGCCAACCAGGCGATCCGAGCCTCCACCAAGGCGATCGCCGAGGCGATGGCGTCGATCGCCAAGCACGACTCCAGCGCCGAACTCGAGTCCTCGATGGCCACACTGGGCGAGCTGTTCGAGTTGATCGGCATGAACGACGTGCTGGGCGACGAGCCCTGGCAGGGCGTGCCGGAGCCGGCCAGCAAGCGCTGATCGGCCGGGACGAGTCCTCGGCCCGCACGCCGACCGGACCCGACGACCCGACGACCCGACGAGCCGACGAGCCGACGAGCCGACGAGCCGACGAGCCGACGAGCAAGTGCACCCTGCTGCGGCCCGTGCTGGAGCAGAGCCCTTCCGGGTCGGTGGCAAGACCCAGCCGACCTGCTTTCCGTGAATTCGACCTTCACCGCCAGTAGTGTCCACTACCAGACGGGGCGACCAGCCATGCGATGAGGCTCGGCAACCCGCTGAAGAGGAAATAGCCGTGGCCGAGACAAATCTGCCCAATTACCGGGGAACTCTCACCGGCAGTATGTTGCATGACGCGATGGAGGCCGGCGACGGCTTCGCGACATTCGACTGCGAGAGCGAGGAGGCCTTCCTGGCGGCAGCCCAGGAGTACGGCGTCGTCTTCCCTCACCGCGATGCGGACGACCGGGGTATCACCTACCTCCACGAACGACCGGGCCTGGGGCCCGAGCGCGGCGTCGGCTTCACCACGGGGCCACTCCTGCCGCACACGGACCGCCCCGCCGCCAAGGTACCGCCCCGCGTCCTGCTGCTCTGGTGCCGTAGCAGCAGCACCGACGGGGGCGAGGCAACCGTGCTGCGGGGCACGGACGTGGCCGCCAGGCTGGGCGAGCGGGACCCGGACGCCCTGAAGGCGTACTGCGAGGACGACGCGGCGATCTTCCGCACGGGGGGCGAGGAGATGGTCAGCCCGATCTTCCGGATGGTGGACGGAGCCGTCACCGAGGTACGGCTGCGCTTCGATCCGTACGTCTACTTCGCCCCGAACGCCGCCCGTGCACTGCCGGCGTTGGAACGCGCCTTCGAGGAGGCGGAGATCGCGTTCACCCTGGCACCCGGCAAGGGGTACGCGATCCGCAACGACCTCTGGTTCCACGGGCGCCGTGCCTATTCGGGCAACCGGGAGATGTTGCGAATCATGATCGGCAGCAGTCACGCTGCGAACCAGAACGCCGGTCTCGGAATCCGCTGAAAGCGGTCGCGACGGATTGTTCCTGGGGTGGACGGCGCCTCGTTCTCGTGTTCCCACACAGCGAAGCGGCATCAGATGCACCTTGATACCTGAAGGAGTCAGTTGTGTGCGGAATCTTCGGCGGCGTCGGGGTCAGTGAGGACGAAGCCCGAGTCGCGCTCGAACACATCAATCGGGGTGACGACGGAATCACGGTGAGGAGCTACGGAGACGTACTCCTGGGCAGTCGTCGGCACCTGGTCAAGACTTCCAACAAAGAAGGGGTGCCGGCCGGCGAGTCGGACCAGCCCTACGACTCCGATGTCCTTCCCGTCTCACTCGTCTTCAATGGCGAGTTCTTCAACTTCGCCGAGCACAAGGCGGGCCACTTCAGGGACACTCGGTTCCAGACCGAAGGCGACACCGAAGCCTTCCTGAAACTGTACGAAGCCGAGGGCATCGACTTCCTGAAGCGCCGCGACATCGACTCGATGTATGCCCTCGGCATCCTCGACCGCGAGAAGAACAAGCTCTACGTCACGCGTGACTGGCCGGGCCGCGTGCCGCTGTTCTACTACTACGACCGGGACAGCCGCACGTTCCTGTTCTCCAGCCAGCTCAGCGGCCTGCGCACACTGGACCGGGTCGACCTGAACGAGGCTCGGGAACTGGTTCCGGGCCACTTCCTCACGCTGGACCTGGATACCTTCGAGCTCGAGACGACCTGCTATTACAAGGTACAGGCGGTCAAGAAGGACCAGGAGATCCTGGACATCGGCCGGGAGCTCCACCAGCACCTGCAGCAGAGCGCGCGGAACCGGACGATGGGCGACGTGCCGATCTGCACGATGCTCTCGGGTGGCATCGACAGCCTGATGACGACGTACTACGTGCTCTCCAGCATCGACTTCGACAAGGTCTCGTACGAGCCCACTTCGTATGTCTTCGCGGTCGAGGGGTTCGACTCGCCGGACGTCCGTCGGGCGAGGATCGCCGCCGAGGGCTTCCGGGAGATCGGCCTGGTCCACAAGGAGATCCACGCGACGGCCGAGCAGCTGGTCGAGGACATCCCGGACATCATCCGCCTCTTCGAGATGCGGAACATCAAGGCGCTGAGCGTCTATCCGCTGCCGATCTACTACTACCTCGCGCCGGCCATGCGGGCCGACGGGTTCAAGGTGACGATCGGCGGACACGGCGTCGACGAACTGCTTGGGGCCTACGACAACTGGAAGGAGCTCAACACCCCGCACAAGGTCCAGTCCGGCTACGCCGCACGGCATCTCTTCATCAACAACATCTGGGAAAACATGATGCGCCGGGCCTCCATCATCTTCATGGAGCGGGGGCCGATCGAAGCGCGGTTCCCCTTCCTGCGCCCGGCGGTGTGCGAGTACCTGCTCGGAGTCGACCCCAAGTGGCTCAAGATCACTCCGCACAACGTCGAGCTGATGCTGGAGCTGATCTCGAAGCGGGCCGGATCGCAGGAGAACTGGGGGGCGCAGCTGCCCTGGATCCACGACTACCTGGTCAAGTACCTCGACGCCGGCGGCGACCAGCCGGAGGGGTTCGACGAGAGCCAGCACACGGACGTCGAGAAACTGTTCTGGAAGTTCCCGCTCATGGTCGCCGGGATGCACGCCGCGGACGAGTCCTTCCTGCCCTTCCACCTCCTCTTCAACGCCAAGCTCCGCGGCCAGCACGGGGCGGGGATCAGTTCGCTCGAGCCGCAGATCGTCGAGAGGTACGCGGACCTGGGCAGCACCGACATCGAGATCTACCGCTCGATGGTGACCAAGGCCTTCCGCCTCCGGGACGACTGGTTCGGGAAGCCCGCCAAGAGCCTCGCGTGACGGAGCGCGCACGACAGGGGAGTTCAGACCCGGATGTTGTTGATCAACGGTGAATGGCTCGAGACGGACGAGAAGATCGCCGTCCGCAGCCCGTTCGACGAAGAGATCGTCGGCTACGCGTCCCGTGCGACGCGGGAGCAGGCACTGGCCGCGGCCAAGTACGCCAAGGCGTACGAGTCGGACCTCACGGCCTACGACCGATTCGAGATCCTGACCGACACGGCCGCGCAGATCGAGCGTGAGGAAGCGGAGTTCGTCGGGCAGATCGTCGCCGAGTGCGGCGCCGCCGTGAAGGAGGCGCAGAAGGAGGTGCGACGAGCCGTCACCCTGCTGCGCGTCTGCGCGGAGGAGGCGAAGCGCATCTCCGGCGAGGCGATCCCCACCGACGTCACGTCCGACCGGAAGAGGAACCTCGCGGTGACGCTCCGCGAGCCGGTCGGCCTGGTCCTCGCCATCACCCCGTTCAACCGGCCGTTGAACCAGGTGGTGGTCAAGCTCGCGCCGGCCATCGCGGCGAACAACTCGGTCATCCT
Source organism: Streptomyces sp. NPDC028991 (assembly GCF_055564775.1). Lineage (NCBI taxonomy): Bacteria > Bacillati > Actinomycetota > Actinomycetes > Kitasatosporales > Streptomycetaceae > Streptomyces > Streptomyces sp. NPDC028991. The sequence continues at coordinate 680,312 of NZ_JBVHVP010000002.1, read as the reverse complement.
CAAGCCGTCGGAGAGGACGCCGCTGAGCGCGGTGAAGTTCGTGAAGTGCCTGATCGCGAACGGGCTGCCGGCGAAGATGGTCTCGGTCGTGACCGGTGATCCCCGCGAGGTCGGGGAGGCTCTGGTGACCTGCCGCGACGTCGACATGATCACCTTCACGGGGAGTCGCGCGGTCGGCGAGTCCATCGCGAAGAGCGCCGGAATGGTCCGTACGACCTTCGAGCTCGGCGACAGCGGTGCCCTGGTCGTGCTCGACGACGCCGACCTGGAGCGCGCCGCCGATGCCGCCGCGAAGGGGGCCTTCGCGACGGCCGGCCAGTCGTGCCGCGGCGTGAAGCGGATCCTGGTCCAGGAGGGCGTGGCGGACCGCTTCTCGGCCCTGCTGGTCGAGCAGGCGAGGAAGCTGTCGTTCGGTGATCCGCGCTCCACGCTGAACGACATCGGGTGCCTGATCGACGAGGCCGCGGCGCAGGCGGTGGAGGAGCGCGTCGAGGAATCGGTGCGGTCCGGCGCGAAGCTGCTTTACGGTCCGCCCCGGGAGGGCGCCGTGGTGGGCCCGCGCGTCCTCGACTTCGTGCCGAAGGATTCGCCCCTGGTCCTCGAGGAGACCTTCGGGCCGTGCGCTCCGATCGTCCGCGTCAAGGACCTGGCCGAGGCCGTCGAGTACGTCAACGGCGGTGAGTACGGCCTGCAGACCGGTGTCTTCACGACCGACATCCATCGTGCGTTCGACGCCGCGCGGAAGATCAGGTCCGGTGCCGTCGTCATCAACGACGGCCCGCAGTTCGAATCGCCGTTCATCCCGTTCGGCGGCGTGAAGAAGAGCGGGCTCGGACGCGAGGGCGCAAGGTTCGCCATCGAAGAGATGACCACCGTCAAGACCATCGTCTTTTAGGATGAACATGAAACCGATCGTTGTGTACACCGATCCGTTCTGGGCCCTCGAGGACGGCGAAGTGAACCCGGCGCTGGCGACCGTTGAGCAGGAAGTGTTCGGCGACAAGCTCGAACTCCGCTTCGGTGTGACCGAGGACGGTGCGTTCGTGAAGAGCGGGCAGCGCTTCCTCGACAACCTGAAGGGCGCGTCCGCACTCGCCATCTACCGGGCGCAGATGACGGAGGAAGTCTTCGAAACGGTCCGCGGCGACGTCAAGGTCATCGGACGGCAGGGCGTGGGCTTCGACAACATCGGCCTGCCCCACCTGAAGCCCAACGGCATCTTCGGGTTCAACGTGCCGGACTACTGCGTCGACGAGGTCTCCACCCACACGATGTCGCTCGTGCTCGCGCTCGAGCGGCATGTCTGCCTGCAGAACGACCACCTGAAGAACGGTCACTGGGACATCTACGACGGCGGGTACCCCCGTCGCCTCCAGGAGTCGACGGTCGGGATCATCGGGCTGGGCCGGATCGGCAAGTCGACCGCGCAGAAGATCCGCAACTTCTACGGCAGGGTCATCGGCTACGACCCCCACGTCCACGGCGACCACATGATCGGCTATGGGGTGGCGAAGCGGCACACGCTCCGTGAGCTTCTGAACGAGGCCGACGTCGTCATCCTGCACTGCCTGCTCAACGACGAGACGAAGAACCTCGTCGACGCGTCCTTCCTCGACGAGATGAAGGACGACGCGCTGCTGCTGAACACGGCGCGCGGCGGCCTCGTCGACCCGCAGGCGGTCCACGACGCGCTGGCCGGGGGCCGGATCGGCGGCTACGCCAGCGATGTGTTCACGCCGGAGGACCCCAACGACAACGAGTGGAACAAGCGCATGCTGTCGTTCGACAACGTGGTCGTCACCTCCCACCGCGCCTTCCTGTCCGCGGAGTCGGAGCTGAGCCAGCGGCGGCGGGTCGCCGAGGAGATCCTCCACGTACTGGAGACGGGACGTCCGCCCCGCTGGGGCAACCTCACCGAATAGCCGCGGTCGCGGGGACGCCGGGGCAGTCGCCGGACCGGCGAGCATCACAGGGCCGGCGGCTGCATCACAGGGCCGGCGGCTGCATCGTAGGGCCGGCGCGAGCATCACAGGACCGGCGCGAGCATCGCCGGCCCCACCGTGTCCGACGAGCAGAGAGGGAACAAATGGGCCGATTCGTGCGCTTCGCGTCGCCGCGGAACGTGACCGTCGTCGAGGAGGAGGACCAGCAGCCGACACCGTCGCAGGTGCGGATCGCCACGATCTTCTCCGGTATCTCCGCCGGGACGGAGCTCTCCTACTACCGCGGGACCAATCCGCGCTTCGGCAAGCACTGGGACCCCGATCAGCGGATCTTCCGGCCGTTGGGCGAGGGCGGTGGTGCGGCGAGCCTGTCGTACCCGGTGGACGGCAAGGGCCAGCAGGAGGTCGGCGTCGTCGTCGAGGTCGGTGCCGAGGTCGACGGCATCGCACCGGGCGACCTCGTCTGGGGGAAGTGGGGCCACCGGAGCCTGGCGGTGAAGCCCGCCGACTACGTACGTCCGCGCAGGCTGCCGGCGGGGGCGAATCCCGTCCTCGGCGTCTTCTCGCAGATCGGCGCCACCGCCCTCAACATCGTGCTGGACGCGGACATTCACGTGGGTGAGACGGTCGCCGTGTTCGGCCTCGGGGTGCTCGGCCAGATCACGGCCCAGCTGGCGCGCCTGAACGGCGCCGAGGTGATCGCCGTCGATCCGCACGACAGCCGGTTGAAGACCGCCGAGTCGCACGGCGTCGCGCACACGCTGAATGCCAAGGGCGGCCTGATCGGCGAGCGTATCCGTGAGCTGACCGGTGGGCGCGGCGTCGATGTCGCGCTCGAGGTGACCGGCTCGTACCCGGCGCTGCACGAGGCGGTCCGGTCGGCCGCCTACAGCGGCCGGGTGGTGGCCTCCGGATTCTTCCAGGGCGAGGGCGCCGGGCTCGCGCTCGGGGAGGAGTTCCACCACAACCGCGTCGAGATCAAGTGTTCCCAGGCCTCCGGCGTCTCACCGCAGTTGAGCTACCGGTGGAACGACGAGCGGCTCCAGCGGACCGTCATGGACCTCGCCGCCTCGGGGCGCCTCCAACTCGAGCCCCTGGTGACGGACATCGTGCCGGTGGAGCGCGCCGCGGAGGCGTTCGACCGGCTCGACCACTCGCGGGAGCGAGTGCTGCAGTTGGTTCTCCGCTTCGAGGAAGGTGCCAAGTGACGGGCGCGATGAAGCTGGGCGTGCAGGAGCGGTCGCTTGACGGAGCAAGCCTGGAGGAGAAGTGGCGATTCGCCACCGGCCTCGGCTTCGACGGCGTCGAGCTGCGGGCGGGCCCCGAGATCACCGACCGGCTCGACGAGCTGAAGCGGGCCCGCAGGGCCGGGGTGGTGATGCCCTCGGTCTGCCTGGCGGCGCCCCCCTTCATCGGGGACTTCGACCCGGAGCAGCGGCGGGTCGCCGTCCGGACCATGAAGACCCTGCTCTCGGTGATCGTCGAGGCCGGCGGCTTCGGCGCGATCACCCCCGCCTCGTTCGGGATCTTCTCCAGGCGGCTGTCCAAGTCCGAGCCGCCCCGCTCGGAGGCGGAGGACCGGGAGGTGCTTTTGGAGGCCCTCGCGGAGCTGGGCGAGCACGCCCGGAAGGTCGGCGGCGTCGTTCTCCTCGAGCCCTTGAACCGCTACGAGGACTACATGGTGAACACGCTGGCGGACGCGGCTTCGCTCATCCATGAGCTCGGGCTGCCGTCGGTGAAGCTGATGGCCGACACGTTCCACATGAACATCGAGGAGGCCGATCCCGCCGACTCGCTCCGCAAGTACGCGGACGTGCTGGGACATGTCCAGGTCGCCGACAGCAACCGGTTGGAGCCCGGGGCAGGTCACTACGACTGGAAGGACACCCTCGCCGCGCTCGAGGGCGTCGGATACGAGGGCTGGCTGGTGCTGGAATGCCGTACGTTGAGCGGACCGCCCAGCGTCGCGCTGCCGCCTGTCCCGGCGGTGCTGCGCGGACAGGGATGACGTTGCCGGCCGTCCACCGGAACGTTCGCACGAGCTGACGGATCGCCTGGGACTACCCGCCGCAGGACCTCGGTTCCGGGGTCCTGCGGCACGTCATCCGGCGAGTTCCTGCACCGTCACCAGCCGCGACTGCCGGAACCTCTCCCCGGGGAAGCTGCTGAGCAGCCCGTCGTGCGGGTCATCCGACAGAACCAGGAGATCGAGAATGCCGCCGCCTACCGCATCGGGCCAAGCGGGCAGTGCCCCGCGATGCCGCCCCCAAGTGACGAGGAGAGAAGGGTCGGGGAGCGCCCCGAGGCGGAGGATCCTGTCGGCGAACTCGCCCCCGAGGGAGGGGTCGAGCAGGCCCGAGGGGACGGGGGTGAATCCCATGCGACTCTTGAAGTTGAACAGGCCGGGCTGCACGAGCTGGCCGAAGAGGGAGGGATCGTTGCCCAGGGAGGCGTAGGCCAGGCCGCTTTCGCGGGCATACGCCACCGCTTCCGCGTAGAGCACACGCAGCGCCCGGCCCGATCGAGCTCCGGGCGACGCGGCGGAGAAACGCATCTGCAGGACCGACGGCTCGGGACGTACACGCCATACGGACCCGGCAAGCATGCCGTCGCCGTCGCTGAGAGCCACGCTCACATGCTCGTCGGCTGCGGCCAGCAGACGATCCCGCCATTTGCGGGCGAAGTTCTTCCCGCGCGGCATGTCGGAAACCTGCCTGTCATACACGACCAGGAACTCGTCCATGAACTCCTCGGTCAACCCGGGCTGAACGCGGAGCCGGAGCTGCTGCTCCTCGACGAACCTGCGGCCGAGTCGAATGTTCCGGCGCTCTGTTCCGGAGAGCGCCCCCAGGAAATCGGCGTCGGAGCCTGCCACCGGAGCGCACCAGTTCAGCCAGCGTGGACGGGGCACGAATCCCAACTCGGACAGGACCTCGTCGCTGACGTCCTCGGAGTCCAGGAGCCTGACCACATCGACCGATGTGCCGGCCGCTTCCCAGGCTCCTTTTCGAGCCTCCTCGAGATCCACCGAGGCAATGACGAGGTATTCCTGTTCAACGATCTCCATCGCGCAATTCCTGTCGTGGCTGTAGTTCCGGTTCTGCTGACGGTGGTGCCGCTCCCGAGGGGACCATGGCCGTGACGCGCCCCCCGTAACGGGTGTAAGCGGCCCAGATACCGATCGCTATGACCCAGAGGACGAGGCTCGGCAGCCAGTAGTAGAACCCGTCGAAGCGGCTCGCCCAGGCGTACAGGAATCCGGACAGCGGCACGGATCCCGTGATGAACATGCGAATCGTCGCATTGACTCGGCCCGCCAGATCAGGCGGAATCGTCTCCTGCCTGTAGGTGATGGATGCAACGTTGGTCACAGCGATGGCGAAGCATTCCACCATGAAACCCGCGATGCGCACCGGGAGTACGGGGGTAGCGATACACATCAGTCCCGCGAAGGCCATGACCTGAGCCGCCAGGATTCGCCGCTCCCAGCTCCACGAGGGAAGAACGGACGGGGCGATACGACTGGCGACCGCCCCCGTGAGCAAGCCCAATGCCATGAGCGCGGAGATGACGGTCGGGTTGATCCCTCCGCTTGAGAACTCGGTGACCAGCGCCGGCTCCAGCTGGCCGATGGCGATATTGGTGATCGACATGCTGACGACGAGCCAGAGGATCTCGGTCCTGCCCACCCAGCGAAACCCGATCGCGAGATCTCGGCGCAGGTTCATCCTGGTCTGGGCGGAGGGCATCCTGGGCAGCGCCAGCGCCACAAGTCCGGCCAGCACATACAGGGCGGCGATGCAGAGTGAAGCGACGGACGGGCCGAATGCCGTGAAGCCGGCGCCGCCCAGAAGGAGACCGATCACCTTCGAGAACTCCATGGCGGAGTTCAGTTTGGCCACTGCCATGGGGCGGGCCGAAGGGCTGATCAGTCTGGGGATCGTCACGAAATGACCCGTGATGATGCAGGCGACGCTGCCCATACCAGAGAAGAGCACGATCAGCGCGACGGTCAGTGCACTGGAGAGCGAAAGGGGGAGCAGGGCCAGGCAGGCCGCCTGCTGGAGCAGCCCGAGAACCAGGACTGCCCGTTTGTCGAACCGGTCGATGACCGCTCCCACGAAGGGAGATGCCACGTAACTCACACCGCGCAGCGCGAACACGGCCAAGGACAGGGCGACGGAGTCCGACTCGGCCAACACCGTCAGCGGAATCACGATCCCAAGCTGCCAGTCGGCAACCTTCGAAAGTGCCGATGACGTGATGAGGGTCCGTAATATTCGCTTGTCCGAGGCGGGCGTGTGGATGTCCTTCAAATCTCACACTCACGGATCGGCACCACATGGGCCAACTTCAGAAACGGCGGACCTTCGCCCCTCACTTACCCCCCTGTTGCCGGCATCGACGCCCACATCGGCAATGGGTCCGAAACCGATCAAGGGCCTACCAATCATGGCCGGAGGGTCACAGCGCGTCAAGAGTGCTCCCTGACCGCTATCTCTGATCAACTCCTGGTGTGTGCCGGGGCGTTGGGGATACCCACGAGGTACATTTCCGGCCCGGAGCAGTGGACGCCCAACCGGCCTCACGACAGACGTGAGCAAGGCTCGGCACGGAAGCCGAGACCGGGACGCTCAGCGCCTCGCCGAGGAAGTCCCAGAGTCCGGCACCGTGCGGCCACTGCGCACAGATCAGCGGCAGCCCGCCGGTGACCAACGCGGCGTCGAAAGCGTCTGCCGGTTACCCAACGCCTCTGTCAACGACATAGACGTTGGTGACTCGTCCCGCCATCACGTCACTCGTCGTCGCGAGCCGGCATATGGCGGACCGATGGGAACCGCCCGCCCGGCAACATGGAAGGGGCCGAGCCCTCGTGTCGCGCCTGCCATCCGCTATTCACAGCGGCCAGGCGGCCAGCAAATCGCCGGGGCCGTAGGCGGCATCGAGGCCCAGGCAGTCGACTCCGCTGCGCGAGGCCGCCATGACTGGAACGGGTTCGCCGGTGAGGGCGGCCCGGTGTCGGTGGAGAGCTGCCAGGTCGTGCCGGTCGAAGGGGGACTGCTCCAACCACTTGATGGAGCCGACGAAGAGCAGCTCCTTGGCAATAGGGGCGCGGTCCGCCCCGACGATGTCGATTTCGACCTCGTTGGTGCGGGTCCAGTAGCCGCCCACTGCGGGGGCCGCGGGCAGCTCGTCATCGGGCAGTACCCGCGCCAGGGCGTCGCTGACAAGGGGCTCGACGGCTCGGCCACGCCAACTGGTCCAGCTCTCCCGGATCCGCGCCAACGTCAGATCGCCCCGCCCTCGCTCGATCTCCTCCATGGACGGGCCGAGCAGGTGCAGCCAAAACCGCAGATAGGGATCTGTCACCCGGTAGCGACGGTCCTTCGACGGACGCAGCGACACGGGCAGTTCCGCGGCGACGATCCGCTTGTCCGTGAGCAACTCCAGCGCTCGCTGCAGGGGCGTGGCCCCGATACCGCCGGCCGCACGGGCGATGTTGGTAAAGGTTCGCTCGCCACTGCCGATGGCCGCCAGCACCGTACGCGCCTGAGCCTGCGGAGGGAACTCGGCAGCCAGCGAGCGCTCGGCCGACACCAGCAGGGCCGAGACCGGGTCACTCAGCGCCTCGCCCAGGAAGTCCCAAAGCCCCGCGCCCCGCGGCCACTCCGCGCAGATCAGCGGCAACCCGCCGGTGACCAGCGCGGCGTCGAAGGCGTCCGCCGGTTGCAGCCCAAGCAGCCGCCCTACCTCGGCCGGGTTCAACGGCCCGAGCACCATCTCCCGGCCTCGCTGGTGGAACGGCCGCCCGTACCTGTTCAGCGCTTGCATCATCGACAGATCGGAGCCGATGAGGACCAGCAGCACCGGCTTGGTCTCCAGCACCCGATCCCAGGCCCGTCGCAATGCGCCACTCGCGTCCTGTGGTGTTCGCCCGATGGCCGGCCCATGTCCACCACTTCACGCAACCGCCGGAGCCGCGGGTGATCACCGCGCCTCCGGGATGTACCTCGTTCATGAAGCGCTCACTCGCTTCGGCCAGATACTCCTGGTTGGCCTTATCGCGCTCCGCTGACAAGTCAGTGTCCGTTCGGCCTTGTTCCAAGGTGGACGTACAGTCGGCGGCCGTCGATGCCGGTGTGCGATCCCGCTGCTTGCGGGGGAAGACCGTCTGGGCCGATCTCCAGCTCTAACTCCATTCGGCTTCGGGTCGTTGGCTCGACGAGTGGCGCACCCCGTGAGATAGGCTTGTTACTGCTGCGCACCTTCCCGGAGGGTACGAGGCGGACTCCACGGTCCAGTCCACTGGCCGTGAGTGACGAATGGGGCGGATGCCCGGTAGGGCGGTCCTACCATTTCGAACTCACACCATGGAGTGGGCCTTTATGGAATCGGTCGAGTACAAGCCTGCGCGTCGTTCCTGGATCCGCGAGATCCTGGTTGGCGCCGCCGCGAGCGCGATCTCCAACCTCGTGTGGGAGACACTGGCGGTGGCAGCGCGCCACCTCATCTGAGGCAGGCAGGTGGTGGGCCCGGCGAGCCCGCCACTCTTCATCCTGTCTGGCTTTAGCTCTACGGCGAGAATCCTTCAGAAGAGCAGTTCCTGTCCGGGAGGAGTGTCATTACCCTTCCGCTTGGGGCTGGGGAGATGTGGTACCCGCGCCTCGGCAGGGAGGTTTTCCCACGTGGGCCGCAGGCCGTGTATCTGCACGTCACCTATGCAGCTCTTGAGGTACGCCTGTGTCTCCGCATCCGTGGAGTACAGCACCGTCGCCCGGCTCGCCCTGGTCATGAGCACGTGGTACGCGTGCCGAACACATCGCGCGAACTCCTTGTCTTTTTCTTCCTCACTTCCTGTTCCCTCGCGGAGCTTCATATCGAACGAACCGGGCACTTTGACACGTTTGACCTTGCTTTCCGGGTCCTCACACCACTGCCCCTTGCGGTAGACCCAGCGGTCGCCGCGTCTCACCATGTCCCCGCCGAGGATCACCCCGCACCAGTCCCACTCGAGGCCCTGAGCCGTGTAAACGCAGCCGATCTGGTTGATGCCATACGGGTGCACTGACCACTTCGTGGACGGGGGCACCGCTCCGTTCTCTCGATAGGAGTCGCCTTTGGCGTTCCACGGTCGGTGCCAGTCACCGATCCGCACGTCTGTCTCCAGGCGCGCGGCCTTCCCCTGTCCCACCGGCTCGGTCCACGGCCAGCAGAAGCCGGCCACCATGCGTGCCGTCGCTCCCGCCTCCGCCTCAGCCCTGATGATGTACTCGAGTTCCTCTGGACTGTCCGCGACTTCGACGTGCATCAAACCGTCGGGGGTCCAATCGGTGATGCCTGTCTCGATGTCGAGGACAGCCCGCACCCAGCGGATGTAGGCGTCGCTCCCCCCGCAGCGCCATTCCTCCCTGAGCCCGTAGCGGAGTGGAGTGATCCCCCGCGCTCTTGCGGCTCCCTCGATCAGGCTCACCGTTCCGACTTCCTTGGGTCGCACGGACTGACTCTCGTCGAGAAAGAACACTGTCAGGCGGGAGGCATCGAGCAGATCGTCCACCTGCGGCTGCTTGCCCGACTTGTCCTCTCGACGGTACATGTCGATGGTTCGCTCTCTCAAGCGATGCGCCTCGTCGCAGATGAGGACGTCCAAGGGAGGGTCCGGGGGTGTCACGAAGTGGCTGAAGTAGGCGAACCTCTTCCTGAACTCCTTGTCGGTGTAGCCCACCTGCTCTTGGAGCGCCCCGTTGAAGGCACGGCTGCCACTGGCGTACTTCACCGTTTGTCCGGCTGCCTCGAAATCGGCCCTGAGCTGTAGACCCACGGCGCTCTTTCCGGTGCCTGCACCACCCGTCACGATGAACACGGCTCGTCCGTGGTCCGGCGGCGAAGCGGGCTGATCTGGATTGCCGAGTACCAGAGCGGCTCGTTGCAGAACACTCGCCGCCACTCTCTTCTGCTGTCCGCGCAAAGTGAACACCGTGTCCTCTCCACGAGATCTGATCATCGCGTCGAGAAGCGGCGTGTTTCGCAGGTTCATGAACCGCAGGAGTTGCTCGGCTTCGGAAGCCGCGCCGTCCTCCGCGAAATGCCTTCGTAGGTCCACAAGGAGCAGGTCGCGGCTGTCCCGGGTGTACACACGCTCATAGGCGCCAGTCGGCGCCAACGTATCGAGCAGCGGTCGAACCGAGTCATCGGTGGCATTGTGCAGATACGCGAATCCGCCGCATTCGACCGCGATGCCACGCAGCGGTCCCTGGTCTCCAGTGAACAATTGGTATGTGTTCCTGAGTTGCAACGCAGGATGCTTCTTGGGCCTTTTGCATCCCGGCACACTCACGAGCTTCGCGGTGGCGGCTTCCACCTGCGTCACCATTGACCATCGTTTCAGCTCGACGAGTTGGAACGACGGCAGACGAGTCTCCGGGTGTCGGCCCACGAGCACGACGTCGATGAGAGGCGGCTCCCCCTTCTTCGGTTCATCGACCGTCGCCGCGCACTCGACGACCATCTCGACGTTGCCCCGCTCCGCCTCAACCAGGTCTTCCGCCAACTCGACCAAGCTCTCGGCCCATGCCTCCCGTTCTGTCTCGGACACGTCGCGCCCTCGGAAGTACCGGTATCTGGCGGCGAGATGCGGCACCATCCGCCGCCTCGAGTTCAGAGTGAGCAGATCCTGCGCCGACAGCCTCAGCAGGAGCATGGACACGAGGTGGTTCCCCCAGGGCACGAGTGACTCGTGCGGGTGGGGGCGTGTCCTCGCGGAGTGGAAGCCCGTCGGGCCGCAATTGGTACGGACGATCTTAGGGACCGCGGCAGCTCACGGGTACTCCTCCCGCCGACCCATGTCATGTCAGCGGCCGGTTGGCAAAAAAGCTGCCAGTTCAGGCTGGTCGTCTACGCCGTAGCAACCACGCGCCGCCCGGCACCCACCAGTTCTCGTAGTTTCTCCTGCGTCTCCCGATCCGTGGAGTAGACGACCGTGCCAACCATTCCTCGGGTCAGCAGCACCTTGTACGTGTTGCGGATCAGGCGATCCACATCGGCGTCCGGCGTCGAGCGCTTGAAGACCGGGTCCTTGGACGCCGCACGGTCCGTCACCCATCGGTCGCCGCGCCACACCAGGTCGGGGCCGATAATGACGCCGGACCAGTCGTACTCGAAGCCCTGGGCGGTGTAGACGCAACCGATCTGACCAAAGCCCGCCGGATCCGTGGCCCACAGGGCGGACGGCGGTGCGCCGGAGACAGAGCGATCGCCGCGCAGGTTCCAGGGGCGCGCCCAGGCCCCGATCCTCACGTCTGCCGGAAGAGGCTGTCCCGGCTTGGGTTCCGGGGACCACTGCCAGCAATAGCCAGCTGACATGCGAGCGCTGAAGCGCCGGCCGCGGCGGCCGTCCAGGAAGCCTTCCATCTCTTCCGGGCTGTCGGCCAACAGGAGTTGCATCCGGTCATCCGGGTCCCACACCACCGGACCGCCGGGCTCCAGCCCCAGAAGCCGCACCACCCAGCGCAGGTAAGCATCGCTCCCGCCACAGCGGAATTGGCTTCCCAGCCTTACGACGGGGCAGTTCAGCCCCCTGCGTGCGGCTGCGGCTCGAATGTCCTCCACCGTGCCCATCTCGCCCGGGCGCACAACCTGGTGCTCGTCGAGCAGGAAGACGGGCACTTTGGCCACGTCTATCAGTTCGTCGATCTGCCGCTTGCCGGTCCGGCGTGCGGCCGGCGTGTACCGGTTGGCGGATGTCTCACGGATGCGGTGGGCCTCATCGCAGACCAGGACGTCGAGGCTGTTCTTCTCCGTCGTCATGAAGCTGTTGAAGTACTTGAAGAGATCCTGCACTTCGCGCTTCCTCGCACCGGCGACCTTGCGCATCGTCTTGGTGAAGGACTGGGACCCGGTCGCGTGCAGAGCCGGGATGCCTCGCCGGTACAACTCGCCGAGCAGGGAAAGCGCGATGACGCTCTTACCGGTGCCAGGACCACCGGTGATGACCACGACTTCCTTGTGGTCGGACTGCTGGGCCTTGCGTACCGCGTTGAGGACCTTGCGGTAGGCGACCTGCTGTTCGTCGAGGAGCACGAACTGCTCCCTCTCACGAACTTCCTGTGCTGCGACCGCCATCAGCTGCTTCGAGGGGACCGTCTTGCCCGCGAGCAGCACGTCAGCGGCTGCGGCGCCCGGATACTCGGGGCTGAGCCGGGCACAAACGTAGTCGATGAACCCGCCACGGGTGTCGCCCGCGAACAACTGGCCCCACTGGTCGGACTCGATCTCGCGCAGTGCAGCCACATCGAACTCGGTTGCGTTATGCAGGAAGGCCACTCCCCCAACCCTCTCCGGGTGGCCGGCGACAGCGCCGTTGAAGTTGACGAGGTACTCGCAGTAGCGGCGCACCTGCTCGATGGGATTGAGTACCGGCTGAGTATAGGAAGGGACGTGGCAGAGGACCGGGTCGTCCTCGTCCGGGACTACATCGCTCCACTGCTTGAGCTCCACCACGACATAGGAGGGGGCGCCCGTGCGTGGGTGAAACCCGGTGAGAACCGCGTCGGCTCGCTTGCTGTTCATCGGGAGCGAGTACTCGAGCATGACCTCCACGTCACCGAGTCCCGCGTCATTGAGCGCGGCGGTCAGCGCGGGGATGCTCCGCTCCCAGGACCGCGCCTCCGAGGGGGTGGGCCGGCAACCGTGCATGTGGGTGAACTGCTCGGTTAGGTGGAGATAGAGCGAACTGTCGAGCGCCATGGCGGCGACCGTCTTCGCAGACGCGCGGAACAACAAGGACTTCCCCCGGGGCAGCACGAAACAGGCCGTGCGGGTGGGGGCATGTCCTTCGACTCCACGAGGTGGAGCGGAAGCCCGTCGGGCCGCGTGACGATGTGTTCGAGGGTACCTGGCGGTATTGGCTGTCGTACCGGTGGCCACATCAGCGACAGCACGCGCCATGCTGGGGCCTGGGCTCCTCTGCGGATACTCGACCAGGAGTCGCAAACCGACTTCGACTGAACGCTCCATGTCGAGCGAGCGCCCACGCCACATCGCCACTCACTGGCACGGCCAGCCCCCGGGCGTTTTTCCGTCCGGGGAACAGGACCTCTGAACCGTGGGAATGTGGAGTGGCAGACGAGTCGGGCTCTACGCCCGGTGCTGTCCCAGCACCGTCAGCCCATCCGCACCCCGACACAATCTCAGCACGGGAAAACACAAAGGGCCCGACCGTGATGTCGGTCCCTTTCTGACTTGCAAGTTTGCAAGATCAGCGACGTGACGATAAGTACCCGGCTACACGTTGAAGCGGAACTCCACCACGTCCCCGTCCTGCATCACGTAGTCCTTGCCCTCCATGCGCGCCTTGCCCTTGGCGCGGGCCTCGGCCACCGAGCCGGTGGTGACCAGGTCGTCGAAGGAGATGACCTCGGCCTTGATGAAGCCCTTCTGGAAGTCGGTGTGGATGACACCGGCGGCCTCGGGGGCGGTGGCGCCCTTCTTGATGGTCCAGGCGCGGGATTCCTTGGGGCCGGCGGTCAGGTAGGTCTGCAGGCCCAGGGTGCGGAAGCCGACGTGGGCCAGGGTCGCCAGGCCGGGCTCCTCCTGGCCGACGGACTGGAGGAGTTCCAGGGCCTCGTCCTCCTCCAGCTCGGCGAGGTCCGACTCCAGCTTGGCGTTGAGGAAGATCGCCTCGGCGGGGGCGACCAGGGCGCGCTGCTCGTTCTTGAAGTCCTCGTCGGTCAGCTCGTCCTCGTCGACGTTGAAGACGTAGAGGAAGGGCTTCGTCGTGAGGAGGTGGAGGTCGTGGAGGAGTTCCGCGCGCTCGCTGCCCTGGAGGATGCCGTGCGCGAAGAGCGTGTCGCCCTTCTCCAGGATCTCCTTGGCCTCCTCGACCGCCTTGACCTTGGGCGCCACGTCCTTCTTGATCCGGGACTCCTTCTGGAGGCGCGGGAGGACCTTCTCGATGGTCTGCAGGTCGGCGAGGATCAGCTCGGTGTTGATCGTCTCGATGTCGTCCTTGGGCGAGACCTTGCCGTCGACGTGGACGACGTTCTCGTCCTTGAAGGCGCGGATGACCTGGCAGATCGCGTCGGACTCGCGGATGTTGGCGAGGAACTTGTTGCCCAGGCCCTCGCCCTCGCTCGCGCCGCGCACGATGCCCGCGATGTCGACGAAGTCGACCGTCGCCGGGAGGACCTTCTCGGAGGAGAAGATCTCGGCCAGCTTCGCCAGGCGGGGGTCGGGAACACCCACGACGCCGACGTTGGGCTCGATCGTGGCGAACGGGTAGTTGGCCGCCAGCACGTCGTTCTTGGTCAGGGCGTTGAACAGGGTCGACTTGCCGACATTGGGCAGACCGACGATTCCGATCGTGAGCGACACGTTGCGACTTCCCGTACGTGAGGATGCGGAGGAGGTGGGGCGGGCCAGGCAGGGGCCGATCCACCAGTCTACGGGGTGGCCGGTACCGGCCCCGCGCGGTGTCGAACGCTTGGCCAAGCTGTGCCCGACGGCGTGTCTGTCGGGCTATTCGGCACATAAACCGACCTAAGTTGGTCCAGTGGAGCAACACAGGACGCGACCTGCGCAGTACGGACCGCGACGGGGCCGGGCGCCGCTGCCCCCGCAGGGGCGGGGAGCGGGCGGCGCCGCGGTCGGGCGGCCTGCCGCTCGCCCGGTCGGGGCGGGTGCGGGCGGCGGTCCGCGCGGGCCCGCCGCGGCACGGCCGGCGACGGCACGACCGGCGGCGGCACGACCGGCGGCGCGGTCCGGCCGGCCGGCGACGCGGTCCCGTTCTCCCGCGGCGCGGTCCGGTACTCCCGTGGCGCGGGCGGTGCGCGCCCTGCGCGGGATGCCCAATCCACGGTTGACCGGGCTGGGCAGCGGCCTGTTCTGCGCGGCCGTGATGGTGGTGCTCGGCTTCCTCGACAAGTTGCTGTTCGGCGCGTCCCTCACGGTGTACGGCGTGCTGTTCCTGCCGGTGTGCCTGCTCACCGCGCTCTGGGTGCGCAGGGGTGACCTGCTGACCGCCCCCGTCGTCGTGCCCATCGCCTTCGCGGTGGGCCTGGTGGCCGTCGCCGAGAGCGGCAAGGGGCTCGGCGGGCGGCTGATGGGGCTGGTGACCGCCCTGGCCACCGAGGCCGGCTGGCTGTACGGCGGGACCCTCGTCGCCGGGTCGACCGTGATCGTGCGCAGGGTGCGGCTGCTGCGCCGCCGGGCCGCCGCCGCGCGGTACCGTCCGCCGGCTTGACCACCAGGGCTACAGGCCGCCGGGGCGGCGGGGACGACCACGACCGGACCACAGGGACCGCCGAGACCACAGGGACCACAGGGACCACAGGGACCACAGGGACCGCCAGGGACGCCAGCGGCGCCAGGGACGGCAGGGACCGCAGGGACCGCAGGGACCGCAGGGACCACAGGGACCGCCAGGGACGCCAGCGGCGCCAGGGACGGCAGGGACGGCA
>NZ_JBVHVP010000002.1:221940-664820 GCF_055564775.1 Streptomyces sp. NPDC028991 | reverse complement strand
CCGCAGGGACCGCAGGGACCGCAGGGACCGCAGGGACCGCAGGGACCGCAGGGACCGCAGGGACCGCAGGGACCGCAGGGACCGCAGGGACCGCAGGGACCGCAGGGGTTCAGCTCGCGGCGGGACGGCCGGGGCCCTCCGCCGCCCGCATCGCCGCACCCACGATGCCCGCGTTGTTCTGGAGCTGCGCGGGGACGATCTCCGCCTGGACGCCCTCGATGTAGTGCAGGAACTTGTGCGCCTTGCGGCTGACCCCGCCGCCGATGACGAACAGCTCGGGTGAGAACAGCATCTCGACGTGGGTGAGGTAGCGCTGCACGCGGTGGGCCCAGTGCTCCCAGGACAGGTCGTGGTCCTCCTTGGCCTTGCTGGAGGCGCGCTTCTCCGCGTCGTGGCCGTCCAGCTCCAGGTGGCCCAGCTCGCTGTTCGGGACGAGGACGCCGTCGGTGAAGACGGCGCTGCCGATGCCGGTGCCGAAGGTGAGCAGGACGACGGTGCCCTTGCGGTCGCGGCCGGCGCCGAAGCGCATCTCGGCGACGCCCGCGGCGTCCGCGTCGTTGACGACCGTCACGTCGAGCCCGCCCAGCCGTTCGCCGAACAGGCTCCGCGCGTCCGTGTCGACCCAGCTCTCGTCGACGTTGGCCGCCGTGCGGACCATGGCGCCGCCCGTGACCACGCCCGGAAAGGTGAGCCCGACCGGCCCGGTCCAGCCGAAGTGCTCGACGACCTGCTTCACCCCGTCGGCCACGCCGTCGGGGGTCGCCGGGTACGGGGTCAGCACCTTGTGGCGCTCCTGGGCCAGGTCGCCCCTGTCGAGGTCCACAGGGGCGCCCTTGATCCCGGATCCGCCGATGTCCACGCCGAAGATCTGCATGGCACCACGTTACGACGGACGACTGACGGTCACGCCCCGGCCGTACCCGAGCCGCCCCGCTCCGCCACCAGGGACGTCGCCTCCTCGCGCAGGTCGCGGCGGAGCTCCTTGGGCAGCGAGAAGGTGATCGACTCCTCGGCGGCCTTGACGATCTCCACGTCCTCGAAGCCGCGCCGCGACAGCCACTCCAGGACCTGCTCGACCAGCACGTCCGGAACGGAGGCGCCGGAGGTGACGCCGACCGTGGTGACGCCCTCCAGCCAGGAGGCGTCGATCTCGTCGGCGAAGTCCACGAGGTACGCGTCGCGCGCGCCGGCCTGCTTGGCGACCTCGACCAGCCGCTTGGAGTTGGAGGAGTTGCGGGAGCCGACGACGATCACTAGGTCGGCCTCGGCGCCCATCTGCTTCACGGCGAGCTGGCGGTTCTGCGTGGCGTAGCAGATGTCGTCGCTCGGCGGGGAGATGAGCTGCGGGAACTTGTCCTTCAGCGCGTCGACGGTCTCCATGGTCTCGTCGACGGAGAGGGTGGTCTGGGAGAGCCAGACGACCTTCGACGGGTCGCGGACCTCGACCTTGGCGACGTCCTCGGGGCCGTCGACGAGCTGGATGTGGTCGGGGGCCTCGCCGGAGGTGCCGATGACCTCCTCGTGACCCTCGTGGCCGATCAGGAGGATGTCGTAGTCGTCGTCCGCGAAGCGGACGGCTTCCTTGTGCACCTTGGTGACGAGCGGGCAGGTGGCGTCGATGGTGGCGAGCTTGCCGCGTTCGGCCTCCTCGTGGACGACGGGGGCCACGCCGTGCGCGGAGAACATCACGATGTTCCCCGGGGGAACCTCCTCCGTCTGCTCGACGAAGATGGCGCCCTTCTTCTCCAGGGTCTGGACGACGTACTTGTTGTGCACGATCTCGTGCCGGACGTAGACGGGAGCCCCGTACTGCTCCAGGGCTTTCTCGACGGCGATCACGGCGCGGTCCACACCCGCGCAGTAGCCACGGGGGGCGGCGAGCAGGACACGGCGGCCGGGCGAAGCAGTCATGGCACCCATCGTAAGGCCGCGTTCGGCGGGTCAAAGATCGCGTGGGTGGGACGTCGCCCGGGAAACTGATCGGGGACGTAGACGGGGACCCCGACGGGGACGTTCCGAGCCACAGTCCGATGCGCTGGCGGAGGCACGATGTCCGAGACCGGTACGGCGGCCCAGGGGGCCGGTGGGGAGCACCAGCTGAAGCGCAGCCTGGGCTTCAGGGACCTGGTCGTCTACGGGCTCCTGTTCATCGCGCCCATGGCACCGGTCGGGGTTTTCGGCACCCTGGACGCCAAGTCGCACGGTGCCGTGGCGCTCGTCTACGTGGTCGCGACGATCGCCATGGCGTTCACCGCGTTCAGCTACGCACAGATGGTGCGGGTGGTCCCGCAGGCGGGGTCGGTGTTCGCGTACGCGCGCGCGGGGCTCGGCAACGGGGCCGGCTTCATCGCCGGCTGGATGGCGATGCTGGACTACGTCCTCATCCCCGCGGTGGCGTATCTCTTCTCCGGCATCGCGATGGAGGCGCTGGTTCCGGAGGTGTCGCGGTGGGTGTGGACGGCGATCGCGGTGGTCGTCACGACCCTGCTGAACCTGTGGGGCGTGCGCGCGGCGGCCCGGGTGGGCTTCCTGGTGCTCGCCATGGAGGTCGTGGTGCTGCTGGTGTTCGTCGTGGCGGCGATCGTGGTTCTCGCGCGCGACGGGGCCGAGCGCGGCTGGCTGTCGCCGTTGTCCGGGGACGGCACGCAGGGAGCGTTCGCGCTGTCGGCGGTGGTCGGCGCGGTGTCGGTGGCGGTGCTGTCGTACCTGGGCTTCGACGCGATCGCGACGTTCGCGGAGGAGGTCACCGGGGGGTCGGCGAAGGTCGCGCGGGCGCTGCTGTTCTGCCTGGCGCTGGCGGGCGTGCTGTTCGTAGCGCAGACGTACCTGGTGGCGCTGCTGGAGCCGGTGACGTCGGCGGAGCTGGCGGCCCGGCCGGAGCGGCAGGGGGCGGCGTTCTACGACGCCGTGGACGCCTCCGTGGGCACCTGGCTGCACGACCTGGTGGCGGTGAGCAAGGCGATCGGCGCGGCGTTCGCGGCGCTGGCCGGGCAGGCGGCGGCCGGGCGGCTGCTGTTCGCGATGGGCCGCGACCGGCGGCTGCCGAAGGCCCTGTCGCGGACGGACTCCGGGGTGCCGCGCGTGGCGCTGCTGGTCGCGGCCGTGATCACGATGGTGGCCGCGGTGTGGGCGGCGCGTCGGGACGACGGTCTCGACCATCTGGTCTCGGTGGTCGACGTCGGCGCGCTGACGGCGTTCACGATGCTCCACGCGAGCGTGGTGGGCTGGTTCGCGATCCGGCGCCGCTCGGGGCCGGTGAGCTGGTGGCGGCACGTGCTGATCCCGGTGCTCGGGGCGGCGATCACCGTCGCGGTGATCGTGGAGGCCTCGGAGACCGCGCAGGCGGTGGGGGCGATCTGGCTGGCGGTCGGGCTGGTGGTGCTGGTGGCGCAGGCGCGCGGCAGGCGGTCCGCGCAGGCGTGAGGCCGGTGGGCCGGAGCGGCGCGGGGCGGCTGACGCCGGGTCGGGTTGTCACACCCGGCCGTTACGCTCGGGCGCATGGCTGTTAACTCGACTCCGCAAGCCCCGCTGCCCGTGGGCGAGGTGTCACGGCTGATCGGGGGCTGGATCGACCGGCTCGGCGCGGTGTGGGTCGAGGGGCAGATCACCCAGTTGTCACGGCGGCCGGGTGCCGGTGTCGTGTTCCTGACGCTGCGCGACCCGTCGTACGACATCTCCGTGAGCGTGACCTGCTACCGGCAGGTGTTCGACGCGGTGGCGGACGTGGTGGGCGAGGGCGCGCGCGTCGTCGTGCACGCCAAGCCGGAGTGGTACGCACCGCGCGGGCAGCTGTCGCTGCGGGCCGCCGAGATCAAGCCGGTGGGCGTCGGGGAGCTGCTCGCGCGCCTGGAGCAGCTGAAGAAGGCACTCGCGCGCGAGGGGCTGTTCGCGTCGGAGCGCAAGAAGCCGCTGCCGTTCCTGCCGCAGCTGATCGGCCTGGTGTGCGGGCGGGCGTCGGCGGCCGAGCGGGACGTCCTGGAGAACGCCCGGCACCGCTGGCCCGCCGTCCGCTTCGAGGTGCGCAACGTCCCCGTGCAGGGCGTGCACGCGGTGCCGCAGGTCGTGCAGGCGGTGAAGGAGCTGGACGCGATGGACGACGTGGACGTGATCGTCGTCGCGCGCGGCGGGGGCAGCGTCGAGGATCTGCTGCCGTTCTCCGACGAGCAGCTGGTGCGGGCGGTCGCCCAGTGCCGTACGCCGGTCGTCTCCGCGATCGGGCACGAGCCGGACAATCCGCTGCTCGACCATGTCGCTGACCTGCGTGCTTCCACGCCGACCGACGCCGCGAAGAAGGTCGTACCGGACGTCGGCGAGGAGTACGAGCGGGTGCGCCAGCTGCGGGACCGCGCCCGGCGGTGTGTGGCGTCGTACGTGGACCGCGAGGAGCGGGGGCTGGCCCATGCGCTGGCCCGGCCGTCGATACAGGATCCGCACCGGATGATCGACGAGCGGGCCGAGCAGGTGTCGGCCCTGCTGGACCGTGGCCGCCGCTCACTGCGGCACCACCTCGACCGGGCCGACTCCGAGCTGACGCACACCCACGCGCGCGTGGTGGCCCTCTCCCCCGCCGCGACCCTGAAGCGGGGGTACGCCGTGCTGCAGCGGGCCGACGGCCACGCCGTCCGTGACCCGGGCGAGGTGGAGCCGGGCGAGACGCTGCGCGCCCGCGTCTCGGAGGGCGGTTTCTCCGTACGAGTCGATGCGTAAGGTGAGTGGATGACCAGCGAGGTGGAGCAGCAGACGGCCGTGTCCGAGGCGCTCGGGTACGAGCAGGCGCGGGACGAGCTGATCGAGGTCGTACGGCGGCTCGAGGCCGGCGGTACGACGCTGGAGGATTCCCTCGCCCTGTGGGAGCGGGGCGAGGAGCTGGCGAAGGTCTGCCGCCGCTGGCTGGACGGTGCCCGGGCCCGCCTGGACGCGGCGCTGGCCGAGGAGGACGAGGACGAGGACGAGGACCGCTAGCCCTCGTTCCGGTAGCTCCTGTTCCGGTAGCTCCTGTTCCGGAAGCCCCTGTTCCGGAAGCCCCTGTTGTCCGCTGTTCCGGCCGCCCCTGTTCCGGCAGTCCCTGTTCCGGCAGTCCCTGTTCCGGTGTGCCGTGTCGCAGGCATGGAGGCGGGCACGCCCCCTGATCGCCGGACTGCGCCCGCGCCGGACAGTCCCCGGTTGCACGGTGGCGGGCGGACTACTTCCCGCTGTCCTCGGCCAGGGTGTGCGCGACGAGTGCGTTGGCGTGCCCGTGGCCCAGCGCGTGGTCGGTCATGAGCCAGGCGACGAGCTCCATGTGCTTGGTGAGCGGCGAGGAGCGGATCAGCTCCTTCCACTCAGCGATCGGGCGGCCGTACTTCTTTTCGATCGGCGGGAAGTAGGAGGCGGGCCCCTTCGCGGCGGCGGTCATGTCGGTGAGCTCCCTGTGGGCGAGTGGCGGTGTACCGCCCGGTACGACCGCAAGGAGCGGAAGAAGTGATCGCCCTGCCGATGTGATCCGCGGCACAGCGCCTTCACGGGGCGCGAAACGCGGCCACGAGGCGTCGCGCGCCGCAGCACGCCGCAGCACGCCGCTCCCTTCACTCATCCGGCCAGGTGAAGCGGAACACCGCGCTCCGACTTTGGTTGAAGCTTGAACTTCTTTCGCGTAGCGTCGTTCCCGTCAACGGCTCCCCGCCCCTTCGCGCGGAGCGCCGACGCACACCCCGAGGAAGATCACGTATGTCTCTCGTTCTTGACCCCGCCGCCCAGGACCTGCTGTTCCGCGAGGCCCGCACCGCGAACACGTTCACCGACGAGCCGGTGACCGACGAGCAGGTGCAGGCGATCTACGACCTGGTCAAGTACGGCCCGACCGCCTTCAACCAGTCGCCACTGCGGATCACGCTGGTCCGCTCCCCCGAGGCCCGCGAGCGTCTCGTCCGGCACATGGCCGAGGGCAACCAGCCCAAGACGGCCGCCGCCCCGCTGGTCGCGATCCTGTCGGCGGACAACGAGTTCCACGAGGAGCTGCCCGAGCTCTTCCCGCACTTCCCGCAGGCCAAGGACGCCTTCTTCAGTGAGCGCCCGGTGCGCGAGGGTGCCGCCACGCTGAACGCCGCCCTACAGGCCGCGTACTTCATCGTCGGCGTCCGCGCCGCGGGGCTCGCCGCCGGCCCGATGACCGGCCTCGACTTCGAGGGCGTCCGCAAGGAGTTCCTGGACGACGACCACACCCCGCTGATGGTCGTCAACATCGGCCACCCGGGCCCGGACGCCTGGTTCCCGCGCTCCCCGCGTCTGGCGTACGACCAGGTCGTCACCACGGTCTGAGCCGCACGTCCCGATGACGTGACGAAGCCCCCGGCGAGGTGCCGGGGGCTTCGTCACGTCGTCGGGACACGGCCGGGGCTCAGGTCAGCTTCAGCGCCGCCGCCATCCGGCCCAGCTGGTCGAACGAACCCGTGCCCGCCACGACCGTCGTCGCGCCCTTCATGCCGTCCGCGTCGTGCAGCACCAGCGCGTCGTACCGGCCGCCCGTGTACCGGGTCCACGTCCGGCCGCCGATCTCCTGGGTCGTCTCGGTCGCCCGCGCCCCCTGACTGGCGTCGTCGATGAACGTGGCCGGCTTCTGCGTGGACTGCTCGACCGCCACGTACTCGCCGTCCGGGGCGTGGAAGCCCAGGTGCCAGGCGTCGAACTCGTCACCCCGGAAGCGGACGGAGGTCGGCTTCCAGTCCTCGGAGAGGCCCTCCGGCGCTGCCACCGGGTACGGCGCCGCGCGCTGCGCGGTGAGCAGCTCGACCCGGTAGTCGACCCGCTTGACGGGCGGTTCGCCGTCGTCGTGCGGAATGAAGATCCAGATTACGCCCGCCGCGAGCACGATGAGCCCGAGGGAGAGGATCATGTCCCGGGCCGACTTCTGCTTGCCTTGCATACCTGCCACGCCCCCTATCGTCGCAGGTGCCTGGTCCGCTCATACGTGGGGTCCCCTGCTCATTTTGTCGGACTGACGATAGAGTGCGGCGCACACCCTCATCCGGCCGTCGTCGTATCAGAAAGGTGCGCTCCGATGACCGAGCATCACTTGCCGTCCGAACTGGACGTCCCCTCAGAGGCCCCCGACCGCAACCTCGCCATGGAACTCGTGCGGGTCACCGAAGCGGCGGCGATGGCCGCCGGCCGCTGGGTCGGCCGCGGTGACAAGAACGGCGCCGACGGTGCCGCGGTGCGCGCCATGCGGACCCTCGTCCACACCGTCTCGATGAACGGCGTCGTCGTCATCGGTGAGGGCGAGAAGGACGAGGCCCCGATGCTCTTCAACGGGGAGCGGGTCGGCGACGGCACCGGTGCCGAGGTCGACATCGCCGTCGACCCGATCGACGGCACCACGCTGACCGCCAACGGCATGACCAACGCCATCGCGGTGCTGGCCGCCGCCGAGCGCGGCTCCATGTTCGACCCGTCCGCGGTCTTCTACATGGACAAGCTGGTCACCGGGCCGGAGGCCGCCGACTTCGTCGACATCAACGCGCCCGTGTCCGTGAACGTCCGCCGGATCGCCAAGGCCAAGCGGCGCACCCCCGAGGACGTCACCGTCGTCATCCTCGACCGGCCCCGGCACCAGGGCCTCATCAAGGAGGTCCGGGAGACCGGCGCCCGCATCAAGCTGATCTCCGACGGCGATGTGGCCGGCTCGATCCTGGCGCTGCGCGAGGGCACCGGCATCGACTTGCTGCTCGGCGTCGGCGGCACGCCGGAGGGCATCATCTCGGCCTGCGCCGTGAAGTGCCTGGGCGGCACCATCCAGGGCAAGTTGTGGCCCAAGGACGACGAGGAGCGGCAGCGCGCGGTCGATGCCGGGCACGACCTGGACCGGGTGCTGACCACCGACGACCTGGTATCCGGGGACAACGTGTTCTTCGTCGCGACCGGCATCACCGACGGTGAGCTGCTGCGCGGGGTCCGGTACCGGTCCGAGACCGCCACGACCGACTCGATCGTGATGCGGTCCAAGTCGGGCACGGTGCGACGGATCGACTCCGAGCACCGGCTGAGCAAGCTGCGGGCGTACAGCGCGATCGATTTCGACCGGGCGAAGTGACTCCGCCGGCGGTGCGGGGCGCCCATGGGGCCGGGCTTCCTGTCCTGTGACGGGTGCCGGTCCGTCGTGGCCGAGCGCGCCCGCGCGGCTGAGCCGCCGACCGGGCACGGCCTCGCGCCCTTGGGGGCTCGTCCCGCCCGAGCCTGAGAAGGGCACCCTCTGTGCGGAGAGGGTGCCCTTTCGCGTGCCTGGGCGCTAACCGGCCGCCGCTATGTGACCCGTCGGGCGGGCGGCCTTGTTGAGTTCCACGTCGCGGCGGCGGCGCCGGGCCAGGACCACGCGGCGTTCGGCGGCGGTGAGGCCGCCCCAGACACCGTAGGGCTCGGGCTGCAAGAGGGCGTGCTCGCGGCACTCGACCATGACCGGACAGCGCGCGCAGACGCGCTTGGCCGCCTCCTCGCGGGAGAGCCGGGCGGCGGTGGGTTCCTTGGAGGGTGCGAAGAACAGTCCGGCCTCGTCGCGCCGGCACACCGCCTCGGTGTGCCAGGGAGCGTCTTGGTCCCTGTCCCGCACGGGCACCCGCTGGGCCGGAACGACGGCTACCTGCAGGGACGAATGCGGCGGTTGCAGCACGGTCTACTCCTGACGACGGCTTCGCGAGCGAGAGACGATGCGTCAAGGCTTACCCGTTGTGCGCGTGCCTATGCACTGGGTTTCCAACCGCCGCCGGTGCCGCGCTACAAGTGCTTGCGCAAACCCTTGTCGACCTTGCGGTGCACCCGGTCGAGGATGTCCGCGACGACCTTGCCGCGCTTGGGGCGCGCCTCGACGCTGCCGAGCACGGCCCAGCCGTCCACGTAGATGACGGGGGCCTCGGCCTCGGACGAGTCGAGGTTGTGGACCTCGAAGCTGCCGAGCACACCGCCGCCCGCGCCGCGCAGCGACACGTTCTCCGGGACGCGCACCTCGACGCTGCCGAAGACGGAGAAGGCCTTGATCACGACCTGCTGATGCTCGAAGACGGCCTCGCTGAGGTCTATCTCGACGCTTCCGAAGACCGCGTACGCGTGGATACGGCGGCTCGCCCGCCAGCGTCCCTTGCGGACGGCACTGCTGAACACCGCCACCAGGTTCTCGTCGGGCTCCGCCGGGATGGCGCCGGCGGTGGGGCGGTTGGGGGCCGGAGCGGCGGTCTGGTGCCGTCCGGCGTGCGCGGCCGGCAGGTCCTGCACGAAGACGTCCAGCTCACCGACCGTCCTGGCGGCCAGCACGCCCTCGACGCGCTCGCCGTGCTCGTCGGCGGTGAGCCGTCCCTCGGCGAGGGCCTCGCGGAGCATGTCGGTGACGCGGTCACGGTCGGCGTCCGAGGCGCGCATCTCGGAGACGGGCGCCGTGGTGCCGCGCGGTGCCGCGTCCTGCGGTTGGGCGTGCTTGTGAAGGTCCACGGCAGCAGCGTACCGAAACGCGATAGATCGCGACTACCCCCTGTGGGCAACCTTGTCGCGGCTCGGTACGGATCGCGGCTCCCGGTTCGGCATCGATCGCGGATCGCGGATCGCGGTTCCCGGTCCCCGGTTCGCGGATCGCGGATCGCGGTTCGCGGATCGCGGTTCCCGCTTCGCGGTCTACTGAGCCTTACCTCACAAGCTCGCCCCCGACGGCAGGTTCTACGCTGGTGGACGCTGCCAATGGAGGCCAGCCGTCGTGGTGGAATCCAGCCGCGCGTCTGTCGAGTGAGGAATGGGCGAGATGCCTGAGTTCGCGTACACCGATCTGCTCCCCCAGGGAGAGGACACCACTCCGTACCGGCTGGTGACCTCCGAGGGTGTCACCACCTTCGAGGCCGACGGGCGGACCTTCCTCAAGGTGGAGCCCGAGGCGCTGCGCAAGCTGGCCGAGGAGGCCATCCACGACATCCAGCACTACCTGCGCCCCGCACACCTGGCGCAGCTGCGCCGCATCATCGACGACCCCGAGGCGTCGGGCAACGACAAGTTCGTGGCGCTGGACCTGCTGAAGAACGCGAACATCGCGGCGGCGGGCGTGCTGCCCATGTGCCAGGACACCGGCACGGCGATCGTCATGGGCAAGCGCGGCCAGAACGTCCTGACGGCGGGCGGCGACGAGGAGGCCCTCAGCCGGGGCATCTACGACGCCTACAAGAACCTGAACCTGCGCTACTCGCAGATGGCTCCGCTCACCATGTGGGACGAGAAGAACACCGGCTCGAACCTCCCGGCCCAGATCGAGCTGTACGCGGCCGACGGCGGCGCCTACAAGTTCCTGTTCATGGCCAAGGGCGGCGGGTCGGCCAACAAGTCGTTCCTCTACCAGGAGACGAAGGCCGTCCTGAACGAGGCCTCCATGATGAAGTTCCTGGAGGAGAAGATCCGCTCGCTGGGCACGGCCGCCTGCCCGCCGTACCACCTGGCGATCGTGGTCGGCGGTACGTCGGCGGAGTACGCGCTGAAGACCGCGAAGTACGCCTCCGCGCACTACCTGGACGAGATCCCGGCCGAGGGCTCGGAGCTCGGGCACGGCTTCCGGGACGAGGAGCTGGAGGAGAAGGTCTTCGAGCTGACGCAGAAGATCGGCATCGGCGCGCAGTTCGGCGGCAAGTACTTCTGCCACGACGTGCGCGTGGTGCGGCTCCCCCGGCACGGGGCCTCCTGCCCGGTCGCCATCGCGGTGTCCTGCTCGGCGGACCGGCAGGCGGTCGCGAAGATCACCGCCGAGGGCGTCTTCCTGGAGCAGCTGGAGACCGACCCGGCACGCTTCCTGCCGGAGACGACGGACGAGCAGCTCGCCGAGGAGGGCGACGTCGTCAGGATCGACCTCAACCGGCCGATGGACGACATCCTGGCCGAGCTGACGAAGCACCCGGTCAAGACCCGGCTGTCCCTGACCGGCCCGCTGGTCGTGGCCCGCGACATCGCGCACGCCAAGATCAAGGAGCGGCTGGACGCGGGCGAGGAGATGCCGCAGTACCTGAAGGACCACCCGGTGTACTACGCGGGTCCGGCGAAGACCCCGGAGGGGTACGCGTCCGGGTCCTTCGGTCCGACGACCGCCGGGCGCATGGACTCCTACGTCGAGCAGTTCCAGGCTGCGGGCGGCTCCAAGGTGATGCTGGCGAAGGGCAACCGGAGCAAGCAGGTCACCGACGCGTGCGACGCGCACGGCGGCTTCTACCTCGGCTCCATCGGCGGTCCCGCCGCCCGGCTCGCCCAGGACTGCATCAAGAAGGTCGAGGTCGTCGAGTACGAGGAGCTCGGCATGGAGGCGGTCTGGAAGATCGAGGTCGAGGACTTCCCGGCGTTCGTCGTGGTGGACGACAAGGGCAACGACTTCTTCCAGGACCCGGCGCCGGCGCCGACGTTCACGAGCATTCCGGTGCGGGGGCCGGGGCTGGACTGACGGGCCCGCCGGGACGGCTCGTCAACGCCGGAGGGGCGGGAGGGGCTGGAACGCCCGCCCCTCCCGCCCCTCCGGAACATCCGCACCCCCTCGCACGCTGTACCCGGTATGAGCGAATACCGCATCGAGCACGACTCCATGGGCGAGGTCCGCGTCCCCGCGGACGCCAAGTGGCGGGCGCAGACCCAGCGGGCGGTGGAGAACTTCCCCGTCTCCGGGCAGCGCATCGAGCGCGCGCACATCGAGGCGCTCGCCCGGATCAAGGGCGCGGCGGCCAAGGTCAACGCCGAGCTGGGAGTCCTGGACAAGGACGTCGCCGCCGCGATCCAGGAGGCGGCCGGTGAGGTCGCGGAGGGGAAGTGGGACGAGCACTTCCCCGTGGACGTGTTCCAGACGGGGTCGGGCACCTCGTCCAACATGAACACCAACGAGGTCGTCGCCACCCTCGCCACCGAGCGGCTCGGGCGGGACGTGCACCCCAACGACCACGTCAACGCCTCCCAGTCGTCCAACGACGTCTTCCCGTCCTCCATCCACATCGCCGCCACCGCCGCCGTCAGCCGTGACCTGATCCCGGCCCTCGACCACCTCGCCGGGGCCCTGGAGCGCAAGGCCGGAGAGTTCGCCGACGTCGTGAAGTCCGGGCGGACGCACCTGATGGACGCCACGCCGGTCACCCTGGGGCAGGAGTTCGGCGGGTACGCCGCCCAGGTGCGGTACGGCATCGAGCGGCTGGAGGCGTCCCTGCCCCGCCTCGCCGAGCTGCCGCTGGGCGGCACCGCGGTCGGCACCGGCATCAACACCCCGCCCGGCTTCTCCGCCGCCGTCATCCAGGAGGTGGCCCGCGCGACGGGGCTGCCGCTGACCGAGGCGCGCGACCACTTCGAGGCGCAGGGTGCGCGGGACGGCATCGTCGAGACGAGTGGGCAGCTGCGGACCATCGCCGTCGGGCTGACGAAGATCGCGAACGACCTGCGGTGGATGGCGTCCGGGCCGCGGACGGGGCTGGCGGAGATCTCCCTGCCCGACCTCCAGCCCGGGTCGTCCATCATGCCCGGCAAGGTCAACCCGGTGATCCCCGAGGCCGTGCTCATGGTCGCCGCCCAGGTCACCGGCAACGACGCGACGGTCGCCGCCGCCGGAGCGGCCGGCAACTTCGAGCTCAACGTCATGCTGCCGGTCATCGCCAAGAACGTGCTGGAGTCGGTGCGGCTGCTCGCCAACGTCTCCCGGCTGCTCGCCGACCGGACCGTAGACGGCGTCGTCGCCCACCGCGAACGGGCCCGCGAGTACGCCGAGTCCTCGCCGTCCGTGGTCACGCCGCTCAACAAGTACATCGGGTACGAGGAGGCCGCCAGGGTCGCCAAGAAGGCGCTGGCCGAGCGGAAGACGATCCGTCAGGTGGTGCTGGAGGGCGGGTACGTCGAGCGCGGCGACCTCACGCACGAGCAGCTGGACGAGGCGCTGGACGTGCTGCGGATGACCCACCCGTGACCGGGCGACCGGAGCGATCGCGGGCCCTCGCCGCGATCACCGGCGCGGCAGGTGGCCAGGGCACCTAATATCTGTCCATGGCAGACGGTGAAGCGGTGCGCGCGGCGACGGAAGCGGAGGCGGACGCGGGCGGTCCGCCGGCCCCGGCGGGGTACTGGGCGCCCGGCAGCCACATCCTGTGGCGGTACCGGGAGAACGGCGGCCCGCACCTGCACATCGCGCGCCCCGTCACCGTCGTACGGGACGACGCCGGCCTGCTCGCCGTGTGGCTGGCGCCCGGCACCGAGTGCGTGAAGCCGGTGCTCGCCGACGGCACCCCCGTGCACCTGGAACCACTGGCCTCGCGTTACACCAAGCCGCGCACCGTGCAGCGCGACCGGTGGTTCGGCACGGGCGTGCTGAAGCTGGCCCGGCCCGGCGAGCCCTGGTCGGTGTGGCTGTTCTGGGATCCTGGCTGGCGGTTCAAGAACTGGTACGTGAACCTGGAGGAGCCACTGGCCCGTTGGGAGGGCGGGGTCGACTCGGAGGACCACTTCCTGGACATCTCCGTCCAGCCGGACCGCACCTGGCACTGGCGGGACGAGGACGAGTTCGCGCAGGCCCAGCGGAACCGGCTGATGGACGCCCGGCTCGCCGAACGGGTACGGAAGGCGGGGCGTGCCGCGGTGGCGGAGATCCGGGCCTGGGGCGCCCCCTTCGCGGACGGCTGGGAGCACTGGCGGCCGGATCCGTCCTGGGCAGTACCGTCACTGCCGGGGGACTGGGACCGCACACCCGCGCACGTGTCCTCATGAGACCCTTGATACGCCCCCGGGCAGGAAACGTAGGATCGTCCTCCGCAAGGGAGCGCGGCAGCAACCGGCGGAGCGTGCGCTGTGCTTGACCGATCGTCACCGAGGGGCGGCAGGACGTGAGCGAGAGGTACGAGGGCAACACGGAAACGGGCCGCAGACGGTCCGCCGGTGACACAGGAACAGCCTCTGACCACGCGGAGATTCCGTTCCCGGGGCACGTGTTCCGGGTATCGGGATTTCTGCGGGACGAACTGCACGCGCCGCGCGCAGTCCCGGACGGATGGATTCGACACGCGTGACGGAGCACCCGACCTCCTTCGACCGCCCCCCGACGGGCGGCGACCCCACGGATCCCCGCGGGGCGCTCCTGCGTACCCCCGTGCCGCCACGCGCCGGCGGGTCCGGGTTACCGGTGCAGGGGCGCACCGGAGAGTCGCCGCCCACCGCGGGCGCGGACTCCTCCGGCGCCTTCGAGCACTCCCAGCCGGGCGCCGAGCAGGCCGCCGAGCCGGACACGCACCGGCCGAGGCCCGCGACCGAGGGCGTCCCGGTCCAGCCGGGCGGTGCGCAGTCCGGCGCGGGATCCGTTCCCGGAGCCCTTCCCGTGTCCGGGACACCGGCGGGGGCCGAGCGCCGTGGCGCGCCGTCGGCACCGGAGCGCCGGACCGGGCAGCCGGCCGCGCCGGGACAGCCCACGCCCATGCGCCGGGACGGGGACCGGCTGCGGTTCGTGGGAGCCGCGACCCGGCGGATCGCCCGGGGCATGGACCTCGACGAGATCGTGATGGGTCTGTGCCGGGCCACCGTGCCGACGTTCGCGGACGCGATCCTCGTCTATCTGCGCGAGCCACTGCCGGTCGGCGACGAGCGGCCCACGGGCCCCCTGGTGCTGCGGTTGCGCCGCACCGACCGGATACCGGCCGAGCGGGACGCCGAGAGCGGGTTCACACCCGCGGCCCAGCCCGAGCCCTCCGAGCTGGAGGCGGTCGGCTCCGAGCTGTGCGAGGTCCGGCCGGGCAGCGCGCTCGCGGAGGTGCTGCGCGGGGTGCGACCGGTCTTCACGGACACGCCCGCCGCCCGCGCCGCCCTGCCCGAACTGCTCGGTGACGGCGGAGCGTTCGCCGTGCCCGACGGCCGGCGGGCGATCCTCGCGCCGCTGCGCGGCCGGCGCCGGGTGATCGGAGCCGCGCTGTTCCTGCGCGGCCCGGAGCGCGTCGCCTTCGAGGCCGACGACCTGCTGGTCGCCGCACAGCTCGCCACGCACAGCGCGCTCGGCATCGACAAGGCGGTGCTGTACGGGCGTGAGGCGTACATCGCCGACGAGCTGCAGCGCACGATGCTCCCGGAGAACCTGCCGCGCTGCACCGGCGTACGGCTGGCCTCCCGCTACCTCCCGGCCGCCGAGACCGCGCGCGTCGGCGGCGACTGGTACGACGCCATTCCGCTGCCCGGCAGCCGGGTCGCGCTGGTGGTCGGGGACGTGATGGGCCACTCCATGACGTCGGCGGCCATCATGGGCCAGCTGCGGACCACCGCACAGACCCTGGCCGGGCTCGACCTCCCCCCGCAGGAGGTGCTGCACCACCTCGACGAGCAGGCGCAGCGTCTGGGCACCGACCGCATGGCGACCTGCCTGTACGCCGTGTACGACCCGGTATCGCACCGCATCACGGTCGCCAACGCCGGCCATCCGCCGCCCGTGCTGCTGCACCTGGGCGGCCACGCCGAAGTGCTGCGGGTGCCCGCGGGCGCCCCGATCGGTGTGGGCGGCGTGGACTTCGAAGCGGTCGAGCTGGACGCCCCCGCCGGTGCGACCCTGCTCCTCTACACGGACGGGCTGGTCGAATCCCGGCTGCGAGACGTGTGGACCGGGATAGAGCAGCTGCGGGAGCGCCTCGCGGCCACCGCGCAGCTCACCGGCCCCGACCATCCGCCGCCCCTGGAAGCCCTGTGCGACGAGGTGCTGGACATGCTCGGCCCCGGCGACCGGGACGACGACATCGCGCTGCTCGCCGCCCGCTTCGACGGCATCGCGCCCAGCGACGTGGCGTACTGGTTCCTGGAGCCCGAGGACACGGCCCCCGGCCGGGCCCGCCGCCTCGCCCGGCGCGCCCTCGCCCGCTGGGGCATGGAGGACCTCACGGACTCCGTGGAGCTGCTGGTCAGCGAGGTCGTGACCAACGCCGTGCGGTACGCCACGAAACCGGTCACCCTGCGGCTGCTGCGCACCGACGTGCTCCGCTGCGAGGTCGGCGACGACGTGCCGCAGCTGCCACGGCTGCGGCAGGCGCGGGCCACGGACGAGGGCGGTCGCGGGCTGTACCTGGTGAACCGGCTGGCCCGGCGCTGGGGGGCGACCCGGCTGAGCACCGGAAAGGTGGTCTGGTTCGAGCTGAACCGGGGGTGAACCACGTGGGCCCGGGTGGGCCACGTTGTCCGGACCGCGAAGACCGCACAGACCGCGCAGACCTCGAGGGTCGCGAAGACCTCGAAGACGCGGAAGGGGCGCCCGGTGAGTCCGGGCGCCCCTTCCGCGTTCCTGCTGCCGGTTCCGTCGGCTATCGCTCCTGACGGTCCCTGTCCGGGAAGAGCGGGTTCTCCGGTTCCGTGGTCACCCCGCCGGTCGGCGGTTCCTCGGTCGACGGGCTGTTCGAAGGCGACTGCGGCGGCGACTGCGACTGCGACGGCTCCTCGGTCGTCGGCTCGTCGGTCGTCGGCGCGTCCGTCGTCGGCGCGTCGGAGGAGGGTGCCTCGGTCGTCTCCTCCCGCGTCGGCGACTGGGTCGGCGACTCGGGTGCCGTCGGCGACTTGCTGGGCTTCACCGCGGCGCCCTGCTTGGTCTCCAGGTCGAACTCGGTGACCTCGTCCATGACGCCGAAGGTGTACGCCGCCCAGATCTCCGCGGGGAAGCCACCGCCGTTGACCCGGTAGTCGACGCCGCCGGCCTTGTACATCGGGACCTGCGCGTGGGACTTCGGGTCCTCTCCGAACAGGCCGACCGAGGTGACCAGGCCGGGGGTGAAGCCGGTGAACCAGGCCGACTTGTTGTTGTCGGACGTACCCGTCTTGCCGGCGACCTGCTGGCCGTCGCGCAGCGGGTTCTCCCGCACGGACCGCTTGGCCGTACCGTCGTCGACCACGCCGGTCAGCACGGAGGTCACCGTGTCGGCGGCCTCGCGGCTGATGACCCGCTCGCCGACCGCCTCGGGGAAGTCGATCTTGCGGTCCTTGTGCTCGACCGACTTCACGACGGCCGGGGTGACCTTCTTGCCGTGGTTGTCGAGAGTGGCGTATGCGCCGGCCATCTCCAGTGGGCTGGCGCCCATGCTGCCCAGGGTCTGGGCGGGCACGGCATCCAGACCCTCGGTGTCCATGCCCAGTTCGCCCGCCACCTTCAGCACCTCGGTCATGCCGACGTCGATGCCCATCTGCGCGAAGACCGAGTTGACCGACTTGTTCATCGCCTCCTGGACGGTGATGTCGCCGTAGTCGACGTCGTCCTCGTTGGGGGGCGCGAAGCCGACCTCGCGGTCACCGTCCATCACGGGGCGCTTGCTCGTACCGTCGTAGATGGTGTTGGCCGTGATCGGCACACCGTCCTGGGTCTCGGCGTCCTGGTCGACGGCCGCGGCGAGGATCAGCGGCTTGAAGGTGGAGGCGGGCTGGTAGTCGTCGCGGGTGGCGTTGTTCGTGTAGTGCTTCACGTAGTCCACGCCGCCGTACATCGCGAGGACCGCGCCGGTCTTCGGGTCGACGGAGACGGCGCCGGCCTGGACGTCGGCGTCGACCTCGCGCTTGTCGGGGTCCAGTTTGCTGGTGAGCTTGGCCTTGACCGCCTTCTCCAGCGCCACCTGCTTCTTCTTGTCGACGTTGAGCGTGATGGTGTAGCCGCCGAGGTCCACCAGCGCCTTGGCCTGCTCCATGTCCTCGGCGGTGCCCTGGGCTACGAGTTGCTTCTTCAGCGCGTGGTTGGCCGCGTCCACCAGATACCCGGTCTGGCCCTCCATCCCCTGCACCGGCTTGGGCGCCGGGGGCTCCGGGAACTTCATGCCCTGCCGGTCGGCCCGGCTCAGCCACTCCTGCTCGACCATGTTGTCCAGGACGTAGTTCCAGCGCTCCTGGACCAGCTTCTTGCCGGTGTCGCTGGCGATCGCCCAGTCGTACTGGTTGGGCGCCTGGAGCAGCGCCGCGAGGTACGCGCCCTGCTCGACCGTCAGGTCCTCCGCGTCGACGCGGTAGTAGGCCTGGGCGGCGGCCTGGATGCCGTAGG
This sequence comes from Streptomyces sp. NPDC028991, assembly GCF_055564775.1. NCBI lineage: Bacteria > Bacillati > Actinomycetota > Actinomycetes > Kitasatosporales > Streptomycetaceae > Streptomyces > Streptomyces sp. NPDC028991. The sequence goes on along the minus strand of NZ_JBVHVP010000002.1, from coordinate 646,837 downwards.
CGCCGCGGCCGTAGTAGCTGGTGTTGATGTAGCCGGCGAGGATGTAGTCCTTGGACTTCTCGCGGTCCAGCTTCAGGGAGATGACCAGTTCCTTCAGCTTGCGCGAGACCGTCTGCTCCTGGGACAGGTAATAGTTCTTGACGTACTGCTGGGTGATGGTCGAACCGCCCTGGGCGCCCTTGCCGGAGAGGGTGTTGAGCACACCGCGCGCGGTGCCCTTGAGGTCGACGCCGGCGTCCTTGTAGAAGGTCTTGTTCTCGGCGGCGACGAAGGTGCGCTGGACTTCCTTGGGGACCTTGGCCAGGTCGACGATCTCGCGGTTGCGGTCACCCGTGCGGGCCATGATGCTGCCGTCGCTGTACTTGTAGACGTTGCTCTGCAGCTCCGCCTCGGGGTTCCCCTCGGGGATGTCGATCACCATGTACAGGACGATGAAGGCGCCCATGCCGAGCAGGCAGAGGCCGAAGAAGGTCCCGAGGATCTTCTTCCAGGTGAACAGCCGGCGTATCCCGCTCTTACCGCTCCCGCCCGCGCCCGACGAACGGCGGCGTGTCGGCGCCGCGCGGCGGCCACCGCGCTGTCGCGCTCTTCTCTCTTCCGCTCGTCCCATGGGTCCGATCCGCTCCGCTTCGTTCATCTGTGATCACGTCTCGCTCACGCGTCACACAGGTTCGCCGCTCAGGTCAGCTCAGAAAGCTAACACCGGGAGATGTGACAAACGGCCACCGATCCGGCCTTGTACGGACGTGAGAATCAGCACCCGCTCCTATGGAACCGACGTACGAGGGGGGTACAAGGTTGCAATTCGAGGGTAAAGTGATATCACTTAGTTAGACCGACGATATGCGTCGAGCGTGCGCTCAGCACGCCCGGCCGGAACGGGGGACCGTCCATGTCCGCATCCACCACGCACGACACTCCACAGGTCAGCGCCGACGTACCCGAGATGCCCGCGCCACGGGTGCGCGAGATTCAGGCGCACAGCATCGGCGGCGGCCTCGCGCTGCTGCTGGGCCTGGTCGGTCTGCTCCTCGGCGCCGGCCTGATCGCCACCGCGACGGCGGCCGACTCGGCCGGAGCGAAGGCGGCGCTGATCATCGGGGGCATCGTGGTCGGCCTGGCCGCGTTCCTCGCGATGTGCGGGCTGAACATGGTGGCGCCGGGCGAGGCCCGCGTGGTCCAGCTCTTCGGGCGGTACCGGGGGACGATCCGGCAGGACGGGCTGCGCTGGGTGAACCCCCTCACCTCGCGCACCAAGATCTCGACGCGGGTACGCAACCACGAGACGGCCGTCCTGAAGGTGAACGACGCCTACGGCAACCCCATCGAGCTGGCCGCCGTCGTGGTGTGGCGGGTGGAGGACACCGCGCAGGCCACCTTCGAGGTGGACGACTACATCGAGTTCGTCTCCACCCAGACCGAGGCGGCCGTGCGGCACATCGCCATCGAGTACCCCTACGACGCCCACGAGGAGGACGGCCTCTCGCTGCGCGGCAACGCCGAGGAGATCACCGAGAAGCTCGCCGTCGAGCTGCACGCGCGCGTGGAGGCGGCCGGGGTGCAGATCATCGAGTCCCGCTTCACCCACCTCGCGTACGCGCCGGAGATCGCCTCGGCGATGCTCCAGCGGCAGCAGGCCGGCGCGGTGGTCGCGGCGCGGCGGCAGATCGTGGACGGCGCGGTCGGCATGGTCGAGGCGGCGCTCGCCCGGATCAGCGAGCAGGGCATCGTGGAGCTGGACGACGAACGCAAGGCGGCGATGGTGTCCAACCTGATGGTCGTGCTCTGCGGGGACCGCGCCGCCCAGCCGGTCCTGAACACGGGGTCCCTCTACCAGTGACGGCCCCTTCCGAAGGGCCGGCCCCGGAGCCCGAGGGGACGCCCACGACGCGTCGGGCGCACCGGCAGCGCAAGCAGGTGCTGCTGCGGCTGGACCCACAGGTGTACGAGGCGCTGGCCCGCTGGGCGGGTGACGAACTGCGCTCGGCCAACGCCCAGATCGAGTTCCTGCTCCGCAGGGCACTGGCGGAGGCGGGCCGGCTGCCCGGGGACGCCGGACCACTGCCGCGCAGGGGACGCCCGCCCCGGGGGACGGGCTCAGGCACCGGGACGGGGTCAGCAACCGGGACGGGCTCAGACACCGAGCCCGGGTCACGAACCGGGACGGGCCCGGGAACCAGGACGGGCCCGGGAACCGGGACGGGCCCGGGGCCCACGCCACCGTCGTAGCGGAGCCGGAGCCGGAGCCGGAGCCGGAGCCGAGGCCGAAGCCGGAGCGGGCCGCGTCGCCGCGACGTGCGAAGGCGCGGCCTCCGTCGTCACGGAACCGTGACAATCACCCCCGACCTGCGCTTCCACACGCCCCGCCACGATCTCTGCACCGGGCGTATACATGGCGCGTATACACCGTGTGTAGAGTGCTCGGCATGTCCATCGGTCACACCCTCCTGGGACTCCTGGAGTCCGGGCCGCGCCACGGTTACGACCTCAAGCGCGCCTTCGACGAGAAGTTCGGTCACGACCGGCCGCTGCACTACGGCCAGGTCTACTCGACGATGTCCCGCCTGCTGAAGAACGGCCTCGTCGTCGTCGACGGCATCGAGGCGGGCGGCGGTCCCGAGCGCAAGCGGTACGCGATCACCGACGCGGGGATCACCGACGTACAGCAGTGGCTCGCCACGCCCGAGAAGCCCGAGCCGTATCTCCAGTCGACGCTCTACACCAAGGTCGTCCTCGCGCTGCTCACCCACCGCGACGCCGCCGACATCCTCGACACGCAGCGCTCGGAGCATCTGCGCAGCATGCGGATCCTCACCGACCGCAAGCGCAAGGGCGATCTCGCCGACCAGCTCATCTGCGACCACGCCCTGTTCCATCTGGAGGCCGACCTGCGGTGGCTGGAGCTCACCGCGGCGCGCCTCGACAAGCTCCGTGAGGCGGTGGCCCGATGACTCCTCCCGCAGGTTCGCTGCTCTCGGCCGAGCAGCTGCGCAAGGCCTACGGCCCGACCCTCGCCCTCGACGGCGCGGAGTTCTCCATCCACCCCGGCGAGGTCGTCGCCGTGATGGGCCCCTCCGGGTCCGGCAAGTCGACGCTGCTGCACTGCCTGGCCGGCATCGTGCCGCCCGACTCGGGCACGATCACGTACAACGGGCGTGAGCTGTCCGCCATGAACGACGCCCAGCGCAGTGCGCTGCGCCGCTCGGACTTCGGGTTCGTGTTCCAGTTCGGGCAGCTCGTGCCGGAGCTGACCTGCGTCGAGAACATCGCCCTTCCGCTGCGGCTGAACGGCGCCTCCCGCAAGGAGGCCGAACGGGCCGCGCTGACCTGGATGGAGCGCCTCGAGGTCGACGACCTGAGGAAGAAGCGGCCCGGCGAGGTCTCCGGCGGCCAGGGGCAGCGGGTCGCGGTGGCGCGGTCGCTGGTCACGAATCCCCGCGTGCTCTTCGCCGACGAGCCGACCGGTGCGCTGGACTCCCTCAACGGCGAGCGCGTGATGGAACTCCTCACCGACGCCGCCCGCTCCACCAACGCCGCCGTCGTCCTGGTCACGCACGAGGCGCGGGTGGCCGCCTACTCCGACCGCGAGATCGTCGTACGGGACGGCAAGTCCCGGGACATGGAGCGGGTCGTATGAACCTGCGCCAATGGGCCGCCGACCTGGCCATGGGCGTCCGCTTCGCCTTCACCGGCGGGCGTGAGGGGTGGACACGGGCCGTACTGACGGCCGTCGGCGTCGGGCTCGGGGTGGCACTGCTCCTGCTGACGACGGCGATCCCCAACGCGCTCTCCGTCCGCCACGAGCGGGAGGCCGCGCGTACCGACATCACCTTCTCCACCGAGCAGATGCCGAAGGCGAACGACACCCTCGTGGTCGCCGACGTGAATACGACCTTCCGCGACGACGAGGTCCGGGGCCGCGCCCTGGAGCCCGAGGGACCGCGGGCGCCGCTGCCGCCGGGGGTCGAGAAGTTCCCCGCGGTGGGCGAGATGGTGGTCTCCCCCGCGCTGAAGGAGCTCCTCGAGTCGGACTCCGGGGCGCTGCTGCGCGAGCGGCTGGCGGACCGGATCGTCGGCACCATCGGGGAGACCGGACTGATCGGCTCAGCCGAACTCGCCTTCTACCGGGGCGCCGAAGGGCTCGCGCCGCACATCGACAGCGGCCGGATCGTCCGTATCGACCGGTTCGGGGATCCGAATCCGGGGCCCGAGCAGTCCGACCCGGTGCTGCTCCTGCTGATCCTCGTCGTCTTCGTGGTGCTGCTGATGCCGGTCGCGGTCTTCATCGCCGCGGCCGTACGGTTCGGCGGCGAGCGGCGGGACCGGCGACTCGCGGCGCTGCGGCTGGTGGGTTCCGACAGCCGGATGACCCGGCGGATCGCCGCCGGCGAGGCACTGGCGGGCGCGGTGCTCGGCCTGGTCTTCGGTGCCGGGTTCTTCATGATCGGGCGCCAGCTCGCCGGGACGGCCGAGGTCTTCCGCATCAGCGTCTTCCCGAGCTACCTCAACCCCTCCCCGCTGCTGGCCCTGCTGGTCGCGGTGGCGGTGCCGGCGGCCGCGGTGCTGGTGACGCTGTTCGCGCTGCGCGGGGTGGTCATCGAACCGCTCGGCGTGGTGCGCGCGGGCCGGCCTGCGCGGCGCCGGCTGTGGTGGCGGCTGCTGCTGCCACTGGCCGGACTGGCCATGCTCTACCCGATGATCGGCAACGGGCGCGAGAACGGCGACTTCAACCAGTACCTGGTGACCGGCGGTGTCGTGCTGCTCCTGATCGGCGTGACCGCACTGCTGCCGTGGATCGTGGAGACCGTCGTCGCCCGGCTCGGCTCGGGGGGCGTGGCCTGGCAGCTGGCCGTGCGCAGGCTGCAGATGAGCAGCGGTACGGCGGCCCGCATGGTCAACGGCATCGCGGTGGCCGTCGCCGGGGCGATCGCGCTGCAGATGCTCTTCGCCGGCGTGGAGGGCGACTACACCAGGTCCACCGGGCAGGACGTGTCGCTGGCGCAGATGGAGGTGACGCTGCCGAGCGAGGTGCCGGTGGCGCCGGCCGCCGAGAAGTTCCGGAACACCGAGGGCGTCAACGCGGTCCACGCCTTCTCCGAGGGCTACGTCGGTGACCGGGCCCAGGACCCCGACGCCAGTTCGGTGGTGACCGTGGGTGACTGCGCGTCGCTACGGGAGATGGCCGACCTGCCGTCCTGCCGTGACGGGGACGTGTTCGCCGTCCACGGCGCCGAGTGGGACGGCGACGTCGACGTGCCGAAGCTGGCGACGCCGGGGCGGAAGCTCTACCTCGACCCGTCGTACGAGGGCAGTCCGAGCAGCCTGGAGATCCCTTGGACGGTGCCGCAGCACGTCAAGGCGGCGAAGCCGCGGCGCGGCCTGCTGGCCGGGACCGACCGGGGCGGCCTCCTGGTCACGCCCATGGCGGCGCCGGACTCGATCGCACCGGCCCTGACCGGGCACGTGTACCTCAAGCTCGACGAGTCCGTGACGGACGTGCACGAGCGGGTCCGCAACACCACCGCGGCCGTCGATCCGCTGGCGGACGCCATGCTGTGGTCGGCCACGGAACGGACCGGCCGTTTCGACGCGATCCGCACCGGTCTGTTCGTGGGGGCGGCGTGTGTGCTGGCGCTGATCGGTGCCAGTCTGCTCGTCTCACAGCTCGAGCAGCTGCGCGAGCGGAAGAAGCTGCTGTCGGCGCTGGTCGCCTTCGGTACCCGGCGCCGCACGCTGAGCCTGTCGGTGCTGTGGCAGACCGCGGTCCCCATCGCGCTGGGCCTGCTGCTGGCCTCGGTGGTGGGCCTGACGCTGGGCGCGGTACTCCTGAGGATGACGAACACCCCGGTCAGCGTCGACTGGGCGGGCGTCCTGTCCATGACCGGCATCGGCGCCGCGGTCGTCCTGGCGGTGACCCTCTTCAGCCTGCCACCGCTGCTGCGGCTGATGCGGCCGGAGGGGCTGCGGACGGAATAGGTTCCAGCGCGCGCCGGGCGAGGTACGCCGGGCGGGGCACGCCGTGGGGTCGCGTGCCTTGCCCGGCGCGCCTCGCCGGCGTACCTCGCCCGGCGTACCTCGCCCCGGTGCGCCTCAGCCGTGGACCGTCCGCACCGGCAGGTCCTCCATCGCCTCCCTCAGGGCCGCCGCCAGTTCCCCGTACTCCGCTGCCCGCGCCGCGCCCGTGCGCATGGCGAGGGCGATGCGGCGGGTCGGGGCGGGCTCCGCGAAGGAGCCGGTGAGGAGCTGGCTGGAGCGGGACGTCTCCACGCGGACCGCCGTACGCGGCAGCAGCGTCACGCCGAGACCGCCCGCCACCAGCTGCACCAGCGTCGACAGGCCGGCGGCCGTCGTCGTCGCCGGGACGCCCGCGCGGCCCGCCTCACGGCAGATGTCGAGCGCCTGGTCGCGCAGACAGTGCCCCTCGTCGAGCAGCAGCAGTTTCAGCTCGCGCAGCACGGCGCGCTCGATGCCCTCCCGGCCGCCGAGCCGGTGGTCGAGCGGCGTGACGAGCACGAAGTCCTCGTCGAAGAGGGGGAGTTCCGTAACCCCGGGCACACCCAGCGGCACCGCCAGCAGCAGCAGGTCGAGGCGACCGGAGGCGAGGCCGTCCAGCAGGCTCGCGGTCTGCTCCTCGTGGACCTGGAGGTCCAGGTCCGGATAGCGGTCGTGGACCAGTCGCAGCACCGTCGGCAGCAGATACGGCGCCACCGTCGGGATGACCCCGAGCCGCAGCGCCCCGGTGAACGGCGCCCGTACCGCCTCCGCCTCCTCCAGCAGCGCGCCGACCTCCGCGAGTACCGCCTTCGCCCGTACCGCGAGCCGTTCCCCGGCGGGCGAGAGCAGCACCTTCCGCGTCGTACGCTCCAGCAGGGTGACACCCAGTGTCTCCTCCAGCGCGGAGACCGCGCCCGAGAGCGCGGGCTGGCTCATGCCGATCGCGGCGGCGGCATCGCGGAAATGCAGATGCTCGGCGACCGCGGCGAAGGCCCGCAGCTGGGCGAGGCTCGGCTGCCTCTTCTTACCTGTCACTAATAGCCACCTCCGATCAACTCGACCGAGTGTAGCTATTTCACTAATCAATGCACCCTGTGCCAACATCAATAACGTCCAACCCATGGGAAACACTCGCAAAATGGGTGTTTCTTCGCTGCATTTTTGGAGAGCGCGTGCTCACTGTCGGTGACAAGTTCCCCGAGTTCGATCTGACCGCTTGCGTCTCGCTGGAGAAGGGCAAGGAGTTCCAGCAGATCAACCACAAGACCTACGAGGGTCAGTGGAAGGTCGTCTTCGCCTGGCCCAAGGACTTCACCTTCGTGTGCCCGACCGAGATCGCCGCCTTCGGCAAGCTGAACGACGAGTTCGCCGACCGCGACGCCCAGGTGCTCGGCTTCTCCGGCGACTCCGAGTTCGTGCACCACGCCTGGCGCAAGGACCACCCGGACCTGACCGACCTGCCGTTCCCGATGATGGCGGACTCCAAGCACGAGCTGATGCGCGACCTCGGCATCGAGGGCGAGGACGGCTTCGCCAAGCGCGCCGTGTTCATCGTGGACCAGAACAACGAGATCCAGTTCACCATGGTGACCGCCGGCTCGGTCGGCCGTAACCCCAAGGAGGTCCTGCGGGTCCTCGACGCCCTGCAGACCGACGAGCTCTGCCCGTGCAACTGGAGCAAGGGCGACGAGACCCTCGACCCCGTCGCGCTGCTGTCGGGAGAGTGAGCTGACATGTCCCTCGATTCCCTGAAGTCCGCCGTACCGGACTACGCCAAGGACCTGAAGCTCAACCTGGGCTCGGTCATCGGCAACTCCGACCTCCCGGCGCAGCAGCTGTGGGGCACCGTGCTGGCGACCGCCATCGCCTCGCGCTCCCCCATCGTGCTGCGTGAGCTGGAGCCGGAGGCGAAGGCCAACCTCACGCCCGAGGCGTACTCGGCCGCCAAGTCGGCCGCCGCCGTCATGGCGATGAACAACGTCTTCTACCGCACCCGGCACCTGCTGTCGGACCACGAGTACGGCACCCTGCGCGCCGGTCTGCGGATGAACGTCATCGGCAACCCGGGCGTCGACAAGGTCGACTTCGAGCTGTGGTCCTTCGCGGTGTCCGCCATCAACGGCTGCGGCATGTGCCTGGACTCGCACGAGCAGGTGCTCCGCAAGGCCGGTGTGGACCGCGAGACGATCCAGGAGGCGTTCAAGATCGCCGCTGTGGTCGAGGCCGTCGGCGCCACGCTGGACGCCGAGGCGGTTCTCGCCGGCCAGTAGTCCCGCGACGCGGAAGCGGGGGAGGGGGGGGGGGGGGGGGGGGGGGGGGGGGGGGGGGGGGGGGGGGGGGGGGGGGGGGGGGGGGGGGGAGAGGAGAGGTGGGGGTTCCCCCTCAGCGTTGGGGGGGGGGGTTTTTCCTTTTTTTTTTCCCCGCGCCGCTACGCCGGGGAACCGCCCGCCGGCGGCTCCGGCTCAGGTGCCGTCGGCGGGGATTTCGTCACCGGGACGCCCGAGGACGGAGAGGGCGGCGCCTCCGCCGGCGCGGCGTTCGCCGGCAGCGCCCCGTGCGGCTTCGGCGCCTGCCGCGCGGCGGCCTCACGGGAGTACGCCCGCAGATAGCCCACGACGGTGTTCGTCACCGCCACCAGCGGTACGGCGACCACCGCGCCGCCGATGCCGGCCACCATGCCGCCCGTGGCCACCGCCAGCACGACCGCCAGCGGATGGACCCGTACCGCCCGTCCCAGGATGAACGGCTGCAGGATGTGTCCCTCGATCTGCTGCACCACCAGCACCACGACGAGTGTCATGACCGCCGCGAACATGCCCTGCGTGACCAGCGCCACCACGACCGCGAGCGCGCCCGACACCACGGCGCCGACGAGCGGGATGAAGGCGAACAGGAAGATGAACACGGCCAGCGGGACGGCCATCGGCACGTCCAGGAAGTAGATGCCGAGGCCGATGAAGATGGCGTCGATCAGCGCGACCACCACCGTGCCGCGCACATACGCCGTCAGCGTCCGCCACGCGCGCGGACCGGCACCGGCCACACCCGGCCGGGCCGCCGCCGGCACCAGCTTCAGCGTCCACTGCCAGATGCGCTTGCCGTCGTAGAGCAGGAAGAGCGTCGAGAAGGCGGCCAGCAGAATGCCCGTGAGCGCCTCGACGACGACCGTGACGCCCTCGAGACCGGCGGACGTTATCTGGTCGGTGTTGGCGCCGACCGCCTCGCGCAGGTTCTTGGCGATCTCGTTGATCTGCTTGTCGGTGACGTGGAAGGGGCTGTTCAGCAGCCAGTTGCGCAGCTCGTCGATGCCGTCCTGGACCTGGTCGGAGAGGTTGTCGATGTTCTCCATGACCTGCCAGGTGACGAACCAGCCGATCAGCCCCATCACCACGAACCCGAGGATCGCGGTCAGGGCGGTCGCCGGCCCCCGCGGCACCCCGTGCCGGCGCAGCCACGCCACGGACGGCTGGAGCAGCGCGGTGATCAGCAGCGCGGCCACGAACGCCAGCACCACCAGCTGTACGGCGCTGATGATCCGCATCAGCACCCACACGGTGCCCGCGAGGACCAGCAGCCGCCATCCCGCCTCGGCGGCGACGCGCACACCCCAGGGCACGGCCTGGGCCGGGTCGGGGCGGGTCTGGACCGCGAGCAGGTGCTGGGTGGAGGTGTGCTCCTGGGGCGCGTCCTCCGGTGCCGGCGGCGGTGCGTGGCCGGCGGCCGGAGCCGACTCGTCGTCGGAGCCCTCCCGCCGGGCCTCCTCGCGGCGTTGCTCCAACCGCCCGCTCATCCGCGTCAGTCCGGCGCCGAGCCGACCGAGCCACCCTGGCACTCGAGACATGATCCGTCCTCTTCCCCCGTCTTTCCCCACCACTCCCCCCTGGAGTCGCTTCGGTCCGACCGTACATGGCGAGAGCGCGAAAGCCCCTCACCGTAGGACGGTGAGGGGCTGCGCGAAGTTGAGCGGTGAACCGTGCCGGGCGGGCTCAGTACCAGTGGTTGGCCTGCCAGAAGCCCCAGGCCTCGCACGGGCTGCCGTAGCGGCTGTCCATGTAGTTGAGACCCCACTTGATCTGGGTGGCCGGGTTGGTCCGCCAGTCGGCGCCCGCGGAGGAGTACTTGCCCGCCGGCAGCGCCTGGAAGAGACCGTAGGCGCCCGAGGAGGGGTTGACCGCCTTGTAGTTCCAGCTGGACTCGTGGTCCACGATGTTGCTGAAGCACTGCCACTGGCCGCTGGGCACCATCTGACGCGCCATCGCCTGGATCTGGCTGATGCTGTAGGAGCTCTGGACGGAGAAGCTGGTGGACTCGCGCTTGGCGTCGCGGCTGGCCGCTTCCTTCTCCGCCTCGCGCTTCTTGGCCTCCTCGGCCGCCTTGGCTTCCTTCTTGGCCTTCTCCTGCTTGGCCACGGCGGTCTCGGCGGCTGCCTTGCGGGCCGCCTCCTCGGCGTCCTTCTTGGCGCTCGTGTCCGCGGCGATGGCCTGTACGTCGGCCTGCTGCGTCAGGGACGCGGTCTGCACCTGCGCCTGCTCGCCCATGGGGATGTCCGCGAGCAGCGTCGTACCGGCTGCTGTCGCCTCCGCGTCGTTGTTCTGCGCGGTGCTGCCCGAGGCAACGCCGACGACGCTTCCGACTGCGGTGACCGCCGTGGCCGAGGCCACTGCGAATCCCCGGACCGAGATCCGGCTCACACGGTTTCCTTCCAGCATCGCCCGCTTCGGTGACCCTCGCGGACGCAATCGTGCCCCTGACGCTGGCCTCCCCAACTACGGGTCACGGGAGGCACGGGCCCGGTGGACAACTCCCCCGAGGGGAGCGCCGCGTGGTGCTCGGGCGGCATACGACGCTGCTATGGAGTTGGATCTGGTGCTTCTGTGGCGCCGTACCGCTGGGGGTACAGCTGTGTCGTATGCGGGGCCTGACAGGAGTGAGACTCTGCCGTAACCCGACGGGGTGAGGCAATTCTGCGTTGCGTGTGAAAGCTCACATCCCGTTTGACCCAGGGGATTCCCGGAAACCCCCACACGCGAAGGCGCCGCCCGGCTAGGCTCTTGGCCTTTCCGGACGACGCCGACTCTCGGGTAACCGACCCTTCACGGGTCGCAGTTCGCGGAAGCGTCAGATGTGGCCGTCCTCCAGCATTTCGGTCACAAGTGCCGCGATCTGGGACCTCTCGGAGCGCGTCAGGGTGACGTGCGCGAAGAGCGGATGACCTTTCAGCTTCTCGATGACGGCGACGACTCCGTCGTACCGCCCCACCCGCAGGTTGTCCCGCTGCGCCACGTCATGGGTCAGTACGACGCGTGAATTGGCCCCGATCCGGGACAGCACGGTCAGCAGGACGTTCCGCTCCAGCGACTGGGCCTCGTCCACGATCACGAACGCGTCGTGCAGCGAGCGGCCGCGGATGTGGGTGAGCGGCAGGACCTCCAGCATCCCGCGCGCCGTGACCTCTTCGATGACCTCCCGGCTGGTGACCGAGGACAGCGTGTCGAAGACCGCCTGCGCCCAGGGGCTCATCTTCTCGGCCTCGGAGCCCGGCAGATAGCCGAGCTCCTGCCCGCCCACCGCGTACAGCGGACGGAAGACCATCACCTTCTGGTGCTGACGGCGCTCCAGCACGGCCTCCAGTCCCGCGCACAGCGCGAGCGCCGACTTGCCGGTGCCGGCCCGGCCGCCCATCGACACGATGCCGACGTCCGGGTCGAGGAGCAGGTCGAGCGCGATCCGCTGCTCGGCGCTGCGGCCCTTTATGCCGAACGCCTCCCGGTCGCCGCGCACCACGCGAACGCTGCCGTCGGGCGTGACCCGGCCGAGGGCCTTGCCGCGCTCGGACTGGATGGTCAGACCGGTGTGCACGGGCAGCTCGGCGGCCTCCGGGACATAGACCCTCCCCTCCTCGAAGAGGATGTCCACCTGCTCGCCGGGCAGCGTCAGTTCGGACATACCGGTCCAGCCGGAAGCGTCCGTGATGGCGAGCTCGGCACGGTACTCCTCGGCGAGCAGGCCGACGGACGACGCCTTGATCCGCAGCGGGAGGTCCTTGGACACGACGGTGACGTCGTACCCCTCCGCCTGCAGATTGCGGGCGACCGCGAGGATGCGGGAGTCGTTGTCCCCCAGGCGGTAGCCGGTGGGCAGCACGCTGGGGTCCGAGTGGTTGAGCTCGACACGCACGGTGCCGCCGAGATCCCCGATCGGAAGGGGGGCGTCGAGGCGACCGTGCCGTACCCGGAACTCGTCGAGCAGGCGCAGGGCCTGCCTGGCGAAGTAGCCGAGTTCGGGATGGTGCCGCTTGGCCTCCAGCTCCGTCACCACGACGATGGGGAGCACGACCTCGTGCTCGTCGAAGCGGTGCAGAGCGTTCGGGTCGGCCAGCAGGACGCTGGTGTCGAGAACGTAGGTGCGCCTATCTGGCTTGTGGCGCTTTGTGCTGGTCACCACGGAAGGACGTACCCCCTCGGAAGAGGTCGGGGAGCGACGGAGTGGACGCTGGGCCGGGAGAGCGGGAACGAGCCGACCGGTCGACGGCCGCCCTGCACTGGCGCGGGCCGCGAGCCGGCCCTCCGCCGCGTCTTCCGTGCCGTGACCGCACGGTGGGGCTGGTGCAAAGGGCCTCCCGGGCGGACGGCTCCGTGCCGTCCGCTGAGATACGACACCCGTGGTTCGGGCGTCGACCTGCTTGGCTTATGCCCTCGAACAAGCGCCGCCATGCCACGACACAGGGCGGCGCACCGGTGAACTCCTCATTACGGGCGTCCCGCCGGCCGGGGCTGCGGGGCGAGGCCGCGCTGCGGAGCTACGGCGGGAGGCCGCGCTGCGGGGCTGCGCCGTGGCCTCACCCGAGGCAGAAAGAGAAGCGCGGCCGTCGGAGCCAGAAAAAACGGGCCGGTCCGTGGGGGGGAGACGGACCGGCCCGAGGGGGGGTTTCCACCATAACCCTTTGTAAGTGATGCTGCGTGCATCGGCGTGCCACAACTACTCTCCGAAGTTGCCCGGCGACGCCCGGATGGCCCCGGAAGCACTCATTCCGCCTTGGATCATGGCCAAAAGGCGGCGGATTCACGGGCGAACAGGGCGCCTGAAGTGGCGGAACGAACCAAAAAGCCTCCGCGAAGCGGGCCCGCCGCACACCGGCAACCCGAGTGGCGGGCCACCCCCACTTCCCTCCACCGGGTGAAGCCACCGGCGAACGCCCGCTTGACCGGGCACCGCGCAGCCCCCTCCACTGCGCGGTGCCACACGCGCAGCTTTGCTCACGCGAATTACCTGATCCGAACCTACGTGATCAGGTGGGCCGGATTCGACCCAGGGACGGCAACGATGAATAACGATGTGGACACCCTGTGAGGATCGAAGGGTGATTCCGCACCCTCTCGCCAGGCGTGCCGATATTTGCGAAGGTACGCGACATACACCCCGAAGATCCCTCCCCTCGACACCCCAATCAAGGCCAGGAACTGTCCTAAACTGCCCTACTCCGCCCCTAACGTCACTTCATGACGAAGACGATGAGGATCACTTGGGGCGCGGCAAGCACCCGGCGGCTCGAACGACAGTTCCTGGCCATGTCCGCCCGAACGGGCACGCCGGTCGCCGCGGGGGAGATCGAGCAGGTCGGCTTCGAGGGAACCCGGGCGTCACCGGCCTGGGTGGTCACCGGCGACACCACTCTCCCCGGCGGACGCGTGCAGGAGGACCTCCTGCACGGGGTGCGGCTGCTGCCGCACTTCGACGCGTATCTCATCGTCGCGCAACCGCGGGAGCGCAGGAAGGCGACGGCGCCTCGTCAAGGCAGGTGAGCGGGGGCTGGTGCGTCCAGTCGCAACGCGGAGGAGGGGGCGCCGAAACGGAGCGTCGGCAACCAGCGACAACGCCGCAGACGGGCGGGCCGGCCCCGCGTCCGCCCCCGCGTCCGCGGCGTGATCCGCCGGACAGCACACCTAGTGGCGTGGCTTGCGCGCGTCGAAGAGATGACGCGTGCTGTGGGCCACGAAGGGGCCACCGGCCTGGATACGCTCGTGCAGGTCGCGCAGTCGGTCCCGGTACGCCTCGACGGTGAAGCCGGGGACCATCCACACCACCTTGCGCAGGAAGTGGACGACGGCACCGATGTCGTGGAACTCCATCCGCAGCCGCTCCGCCCGCAGATCGACGACCTCCAGACCGGCGGCCTCGGCGTCGGCACGCTCACGTTCGTGGTGCCGGTGGTTCCGGCTCTCCTCCGGCTGGGGCCCGAGGAAGTACTCGATGAGCTCGAAGACGCTGCCGGGACCGACGTGCTGGGCGAAGTACGCACCGCCGGGCGCGAGCACCCGGCTGATCTCGGCCCAGTGCGGCTCGACGGGATGCCGGCTCACGACCAGGTCGAAGGCTCCGTCCGCGAAGGGCAAGGGCGCGTCGTCGCACGAGGCGACCACGGGGACGCCCCGAGGGCGGAGCAGCGCGGTGGCCTCGGCGACGTTGGGGGGCCAGCCTTCGGTGGCGACCACGAGTGGAGGGCGGTGCGAGGCAGCGGCTCCGAGGGCGAAGTCCAGGACCTCCCCTCCCCCGGTCTGCACGTCCAGCACGGCGGTGGCCTCGCCCAGCCGCCGCGCCACGGACCGCGCGTACCCCCAGGACGGCCGCGCCTCGGTGGCCCTCCCCTCGAACCAGGAGAAGTCCCACCCTTCGGTGGGCACGGAGGCACCTTCGGCCACGAGGTCGTCGAAGGTACGGGGGCGGGGCCGGCGCTGGGGCTGGGAGTGGGGCTGAGCCATGGGGGGCCGATCGATGGGAGAGGTTACGGGGAAGGGCTGGACGACGACGGCGGGGGTGGCGGCGGAGGAGGAGAAGAAGAAGGAAAGCGGAGGAAAAGGAGAGGGCGAAGGCGCAGGAGAAGGCGCAGGAGGAGGCGCAGGAGACGAGTATCCGACCTAGGCCACCAAGGGCCGGACCTCCTCAGCGGCGAACCGCACGAATCCCTCCGGGTCAGGCTCGTCACCGGTCGGCTGGAGGACCACGGTGTCGGCCCCGGCCGCGGCCAGTCTCTCCACTGCATTGGCGACGGCCCCCGCGTCCCCGGCGACACCGAGGTCCGGCACCGATCCGACACCTTCGGCGACCAACTCGGCCCGCAACCGCTCACCGGCCCCGGGCCCGGTGGCGGCCAGGAGATACACCACGACCTTGTGCGCCTCGGCCCGCCCGGCCGCCGCGCGCCCTTCGTCGATGAGCCGCCGGGCCCGACGCACCCCGTCGGGTGGAGTGGATGCGGTGAGAACGGTCCCGTCGGCGGCCTCCCCGGCGAGCCGCAGCGAACGGGGCCCGGTGGCACCGGCGAGCACCTCGACGCCCTGGCTCGGCGGCCAGTCGAGCGCGACGTCGTCGAGCCGTACGTAGCGCCCGTCGGTCGTCACCCGCTCACCGCCCAACAGCGCCCGCAACGCCAGGAGATGTTCCCGCAACAGGGTGACGGGCGACTCGGCCCGCGCCCCGACCTGCCCCATCCAGTCCTGAACCCCGTGCCCGACGCCGAGGATCGCGCGGCCGGGGAACATCCGGTGCAGTGTGGCGGCCTCCATCGCGGTGATGGCCACGTTCCGCAACGGCACGGGCAGCAGTCCGACCCCGACCCGCACCCTCTCGGTCCAGGCGAGCGCGGCGGCGGCCGCGGAGATCCCACCCTCGCGGAAACAGTCCTCCCACAACCACAGCTCCTCCAACCCGACCTCGTCGGCGACACGCGCAACGGCACGCAGCCGCTCTGGGGCGAGCTGAGGACGGAATACGGCACCGAGTCCAGTCATGCCCTCTTACTACCTTCGGCGCGGGTCGCCGGACAACAGCATTACGAATCACTGCCCAGCGGGTTCTCAAAACTGACCGTCTCGACGACCTGACGCAGGATCGCCCGGTACTCCGCCCGACGTGCCGTGGCCGTGGTGCTGAGCGTGAGCACGGCCAGGCGCTTGCAGTCGGGGTGCGGGAGATGGGCGTGGATCTGGAGGAGGGGCTGCGGCGGAAGTCCGCTCCCGTCGGCACTTCTCAACGTGACCTCGCTGAGAGCTGCCGGCCCACAAGGAAGCTCGTGGAAGGCGATGCGTGCATGCCCCTGGGCCGACGTGACCGCGCGGGCCGCTGTGACACCGCGTGGTGCGACGTTTGTTTGGCGCCAGGAGATTGTGAGGAGGGAGAGCAGGGGCCGCGCGCTGCCACTTGCCAAGCCTCCGACGTCATCGCGGTGCAGGCCGACCGAACAATGAACGGTACCGAACCCGCACAGGGCTCCCAGCATCTGCTGCGCCGAAGCGAGGAGCGCGACGAAGTGCTGCCGAGCCATTTCACTGGGCGCCGATTCGAGTAACGGCGCAGCCGCCGCGCACAGTTTGTCGGCATCCGCCGTGCCCGGCTCGGCGACCAGGGCGGCCAGCGGCAGAGCCACGAAGCCTGCGGGCTCGGCAAACCAGAGCTCTGCATGAGGGTCCTGCACTGATTCGTGGACGATGATCGCAGCCGAACTCACGGCACGCCTCATTCATGGTTCAAGGGCGGACTGGGTAGACACCTGCACGTCGTCCACGCTCGATGTCATCGGGAGTAGCGCCCCAGTCGGCGAAGCACCAGCCGCTCTGCGCGTCAATCCGCTGCTCGATGACATGCAGGCGACGAGGAGCGGTGCCCTTTCGGGTAGGCGCGGCAACCAGCCCGATGAATCGCGGATCGCCGGCGAACCAAACCGTCTCGATCTCCGCCTTCAGATGGGGCTTAGCCCGAGGGGCCATGCGCCGGGCCCACCACTCCGTGCGTTGGTGCCGGGAGAAGACAAGCGGCAACTGCTGATCCTCGCTGGCCGGATTAGGGAGCTCGAACCATCCATACTGTTTACTCACCACCTCCGGACGCTTTGTCAACCCATGAGGAACATTCCGCATAACGATCCAGGGATACGTACGAAGAATGCGCAACATCAAGAAGGCTGCAGGAAAGTAATTCAGCTGAGTCAGGAATCTATAGGGACCGTAGATGAAATACGGCATGAACAGCAATGCCACCCAATTGGGCGCGTAGGTGGAGATTCCCAGCAGTAGGATCCAACCACCAACCCAACCCAATAACCCGATGACATTCATGACCATGTGCGAGACCCACGCCCATCGCGTGGGGAGATGCCCCCAAGCCGTGGTACTGGCGGCAGGATTCACTATCCACTCTCCTTCAGTGCGGCTTCAGAAGACGTGACGAACAAGGCCGATGACTCCACCGTTGTCGATAATCAGGCGAGACCCGTCGATTCCTGCCACAGCACCATCCTTGATACCATCATCGTCAGCATCAACTGCCTTGTTGTACAGCCCGAAACCACCCGTTGCGGATCCCGTGATGCCCGAGGTTGCGGCTACGACCTTTGCGGCCTTCTCCGGGTCACTGAACCCGCGCACGGCTCGCGCAACGAGCGAATTCTCCAGCCCAATGATGTGCCCGGCTTCATCTAGCGACTTTGAGCCATAAGTGCCGGCCTTTTGCCAGAAATTCAGCGACTGGGAACTCGTCCGAATAGCATGCACCGCCTCCTTACCTCCCTTAACAACAGCTCCGAGCCCCGGCAGTGTCCCTGCGAGATCTGAGCCCACCGAGACAGCACTACTCCAGAAATCCGCATCGAGTTCACCCTTGGTGAAGCCGTCCAGCAAAGACGCTCGCACCTCGGGATCCATGAGCCGCAACGTGAGCGCAGTCGCACTCAGGCCCGAAGCCGTGAGCATGAGCGCTGCAACCGTCGCGATGCCCCACCCCAGCGGCCCTGAAAGAAGGAGCGCCACCACTCCGATGAGCCCCGCCGTGAAGCTGAGGATGTCCGGCAAGTTGTCGCCGAGCCAGTCCAGGACCTCGTCGAACCATCCCGGCTCGTGCGGCACCAGCTTCTTCGTGGCGTCGCGGATCCTGCCCGCCCGGTACCCGGCCTTTTCCTCGTGCTCTTCGGCCAGCCTCTTCGCCTTGCCGATGGTCTTCTTCAGCTCGGCCTGGGCGTCGTCCAGGTCCGCGTTCGCGCGCGTCAAGGCCTTCTGCGCGGCGTCGTGATCGGCCCCGTCCTTCTTGAGGCCGGGGTCGTCGCCGGCCTTGTTCGCGTGGCCCTGTGCGCGGTCGACCGCGGCTTGGGCTTCCTTCGCGTCCTCTTCGAGCTTCCTGGCCCGCCGCTGGAAGTCGTCGAGGTCGCCCTCCCAGCGATGCAGTTGCTTGGCCGCCTTACGGACGGAATGCGCCGCGTTCTTGAGGTTCAGCGGCAGCGGGCCACCGTCGAGCTGCTCGCGGAAGGCGACCGCGGCATCGCCCTTCCAATAGCTGCCGTCCAGGAGCTTGGTGACCAGGTCGTGGGCCTCCTGAAGGACCTTGGCGCAAGCACTGAGCTTCTTCTGCAGGCCCCGTACGGTGTCGGTGTCGCCCGGAACAGGGTTGAAGCCGAGGTGCGGGTAGCCCGGGTTCGGGATGCGAGGGGCGGACTTGAGCCCCTGCGGCTTGCCCAGGTCCGCACGGGACTGCGGGTCGAGCGCGGCGCCGTACTGGTCGTTGCCGGCGGTAACGGTCACTTCTTGCCACCGCTCTTGGCCTCGCGCGACTTCCGCACCGCTTCCTCGAGCGCCTTGTCGACTTCGAGGTAGCTGTCCTTGCTCTTGCCGATGATGTCGGCCAGGTCCTCGGTCTGCTTGCCGATCTCCTCGGAGCCGTACTTCCAGTCCTCCTGGAAGGCCTCGCACGCCGAGTCGAGGTCGTCCGTGCCGAGGCCGGTGATCATGGCGTCCGACAGCGCCTTTCGGACGCCTCTGAGCGAAGTCGACGACTCCCTCAGCGACTTCATGAACCGCCCGAGTTCGTCGCCGTCAACGGTGAGCCGCTCCGCCATGTGTCCGTTCCCCTCTCCGGTCCACCCGCACCGATGAGAGGAACGACGACATGCGGTTTTCGTGGCGCGTGCGCGGACACTGCCCCTCTTCGGGGGCTCACTTACGCACTGGGGGCTGGAACCGCCGGTCAGCGGTTGACGGCTTGGATCTCCTGGACGATGACGTCATGAGTAGCACCGAACGTACCGTCGGGCAGGTCCCCGCCGGCTCCTCCGCTGCCGGTCCAGTGGATCTGCCAAGTGACGGTGGCCTGGAGCGGATACGAACCGTCGCCCGAGGAACGCAGGTAAGTCACACCGCAGGGCGGGGTCTCCTTCGCCTTGCCCTTGGCGTAGGCCTCACCGATACGACCATTGTTGATGTCACACACCGGATGCGGGGTGCGTCTCAGCGTCCTCCGTGCCCGGCTCGATCTTCAGTGAGACCGGTTCCGCCGTGGCCGTCGCCTGGATGCCGATCTCCTGCACGGACGCGGTGACCGATACCGGCTTGAACTCGGCACCATCCAGCCACGCCCACGTCGGAAGGTTCACCTTCGTGGCCTCCGCGGGCGCCAGCGCCAAATCAGCCGTACCGTGGCTTCTTGGGCACAGATGACAGACACCGAGATCGGGTTTGCGTGCCTGTGCCGCGTCTGCTCCACGGCAGATACGTTCGGTGGGACGGCGAGCGGCTGCGGGAGGGGCACCGAGATGG
Source organism: Streptomyces sp. NPDC028991 (assembly GCF_055564775.1). Lineage (NCBI taxonomy): Bacteria > Bacillati > Actinomycetota > Actinomycetes > Kitasatosporales > Streptomycetaceae > Streptomyces > Streptomyces sp. NPDC028991. Next base: position 627,266 of record NZ_JBVHVP010000002.1, on the reverse strand, counting down.
GACTGCGGCGTTGGCGGGACGGGTCGGGTGTGTTGGTCGTCGGAGGGGAGGCCGACGGCGTGAGTGTCCGCATTCCGCTGGAGATCGCAGGCTCCTTCCGCGCCCGCAGCAAGGGACTGCTGGGGCGGGACTTCCTGGACGGGGCGATTCTCCTCTCCCCTGCCAACAGCGTGCACACCTTCCGGATGCGGATGCCCATCGACGTGGCATATCTCGACCGGCGTCTCAGGGTCATAGCCGTACGCACCATGCGGCCAGGGAGACTGGGGCTGCCTCGGTTGCGTTCCCGGCATGTGCTGGAGGCGGAGGCCGGGGCGATGGCCGGGTGGGGAGTCCGGGTGGGGGTGCGGGTGCGGATGGAGGCCGCGGAAGGGTAGGGGGCGGGCCCTGTATCCCTGTCTGCGGGCCGCCGCTCGGTACGGCTTCTTCCTCGGTCCCCAGGACGGGCAGGTCGGGACGTGGGGGGGGCGATGCGGGGACGTGTACTTCGAGTTCGGCACTCTTGCTCGACTGCATCGAGTAGATCGCGGCCGCGCATAACGGCGGCGGCACAGCCTTCGGCTACCGACCCGCACGGCGGACTCGGCGGTGACGCTTGGACGTGGGTACACGAAGGCGGCAACTGACCTCCTCCGGCATCACGGCGACACGATGTGGAGGAGTGCCGTACCGTTCGCTCCGGTTTTCGCCTGGATCACTACGGCACCGGGCTGGGCGCTCGGGCGGGCGTGGGGCAGGCCGCCGCAGGAGGTGCCGCTGCCGTTGTCGCGGAGAACCGTGACGCATCCCTGGTCTGGGCCGCTCGCGCCGCCCTTCGACTGGCCGTTGCCCGACTTCACCGCGTACTCGACCTTGTTCGGGCCGACCTCGGTCACGGACAGCGTCGCTGGTCCGCCCGGCCCTTTGAAGCGGATTGTCACGGGTTTGGACACCGCGATCTCGCAGTTGCCGTCGGCGCAGGCTGTGGTGTCCCTGCCGTCCGCCGCCGATATGGAGGGCTTGGGGTCCGCGGCGGGAGGCGGCGTCGTCGACCGGGATGCCGTTGGCCCCTCCGGGGGCGATGACGGCACCGAGTCCGTTTCGTCCGGGGTGCCGCAGGCAGCCAACACGAGCACCGTCAGCACCGTGAGGGTCATCCCTCTCCCCCGGACCGGCAGTGAGCGCCGTCGCATCCGCCGCACCCCGTGATCCTCTCGTCCGGGCATCGGTCTCTCAGGCCTCCGTGCGCGGGAACGAGACCTCGACCCTGCGGTTCTTCTTGCGGCCGGCCTCCGTCGAGTTGTCGGCGATCGGGTACTGCTCGCCGTAGCCGCGGACCTCGTAGGTGACACCCGGGTCGTTCAGGGCCTGGGACAGGACGTCGTGTACGGCGTTGGCGCGCTTCTTGGAGAGTACGTCGCCGTGGGCGGAGGAGCCCAGGTTGTCGGTGAAGCCGAAGACTCGGACCCTGGTGGCGTTCTGGGTCTTGATCTCCTCCGCGATCCCCGTGATCCGGGACTTCGCCTCGGCTCCTAGCTTCGCGCTGTCCTTTCCGAACAGCACCTCTGCCTGGAGCGCGAGCGTCACGCTCGTGTTGGTGTCCTCGCGGCGTTCGTCACCGCTCTGCTCCTCCACGACCGACTTGATGTCCAGCACCTTCGCCTGGGCGAGCGTGGCGCCGTCCGGGATCTTCAGGTCCGGGTCGTTGGGGTCCACTTCGACGGGGGCGGAGGCGGAGGCCTCGGTACCTGGGGGGTCGTTGGGGTCGCCGTCGGCGTGAGCGGTGGTTGTGCCGTACATGGTCGTGGCGAGCATGAGGCTGGCCGTGGTCAGGACGCGGGTGAGGCGTGGGGTCGAGGTCATGGTTGGCTCACCCGGAGATGGAGATGGTCGCACTGGCGAAGGTCGGGAGTTGGAACGTGACTTCGGTCGTGTCTGTCGGAGGGGCTGGAAACTGCATGAACACAGCCACTCGGTCACCGGCCTTGATCGTGGAGAAGCCTGTGGTCGTCAGCGGACGACCATCCGTGTCACGCAGCACGTAATACCGCTTCTTGCTTTTGGAATCGACTAGCGTCGCACCACCGAGCGACCTGCCGTTTCTGATGATCTCCGTCTCGTTTCCGCTCAACGCGGATGGAATCGCGACACTCTTGTCACCGTCGTTCTTCAGCTCACCGTTCACAGTCACGAAGCCACCCGAATCCCGCTCAGCCGAGATGATCTCCAGGAGCAGACCATTGCTTCCCCGCAGCTCGGCCAATGGCTCCTCCGCATCGCCTTCCTGAGCACTCGGCCCGGGCCCGTCATCTTTCGACGTCGACGATGATGATTTCGGCTTCTCATCGTCGCCACCACCGCCGCAGCCGACAGCGCCGAAAGTCAGGCTGGCCACTACAGCCAATGCGAGCGTCCCTCGACGGGCCGTCCTCTTGAACCGGATGCTCATGTCTTGGTTTCCTTCGTCACTCGTCATTCGCCAGTCAGTCGGCCAGGTGGACGTCGAACAGATCCTCGGGCTTCGGTAGATCCACGAGATCGTCTGGGCTCAGATCCCATTCCTCGCCCCTGCACGAGAGACTCGGCAAGTCATCTTCCCTGGCGTCCTCAGCGGGCAATTCGAACAGGCAACGAGCCTCGATGACGGCAGTGGCTGACTCCGTGGCCTTCTGCTCCTCCGTACCCGGAACGATGCTGTCTCCGACAGTCCCATTGGTCTCCGCAACGACGGTGTAGCCCAGCAGCCCGTCCGGATGACACTTCACGCTTGCGTCATTGCGCGCAGCGAGCTCATGAGCCCGCCAGCACGCACTGGGTACGGGCGCCTTGCCGTCGAAGACGGCCTGCCACGAGTCGGGGTCCAAGATGTTTTCGAGCCACTGATCGGCGAGCTGATCCCGCGTTTCCAAGGCCGCTGCGAGCGCCGCAGCATCCGCCGCCGTCTGCGCCTCGCTGCGCGTGGCTGCGGCTTGGCCGACTGCGAAGTACGCAAGCGCGAGAAAGAGCAGGCCTCCCACCACCGTGATGTAGATGGGAAAAGCCTGCCCTGTATCACTGCACTCACGAAGTCGGCTCATCCACCGGTTACTTCGGCGATCTTCGATGTGATCGCGTCGAAAATCGTCTGCCCGATATCCGTCCCCGTGATCGCCAGCACGATCGCCACCACTACCGCGATGATTCCCAGGTACTCCACAGCCGTCTGGCCCTTGTCGTTGCGGGCGGCGGCGCGGGAGTGCAGGTAGGCGGTTGTGGTGTGCAGCCAGTTGGTCATGGTGTTCCCCTCCAGGGTGGACGATGCCGCGTTCGTCGTGCGGGACGTACGGCGAGAGGGCCCTCGGCTCCGAGGGCCCCGGGGACCCGTCGCGGGCCCCCTCCTGTGCTGTGGGTCGGACCATCGAGGTCACCCTGGACGCAGCCACCTCGCGGGGGCGGGTGGCGGGGATGTGCTGGTTGGTCATGCCGGACGGCACGTCGGTCACCATCTCCACCTCCCCTGCGTTCAGTTGGGACCCCGGCCTGTCGGGAGCACCAGACAAAGACTCTCCCACAGCGGATTGCAAGTGCGAAAGGTGTAACTCAGAAGTAGCTCGACTGGGCTCTGGATCACCGCTTGTTGACGTCATCGCTTCGTGTGCAGTCGCACTCCTTTTGTTTACGGCGCCCCGCTTCCCCGGCCTCGTGATCGACATGGCGCTCCTCCCCCTCCCCTACTCGCCCGTGATCGTGCCGAAGTCGGTGCCCGAGCCCAGGATCAGGCCGGCGCCGAGGAGGATCATCGTGGCCGGGACCATGAAGGTCGTGATCATCATCGTGGCCTTGGGTACCGCGCGTGCCGCCTTGCGGCGGGCGTTCTGGGCGTCCGTGCGCCGCATGTCCTTGGCCAGGGAGACCAGGGTGTCGACGATGGGGGCGCCCAGCTCCTCGCCCTGCTGGAGTGCCGTCACGAACATCGCCACCTGTTCGGAGTCGTTGCGCCGGCGCAGCTCCGCGAAAGCCTGGCGGCGGCTCATGCCGAGGTCCATCTGCCGGAGGGTGATGCGGAGTTCGTCCGCCCACGGACCCTCGTAGCGCAGTGCCACGCGGTCCAGGGCCTGGCGGAAGCCGAGGCCGGCGCTGACCACGACCGCGAGGACGTCCAGGAAGTCGGGGAGCGTGCGCTCGATGACGTCCTTGCGGATCCGGATCGCCGACCAGATGCCGACCTCCGTCCAGAAGGCGCCGAAGGCGAGCAGGAGCAGGGCCACCACGTACTGGCCGCGCAGGAGGAAGACCAGGAAGCCGACCGCCCCCAGGAAGCCGTACACCGCGCGGCGGGCGGCGTAGCGGTCGATGGTCAGGCCGCCGGGGTTGCCGGCCAGGTCGATCCTGCGGCGGTACTTGGCCACCAGGGCCGGGCCCATCAGGCGCAGTACGGCGGGGGCGTAGCGCATGCCCATGCGGTCGATGAGCGAGTCGACGGCCCCGGTGCGGGTGGAGCCGACCTCCAGGGCGAGGGCGAGGTCGCCGGGGAGTTTGGCGTCGGCCCGGTACATGCGGATGCCGGCGAACACGCCCCAGACGCTCAGGGCCGCGAGCAGCGCGAGGAGCAGGCCCGGTTCCATGTCGGCTCCCTCTCAGACGTCGATGCGGGACAGGCGGCGGATGAGGACGAACCCGACTGCGTAGAGCGCGAAGGCGATGATCACCGCGGCCTGGCCGGCCGAGGAGCCCGTCATGCGTTCCAGGGCGCCGTCCTTCACCCCGTCCATCAGGAACAACGAGCCGACACCGAGTACGGGGACGGCGTACGACGTCATGCTGACCTGGGAGAGCTGGGTACGGACCTCGCGACGGGTCTCCTTGCGCTCCTCCAGCGTCTCCGTGAGGTTGCGCAGGGCGCTGACCACCTGCCCGCCTGCGCGGTTGGACAGGACGAGGGTGGTCACCAGGACGACGAGTTCGCGGGAGGGGAGGCGGTCGGCGAGTTCACCGAGGGCGTCGTCCATGGAGGCGCCGATGGCCAACTGGTCGGCGACCTTCCCGAGTTCCTCGCCGGCCGGGGCCTCCAGCTCCTCCGCCGCCATGCCGATGGCGGTGCGCAGGGCCAGGCCGGCCTGGGTGGCGTTGGCGAGGATGCGGGCGAGTTCGGGGAGCTGGTTGATGAACTTCTCGATGCGTTTCTGGCGTTGCCAGTTGAGGAACTGGATCGCCCCTCCGATGCCCAGCAGGCCGGCCAGGGGACCGAAGAAGGGTGCCAGTGCGGCCTGACCGATCAGCCAGAGGCCCGCGACCGTGGCCGTCATGTAGGCGAAGAACTCGCCGGGGGTGAGGTCCAGGCCGGTTGCCGCCAGGCGCAGTTCCAGCTTGCGGCCCAGCTCCGTGCGGCGCAGGCGGCGGTCGAGAGCGCGGAAGCGGCGGCTGCGGCCGGCGGGAGAGAGCTGGCCGGTGGCCGAGAGGCGGTCGACCAGGGCCGCGCGCTGGGCCTTGCCGGCGGCGTAGAAGTGCAGGCCCGTGACCGCCAGGGCGCAGGTCAGCAGCGTGATGCCGGTGGTGAGCGTGACGAGCGTTTCCAGTTCCATGGGGCGGTTCCTACCTGGCTTCCACGGGGCGGGTCTCGGGTTCCTGTTTGTGGGGCGCGCGGGGCTCTGTGTTGCGGGGCTCTGTGTCGTGCGGGGCTCTCCGGTGTGCGGGGCTCTCTGGTGTGTGGGGCTCTGGCGTGTGCGGGTTCCGCGGTGCGGGGTTCCGGTGCTTCCCGGGGCTCGGGTCGATCCCGGGCTACCGGGGCTTGCGGGTGGTTCGCGGGGCTTCCGGGGCGGTGCCCGGGGTTTCCGGCCGGGGTTCCATCGCTGCCCTACCTCGCCTCCCGGGTGGCGAGCTGGTCCACGGTGCCGGCCACGCCGAAGGCCTGCGGGACGGGCTGGCTCGCCATGTAGAGGCGCTCGGCGGTGCGGCGCGGGAGGGGGTGGTACTCGAAGGCGCCGTAGATGCGGCCGTCGGCGGTCATCGGCCGGGCGTTGAAGCGGGCGGCCGTGGCCAGGCGGTACGGTTCGCCGCCGTGGCTGGCCAGCAGGGCGATCTCGGTGATGCGGCGGGCGCCGTCGGCGAAGCGGGTGAGCTGGACGATGACGTCGACGGAGCTGTTGATCTGGTCGTGCAGGGCGACGAACGGGATCTCCACGTCCGACATCGAGGCCAGGGTCTGGAGGCGCATGAGGGCGTCCTCCGCGCTGTTGGCGTGGACCGTGGCGAGCGAGCCGTCGTGTCCCGTCGACATGGCCTGGAGCATGTCCAGGGACTCGCCGCCGCGGACCTCGCCGACGACGATGCGGTCGGGGCGCATGCGCAGGGAGTTGCGGACCAGGTCGCGGATGGTGACACGGCCCTGGCCCTCGACGTTCGGCGGGCGGGACTCCAGGCGGATCACGTGCGCCTGCTGGAGCTGGAGTTCCGCCGAGTCCTCGATGGTGATGATGCGTTCGGTCTCCGGGATGAGGCCGGACAGGGCGTTGAGGAGGGTGGTCTTGCCGGTGCCCGTGGCGCCGGAGACGATGATGTTGAAGCGGGCCTGCACCAGGCCGGCGAGCAGGTACAGCATGTGCTCGTCGAGCGAGCCGAGGCCGATCAGCTCCTGGAGGGTGAAGGAGCGCGGGAAGCGGCGGATGGTGAGGGTGGCGCCGGTCAGTGAGAGGGGCGGGATGATGACGTTGACTCGTTCGCCGGAGGGGAGGCGGGCGTCGACCATCGGGTTCGACTCGTCCACGCGGCGGTTGACCGTCGAGACGATGCGCTCGATGGTCTGCATCAGCTGGTCGTCGGAGGCGAAGCGGAGGGGGAGCTGCTCCACCCGGCCGCCGCGTTCGACGAAGATGGCGTCGGGTCCGTTCACCATGATCTCCGTGATCGAGGCGTCCTCCAGCAGCGGCTCCAGGATGCCGAGGCCGAGGGCCTCGTCCACGACCCGGCGGATCAGCTGGGAGCGCTCGACCGTCGACAGGACCGGGCCCTCGCGGCTGATGATGTGCCCAAGCACCCGTTCCAGGCGGGCGCGGCGCTCGGCCATCGCCAGCGAGCTCATCTCGGCGAGGTCGATCTCCTCCAGGAGTTTGGCCCGGTAGGAGGCGACCAGGTGTCCGTCCTCGCCCCGGCTGCCGTGCTCCTCGGGGGAGTGGATGCGTGCGCGCAGGCTCATGCGTCATCGGCTCCTCGGTCAGTGGTCCAGCGGCATGGTGGCGGTCCTGGTGGCGTCCCCGAAGTCCCAGCCGGGGACGATCGAGGGGATGTCGACGGTGGCGGTGACCGTCACCTCGTCCCCGCCGTAGGACGGTGGGCAGTCGGTGCCGTCCGCGAGCCAACTGCTGACCGCCGCCGCGCACGCCTCGCCCGCGCTCTCCTGGAGCGAGGCGCTGCGGGCCCCGGCGCGGGCCGCCGTACCGGCCTGCTGTGCGGTGTACGCGATCAGGCCCAGCTGTACGGCGGCCATGGCGACGATGATCAGGATCGGCAGGAACCCGAGGTACTCGATGGCCACCTGGCCACGGTCCCTGGGGCGGCCGCTCACGGAGTACGGCATCTCAGTCGGTCTCCTCCTCCACGGCCCCCGCGTGCCCGTGCACGGTGAACGGGAAGCTGACCGTGCCCGGGAAGAGGATGGGCACCTCGATGCGCACGTCGGCGGTGACGTAGCCGCCCGCGGTGTCGCAGCCCACCTCGGCGCCCCCCTCCCACGCGCCGGGCAGCTTGTCCCGGCCGGCCTCCTGGCAGGCCCCCTGCCGCGCGCCCCGGTCCGCCGCCGTCGCCGCCCGTACCGCCTCGTCCGCAGCATTACCCGCGAGCGTGTACGTGTATCCCACGAGGACGAGCTGCCACAGCACCACCAGCGTCGCGATGATCACCGGGGTCATGCCGAGGAACTCGATGGTGACCTGGCCCGCGTCCCCTCCCGTGCGCCGGGCGTCCCGGGTCCCGCGCCGTAAGGCACTCATCCCGCACCGTCCTTCCGCCGCCGGAAGCTCACCGATCCCCGGTCGCCACGGAAGCGGCCGCCGCCCTTTCGATGGTCCGCCTCGACGGCCCTGACCAGGCCCAGTTCGCCCGCGAGGGCCCAAAGGGCCTGCTTCACCGTGCCCCTGCCGTCCAGTTCGTGGACGCGGCCGGCGTCCACGGCGCCCTGGAGTTCCTTGAAGTTGGCGGGGACGGTGGTGCCCGCGACCGCCGTGCCGGTGATCTTCCGGATCAGCGGGGGCTGGATCTCGGTGGCGCGCGTGTGCCGGTTGACGACCACGGTGGTCTCCTCCGCCTTGCGGATCTGCAGCCGGTCCCACATCCGCACCGCCCGCTTGGCGCCCCGTACGGCGACCACGTCCGGGGTGGTGACCAGCAGCGCCGCGTCGGCCATCTCCACGGCCGCGGCGCCGGCGCCGCCGAGCTGGGCGCCGCAGTCGAGGACGACGACCTCGTAGCGGGACCGCAGGGCGCTGACGATCTGGCGGGTGGCGCGGTCGGTGACCTCCTCGCCGCGTTCGCCCTCGCCGGGGGCGAGCAGCAGGGCGAGGCCGGTGTCGTGGCGGAAGACGGCGTCGGCCAGGACGCGCGGGGAGATGTCCGTGATGGTGGCCAGGTCGACGACGGAGCGGCGGAACTGGACGTCCAGGTAGGAGGCGACGTCGCCGGCCTGGAGGTCCATGTCGACCAGGGCGGTCGGACGCCCCGACGCCTGGGCGGCGAGGGCCAGCTGGATCGCCGTCAGGGTGGTGCCCACACCGCCCTTCGCGCCGCTGACCGTGACGACCGTGCCGCCGACGCCGGTGAACACCTCGACGCCGCCGCCGAGGTGCCGGCGTACGCCCACCGACCACTGGGCGACCGCCTGGACGCGGCTGGCGAGTTCCTCGTAGCCGAGTGGCAGGGCGACCAGGCCGCGGGCGCCGTAGTCCATGGCGGCCTGGAAGAGGCCAGGACCCGGGTCGGAGGTGACGAGGATGACGCCGACGGCCGGGAAGCGGAGGGCGACCTCGCGGATCAGCTCGAGAGCGGGGACGGGACCGATGCGCTCGTGGACGACGACGACCTCGGGCAGTTCGTCGACGGACTCGGCGGCCAGCCGGGCGAGGGTGTCGACCAGCTGGGTGGAGTCGGTCACCGGGGCCATCGGTTCGGCGTCCGGGAGCTGGCTGAGCAGGGACGTGATGGACCGTACGGCGTCCGGGTCGCCGACTGCCGGGAGGATCCTCGTGGGCATACGGGCTCTCACTTGTCCTTCGCGAGTTCGTACGTCCGGTCCTTGTCGGGGACCGTGGTGTCGCTGCCGGGCGCCACCAGCGCGAGCCGGACCCGCTGGGCGAACGACTCGGCGTAGGTGATGCGCTGGGCGTCGATGGTGGACAGTGCGAAGGTGATGGGGACGGCGTCGGTGGGTTCCCGGTCGCGGCTGTTCTCGTCGGGCTTCAGAGAGGTGAGGTCGCCTACGTCGATGACCTTGGCGTTTGTTACGATGATCTTGGATTGAGCGGGGTCACCCTCACGCTCTCCCTCGAAGGTGGCGTACACGTTGACGGCGGAGCCCGGTGTGATCTTGCCGGCGACGCCGGTCGCCGCGTCGATCATGATGGCGACCTCCTGCTGCCCGGGCCGCAGGGCGGGCTGGTCGACGATCATGTCGCTCTGCAGCAATGAGCCCTCCTTCAGCGTCGTCACGGCGATCTTGCCGCGGACCTGGCCGAGATCGGTGACGGCGTTCTCCGACAGCCAGCGCTCAGGCATCTCGATCTTCTCGAACTGGCCGGCGCCCAGGGGCGTGTAGGGCTCCACGTCGGTCTTGAGCCGGTACGCGGTGACCTCGGGGCCGACCTTGGACTTCACGTCTTTGACGACGGACAGCACGCCGGCGAACGCGCCGAGGGCGCAGAGGACCGACAGGATCAGCAGGATGATGCCGCGGCGCTGACGGGAGTTCATGAGCCGTGCAACCTCATTGGGGGAATCGGTCGAACCGGATCGGATGGCGGGCTGGCGGGCTGGCGGGCTGGCGGGCTGGGCGAGGGGAGCGGCGCGGTACGGGCCTACCCGGTGAGGGCTCGTCTCTCACGGCGGTGCCCGAGGGCGGCGTCACGGCGGTGACCGAGCGCCCTGTCACCGCGATGAGCGGCGTCACCGCGGGCGTCGTACACCGGCGGCGTCGCGGAGCAGAACACGCACCGGTCGCCGATGACGTCGATGCCGCACCAGTGGCAGGTGCTCTGCCGCACCGAAGTGACCAACTGGTAGAGGACCGAGAGGTCGGGCAGGTAGGCGCAGAACTCGGTGAGCCGTCCGGTCCCCCACCAGCCGGGGGAATCGGCGGGCAGAGGTGTCTCGCGCAGTCCCTGCACGCGCCAGGACGGGGCAAGGGTGCCGGCGACCCAGTCGGACGGGAGCTGCCCCTTGGCGACCAGCAGCCAGGTGCCGAACTCGGGCCCGTCGAGGGCCGCTTCGGGGCCGATCCGCACCAGCTGCGGCACCGGATGCGCCATGACGCCGAACTGGCTGCCCGGCATCCACGACCTGGCGTGCGACTTCAGGCCCACGGGGACGTGGTCGAGCCGGGCCACGGAGCCGAGCAGCGCGCCGGCGTGGATGTAGTGGGTCAGCAGCCGGCCGGCCGAGGCGAGGACGCCGGGGCTGAGGTCGCAGGAGGCCAGCTGCCGCAACTGCCGGGCGAGTACCGCGAGTCCGAGCGGGGGCAGGGGCGGCCGGAACACGGCGATCCGGTCGGTCTCCAGGAGGGCGCGGACGGTGTGGAGCCGTCGTTCGACGCTCGCCGGGGCGGCCGGCGAGCACACCACGATCACGTGCCCGTGCTGGTCGACCAGCGACTGCAGCTCGGCCAGCGCCTGCTCCAGCGGACGTCGGTCGACGTCCTGGAGCACGACCGCGGGCAGTGTCCGTTCGTCCTGCGGCGGCAGTGCCATGTCGGCACTGGTCACGGCAATGGCAGTTGGCACGCGCGGCTCCCCGTCTCCCCATGCCCGTCGGTCCGCCGGTGTTACTCCGGCACACCCGGATGACTTCACTGCGTGACTACCTGAGCACTGTATCCACGCGTCTGTGACCGGAGAACAGCGTTTCTGTAGCTCTGGAACAACTTGCGTTGCACAAGGTGCGGCAAAACGGGGCAGGTTGAGCATTTCTCGGCCGTCGGCCGGGCGGTGGGCGGCGGGCCCGACGACGACCGGCGGCCCGACAGCGACCGGCGGTCCGACGACAGTCGACCGGCGGTCCACCCCGGGGGCGGACCAAGTCCGGGACCTGACGGCGAACTTGGTCCGGACCTACCTCTTGACACCTCAATTGGTCTGGACCACCTTGTACCCCAATGCCCCCACTCCCCCACCGGAGGCCTCAATGGAGCCCGTGCACAGACGGTTCGGCAGGCGGACGAAGTTCTGGGCGGGAGCCGTCACCGCCGCACTCGCCCTGTCGGTCACGGCGGTCGGCCAGGCGGCCGCCGCCGACGTCAACAACGCGAGAAACGCCGGCTTCGAGGCCGGACTGAGCAACTGGACCTGTTCCGCGAACAGCGGTACGACCGTCTCCTCCCCGGCGCACGCGGGCTCCGCCGCGCTCAAGGCGACGCCGAGCGGGCAGGACAACGCCCGGTGCGCCCAGACGGTGAAGGTGAAGCCCGGATCGACGTACACGCTGAGCGCCTGGGTGCAGGGCGGGTACTCCTACCTGGGCGTGACGGGCACGGGCACGACCGACGTGTCGACCTGGACGCCGGACTCGAGCTCCTGGAAGCAGCTGTCGACGACGTTCAGGACGGGCTCCTCGACGACCTCGGTGACCGTGTACACCCACGGCTGGTACGGGCAGCCCGCCTACTACGCCGACGACCTGTCCGTCTTCGGCCCGGACGGAGGCGGCGGTGACGACGGCGGGCCCGAGCCCACGGTCCCGTCGGCCCCGGCCGGCCTGAGCGTCTCCGGTACGACGTCCTCCTCGGCGTCGCTGGCCTGGAGCGCGGTGCCGGGCGCCACCGGCTACACCGTCTACCGCGACGGTACGAAGGCGACGGCGGCGACCGGCACGTCCGCGACGATCACCGGCCTCGCGGCCTCGACGTGGTACTCCTTCCAGGTCACGGCGACGAACGCGGCCGGTGAGTCGGTGAAGTCGGCAGCGGTGACGGCCCGTACGACGGAGCGGGGTGACGGGGGCGGCGGCCTGCCCAAGCACGCGGTGACCGGCTACTGGCAGAACTTCGACAACGGGGCGGCGGTCCAGAGGATCTCGGACGTCTCCGCCCAGTACGACATCATCGCGGTCGCCTTCGCGGACGCGACCGCGACGCCGGGCGCGGTGTCCTTCAACCTCGACACGGCCGGGCTCGACGGCTACACGGTCGACCAGTTCAAGGCGGACGTCCGGGCCAAGCAGGCCGCCGGGAAGAAGGTCATCATCTCGGTGGGCGGCGAGAAGGGCACCGTCTCGGTGAACGACTCGGCCTCCGCGACGAACTTCGCCGACTCGGTCTACTCCGTGATGCAGGAGTACGGCTTCGACGGCGTCGACATCGACCTGGAGAACGGCCTCAACGCGACCTACATGACACAGGCCCTGCGCGCCCTGTCGGCGAAGGCGGGCCCGGACATGATCCTGACGATGGCGCCGCAGACGATCGACATGCAGTCGACGTCGGGCTCGTACTTCCGCACGGCGCTGAACGTGAAGGACATCCTCACCGTCGTCAACATGCAGTACTACAACAGCGGCACGATGCTGGGCTGCGACGGCAAGGTGTACGCGCAGGGCACGGTCGACTTCCTCACCGCCCTGGCCTGCATCCAGCTGGAGAACGGCCTCGACCCGTCACAGGTGGGCCTGGGTCTGCCGGCCTCCACCCGCGCGGCGGGCGGCGGCTACGTGTCGCCGCGCGTCGTGAACGACGCCCTCGACTGCCTGACCAAGGCCGTCAACTGCGGCACCTTCAAGCCGTCGAGGACGTACCCCGACCTGCGGGGTGCCATGACCTGGTCCACCAACTGGGACGCCACCGCCGCAAACGCCTGGTCGAACGCGGTGGGAGCCCACGTGCACGCACTGCCGTAGCCTCGGCGCGGATACACGCGGTCGCTCGGCCGGGGCTTCCCGGCCGGGCGTTCCGCGTGGGCGGCCGGGTCCGGCCCTCCGACCCGCCCCCGCCCGGAACGGGCAGAAAGTACGACAAGTCCAGCCCTCGAGCGAGTGTTCGGTCTATAGTGCTCCTCCAGCCGACTGATCAGTGCCATGGATGCCACCTCCTTTGACGGTATCGAGGACACCGCAGCTCGGATGTCCCCTCGCCTCGCCGACGTCCAGGAGTGTTTGAGCAGCATGAGCACCGACACCGCGATACCCACCGACCGCCCGTCCAGACGACGCCGCGGTCGCAAGGTACGCACCCGCGGCCAGCGCGTTCGCCGTGTCATCGGCTGGACGCTCCTGGCAGTGGTGCTCGTCACCGGCGGTACCGGCTGGTGGCTGTACAGCCACCTGAACTCCAACCTCGGCAACGGTATCGACCTGAACAAGGCCCTCGGCGACGACCGTCCCGAGAAACTGCCCACCAGCGGCCAGAACCTGCTGATCCTCGGTTCCGACTCCCGTGCGGGCGAGAACGGGGACCTGGCCGGCGGCAACAGCAGCGGCCTCGCGGACACCACGATGGTGGTGCACATACCCGAGGGCCGGAGCAAGGCCGTGTCGGTCAGCATCCCCCGCGACACCCTGGTGACCCGGCCCGAATGCCCGGCGAAGGACGGAGGCACGCTCCCGGCCAAGGAGCGGGTGATGTTCAACTCGCTCTACCCGACCGGAGGGCCGGCCTGTGTGCTGAAGACCGTGGAGCAGATGTCCGGTGTCCGTATCGACCATTACATCGAGGTCGACTTCGCCGGTTTCCAGAGCCTGGTGGACGCGATCGGCGGAGTGACCGTCCAGGTGGACCAGCCGATCAAGGACGCGAAGACCGGCCTCGACCTGTCGGCCGGCTCCCACAAGCTCGACGGCCGGGAGTCCCTGGCGTTCGTTCGCACCCGGCACGGGGTCGGCGACGGAAGCGATCTCGGACGTATCGGTCTTCAGCAGGAGTTCATGCTCGCTCTGCTGCGCGAGGTGCGGAACCAGGACCTCCTCGGCAGCCCCACCAAGGCCTACAAGATCGCCAACGCGGCGACCAAGTCGCTCACCACCGACTCCGAGATCTCCTCGCTCACCTCGCTGGCCGATTTCGGCCGCAGCATGCAGGGCGTCAACCCCGACACCATGGAAACGCTCATGCTCCCGGTCGAGTACGACAAGATCGATCCGGCCCGTGTCGTCGCCGCGGACCCGCAGGCCGCCACGCTGTGGAAGGCCATCAGGGCGGACGAGACGATCCCCGAGTCGGCGAAGAAGTCACCGGCCTCCGGCGGCTGACCGGGCCGGCCGGCGGGACAGGCGGGCCGGCCGGCGGGGACGGGCCGGCCGGCCGCGGTGGGTCAGAAGAACTCCGCCCACGGCTGGTCCCAGACCTCCTTCACACACAGCACCAGGAACAGCAGGCCCGCGACCGCGAGCATCGAGTTGCTGAGCCAGCCGCTGCGCCACTCAGGCGGCGTGCGGGAGGAGTTGAGGAGCCAGACCAGGGTCAGGGCGAGGAAGGGCATGAAGGCGGCGCCCAGTACGCCGTAGATGATGACCAGGCGGAAGGGCTCGCCCTGGAAGAGCAGGACGATGGGCGGGAAGGTCAGCCACAGCAGGTAGGCGCGGAAGGGCCAGGAGCGTTCGTGCTCACCGGAGGCGATCTCCTTGCCCTTGCCCGCCGTCTTGTCGCGCTGCCGGGCCACGAAGTCCGCGAACATCAGGCTCACGCCGTGCCACACGCCGATGAGCGAGGTGAAGGACGTGGCGAAGAAGCCGATCAGGAAGAACTTGGCCGTCGCCGTGCCGTACTCGTCCTCCAGGATGTCGCCGAGCTGCACCAGGCCCTTGCCGCCGCCGGAGAGCGCGATGTTCGCGGCGTGCAGCAGCTCCGCGCCGACGAAGAGCATGGCGACGACGAAGACACCGGTCGTGATGTAGGCGACCCGGTTGTCCAGCCGCATGACCTTCATCCAGCCGGTGTTGGACCAGCCCTTGGCGTTGACCCAGTAGCCGTAGGCGGCGAGCGTGATCGTGCCGCCGACGCCGCCGATCAGACCGAGGGTGTTGAGGACGGAGTCCTCGCCGTCCGGGATGACCGGGAGGAGGCCGGCGAAGGCGTCCCCCAGGTTGGGCGCCACCCGGATCGCCAGGTAGACCGTCACCACGAACATGACGCCCACCATCACCGTCATGACCTTCTCGAAGACGGCGTACTTGTTGAACCAGACGAAGACCAGGCCGACCACGCCGCAGGCGATGCCCCACCATTCGAGGTCCATCACGCCGGGGAACAGGGCCTGCAGCGGCAGGGCGCTCGACGACATCGCCGCCGCGCCGTAGGAGAAGCCCCAGATCACGACGTAGACCGCGAAGAAGTACGTGGTCCAGCGGCCGAGGCTCGCCCAGCCGTCGAAGAGGGTGCGGCCGGTGGACAGGTGCCAGCGGCCCGCCGCCTCGGCGAGGGAGATCTTGACCAGGCAGCCGAGGACCGCCGCCCACATCAGGGTGTAACCGAAGTTGCTGCCCGCGATCAGGGTGGCCACGAGATCGCCGGCGCCGACCCCGGTCGCCGCGACGACGATGCCGGGGCCGATGTAGCGCCAACTGGATTTACGGGGTGCCGATTCGGAGTCGCGTGGTGCCCCGGTGTCACTGGTGCTGCCCGTGATGTCCGCCATGCGGGCCAACCAAGCCCATCGCGGCCGGTGGGACAAGAGGGCGTGCGGGGATCTTCACGCGATGTGCCTACTCGGCGCGGGTCCCGTCACCCTCGGCGCCCCCGGCCTTCTTCCCGTCCGACGGGTCGCCGCCCTTCTCGTCCGACGGGTCGCCGTCCTTCCCGTCCGACGGGTCGCCGTCCTTCCCGTCCGACGCGTCGCCGCCCTTCGGCTCGCGGTCCGTGGCGTGGCCGTCCGTCGAGTCGCCGTCCTTCTCGTTCCGCGGCTCGGCCTCGGCCTCGTTCCCGGCCTCGGCCTCGGTCTCGGCGTCCTCGAAGTAGGCGTCCAGGACCTCGTCCAGGGCCGATTCCCACTCCGGGAAGCGGCTTCGGGACGACGCCTCGATCTCGATCGGGTACCAGCGGCGGTCCGGCGTGTGCACCGTGACGGTGAACCGCTTGCCGAAGCGCCCCGTCTCCGTCTCCACGGCGCCGACCTCGTCCCAGCGGAACTCGCAGCTCTGGTCGTCGAGGGAGAGACGTACGCCCTTGTGGTCGGCGACGATCCTGGCGCGGCGGTCGGCGGCCTCGAAGACGGGGCCGTCGGGGTCCGGGGCCTCCTCTTCCTCCACCGGCTCCCCGGCGGGTTCCATGGCCGCGGTCCCGTCCGCGTCGCGGACGTCCCCGGGCTCCGCCTCCGCCTTCTCCTTCGCCGGTCTCGCGTCCTCCGGCTCACCGGTCACGGGCGCGGTGAGCCCGGGGATGAAGGCCGGGTCGAATCCGGCGCCTTCCAGGGGCTGGCTGGTCGATCCTCTGCGCTGCTCCACAGCGGGCAGTATGGTCGACGAACCTGTGCCGGACACAGCCAGCCCCAACTTCGTTATCAGACGCCTACACAAGACGCCCACGTACGACCGCCTACACGAACAGGCTCAGTACCGCGGCGACCACGAACCCGGCGACCGACAGCACGCTCTCCAGCACGGTCCACGTCTTGAGGGTGTCCCGTTCACTGATTCCGAAGTACTTGGCGACCATCCAGAAGCCGCCGTCGTTGACGTGCGAGGCGAAGATGGAGCCCGCCGAGATGGCCATGATGACCAGGGCGACGAACGCCTGGGAGTGGTCGCCCTCCGCGAGCAGCGGTGCCACGATGCCCGCCGTCGTCACGATCGCCACCGTCGCCGAGCCCTGGGCGACCCGCAGCACCAGGGAGATCAGGTAGGAGAGGACGATCACCGGCAGGCCGACGTCGTTGAAGGTGTCGGAGAGGGCCTGCGCGACGCCGCTGGCCTTGAGGACGGCGCCGAAGACGCCGCCCGCGCCGACCACCAGCAGGATGTTGCCGACCGGCTTCAGCGAGGCCGTCGAGACCGTCTCCAGGGACTTGCGGGACCAGCCGCGCCGGATGCCGAGCAGGTAGTAGGCGAGGAGCAGCGCGATGGTCAGGGCCACGAACGGGTTGCCGAAGAACTCGATCACCGAGCGGAGGGTGGACTCGTCCAGGGCGATGGAGGAGAAGGTCGCGGCGAGGATCAGGATCAGCGGGGTGCCGATGATGCCGAGCACGGTGCCGAGCGCGACCGGGCTCTCGTGCGGCGCGACGCCTGCCTTGGTCTGCTCGTCGATGACGGCCTGCCTGGCCTCTTCGGCCGCCTCGACCATGTCCTGCGGTACGGGCACGAAGATGCGGCGGCCGATCCAGGCGGAGAACACCCAGGCCGCGAGCACGGCCGGGATGCCGCAGACGATGCCCATGAGGATCACCCAGCCGAGGTCCACCTTCAGCAGTCCGGCGGCGGCCACCGGACCGGGGTGCGGCGGCAGGAAGGCGTGGGTCATCGACAGACCGGCCAGCAGGGGCAGGCAGTAGAGCAGGACCGACTTGCCGGAGCGCCTGGCGGCGGCGTAGACGATGGGCGCGAGGACGAAGATACCGACGTCGAAGAAGACCGGGACGCCGAAGATCAGGCCGGTCAGGCCCATGGCGAGGGGGGCGCGCTTCTCGCCGAACAGACCCAGCAGCCGGGAGGCCAGCACCTGGGCTCCGCCGCTGACTTCGAGGATGGCGCCGAGCATCGTGCCGAGGCCGATGATGATGGCGACATGCCCGAGGATGCCGCCCATGCCGGACTCGATGGTGGAGACGGCGTCGGACTTCTGGACGGTGCCGAAGAGTTCGGTGACCGACAGGCCGGCGAGCAGACCGACGGCTATGGAGACGGCGAGCAGCGCGACGAACGGCTGGAGCCGGACCTTGATGATCAGGAAGAGCAGGAGCGCGATGCCGACCGCGGCGACGGTCAGCAGGCCCGCCGTGCCGTCGATCAGGTGGAGCAGACCGCCGGTGTGGGGCGGGGTCTCCGCTGGGGCGGAGGCGGCGAGCTGGAGGGATATGGGGGACATACGGGGGTCCTCTGGGTAACCACATAAAGCTTTCGGGCAGGGCGGGGCGCGGCACGGCGCCCCCCGGGGGGAGGGGCGCCGGGCCGTGCGACAGACGACAGACAGACGGAACCGGCGGAAGGACCGAGAAGAGGGTCAGCCCAGGACGGCCAGCGCGTCGATCTCGATGAGGAGTCCGGCGGGCAGACCGACGTAGACGGTCGTGCGCGCGGCGGGCGGCTGGGTGAGGCCCTGCTCCTCGAAGTAGGCGTTGTAGATCTCGTTCATCTCGGCGAAGTGGTCCACGTCCGTGAGATAGACGCGGATCATCATCACGTCGTCCCAGGAGGCACCGCCCTCCTCCAGGATCGCCTTGACGTTGGCGAGGGTCTGGAGGGTCTGCTCGCGCAGGGTCGGGCCGGCCGGGGTGGGGGCCTTGCCCTCCTCGTGGGGGAGGAAGCCGACCTGGCCGGCGACCTGGAGGATGTTGCCCTTCCGGACGCCGTGGCTGAACTTCGCCGGAGGGACGGTGTGGGTCGCGGGGGTGAGAGCGATCTTGTCGGTCATGCGGTGACTTCCTTGACTGGGGTCCTGCCGGAGTACTCGCCGCTGATCGCGTCCGCCGTACGGCGCACCAGCGGGAGCAGGGTGAGGAGTTCGTCGGCGGTGACGACGACGTTCGGCGCGGAGACCGACATCGCGGCCGTCACCCGGCCGTCGGCGCCCCGGATGGGCGCGGCGACGCAGTTGATGGACTCCTCGTGGCCACCGAGGTCGGTGGCCCAGCCCTGTTCGCGCACCTTGGCCAGCTCCTTGAGGAAGCCTTCGGCGTTCGGTGTCGAACGGGCCGTGTACAGGGGGTAGTCGAGCTTCTCGGCCACGGCCCGGCGCTCGTTCTCCGGGAGGTCGGCGAGCAGCAGCTTGGCCACGGCCGCGACGGTGATGGCGACGGGCTTGCCGATCCGGGAGTACATGCGTACCGGGTAGCGGCTCTCCACCTTGTCGATGTAGAGGACCTCGTTCTCCTCGTAGACGGCGAGGTGGACGGTGTGCCCGCACTGCTCGTTGAGGCGTACGAGGTGGGGGTGGGCGATCTCGCGGACGTCCAGGTTCTCCATGGCCTCCTGGGCGAGGGCGATGAGCCGGGCGCCGAGGCGGTAGCGCTGGTCGGACTGGCGGTAGACGAAGCCGTGTTCGTGCAGCGTCCGCAGGAGGCGCAGCGCCGTGGACTTGTGGACGCCGAGGCGGTCGGCGACCCTGCCCAGGTCGGCGGGGCCCTCGGCGAGCAGCGGCAGGATGCTCAGCGCGCGGTCGACGGTCTGGCTCATGGGGTGCGTACCTCCTCCTCGGCCCCTTCGTCGGCCTGTGTCCAGCCGGGGCCGAGTCGAAGTGTCCCCCACGTGTCGTCGTCGAGGGCGGCCAGACGGTCGGCGTGGGCACGGGCCGGGGGCGCGGCGAGGTCGCCGGGGACGGTGAGGGCGGCGGCGGCCATCAGGTGGCCGTGCCGCAGGCGCTCGCGTACGGGCAGGCCGCGCAGGGTGGCGGAGAGGAACCCGGCGGCGAAGGCGTCGCCCGCGCCGACGGCGGCGACGACGTCGACGGTGAGGGCGGGCACGGTCGTGATGTGCGGCCCGTGGAAGGCGGTGGCGCCGGCCGCGCCCTGCTTGACGACGAGCAGTTCGGGTTCGGGCAGCGCGGCGCGCACGGCGTCGGCGCCGCCCGGTCCCCAGGCCTCGTCCTCGCCGACGAAGACGATGTCGGCGCCGCGCGCCAGCTCCAGGAGGACCCGCGAGCCGTCGGTGTCCCCGCGCCAGAGGCCGGGGCGGTGGTTGACGTCGAAGGAGACGAGGGGACGGCCGGGGCGGCGGGCGGTGAGTTCGCGCATCAGGCCGAGGCAGTCGGCGGAGAGCGCGGGCGTGATGCCGGAGAGGTGCAGGACGCGTCCGGAGCGGATGGCGTCGAGGTCCATGTTCCGCACCGACATCGCGGAGGCCGCGGAGCCCGCCCGGTAGTACGCCACCTCGTGCGCGTCGGTGGCACGGTCGCCGGCGGTGCGGAAGTACACGCCGGTCGGGCGGTCGGGGTCGCGGCGCACGGCGGAGACGTCCACGCCGTAGGCGCCGATCGCCTCGACGAGGTGGTCGCCGAAACCGTCGGTGCCGACCCGGCCGATCCAGCGCGCGCGGTGTCCGGCGGCGGCGAGTACGCAGGCCACGTTGGACTCGGCGCCGCCGATGGCCCGGTCGAAGGAGGGTACGTCGGCGAGGCGGCCGGGCACTGAGGGGAGGAAGGTGACCATGGACTCGCCGAGCGCTACGACGTCCACGACGCCGGGGGCGGTGCTGGTGGGTCCGGTGGCGGTCACGATGGTGGGGGCTCCTCGTCGCTCTCGCGGGCCTCGGCGGATCCGTTGACCCCGCGTTGGCCGAGATGTTAGACAGCAGTAAGCGACATACGCAATGACCGTTGCGCATGTCGCAACACCAAGGACGCGACATCGGCGCGACACTGGACGCGACGCGACGCGGCCCTGCGCGACTCCTGGCGCGACCCCTGCCGTACCCCCGCCGCACCCCCGCATCTCATGGAGGCTCCATGGCCCTCGACACCGGCACCGAAGCTCTCGCCCGTCTGGCCGAGGAGCGCGTCGACCACCGCTTCAAGGGCCTCCCACCGGACGCCGACGGCCTGACCGTCGCCGAGCTGGCCGGTCAGCGCCGCAACCTCTTCACCGGCGGTTTCGCCACGCCCGTGCTGGCCCTGTCCGCCGAGCGCCTGGAGCACAACCTCGCGCTGATGGAGACGTACGCGGCCCGGCACGGCCTCGCCTTCGCGCCGCACGGCAAGACCTCCATGGCCCCGCAGCTCTTCCACCGCCAGCTCGAACACGGCGCCTGGGGCATCACCCTCGCCGTACCCCATCAGGTACGGGTCGCCCGTGCCTTCGGCATCCCGCGGATCTTCCTCGCCAACGAGCTGGTCGACGCCGCCGCCCTGCGCTGGGTCGCCTCGGAGCTGGACGCCGACCCGGACTTCCGCTTCGTCTGCTACGTCGACTCGGTGCGCGGCGCCCGGCTGATGGACGCGGCGCTGACGGCCGCGGGCGCCGTCCGTCCGGTGGACGTCGTGGTCGAACTGGGCGCCGGTGAGGACGCCCGGACCGGCGTGCGCACGGAGGCGGAGTGCGCGGCGGTCGCCGACGCGGTGGCCGGCGCGCGGACGCTGCGGCTGGCCGGTGTCGCCGGGTACGAGGGCGAGGTGCCGGGCGCCGACCCGGAAAGGGTGCACGCCTGGCTGCGGCGGCTGGTCGCGCTGGCCGTGGACTTCGACAAGGCGGGGCGGTTCGCGGCGGCCGGCCTCGACGAGATCGTGCTGAGCGCGGGCGGCAGCGCCTGGTTCGACGCGGTGGCCGACGTGTTCACCGAGGTCCCCGGCCTCTCCCTGCCGGTACTGAAGCTGCTGCGCTCGGGCGCGTACGTCTCGCACGACGACGGGCACTACCGCGAGGTGACCCCCTTCAACCGCGTCCCGGACGAGGGCGCGCTGGAGCCGGCGTTCCGGCTGTGGACGCAGGTGGTCTCCCGCCCCGCGCCCGGGCAGGCCTTCGCCAACGCCGGCAAGCGGGACGCGGCGTACGACCTCGACCTGCCGTTCGCCCAGGTGGTGCGCCCGGCGGACGGCGGCCCGGAGCGGACGGCGACCGGCATCACGGTCAGCGGCCTGTCCGACCAGCACGCCTGGCTGCGCACCGCCCCGGAGGCGGACCTGGAGGTCGGCGACTGGGTGGGCCTGGGCCTGTCCCACCCGTGCACGTCCTTCGACAAGTGGCAGCTGATCCCCCTCGCCCAGGCGGACGGGACGGTCGTCGACTACATCCGTACGTTCTTCTAGTCCGTGCGTTCTTCTAGTCCGTGCGTTCTTCTGGAAGGTCTTCTCAAAGGGAGCGGGACATGGAAGAGCTCGTCATCCGGGACGCGGACGTCGTGGACGGCTCCGGCGCCGACTCCTACCGCGCCGACGTCGTGGTCGACGGCGGCCGGATCGTCTCGATCGTCAAGGAGGCGTCGGCCGCCGGCTGCCAGCGCCCCGGGGCCCGCCGGGAACTGGACGCCGAGGGCCTGGTCCTGGCCCCCGGTTTCATCGACATGCACGCCCACAGCGACCTGGCGCTGCTGCGGGACCCCGATCACAGCGCCAAGGCCGCCCAGGGCGTCACCCTGGAGGTGATCGGCCAGGACGGGCTGTCGTACGCGCCGGTCGACGACCGCACCCTCGGCGAGGTGCGCCGCGCCATCGCCGGGTGGAACGGCCCCGGCGACGACATCGACTTCGGCTGGCGGTCGGTCGGCGAGTACCTGGACCGGCTCGACCGGGGCATCGCGGTCAACGCCGCGTACCTGATCCCGCAGGGCACGGTGCGCGCCCTGGCGGTCGGCTGGGACGACCGGGACGCGACCGGGGCCGAGCTGGAGCACATGCGGCGGCTGGTCGCCGAGGGCATGGAGCAGGGCGCGGTCGGCATGTCGTCCGGGCTGACGTACACGCCCGGCATGTACGCCAAGGACGCGGAGCTGACCGAGCTGTGCCGGGTGGTGGCGGGGTACGGCGGCTACTACTGCCCGCACCACCGCTCGTACGGCGCCGGGGCCCTGCGGGCGTACGAGGAGATGGTGGAGCTGGCCCGGGAGGCGGACTGCCCGCTGCACCTGGCCCACGCCACCATGAACTTCGGCGTCAACAAGGGCAGGGCACCCGAGCTGCTCACGCTCCTCGACGACGCGCTGGCCGCCGGCGCCGACATCACCCTCGACACCTACCCCTACACCCCGGGCTGCACCACCCTCGTCGCACTGCTGCCGAGCTGGGCGAGCGAGGGCGGTCCGGAGCGGATCCTGAAGCGGCTGGCGGACGACGACACCGCCGAGCGCATCCGGCACCACCTGGAGGAGACCGGCTCCGACGGCTGCCACGGCGTGCCCGTGGAGTGGGAGACGATCGAGATCTCCGGCACGGGCGACCCGGCGCTCGCGGAGTACGTCGGCCGCACGGTCCTGGAGTCGGCGCGGCTGCGCGGCGAGAGCCCCTGGACGGTCGCCCGCAGCCTCCTCCTGGCCGACCGGCTGGCGCCGACCATCCTCCAGCACGTCGGTCACGAGGAGAACGTCCGCGCGATCATGCGGCACCGCGTCCACACCGGCGGCTCGGACGGCATCCTCCAGGGCAGCAAACCGCACCCGCGCGCCTACGGCACGTTCCCGCACTACCTGGGCCACTACGTGCGCGAGCTGGGCGTGCTGTCGCTGGAGGAGTGCGTCGCCCACCTCACCTCGCGCCCGGCCGCCCGGCTGCGGCTGCCGGACCGGGGGCTGGTCCGCGAGGGCCACAAGGCGGACCTGGTGCTCTTCGACCCGGAGACGGTGGCCGCGGGCTCCACCTTCGAGCAGCCGCGGACGCTTCCGACGGGCATCCCCCACGTACTGGTCGACGGGCGGTTCGTGATCGAGGACGGGCGGCGGACGGACGAACTGGCAGGGCGGTCGGTCCGCAGGACTCCCCGCTGACCGACCGCCCCTGTCCGCCCCCGTCCGCCCCCGTCCGCTCCTGTCCGCTCCTGTCCTCTCTCCGTCGGCTCCCCGTCGACTCCCGTCGGCTCCCCGTCGGCTCCCGTCGGCTCCCCGTCGGCTCCCGTCGGCTCCCCGTCCGGGCCCGTCGGGCTGCCTGGCCTGTCGGCCTGCCCCGCCTGCCCGGCCTGCCCCGCCTGTTACGGCTTGGGCACCGCGCAGCCGCTCGCGTCGAGGTCGAGCTTGTTGTCCACGCCGAAGCAGGCGGGGAACAGGTAGGTCTGCTGGGCGTAGTTGATGCCCTGGCGGACCGTGACCTCGCCGTTCTCGTCGATCTCGCACGGGTTGTCGACCGTGCAGCGCTCGCCGTCGTTGTTGCCGGTGTTGTTGACGGCGACCACCGTGCCGGTGGCGCTGTCGACGACGGGTGAGCCGGAGGTGCCGCCGATGGTGTCGCAGGCGGAGGTGTAGCGGACCGAGTCCTTCCAGGTCCAGTCGCCCTCCTTCATGCGGTACGCGAACCCGTCGACGGAGCAGTCGTAGATCCGCTTCCAGTAGCCGGAGACGACGCTGATGGCGGTGCCGGCGGCCGGCCGGGTATCGCCCAGCGTCAGCGCCTCGATGCCGTACGAGCTCCTGATCTGCGCGTACGTCGTGCCGAGCCGGTATATCGCCGCGTCCGTGTCGGTCATGGTCGCGTACAGGAGCCGGTCGGCGCGCAGGGTGGCGACCCGGGAGCCGGAGGAGTTCAGCAGGCCGAAGCCGCGGCTGGACGCCCGGTCGACGAGCACCTCGCCCGGCGCGGGGAAGCCGCTCTCCAGGCAGTGGCCGTTGGTGAGCACGAGCGCCGGGTCGTCGTCGGCCGAGCCGGGCATGCGGACGACGGAACCGGAGCAGTTGCTGAGCGAGACGGTGCCGGCGAAGTTCACCGCGCCGGCCTTGGGCGCGGTGAGTGCGGACAGGGCGTCCGCCACGGTCCCGACCGCGCCGTTGACGGCGTCCGGCAACGTGGCCGGGCCCGCGCCCGTGGTCGTGTCCGTGCCCGTGGGGGAAGGCTCGGCGGCGACCGCGGGAGTCACGCCCACCCCGGCGAAGGCCAGGGCGCAGAGCGCGACGACGAGAGGTTTTCTCATGGGGGTCCCCTCTTGCGACGACGGGCGGCCGGAAAACCTCCGGCCGCCCACGGATTGTCATGCGCATTGTCATCACGTGGACGACGAGGGGGCAAGGCTTGTTTCCGACGAGTAGCTTCGCCGGACGGACCCGCCCGAAGGCGCCGGGCCCGCCGGACCAGGGTGGCCCGCGCCCGTGGAGGCGGAGGGGGCCGCCGTGGGGAGGGTCGGTGTGAAGGTGATGGAGGCGTCACCCGGCGGACCCGGGGACTCCGGCACTCCGTTCACCCCGCCGGCGCGCGGGGACGGCGCCCGGACGTGGCCGCGGATTTGCAGGGCCCCGGGGGGCTCATGGGACCCCGGAGGCACATAACCACCCGAACCGACGCGTCTCACGTGGCGGAAAACACGGCCCGAGCGGCGATACCGGGCCGTAAGCTCCCTGCATGCAGGTGATCCAGTCGACCAAGCTCGCCAATGTCTGTTACGAGATCCGCGGCCCGGTGCTCGAGGAGGCCATGCGGCTCGAGGCGGCCGGCCACCGCATCCTCAAGCTGAACACCGGCAACCCGGCGGCGTTCGGCTTCGAGTGCCCGCCCGAGATCCTGGAGGACGTCCTCCGCAACGTCTCGACGGCACACGGCTACGGTGACGCGAAAGGCCTGCTGGCCGCGCGCCGGGCGGTCGTCATGCACAACCAGACCCTCGGCATCGAGACCGACGTCGAGCACGTCTTCATCGGCAACGGCGTGTCCGAGCTGATCGTGATGGCGATGCAGGGCCTGCTGGACGACGGCGACGAGGTGCTCGTCCCCGCGCCCGACTACCCCCTGTGGACGGCGGCCGTCGCGCTCTCCGGCGGTACGGCGGTGCACTACCGCTGCGACGAGCAGTCCGACTGGATGCCGGACCTCGCCGACGTGGAGCGCAAGGTCACCGACCGCACCAAGGCGATCGTCATCATCAACCCGAACAACCCGACCGGCGCGGTCTACGACGAGGCGGTCGTCAAGGGCCTGACGGACATCGCCCGCCGCCACAACCTGCTGGTCTGCTCGGACGAGATCTACGACAAGATCCTCTACGACGACGCGAAGCACATCCCCACCGCCTCCGTCGCCCCGGACCTGCTCACCCTCACCTTCAACGGCATGTCGAAGGCGTACCGGGTGGCCGGCTACCGGGTGGGCTGGATGTCGATCTCGGGGCCGCGCGCCCACGCCGACTCGTACATCGAGGGCCTGACGACCCTGGCGAACATGCGCCTGTGCGCCAACATGCCGGGCCAGCACGGCGTCGTCGCGGCGCTCAGCGGACGCCAGACGATCAACGACCTCGTCCTGCCGGGCGGCCGGCTGCGCGAGCAGCGGGACGCGGCGTACGAGCTGCTGACCCGGATCCCGGGCGTGAGCTGCGTGAAGCCGAAGGGGGCGCTGTACCTCTTCCCGCGCCTCGACCCGGACGTCTTCAAGGTCAAGGACGACCGGCGGATGGTTCTGGACCTGCTGCGCCGCGAGAAGATCATGGTCGTCCAGGGCACCGGCTTCAACTGGCCGGATCCGGACCACTTCCGGATCGTCACCCTGCCGTCGGTCACCGACCTGCGGGACGCGATGGGCCGGATCGGCCGCTTCCTGGACGGCTACGCCCAGCCCTGACCGGCCGATACTTATGAACGGATCAACTTTAGACCGAATCCAATGTAGGATGGTTTCCTGTCAGCACCCAGGAGGCCATCCATGTACGAGCCGATACGTACCAAGTCGGTCCACAGCACGATGGCCGGCACCCCCCACGACTTCCCCCACCGTTCCCGCGAGGAAGAGCTGGACATCCAGCTCGCGGGTCATCTCGCCGCACTGCTCGCCGTCACCGACGAGCTGCGCGTGAGCGCGCCCTCGGCCGATCTGGACACCGCGGCAGAGCGGCTGTGCGAGCAGATCGCCCGCCTGCGGGGAGGACGTACGCCGGCCCGCGCGTCGGCGGCCACGACGGACCGGGAGCCGGACACGGCGGCCCTGCACGGGCGGGCGCACGCCCTCGCGGGCCGCGCCCTGGTCGTCGCCGCGTCGCGAGCCGACACGGCGGCGGCGATCCTCGCCGCCGAACGGATGGACGCGCACACCGCGGCCCTGCGGCCGCGCACACTCGCGTCCCACTGAGCCCCGTCCCACTGAGCCCCCTCCCACTGAGCCCCCTCCCGGGGCTCCCCGGAGCGGCCCCGGTCCGCGCGCACCCGCAGCGACGCGCGGACCGGGCGCCATTCACCGCGGCGGCCTGAGCGGCGTTTCACTTCGGCGCCGCGGGGCCGCCGCTTGCGATCGGGCGGCTCTCCCACCCCGTACGGCCGACCCCCCGGTACCCCGCACGTGCCTGGTCGGTCCCACGCCGTGGAGCCGCCCATGGATACGGCACCGCGCCCCTCTCAGGGCGCCTCCCCGCCCGCGTGGACGCCGAAGGGCCGGGTCCGTCGCACTCCGTTGTGCGGGGACCCGGCCCGAGCGGGGCTCCCCCACGCTCCGGGGTACTGCGAGCTACTGGAGCGGAGGGGAACCCCCTCGCGGCCGGCCTTCGTGACGACTTCGCGGGTCAGGGCTAGTCGGACCGGACGCGGAGCTGGGTGGGTGGGTGCCGGTCAGCCCAGGCGCCGCACCAGGTTGCGGTACTGGTCCCACAGCTCGGTGGGCGTGTGGTCGCCGAAGGTGTTCAGGTGGTCGGGGACGAGCGCCGCCTCCTCGCGCCACACCTCCTTGTCGACGCTGAGCAGGAAGTCCAGGTCGGCGTCGGCCAGGTCGAGGCCGTCGGTGTCGAGGGACTCCTTGGTCGGCAGCACGCCGATCGGGGTCTCGACGCCGTCCGCCTTGCCCTCCAGGCGCTCCACGATCCACTTCAGGACGCGGCCGTTCTCGCCGAAGCCCGGCCAGACGAACTTGCCCTCGTCGTCCTTGCGGAACCAGTTGACGTAGTAGATCTTCGGCAGCTTGGACTGGTCCTTGTCCTTGGCCACGTCGACCCAGTGCCCCATGTAGTCGCCCATGTTGTAGCCGCAGAACGGCAGCATGGCAAACGGGTCACGGCGCAGCTCGCCGACCTTGCCCTCGGCGGCGGCGGTCTTCTCGGAGGCCACGTTGGCGCCGAGGAAGACGCCGTGGTTCCAGTCGAAGGACTCGGTGACCAGCGGCACGGCGGTGGCCCGGCGCCCGCCGAAGAGGATCGCCGAGATCGGCACCCCCTTGGGGTCCTCCCACTCCGGCGCGATGATCGGGCACTGCGCGGCGGGTGTGGTGAAGCGGGCGTTGGGGTGCGCGGCCGGGGTGCCCGACTCGGGCGTCCAGTCGTTGCCCTTCCAGTCCGTGAGGTGGGCGGGCGTCTCCTCAGTCATGCCCTCCCACCACACGTCGTTGTCGTCGGTGAGGGCGACGTTGGTGAAGACGGAGTTGCCCCACAGGGTCTTCATCGCGTTGGCGTTGGTGTGCTCACCGGTGCCGGGCGCGACGCCGAAGAAGCCGGCCTCGGGGTTGATGGCGTACAGGCGGCCGTCCTCGCCGAAGCGCATCCAGGCGATGTCGTCGCCGATGGTCTCCACGGTCCAGCCGGAGATGGTGGGCTCCAGCATGGCGAGGTTGGTCTTGCCGCAGGCCGACGGGAAGGCGGCGGCGACGTACCTGGGCTCCCCGGTGGGCGGGGTCAGCTTCAGCACCAGCATGTGCTCGGCGAGCCAGCCCTCGTCGCGGGCCATGACGGAGGCGATGCGCAGGGCGTAGCACTTCTTGCCGAGCAGGGCGTTGCCGCCGTAGCCGGAGCCGTAGGACCAGATCTCGCGGTCCTCGGGGAAGTGCGAGATGTACTTGGTGCTGTTGCACGGCCACGGGACGTCGTCCTGGCCCTGCTCCAGCGGGGCGCCGAGGGTGTGCACGGCCTTGACGAAGAAGCCGTCGTCGCCGAGCTCGTCCAGGACCGGCTGTCCCATGCGGGTCATGGTGCGCATGGAGACGGCGACGTACGCGGAGTCGGTGATCTCCACGCCGAGCGCGGACAGCGGCGAGCCGAGCGGACCCATGCAGAAGGGCACGACGTACATGGTCCGGCCGCGCATCGAACCGCGGAA
Source organism: Streptomyces sp. NPDC028991 (assembly GCF_055564775.1). Taxonomy (NCBI): domain Bacteria; kingdom Bacillati; phylum Actinomycetota; class Actinomycetes; order Kitasatosporales; family Streptomycetaceae; genus Streptomyces; species Streptomyces sp. NPDC028991. Next base: position 598,343 of record NZ_JBVHVP010000002.1, on the reverse strand, counting down.
CAGGCCGCCCTCGCCGCCGGTGCCCCGGAAGATCTCCCGCATCTCGGCGGGGTCCTTCCAGTGGTTGGTCGGGCCGGCGTCCTCCTCCTTGGCGGAGCAGATGAAGGTCCGGTCCTCGACGCGCGCGACGTCGGAGGGGTCGGAGGCCGCGTAGTAGGAGTTGGGGCGCTTGATCGGGTCGAGTTTGCGGAAGGTGCCCTTCGCCACGAGCTCCTCGCACAGTCGCTCGTACTCGGCCTCGGATCCGTCACACCAGACCACTTCGTCCGGCTGGGTCAGTTCGGCGATCTCGCTCACCCACGAGATCAGCTCCTGGTGGTTGGTGGGGACGGGGGGAGCAGCGATGTCGCGCGCCACGATTGCTCCTAAATGAGGGGTTTTTTGTTTGGAGGCCCCGTGGGGGCTGCGACCCGGATGCGTGACGTTGACCTCTTGGGCGCTCATCCGGTGTCGACCGCACTCATTTGATCATCCGACGCGAGCGCCCATCTGTCCAGAGGGCGTCACACCTGAGCGGCGTGAGGATCGCCACGTGCACACATCGGGGATTTTCGGGGGGTGCGTCGCCGGGTACCCCCATGAGACGATGACCACTCACCGACCGCGAACGTCCGTACTGATGCGTAACTTACGGTCCCGTAGGTACGATGTGCCCATGACTGCGTCCGCCTCCGACGCGCCCAGGGAGACGCCGGCCGCCGGCCGCGGCCCTGTGGCGCTCTCCCTGCCGCATCCGGTCAAGCCCAAGCTGCGCGGCTGGCTCCACCTCGGAATGTTTCCGGCCGTCCTCGTGGCGGGCCTGGTCCTCACCGCCCTCGCCGAGTCGTCCGAAGCACGCGTCGCCTGCGGGATCTACGTCCTCACGGCCTGTCTGCTGTTCGGCGTGAGCGCGCTCTACCACCGGGGCGACTGGAGCCCGCGGATGGACGGCGTACTGCGCCGCCTCGACCACGCCAACATCTTCCTGATCATCGCGGGCACCTACACCCCGCTCACGATGCTGCTGCTGCCGGAGGCCGAGGGCCAGTGGCTGCTCTGGGGCATCTGGGGCGCCGCGGCGGCGGGCATCCTCTTCCGCGTCTTCTGGGTCGGCGCCCCGCGCTGGCTGTACACCCCCTGCTACCTCGCCATGGGCTGGGCGGCCGTCTTCTATCTCCCCGAGTTCATGCGGGCCGGCGGCATCGCCGTCCTCGTCCTGGTGATCGCGGGCGGGCTGCTCTACAGCGCGGGCGGCGTGATCTACGGCCTCAAGCGGCCCAACCCGTCACCGCGCTGGTTCGGCTTCCACGAGGTCTTCCACTCCTTCACGCTGGCCGCCTTCATCGCCCACTACGTGGGGATCTCGCTGGTCGCGTACTAGCCGTTCGGGACCGGGCGCAGTGCCGACGGCGGATGGCCGGCACGCGGCCGGCGCTCGGGCGGATCCCCGACCGCGCCGGGGTGGCCGCCATCGTGGAGCACGGTCCGGCGGCCCCGGGAAAAGCCGGGGCCGCACCTGTCCACCGTGGCATCCTGACCGGGTGAACGGTCCCGAGATCCGCGTCGAGTTCGCCCCGGAACTGCACCTGTTCGTCCCCCGGGCCCGCGCCACCGGCGCCGCCCGCACGGCCACCGACGGCGTCTCCACCCTCGGCCATGTCGTCGAGTCCCTCGGCGTCCCGCTGACCGAGGTCGGCACGCTCCTCGTGGACGGCCGCGAGGTGCCGCCCGGACACGTCCCCACGGGCGGCGAGTCGGTGAGCGTACGGCCCGTGGAGCACCCCCAGAAGGTCCCGGGTGCCCCCCTGCGCTTCCTGCTCGACGTGCACCTCGGCACCCTCGCCCGCCGGCTGCGGCTGCTGGGTGTCGACACGGCGTACGAGTCGACAGACCTCGGCGACCCGGCGCTCGCCGCCCTGTCGGCGGCCGAGAAGCGGGTCATGCTCAGCCGCGACCGCGGCCTGCTGCGCCGCCGCGAGCTGTGGGCCGGCGCCTACGTCTACAGCACCCGCCCCGGCGACCAGCTCCAGGAGGTCCTGGACCGGTTCCGGCCCGCGCTGCGCCCGTGGACGCGGTGCACCGCCTGCAACGGACTGCTCGGGGAGGCCACCAAGGAGGAGGTGGCGGACCAGCTCAAGGGCGGTACCGAGCGGTCGTACGACGTGTTCGCGAAGTGCCGCTCGTGCGGGCGCGCGTACTGGAAAGGCGCGCACCACGAGCAGTTGGAGGCCATCGTGGAGGCTGCGGTGCGCCGGAGTACACAGGGCGGTTGAGTACGGCGGTCGAGTACGCGGGCCGATCACCCGGGGCGGCCGGCGCGGGCGTGGCCCCGCATCCGGTGGACGTCCGCCGGATGCGGGGCCGTGGCCCCGCGGCGGGGCGCTCAGCTCACGCCGGGCGCGCTGGTCCTCAGCGGCGCCTGACGTCCCCCTTCCCGCAGGCGGTGCCGTCCCCGTCCGGGTCGAGGCGCAGCGGGTCGTCCCGGCCGTTGACCGGCAGGCGTCCGTAGTCGTTGCGCTGCAGCCAGTCGCAGCGGGCGGCCGTCGTCTTCTTCACGTCGGCCGGGAAGGCGGTCGGCACACAGACGTTGGCGGAGCCGTAGTGCCGGTCGCAGCCGGAGACGGCGGGGCCGACCGGATGCGACGCGCGCTTCCTGCCGGGCCCCGCGGTCTCGCCGGACGGGGTGTCGGCGAAGGAGTGGACGTGCGCGGAGGCGTCCTTGGTGCTGAGCGCCCGCGGGCCGTCCAGGTGCACCCACTTCGCCACCGACGGCACGCCGTTCGCGTCGACCGCGAAGAGCATGTACCAGCCGGGCGGGGCCAGGTTGGGGTTGCTGGTGACATTGAGGTCGACGTTGTTCCCGTCGACGGACAGGGGCAGGTCGACGAACCGCTGGTTCGGGTCGGAGGAGTGGGTGACCGCGGCGGGGCGGATCAGCTCCGCCTTGGCGACGGGCCGGTCGACGGTGATCCGCTGGGTGTCGCCGTAGTTCCACTCGGTGTCGATGACCGAGGTGATCGCCGGACGCTCGCCCTTGAGCAGGTAGGGCGGGGTGTAGACGGACACGTCGTGGTTCCAGGAGCCGTTGCCCGGATTGTCGCCGGTCGTCATCACCCGGCCGTCGGGCAGCAGGAACGCCGAGGAGTGGTAGCCGCGGGCCTCCGGGTCCACGGCCACCGGGTCGAAGGTCTCCGTCTCCGGGTCGAAGATCGACGTCTCGAACACCGGGTCGGCCCGGTTGTGCAGGGCGCCGCCGGTCTCCAGCACGGTGCCGTCGGGCAGCAGCACGGTGGAGACGTACATCTTGCCCTGGTCACCGGTCTGCGGGACCGGGCCGTCACCGAGATCGACCGTGCCCTGCGGGAGCGGAGGGCCCGCGACGTACGCCGGGTCGGGCTGCTTGAGGTCGATGATGTCGGTCAGGCGGTTGGCGTCCGGGTTGGAGTCGATGTTGCCGCCGCCGATGGTCAGCACCTTCTGGTCCTGCGCCGGGGGCAGCAGCACGCTGGCGGACTGGTCGCGTTCGTCCTTGTCCTGGAGGCCCGGCACCTGGGTGATGGTGTTGGCGTCGTAGTCGTAGACCGCCGAGCCGGTGCCGGGGATGTTGTCGCCGAAGACGTGGCTGCCCGAGTAGAAGAGCCGCCCGTCCTGCATCAGGATCATCGACGGGTACAGGCCCCAGTACGACCAGGTCTGGTTGACCTGCCAGGTCGGCAGCCACTTCTGCTGCTCGTCGGACCACAGGTCGGCCGTCACCGACCCGGTGGAGTCCTCGCGCAGGCCGCCGAAGGAGATGACGTCGCCGTTGCCGAGGATCGTCGCCGACGGGTACCAGTGTCCGTCGTTCATGTCGTTGGTCTTGAGGTAGGTCTCGGTCTCCGGGTCGAAGACGTACGAGTCCTTGTAGCCCTGGTAGCCGATCGTGCCGTCCGCCGACGGGTAGCCGGCGTTGCCGCTCATGACGAGGACGCGGCCGTCCTTGAGCTGCACGTGCCCGGCGCAGAACATGTCCTTGGGCGTCGGGATCGTCTTGTACTCGCCCGTCCCCGGGTCGTAGACCGCCGACGTGAAGGTGCCCGCCTCGAACATCTCCGGGTCGTTGCCGGAGCCCGCGATCAGCAGCACCTTGCCGTTGTGGAGGACGACGGAGTGCATGGAGCGGACCGGGTTCCGGGTGGGCAGCACGTCCCAGCGGCCGTTCGCGCACTCCTCGGCGGTGCCCGTGCACTCCGGGTCCGGCACCGGTTCGGCGACCTGCTCCATCGTGTAGTCGTCGGTGGTCGCCGAGCCGGTGCCGTAGACGGAGACGCCCCAGCTGATGCGGTCGGTGCCGGCCGGGACCTCGGGGGTGCGGACGCTCGCCTGTGTCCAGTCGGCGGCCATGTCGAGCGTCTTGAGGTCGGTCCAGTACTGCCAGCCCGCGGTGGGGTCGTGCCGGAAGAGGGTGAGGGAGGCGTCCGGCGTCGTGGTCTTGTACCAGAGGGACAGGTCGTACTGCTTGCCCGCGGTCACCACCGGCGCGCACTCGGTGGACTCGGTGATCAGCGCCTTGCGGTCGCCGTCGGCCCGGCGGGTCAGCTCGACCTTCATGGCCTTGGTGCCGGAGTGGGCGTCGGCGACCGTCTCGAAGGTGAAGTCGTTGTCGCCCCAGCCGGACTTCGACCAGCAGTACGGCATGTCGCCGGTGCCGGCGGTCTCGAAGCCGGGGTTGCTGATCAGGTTGGCGGCCGAGGCGGGCTGGGGCGCGGTGAGGAGGAGGCCGCCGGTGAGGGCGGACACCGCCAGGAGGGCGGAGGTTCTCCTTCGGGGGCTGCTTCTCATGCCTCACTCCTTGCTGTGCGGGCCGTACGGCGTCGGCGCGGGAGGTACACGAGCGCCTCCGTCCCGGCGAAGCGCAGGACGAAGGTGATGACGAGGGCCAGGGCGGTCGCGGGCAGCACGGTCAGCCCGAACTGCCCGACCAGCAGGGCGATGAGCGGGATGCGCAGCACCAGGTCGGCGTTGGCGATCAGGGTGAACCGCAGGGTCCGGTCGGCCCAGTGCCGGTGCCGGCGGCGGTCGCGGAACAGCAGCCGCTCCAGGAGCAGGAAGTTCCAGGCCACGCCGAACTGGTTGGCGACGATCTCGGCGGGCAGGTAGTGCAGGCCGGCCTCGGTGAGCGCCCACAGGGCGGCCAGGTTCGGCACGAAGCCGCTCAGCCCGATCAGCCCGAAGGCGACCATGCGGGCCAGCGGCGAGGTGGTGCGCAGTCCGGCGAGGTGGCGCAGGAAGCGCAGCCCCTCCCGCGCCGTGGACTTGGACTCGCCGGCGAACCGCTCCTCGAAGACGAACGGCACCTCGGTGACCGCCTGGGGGCGGCTGCGGACGGCCAGTTCGAGGAGGATCTTGTAGCCGAGGGGTTTGAGGACCTCGGCGGTGACCTCGCTGCGGCGGATGGCGAAGAAGCCGCTCATCGGGTCGCTGATGCCGTGCAGCCGGCGCGGGAAGAGCGCCTTGGTCAGCCAGGTCGCCGCGCGCGAGACGGCGATCCGGTAGCTGCCCGCCAGCCCGGCGCGGCTGCCGCCCTTGATGTAGCGGGAGGCGACGACGAGCCCGGCGTTCGCCCGCTCGCCGGTGGCCACCAGTTCCGGCACCAGGGAGGGCGGGTGCTGGCAGTCGCCGTCCATGACGACGATCCAGTCCGAGCCGGCCGCCTTCATGCCCTCGACGACCGCGCCGCCGAGCCCGCCGGCCGGCTCCTCGCGGTGCCGGACGGTGACCGGGAAGGGGCAGTCGAGCGCCGCCTCGCGGATCACGTCCGGGGTGTCGTCCGTGGAGTCGTCCACGAAGACGACCTCGCAGGGCAGCCGGGCGGGCACGGACTCGGTGATCAGGCGCAGCAGCCGCCGTACGTTCCCGGACTCGTTGAAGGTCGGTACGACGATGGTGACGGCGCCCGGCTCGGGCACCTCCGAGGCGCCCAGGGCCGGACGTCCCAGCTCGCCGGGGACGGTGGACTCGTGGCTCATCGGGCGGCTCCGGAGGGCTGGATACGGCGGATCTCGATGCGGTCCGCACCGGTGCCGAAGACGGCGACCGGGGCCGAATGGTTCATGGCGGCCCTGACGTTGGGCAGGTCGACCGCGTCCCGCCGCACCGTCGGGGAGGCGACCACGTAGTCGATGTCGCGCCAGCCGCCCGGCATCGTCTTCGTCACCGCCGGGTCGAGGTCCGCCTTGTAGAACCAGATGACTCCGAGCCCGGGTTCGTATCCGGCGTGCACGAGGTCCAGCCAGAGCGCGTCGTCGACGAGGACCCGGGTGCCGGCGGGGTCGTCCACCTCACTGGCCAGCCAGTCGGCGGCGGCCTCGTAGGGGGCGTTGGCGTCGGCGGTGACAGCGGTGCGGCCGCCGTCGTACCAGCGGGGCACGACGTAGGCGCCGGCGGCGAGCACCAGGACGCCGGCGAGCGCGTACCGGCCGATGGTCACGCCCCGTTTCTCGGCCTCGGTGCGCCATCTGCGCAGCACGGCGTGGGCGACGCTCGCCGTGCCGCCGGCCAGCACCAGGGCGAGGAAGGGCAGTGCCTGGATGACGTACATCGCGGGCAGGTAGCCGGTGGGGCGCAGGGCGAGGCCGGCCAGGATCGCGACCGTCAGGGCCGGTCCGGCGAGCGCCCGCGCGGTGACCGACCAGCGCCAGGTGGCCAGCAGGAGCAGCGCCCCGGCGAGGCCGCCGAGCGGCAGGACGCGGTCGTAGTACAGCCAGGACTGGAGGACGCCCCAGGAACCGGAGCCCTCGTCGAGGACGAAGCCGGAGCCGGGGCGGGTGAGCTGGTACTCGATGCCCTCCCACAGGGACACGTGTCCGCCGCCCGGCAGCAGCTCGCCCTTGAGCAGGGCGAAGAGCGGATACGAGAACCCGATGAGCGCGCAGGCCGTCACGGCGCCGGTCACCGCGAACTTGCGGGTGTCCTGGTGGCTGTGGCGCCACATGGTGACCAGCAGGGCGGGCAGGACGACGAGCATCGTCTCCTTGGTGAGCACGGCCGTGGCGGCCGCGATGCCCGCGCCGAAGTGGTGCCACAGGTGGCGGCTCGGGGAGGCGGCGAGCGCGAACGCCAGCAGCGTCCACATCACCGCGAGATTGTCGAGGAAGATCTCCCGCTGGAGGACCACCGACAGCGGGGAGAGCCCGAAGAGGGCCATGGCGAGCCCGGCCGCCCAGCGCGGCAGGGAGAGCCGGCGGGCGATGACGTAGACGAGGACGGCGGAGACGGCGCTGACGATCAGCATCACGCCGCGCATGGCGCCGACGGTCATCGACTCGGGGCTGAGCAGCGCGGGGATCCAGGTCAGCACGGCTATCTGGATCCAGCCGAGCGGCGGGTGGTCGTACCAGTAGGTGTAGTGGGCCAGGCCCTCGCCCTGCTGGACGGCCCAGGCCTGGGCGAGGTAGGTGCCCTCGTCGTCGCTGAGGGTGGGGTAGTCGGAGATGTTCCAGCCCTGCACGAGCATGATCGCCACGAGGAGCGTGCCGCACAGCAGCAGGTCGGGGCGCGAGGAGCGCAGGCGCCCCGGCGGCGCCTTCGGTCCGGGGGCCGGGCCGGTGTCGTGGGCAGGCCGCCGCTGCGCGGGGACCTTGGTGCCGGTCGCCGCGGGGAGGGTGGAGGTCACGCGGGAACGTCCTCTCGGTCCACGGGCGCGAGGTGCGCGCCGACATGGCTGGTCAGCTCCCAGTCGTTGCGGCCGCGCTGCTCACGCCATACGGCGCGGACCGCGGCCCCGGCGAGGAGGACCTGGTAGAAGGGGCCGCCGACGATCAGCTTCAGGTATTGCGTGAAGCGGACCCGCAGGCCGTACTGCTTGCCGAAGTCGTGCAGGCCGACGACCTCGAAGACGAAGGTGACCAGGGCGGTGACGGCCGGCAGGAAGGTGACGAAGGCGATCCCGACGGGCACGTCCAGGAAGAGCGCGATGGCCACGTTGAGCGGGATGACCACGCCGGTGAAGGCCTGGAGGAACGGCGTCATCAGCGTGTAGCGGGCCAGCAGCCGCTGAGTGAAGCTGGGCAGTTGTTTCCAGTCCTTCTTCCGGTACACCTGGAGGAAGCCCTGGTTCCAGCGGGTGCGCTGCTTGAGCAGGGACACCAGCGTGCCCGGGGTCTCCTCCCGGGTGACCATGTCGGAGTCGTAGGCGACGACGACCTTCTTGCCGGAGCTGGAGAGCCGGACGCCCAGGTCGCAGTCCTCGGCCAGGCAGTCGGGGTCCCAGCCGTCGGCCGCCCGCAGCACGTCCGTACGCACGAAGACGGTGTTGCCGCCGAGCGGGATGAACCCCTTCTGGGCGTGCAGGTGCAGGCGGGAGCGGAACCAGAAGAAGTACTCCAGGCAGTTGCGCAGGCTGTACCAGCTGGAGTGGAAGTTGATCAGCTGGACCCCGCCCTGCACCACGTCGGCGCCGGTGGTGCGGAAGGCGTGGTCGACGTGGGCGAGCAGTTCGGGATGGACCTGGTCCTCGGCGTCGAAGACCCCGACGACGTCGCCGCGGCAGTGCGGCAGCGCCGTGTTCATGGCCTTCGGTTTGTTCTTCTTCTCGTGGGTGTCGACGACGACCCGCACCCGGGGGTCGCGGTCGGCGGCCTTCTCGGCGACGGCGGTGGTCTCCGGATCGTCGTGTCCGACGATCACGATGATCTCGAAGTCGGTGTGGGACGAGGTGAGCAGTCGCTGGATGGTGTGGTCGAGCACGGCCTGCTCGTGCCGCGCGGGCAGGAGCAGCGAGAACGACACGTGCTCGTCGCCGTCGGGGCGGCTGAACCGGGTGGAGGCGAGTACCTCCGGCGTACGCCAGGCGTGCATCTGCCACCAGAGCGTGAACGCCGCCATCCAGAAGAGTGCCAGTGAAACGGCAGCGATGAAGACGGACGTAAGCAAGAAAGATCCCCCCAGATCTTTGAACTCCCCCTGCGCGGCGGAGCACCCGAATCGGGCGTCCGCTCCGCCGCGTCACGGTGAAGAGACTAGGGGTAACCTGTGAAACCCATAAGGTGTTTGGGTGAAGAGCGTGTTTCCTCACAATGCGGACCGGGCCTGAACAATTCGCCCGCCGGTCGCGTTCCGGATGCTTCCGTTTATGTCGTTTTAGCTGTTCGGGGCGGCACCCAGCGCGGTACGGAGCCGCTCCGGTTCGGTCGTCGGCGCGTCGCAGGTGAAGTTCCGGCAGACGTACGCGGCCGGGGCCCCGTCCACCAGCGGCCGGCCGGCGAGCAGCGGGAACTCGTCGCTCCCCTCGGCACCGAAGGCGACGACCGCACCGGGCGCCGTCCCCAGAAGCGCCGTGCGGTGCAGGCCCTTCGTGGCGCCGTCGCCCAACGCCGGGCCGACGACGGCGACTTCACGCGGACCGTCGAGCAGCGCCTCGGCGGCGGCCAGCCCCCAGCCGACGAAGCGCGGGACGCGCGGGCCGAGCGCCTTCACGACGCCGAGGGCGTGCTCGGCGGCGGTGCGGTGCGGCTCGGAGCCGGTGTGGGCGGCGTAGGACAGCAGGGCACCCGCGGCGGCGGTCCAGCCGGACGGGGTGGCGTTGTCGGTGGGGTCCTGGGGGCGGCGGATCAGTTGCTCGGCGTCGGCCGCGGTGTCGTAGAGCGAGCCGGATTCGCCGGTGAAGCGGGTGAGGACGTGGTCGAGGAGCAGTCCGGCGAAGTCCAGCCAGACGCCCTCCCCGGTGACCGACGCCAGCGCGAGGAGGCCCTCCGCCGCGTCGGCGTAGTCCTCCAGCACCCCGGCGTGGGCGCCCGCCCGGCCGTCCTTGCTGGTGCGGGAGAGCCGGGCGTGCTCGTCGAGGTGCAGCCGTACGAGCAGGTCGGCGGCGGCGACGGCGGCCTCCACCAGGTCGGGGCGCTCGAAGTAGGCGCCCGTCTCGGCGAGCGCGGCGATCGCGAGGCCGTTCCAGGCGGCGACCACCTTGTCGTCCCGGGCCGGGGCGGGGCGCCCGTCCCGCGCGGCGAGCAGCCGCTCCCGGACGGAGGCGATCCGCTCGGCGTCGAACACGCCCTCCTGCTGCGGCAGTTGCAGCACCGAGGACCCGTGCTCGAAGGTGCCCTCCTCGGTCACCCCGAAGTACAGCGCGGCGAGTGCGGCGTCGTCGGCCCCGAGGACCTCGGTGAGCTGCGCGGGCGTCCACACGTAGTACGCGCCCTCGACGTGCCGGCCCGTACCGTCGTCGCTGTCCGCGTCCAGCGCGGAGGCGAAGCCGCCCTCGGCGGTGCGCAGTTCACGCACCATGAAGTCGGCGGTCTCCAGGGCGACGCGGCGGGCGAGGTCCGAGCCGGTGGCGCGCCACAGGTGGGCGTAGACGCGGCACAGCAGGGCGTTGTCGTAGAGCATCTTCTCGAAGTGGGGCACGACCCACTCGCGGTCGACGGAGTACCGGGCGAAGCCGCCGCCCAGCTGGTCGTAGATCCCGCCGCGTGCCATCCGCTCGCAGGTGTCGCGCGCCATCTCCAGCGCGCCGTCGGCGCCGGTGCGGGCGTGGTGGCGCAGCAGGAACTCGACCACCATGGACGGCGGGAACTTCGGCGCCCCGCCGAACCCGCCGCGCTGCGGGTCGTACTCCCGGGTCAGCCCGAGGAGCGCCTGCCCCAGCTCCGCCTCCCCGGGCGGCTGCGCGTCGCCGTAGGAGATCTCCCGCCCGGCGAGGTCCCGCACGATCTTCCCCGCCACCTCGGTGACCTCGTCCCGCCGCTCGGCCCAGGCCTGGTGGACGCCCTGGAGCACCTGCCGGAAGGACGGCATGCCGTGCCGGGGCTCCGGCGGGTAGTAGGTGCCGAAGTAGAAGGGCTCGGCGTCCGGCGTGAGGAACACGGTCATGGGCCAGCCGCCCTGCCCGGTCGCCGCCTGCACGGCCTCCATGTAGACGGCGTCTACGTCGGGGCGCTCCTCGCGGTCGACCTTGACGTTCACGAAGTGCGAGTTGAGGAATTCGGCCGTGGGCCCGTCCTCGAACGACTCGTGGGCCATCACGTGGCACCAGTGGCACGCGCTGTAGCCGACGCTCAGCAGGACGGGGACGTCACGCCGCCTGGCTTCCTGGAAGGCGCCGTCCTCCCACGGCCACCAGTCGACCGGGTTCTCCGCGTGCTGGAGGAGGTAGGGGGACGTCGCCTGCGCAAGTCGGTTCGGCATACCTCCATCCTCGCGCACGCACCGCCGCCCCGCCGATACGCCACGGGGAAGGGACGCGCGGACGGGGCAGCCGGCACCGTGAAGGGAATCCTTCGGCAGGCGCTTCCTCAGTAGTCGACGCGGTCGGTCTTGGCGAGCCACGCGTCGAACGGCTGGGTGCGGTGGGGCAGGTCCAGGTGCTCGACGGACATGGGCCACATCTCCTGGGGCCGCTTCTCGAACAGGTCGTAGAACTTGCGGTCGTCGAAGCCGGCCACGGCGGCGTCGTGGCGGTCGGCGGAGAAGATGAGCCGGTCGACGCGTGCCCACAGGGAGGAGGACAGGCACATCGGGCAGGGCTCGCAGGACGTGACGAGGGTGCAGCCTTCCAGGCTGAAGGTGCCGAGCTTCTGGCAGGCGGCGCGGATGGCGCTGACCTCGGCGTGCGCGGTGGGGTCGAGGCTGGAGGTGACCCGGTTGTTGGCGAGCGCGACGATCTCGCCGTCCTTGGCGACGAGGGCGCCGAAGGGGCCGCCGCCGTTCGCGACGCTGGTGGTGGCGAGCTCGATGGCCTGGTCCATCCAGGCGCGCTCGAACTCGCGGATGCCGGTCTCGACGGTGTAGGTGGTCATGGGTGTCCCCTAGTGGCGTGTGGGTGGGCCCGCGGGCGCCCCTAGGCGCGGTTCGGGGCGTCCGCGGAATTTCAGCCTGTACGGGGAGTACACATCCTGCCGATCACAACCGGCCAGAGGCCGAAGGCACGAACAGCGGGCGGGCTGGGAACGGCGCTTCGTAGACTCCTACAAAGACGGGCCGGACCCGTGTTCGTCGGCCGGACGGCGCGAGGAAGGCGAAGGCGCGGGCCTGTCGGCGTCGTGCTCGGTTTCGCTCGCGGCTTCGCCCTCGGTATCGCTCGCGGTTTCGCCCTCGGTATCGCTCGCGGTTTCGCCCTCGGTTTCGAAGGTGCGCAGCAGATCGGCCGCGACGCTCACGGCGATCGTCGCGGGTTCCTTGCCGGTGATGTCGGCCAGCCCGATCGGGGTCTTGATCCGGTCGATGGCGGCCTCGTCGTGGCCGCCCTCGGTGGCGAGGCGTTTGCGGAACCGCGCCCACTTGGCGGCCGATCCGATCAGCCCGACGGACCCCAGACCGGTGGTGCGCAGGGCGGCGTCGCACAGAGCGGCGTCCTCGGCGTGATCATGCGTCATGATCAGGACGTGGGTGCCGCGCGGCAGCCGGGCCAGCACCTCCTCGGGCAGCAGCGGCGTGTGATGCACGTGCACCTGCGCCACCGCGTCCGCCAGCACGTCGAGCCGCTCCTCGGTGAGCATGTCGGAGCGGTTGTCGACCAGGTGGAGGTCGAGGTCCTGACGTGCCAGGATGCGCGCCAGCTCCAGCCCGACGTGCCCGACACCGAAGATCGCCACCGCTCGCACCACCGGCAGTGGCTCCAGCAGCACCGAGACCGTGCCGCCGCAGCACTGCACGCCGTGCCGGTTGGTCACCTTGTCGTTGAGCGCGAAGTCGATCAGCTCGGGTTCCGGATCGGCCGCGGCGATCATCTCCCGGGCCCGGTCGATCGCGACGGCCTCGACATTGCCGCCGCCGACGGAACCCCACGTCTCGGCCCGCCCCACGACGAGTTTCGCACCGGCGTCGCGCGGGGCGTGGCCGCGCACGGCCGCGACGGTCACCAGCACCCCGGACTCCCGGCGTGCCCGCAACCGCGCGACCGCGGCGACCCATGCCATGTCAGGCACCGCTCAGCGCTTCCGCGTCGGTACGGACCGCGCCGTCGACGCGCCCGTTCCCGGCGCGACCGGCGGTGGCGGCCCCGTCGCGGGCCCGGCCGTCGCGCGAGGCAGCGGCCCGGCGAGCCGACTGGACCGCCCAGTACACCGCCTCCGGTGTCGCCGGCGAGGCCAACTCGACGCCGACCCCGCCGGGCCCGAAGGCGGCGGCGGCCTGCCGCAGCGCCTCCCGCACCGAGAACGCCAGCATCAGCGGGGGTTCACCGACCGCCTTGGACCCGTACACCGCGCCCTCTTCGGTGGCGTTCTCCAGCAGCGTGACGTTGAACTCCTCGGGCATCTCCGAGAAGCTCGGCAGCTTGTAGGTGCTCGCGGCCTGGGTCAGCAGCCGGCCGCGGTTCGGCCCGTCACCGGTGTCCCAGCGCAGGTCCTCGAGCGTCAGCCAGCCCGCGCCCTGCACGAAGCCGCCCTCGACCTGACCGATGTCGATCATCGGCGAGAGGCTGTCGCCGACGTCGTGCACGATGTCCACCCGCCGGAGGCGGTACGCGCCGGTGAAGCCGTCCACCTCGACCTCGGCGGCGGCGGCGCCGATGGCGAAGTACTTGAACGGCGAGCCCTGGAAGGTCTTCGCGTCCCAGTGCAGACCCTCGGTCCGGTAGTAGCCGGCCGCCGACAGCTGGACCCGCTGGAAGTACGCGGTGCGCACGAGGTCGTCCCAGGCCAGCTCCTTGTCGCTGCCCAGGGTGCGCGCGACGCCCTCGACGATGCGCACGTCCGAGGCGTTCGACCCCAACTGGCTCGCGGCCACCTGCAACAGCCGCTCACGCAGCTGCTCACAGGCGTTCTTCACCGCCCCGCCGTTGAGGTCCGCTCCGGAACTGGCCGCGGTGGCGGAGGTGTTGGGCACCTTGTCGGTCCGCGTCGGGGCGAGGCGCACCTTGTGCAGCGGGATGCCCAGCGTGGTCGCGGCCACCTGCAGCATCTTGGTGTGCAGGCCCTGGCCCATCTCGGTGCCGCCGTGGTTGATCAGGACGGAGCCGTCCTTGTAGATCAGCACCAGCGCGCCGCCCTGGTTGAAGGCGGTGAGGTTGAACGAGATGCCGAACTTGACGCCGGTGACCGCGAGGGCCCGCTTGGTGTGCGGGTGCGCGGCGTTGAAGGCGGCGATCTCGCGCTCGCGGTCGGCGACGCCGCCGTTGTCCAGGACCTGCCGCCAGACGGCGGAGATCCGCTCGGGCTGCGTGACCGGCTGCCCGTACGGCGTCGTCTGGCCCTGGCCCGGCCGGTAGAAGTTGCGTTCCCGCAGCTCCCTGGGGGCCAGGCCGAGCCGCGGTGCGCAGCGGCCCAGGATGTCCTCGATCACCAGCATGCCCTGCGGTCCGCCGAAGCCGCGGAAGGCGGTGTTGGAGACCGTGTTGGTCTTGGCGATGCGGCCGGCGACGCGCGCGTTGGGGATCCAGTAGGTGTTGTCGATGTGGCACAGCGCCCGGGCCAGCACCGGCTCGGACAGGTCCAGGCTCCAGCCGCCGTCCGCGGTCAGCGTGGCGTCCAGGGCCTGGATACGGCCCTCGGTGTCGAAGCCGATCTTCCAGGTGGCGTGGAACCCGTGCCGCTTGCCGGACATGGTCAGGTCCTGGGTCCGGTTGAGCCGGAACCGGACCGGCCGGCCGGTCAGCTTGGCGCCGAGCGCGGCGACGGCCGCGAACCCGTGCGGCTGCATCTCCTTGCCGCCGAAGCCGCCGCCCATCCGCAGGCACTGCACGGTCACCTCGTGGGAGGGCACACCGAGCACGTGGGAGACGATTTCCTGGGTCTCCGACGGGTGCTGGGTGCTGCTCTGGACGAACACCTGCCCGTTCTCGTCGACCTGGGCCAGCGCCGCGTGCGTCTCCAGGTAGAAGTGTTCCTGACCGGAGAACTGGAACTCGCCGGTGAGCACGTGCGCGGAGTCGGCGAAGCCGGCGTCGACGTCGCCGTGCACCATGACGGGCCGGGCACCGTGGTAGCTGTCCGCCGCGATGGCGTCCTGAAGCGTGATCAGGGAAGGCAGCTCCTCCAGGTCCACCTCCACGGCCGCCGCACCGAGCCGGGCCGCCTCCAGGGTCTCGCCGAGCACCCAGGCGACCGCGTGGCCGTGGAACATGACCTCGTCGGGGAAGAGCGGCTCGTCGTGCTTCATGCCGGCGTCGTTGACGCCGGGCACGTCGGCCCCGGTCAGCACACGCACCACGCCCGGTACGGCGAGCGCGGGCCCGGTACGCAGCGCCGTGACCCGGCCGCGGGCCTTCATGACCTGGACCGGGTACGCGTGCAGCACGTCCTTGGTGCGCTGGACCAGGTCGTCGGTGTACAGCGCGGTGCCGGTGACGTGCTGGACGGCACTCTCGTGCGGCATCGACACGCCGACGACGGGCTTTTCGGGACGCTCGGACAACTGGCTCATGACGGCACCGCCTCGGTGGTCTGTGCGTACAGCTTCAGCAGGCTCTGGCCGAGCATCGCGGAGCGGTAGTCGGCGCTGGCGCGGTGATCGCTCATCGGCGTGCCCTCGCCCCGCAGCACCTCGGCCGCGGCCTCGACGGTCTCCGCCGCCCACGGCCTGCCCTCCAGGGCCGCCTCGGTGGCGAGCGCGCGGACCGGGGTGGCGGCCACGCCGCCCAGACCGATGCGCGCCTTGCGGACGGTCCCTGCCTCGATGTCCAGCGCGAAGGCGACCGCCACGCTGGAGATGTCGTCGAAGCGCCGCTTGGCGATCTTGTGGAAGGCCGCGACCGGCGACAGCGGCAGCGGGACGCGCACCGCGCGGATCAGCTCGCCGGGACGGCGCACGCTCTGCCGGTAGCCGGTGAAGTAGTCCGCGAGCGGGACCGCG
The DNA here is from genome assembly GCF_055564775.1 of Streptomyces sp. NPDC028991. Classification (NCBI taxonomy): domain Bacteria; kingdom Bacillati; phylum Actinomycetota; class Actinomycetes; order Kitasatosporales; family Streptomycetaceae; genus Streptomyces; species Streptomyces sp. NPDC028991. The sequence goes on along the minus strand of NZ_JBVHVP010000002.1, from coordinate 582,596 downwards.
CGCTCACCGTCGGCGTCGGCGAGCACCACCGACGCCTCCAGCGCGAGCAGCACCGGCGGACTGTCACCGATGGGCGAGCCGGTTCCCAGGTTGCCGCCCAGGGTGGCGCCGTTGCGGATGAGCCGGGACGCGAACTGCGGGAACAGCTCCGCCAGCAGCGGAACCGTTCCGTCGAGGCGGCGTTCGATCTCGGTGAGCGTCAGCGCCGCCCCGATCTCGACGTGGTCGGATTCGACCCGCAGTTCCCGCAGTTCGGGCAGCCGGTCGATGGCGACCACACAATCCGCCCGACGGGAACGGATATTCACCTCGACGCCCCAGTCCGTGCTTCCCGCGACCACCACCGCGTCGGGCCGCTCGCGCAGCAACCGCAGTGTTTCGGCCAGGGTGCTCCTCCGCAGGAACTCGCTGTCGTCCCGGTGGTATTCGGTGGCGACCGGTGCGGGCGGGGACTGTTCGCGACGCCGCGCCAGCGGGTCCTCGTCGGTGGGCGCGCCGACGGCGAACGCGGCATCGCGAATCGGGCGGTAACCGGTGCAGCGGCACAGGTTTCCACTCAACGCGTGCAGGTCGAACCCGTTCGGACCGTGCTCGGCGTCGGTCGCGTCGGTCGCGTCGGTGCCGCCGGACGCGTCGGTGCCGCCGGCCGCGTCCGGGCCCGGCTCCGCGTGCGCGCAGCGGTCGGGCCGGTAGTACTCGGCGGCCATGCTGCAGACGAACCCCGGCGTGCAGTAACCGCACTGGGAGCCGCCGCGGACCGCCATCTCCTCCTGCACCGGGTGCAGGGTGGGCGGCGTACCGGGTTCGCCGACGGTGGCGAGCCCCTCGGAGGTGACCACCTCCTGGCCGTCGAGCGCCGCGACCGGGACCAGGCAGGCGTTGACCGGCACCCAGTCGGTGGGCTTGTTCACCCCCGGGCGGGCCACCAGGACCGAACAGGCGCCACACTCACCCTCGGCGCAGCCCTCCTTGGTTCCGGTGAGGCCACGCTCGCGCAGGAAGTCCAGCACCGTGGTGTGCGGAGCGGCCGGTGCGATCGGTGTCTCTTTCCCGTTGACCGTGATCCGTGCCGCTACCATGACAGACCTTCATTTCGACTCGGGACAGGTCGATTCATCATGTTCGCCAATTTCAGGCAGCTTTCTATGTCCAGACGCGCCGCATAAGAGAAGCGAGCGCAAATCGGCACGCGACAGCGGCATGCCGTGAAGTGGTGAAGGGGGAAACCCGGAATGTGCCCTGCTCACGGGCACGGCAGAACGGCGTACTCAGCAGCCGTGCGCGACCCGACCCGAAACCCAGACCGTACGGCGGGCGAGGCGACCCAGATCAGAGTTCGTGTACATCCGCCGGTCGCCTCCTTTCCCCAGTCGTTGGGTTCTCGATAATCATGAGTCTGCTTCCATCGCAAATTAGTGGCTGCGGCCACCGGGGTCAAGAGGTGGACCGGCCGTCCGTCCCGGCCGATGAGCACCGGCCCTCTCCCCAGGCTCTCCCCATCGCAGGACACTTGACCGAGGCGCAACCGGGGAAGGACCCGGGGATGGGCCGGGAGGACCCCGGCGAGGTCTGGGGAAACCCGGGTGGCACCGGTGCCGCCGGAGGGGGCGCGACATGCGGGACAGTCATCGGCCGGAGGCCGAGCGGCTACTGAGGCGGGCCGTGGAGGAGGAGGTGCGGCGCTCGGGCGGGCGCACGGACGGGACCGTGCTGCTGTCCCGGGCGCGCGGGGCGCTGGACGCGATGGCGGACACGGCCGCCGAGGAGTACGAGGCCTACACCCGCGCCCTCGACGAGGCGGCGGCCGGCCAGCTCACCTTCCGGCAGCGCTACGCCCGGGAGGGCGCCGGCACTCCCCTGCTGGTGGCCGCCGTGGCGGCGGTCGCCGCGGTGGTGGCGGACATGGCGCTCGGCACCGGTACGGGCACGGCGGTGGGCGCGGGAGTGGCCGTCGGGGTCGTCGGCGCCGCGGCGACCGTGGTGAAGGTGGTCGGGTCCCACGTACCGGCCGCCCACCACCGCGCCGGCGCCGCCGGCCAGCCCGGCGGGCCCGAGCAGCTGCGGCTGCAGTGGCTGACGGCGCTGGAGGTACGCGGCATCCGCCCGTTCCTGGACCAGCAGCGGATGCTCGCCGCCTCCACCGGGCCGAAGAAGACCGGACCGAAGCTGCGGGGTGCCGACAAGAGCGCCGCGGCCCGGGGACGCAGCGCGCTGGAGCAGTCGTTCGCGCAGCTCCCCGAGCCGGAGGGCACCTTCGCGGGCCGGCGGCAGGAGATGGCGCGGCTGCGGCAGTGGGTGCAGGCGGCCCGCGCGAGCACGGAGACGAAGCCGACGGTGGTCGTGCTGCACGGAGCGCCCGGCAGCGGCCGTACGACGCTCGCGGTGCGGGCCGCCCATGAGCTGCGGGACTACTTCCGCGGGGCGTGCGTCGTCGACCTGCGCGGGGACGGTGCCGATCCGCGCGAGGACGGTTCCGCGCCGGGCGGCGAGTCGCCGCTGAGCACGCGGGACGCCCTGCTGCATCTGCTGAACCGGCTCGGGGCGCCCCGCGAGCAACTGCTGTTCCGCGAGCGGTCCTCGGCGGACCAGCAGGTCAAGCGGCTCAGCGAGCTGTACCACCAGCACCTGACGGGCGTCCCGGTCGCCGTCGTCCTGGACGACGCCTCGGACGCCGGGCAGGTGCGCACGCTGGTGCCGGAGCGGTCGGACAGTCTGGTGCTGGTCACCGCGCGGAAGGCGCTGGAGCTGCCGCCCGACCTGCCCGCGCGGGTGTACCACCTCCCCGTCGAGGCGCTGGACGCGGCGGGCGCGGAGGAGCTGCTGGGCGCCGCCGCGCAGGACGCGTCCGGGCCCTACGACGCCGAGTCCACCGACGGGATCCGGCAGCTGTGCGGCGGGCTTCCGCTGGCGCTGCGGGTCGCGGGGTCGTCGCTGGGCCCGCGCTCGCCGCGCGCCCTGGCGACCGACCTGGGCGCGTACGGGCCGGTGGAGCCGGTCGAGCGGGCCCTGTGGCTGCGCTACACCGACCAGCCGGAGCCGGCCCGGCGGCTGCTGCGCCGGCTGGCGCTGGCGGGCCGCACCTCACTGGGGGCCGCTGCCGCCGCCGCGCTGCTGGCCACGGACGAGACCGAGGCGACGCGGCAGCTGGCGGCACTGTCGCGGGCGGGGCTGCTCGATCACGTCCGCGGCAGCCGCTACCGGCTGCACGACGTGGTGCGCGCCTTCGCCCGGGCCCGGCTCGCCGACGAGGAGGAGCCGGCCGAGCGCGCGGCGGCGCAGGAACGGCTGATCGCCAACTACGCCGAGCTGGCCGATTCGGTGCTGCGCCTGGTCGACGGCAACATGTCGACCCGCTCGGACCGCTTCGGGCAGCACGGCTTCACGTCCCTGGACGAGGCGCTGCGCTGGCTGGACGACGAGTCGAGCTTCATCACGGCGGCGCTCCGACACGCGGAGGGCGTCGACCAGGGCGCGGTGCTGAACCTGCTGGGCGCGCTGTGCGACTACTGCCTGCTGCGCGGCGACCTGTACCGGCTGGGCGAGATCAGCGAGCTGGCACAGTCCGTGGACCAGGGGCTGCTGGTCCGTTCGGTGCAGTGGCGTACCGGCATCGCGGCCCGGCAGCTCGGTGAGCTGGACAAGGCCCGCACGACGCTCACCTCCGTGGTCGACCTGTACATGGAGGCCCATCACGACGCGGGGGCGGCGCGTGCCCTGTGCTCACTGGGCATCACGCTGCACCACCAGGGCAACCTGACCGAGGCGGCGGCGAAGCTGCGGGAGGCGCTGGATCTCCAGGCCTCGCCCGAGCTGGACACGGACCGCGCGTGGACGCTGCACGCGCTGGCGGCGGTGCAGCGGGACCGCGCCCGGCTGACGGAGGCCCTGGACCTGCTCACCGAGTCACTGGTACTGCACCGCGCCGGTGAGTCGGTGCACGGCCAGGCCTGGGCCCACTTCCAGCTCGGCCAGCTGCGTCTGCGCATGGGCGACGTACCGCGCGCGGAGGCGGACCTGCGCGCGGCCCTGGAGCTGTACGGCCGCACCCAGGACGCGCGCGGCGAGGCCTGGGCGCTGACCCAGCTGGCGCGGGCGCGCCTGGTGGACGGCGACGCCTCCGAGGCGGTCGAGGAGCTGCGGCGGGCCGCGGCCCGGCACCGCGAGAACGAGGACGCGCGCGGCGAGGCCTGGACGGTCTACTACATCGGCCAGGCACTGGAGGAGACCGGCGACCTGGACCAGTCGGTCCGCGAGCTGGAACGCTCCCGCACGATGTTCTCCCGGATGCGGGACGTGTACGGCCTGGCCTGTGCCCGGCACCACTCGGCCCGCGTGACCCGCGACCAGCGCGCCGCCCAGACCGGCTCGCTGCGCAACTCCGGCTTCGCCCGCCAGCTCCTGGTCGACGCCCGCGCCGACTTCCAGCGCATCGGCGTCGGCCACGGGGAGGCGTGGACCTGCCTGGAGCTGGCGGTGGTGGACGCGGGCAACGCACGTACCCCGCAGGCCCTCGCGCTGTGCGACGAGGCGGCGGCGCTGTTCGCGGCCTACGGCGACCGCAGGGGCGAGGACTGGGCCCGCTTCCTGCGCTGCACCCTCCTGCCGTACGCCGCTCCGGGGGGCATGGAGGTCGGCACGGCGGTGGCCCAGGAGGAACTGGCCCAGCTGTCCCGGGCCGGCCATCCGGCACGGGACGCGAAGCTGGGCGACTACATCGACGCGTACCAGCTGCTCCTGGAGCGCGGCGTCCAACTGGAATCCGGCTGGCAGGCCTGGCACCTGGGCATGGTCCCCAACCGCCAGGCCCGGGAGGTGATGGGGGTGGCTGTGACGGCCGCTTAGCTGCGGGGCGGCCGTCACAGCCACCCAAGCCACCCCCAGTGCCGGAACGGGCCGGGAGGTACCCCAGGGCGGCCCGGGCGGGCGGACCGGGCTCGACGGGCTCGACGGGCCAGGCGGATGGAGCGGGCTCGACGGGTACGGCGGGCCAGGCGGATGGAGCGGGCTCGACGGGCTCGACGGGCCAGGCGGATGGAGCGGGCTCGACGGGTACGGCGGCCGGGTCGGCCTGCGCGGGCTGGACGTCCGGCCGCACGGGCGGAGGAGGGTGTCGACGCGGCCCGTCGGCAACCGGCGACAACGCCGCGGACGGGCGGGCCGGCCCCCGCGTCCACGGCATGATCCGCCGGGCAGTCCCTAACCCTGCTGCGGCTTCACCGGCTCCCCGCCGGAGGCTTCCGGTTCCGGCGCCTCCTTGAAGTCGACCTTGCCCATGTGCCGGCTCATGGACCGCATCAGCCCCCACACCGCCAGGGCCATCACCGCGAAGACGATGAACCCGAGGACACCGGGCGTGACCTTGTCCTCGTCCAGCTCGGCGAGAGTGACGAGGTGCGTCATTGCCATGCTTGCGCTTGCACTCATGTCAGGCATTGTCCCGGATGCCCGCGAAGAGGTCGTCCTCGGGGAGGGAGGTGTCCACGAGGGACTTCGCGAGCTCGTACTCCTCCGTGGGCCAGACCTCCTGCTGGAGCTCCATCGGCACCCGGAACCAGCCCCCGTCCGGGTCGATCTGCGTGGCGTGCGCGATCAGCGCCTTGTCGCGGATCTCGAAGTAGTCGGCGCAGGGCACGTGGGTGGTGAGCGTGCGCTCCTTGCGCTCGAACTCCGACCAGCGCTTGAGCCAGTCCCCGTACGGCGACTCGAGGCCGCGCTCCAGCAGCGCGTTGTGCAGCGCCTCGGTGCGGGGGCGGTTGAAGCCCTGGTTGTAGTACACCTTCAGCGGCTGGTAGGCCGCCCCGTACTCGGCCTCCGGGTACTTCTCGGTGTCGGCCGCGCCCTCGAAGGCCACCATCGTGATCTTGTGGGTCATGATGTGGTCGGGATGCGGGTAGCCGCCGTTCTCGTCGTAGGTGGTGATCACCTGGGGACGGAAGGAGCGGATCCTGCGCACCAGCTCGCCGGCCGCCTTGTCGACGTCCTCGAGGGCGAAGCAGCCCTCCGGCAGCGGCGGCAGCGGGTCGCCCTCGGGCAGGCCGGAGTCGACGAAGCCGAGCCACTCCTGCTTGACCCCCAGGATCTCCCGGGCCTCGTCCATCTCCTTCTTGCGTACCTCGTGGATGTGCTCCTCGATGTACGCGTCTCCCTGGAGCTTGGGGTTGAGGATGGAGCCGCGCTCCCCGCCCGTGCAGGTCACCACCAGCACGTCCACCCCCTCGGAAACGTACTTCGCCATGGTGGCCGCGCCCTTGCTCGACTCGTCGTCGGGGTGGGCGTGGACGGCCATCAGTCGCAGCTGGTCAGTCAAGACTCATTCCTCGGTCAGTCGGCGCCCTGTGTGCGCAGGCGCATTCCAATGGGTGCCGCCCCGTGTGGACGTCCGTGAGGGGCGGCGGTCGGGTGACGGGCGGGCGGCTTCTATAGTGACCGAATCGGGAGCGGAATAATTCCGGAGCCCGGCCAGACCGGCTCCTGCCGAGAGGACGATCATGAGTACGGCGAGCACGCAGACGCCCGAGAGCCGGTACGGCCGCTCCTCGGACGAACGGGCCGACCGCACGCTCAAGGTCGTCGGCGCCGTGCTCGGTGCCGTCCTGCTCGCCGTGATCGGCTGGTTCGGCTACCACTACGTCGGACAGAACAAGATCAGCGGCGAGCTGATCGGGTTCGAGCTCGCCGAGGACTCGGTGCAGGTGCACCTGGAGGTCCGCAAGGACGCCGGTGTCGCCGGCTACTGCACGGTGCGCTCCCAGGCGGAGGACGGCGACGAGGTGGGGCGTGCCGACTTCCGCTTCGACGGGGACGAGTCGCGCATCGACAGGGTCGTCACCCTGCGGACCAAGGCCGCCGGTACGACGGCCGAGCTGCTCGGCTGCCACGCGGACTGATCCGCGAAGCCCGGGCGGCGCGAATACGTGTGCGCTGACCTGCGGTGACATGAATCTGGTGGCTTATGTCCTCCCCCTTTGGCCACTGAATTGTTAGGCTCGTGGTTTCGCCCTTCCGTGAAGGAACATCCTTCTGGGTAGGGCGTTGATTTGTATTCCCAGTACCAACGAGGAGCACCCGTGACCCAGACCAGCGAGAACGTCACCTGGCTGACCCAGGAGGCGTACAACAAGCTCAAGGAGGAGCTTGAATACCTTACTGGTCCTGCGCGCACCGAGATCTCTGCCAAGATCGCCGCGGCCCGTGAGGAGGGGGACCTGCGTGAGAACGGCGGGTACCACGCGGCGAAGGAGGAGCAGGGCAAGCAGGAGCTCCGCGTGCGCCAGCTGACCCAGTTGCTCGAGAGCGCCAAGGTCGGTGAGGCTCCGGCCGCGGACGGCGCGGTGGCGCCCGGCATGGTCGTCACGATCGCCTTCGACGGTGACGAGGACGACACGCTGACCTTCCTGCTCGCCTCGCGGGAGTACGCGAGCTCGGACATCGAGACCTACTCGCCGCAGTCCCCGCTGGGCTCGGGTGTCATGGGCCACAAGGTCGGCGAGGACGCGCAGTACGAGCTGCCCAACGGCAAGCCGGCGTCCGTGAAGATCCTCAAGGCCGAGCCCTACAACGGCTGACCGGGCCCCCGGCCGGTGCCGCACCCGGCCGTCTCCTGTCGACGAGCCCCCCGCGTCCCGGTGACGCCGGGGGGCTCGTCGTCTCGTCGCCGTCAGGTGGCTGCCGAGCGGTACCTGCGCACCGCCGGCGTCCGGAAGGCCGCGATGATCAGTACGGACCAGATCACCGAGGCCCAGACGGAGTGCTGCATGGGCCAGGCGTCGGACTGCACGACGCCCGGGTTGCCGAACAGCTCACGGCAGGCCTGCACGGTCGCGCTGAACGGGTTCCAGTCGGCCACACGCTGAAGCCAGGGGGTCGTCTGGCTGGAGCCCACGACGGCGTTCGACACACCCCGAGCGGCGCGTGGGGGCGTGGGCCACATCGGAGTGCGGGCGTCCTGGCTGCCGGACCTGAAGGGCACCACCCTGATGCCGGACGGCACCCGCGCACAGGCTCCGTACGAGCGGATCACCGCCGAGCAGTTCGCCGCCTACGAGCTGACCTCGATCGAGGACTCGACGGACGAGGACTGTGCGACCGGCGCCTGCCCTGTGCGGTGAAAACCGAAGCGCACGCACTTCAGTCGAGACGGTGTTCCCAGCGCAGCGCGGGATACCCCTCGATCCAGTACAGGTGTGATTCCTGGCTGACGTGGAGTTGCACGGCGGTGATGTCAGGGCGCCCCGCGGCCTCCCAGGTGGTCAGGGTCTCTTCGATGTCGTCCCACAGCGGGACGGGGCCTCCCTGGCGCACCGTCCAGCCGTCGTCCCCGGCTGTGGCGAACTCGGCGAACGACTCCCGGTCGGGGTCGAACACGTACAGCAGTGGGTTGCCGCCGCTCGTGGCTGCACGGACGTACTGCGCGCCGGGTGCTGCGAGCTGGGCGAGGAAGGCCGGCATCCACTCGTCGAGGATCGTCGGGGGCACCTTGGTTTCCCGCTCGCTGTCCGCGTAGGCCGTGCGAGCGGAGAGGTCACCGGTAACGGACTTCACAGCCTGCGCCCGAGCCTGCATGAACGAGGACTCTCCGGTGATGCTGCCTCGGGCCTCGCCGTCCTCGTCCACGACGACCTTGGCGAGTCCGGTCCCGTAGCCCCATGAACCCACGGTGCTCAGGATGATCCCGCCCGGCTTGGTCTGGCGGACCCAGGTGTACGGGATGCGGCGGACGGCGCAGGTGGCGATCACGCGGTCGTACGGAGCCCTTCGGGGGTGTCCGAGCAGGCCGTCACCCGTGACGGTCCACGTCGAGAAGCCGACCGCTTCCAGCGCAAGGTCTGCGCGCCCGGCCACCTGGGGGTCGACTTCGACCGTCACCACGTTGTCTTCCCCGAGCCGGTGACACATCAGGGCTGACGAGTAGCCGGTCCCGGTGCCGATCTCCAGGACCCGGTGCCCGTCCTCGATCTCCAGGCTTTCGATCATGCTGAGCACGGTGAGCGGGGTGGTCGACGATGACGTGGGCGCACCCTTCACCGGCTCGCTCACCTCGTCGGCGGTGAGGTGGCCGTCGAGCTGCGTGGTCAGCGACTGGTCGCTGTAAGCGATCTTCGCCCACTCCTCCGGCTCGGTGCCCATCGCGGTGACCGGACGCCACCGCACTCCCTCTTGGAGGAACACGCCGGGGTGCAAGAACATCTCGCGCGGCACGGCCTCCACCGCCGCGCGCCACTGTGGCGTGATGACGACACCGCCCTCGACCAGCCGCTTGGCGAGAGCCTGTCGCTCGGTCTTCATGTCGGTCATGTGGCATCTCCTCGTGTCAGCAGATCAGCAAAGGCGGCGGACATCTCCAGCCCGGTCCTGTCTTCGAGCCATCCCCACTGGCCGTTCGGGTTCAGCTCCAGCCACCAGTAACCCCTGTGGGAATCAACGGCGAAGTCGAAGCTCCCGGAGACCAGTCCGTAGTGATCCAGGTAGGCGAGGAGCGCCTTGCTCACCTGGTCGGGCAGGTCGACCACCCTGTAGGACAGGGCGGAGTAGTCCTTGCGCCAGTCCAGCAGGTCGGACTCGAGTACACGGCGGTGTTACGCGCCCGCATCTCCTCCAGAGCCGTGGGGAATTCGACATCGTCCGGGTTGGCTTCCCACTCCCGTCCGCCACTCGCCGACCGCAGGAGGAGCTTGCCGCCGACCGTGTCCACGAGGACACCGACTTCGTCCGTTGCGGTGTCCTTGGCCAGGTCGCCGATGCCCGGCCCACTTCTTACGTCGTGGCCGTCCATGACCATGAAGCTACGAGGCGCAACGATGAGCGGCCAGACATAAGCCGATGCACTTCCGACGATGGCCCGTCAGAAGCGCATTGGCAGAGTGTAGTTACGCGAATACGCGCAGGTGAGCGCCGACCTCGCGCATCTCCGTAGTGAGGGTGCGACGCTTCTTGACGATCTCCTCGACGAGGGGCCTACTGCCGGAGCGGGGTGTTCGTCCAGAAGGAGTGGGCCTTCTTCAGAAGTTCCTCGGCGGCATCGCCGTACGATGTCGCACGGCTCAGCGCCGTGAAGGCTTTGTTGTAGAGGTCGAGTTCGCTCTGTTCCGTGATGTCCACGGAGGAGGAGACGAGTTCGACGTGGGCTCGGTCGCCATCGCCGTAGATGTTGAACGCGTGGACGGGAAACAGGTCCACCCGTGCGGTGGAGGGAAGGATTCCGAGGGTGAGCGAGGCCAGGCCGAGCTCTCGCAGGAGGCGCTCGATCTGTTCTCGCATGACCTCGGGCCCACCGATGTTCGTGTAGAGCGCCTGCTCCCCGAGGACGACGTCGTAATGGTGCTTGTCGTCGTACAACACCTGCTGCCGTTGCATGCGCTTGGCGACGCCCGCCGGCACGTCGTTCGGGATGCCGAGGAAGTCGACGACCTGGCCGAGGATTACGGTGGCGTACGCCTCGGTATGGAGCGTGCCCCAGATCATCGTGGGCACGTGTGCCTTGCCCTCGCGCGTGCTCTGGTACCAGCGCACCACGTCGTCCTGAGTCGCTTCTGTACCGGTGGACAGACGATCTGTCCAGGGAACTGAACTGGTCACCGCGCCCCCTCCTGAGTGATGCCGTCGGGGCGGCCTCGATGGGCCTTGCCGTTCCGGTCGAGGATGGCTCCGAGTGTCCGATCTTGTAAGAGCGGGAATCGGTCAGGCCATGCGCTTCATCTCGATGGCGAGGGCTCCGAGGGCTTCCTTCTCGGGTCCGTAGATGGTGCGGATGTTGGCCAGCTGCTGGTCGCGAGTGACGGTCGGGTTGACGTTGGACGGGCCTTCGCCGTCGAGGAGGGCTTCAAAGTCGGGGTACTCGGTGACGCGGAGGACCCGGACGTCGCAGGTCTCGTCGGTGTTCTTGATGCGGAAGCGGATGGTGTCGTCGGCGGCGAGATCCGCGAGGTGCGGGTACTTGACCCGCACCTCGATGGTCTTGGTGCCCGCGGCGACGAGCTCGAAGTACTGGCGGTAGAGGTTGAGCTCGCGGACGCGGGCGGTGCGGTCGGTCATCGAGAGGGAACGCTCCTGGGGGATGGTGCGGTGATCCGGCGGCCGATCTCGGCAGCCGAGTACGAGCGGAAGAAGTGGCGGGGGTCGGAGAGCAGGTTCTCGGCCATGGCGAGTAGTTGGTCGGCGTACTCGGTGATGGTGCCGGGCCACTGCCGGGTGTCGAGCATCCAGGGGGCGGCGCCCTCCGGCAAGGGGGCGCGGCCTTCTCGTATAAGGGACTTTGACAGCTTGGCGCCGGTGTCGGTGACGACCTGGGGGCAGAACAGGCGGGCCGGGAGTTGGGTGCGGGTGAGGCCCACGGCTTGGAGGGCCCCGTCGACGAGGTGGGAGCCGAAGACCCAGTCGCCGCCCTTGACCATGACGTGCAGCGTGCCCTGGGGGCTGGTCAGGGCGAGTTCCTTGACCAGGTTGCGGTAGAGGGTGGCCAGGTCCAGGTACGCGCCGGCGGTGGGCGTGATCGCGGCCTCGTACGGGCCGTGGTGGAGGCAGATGGCGGAGACCACCGCCGACTCGGGACCGGTGAGGCGGCCCTGGGTGCGTTCGGCGTGCTTCTCCGCCCAGCCGCAGTCGGGGTGCGGGCAGGGGACACGGAGGTGCGGGGTGCCGGTGGAGGGGGCGAGCCACCATCGGGCGGCGCCGATGCGGGTAAGGAGTCGGAGCCAGGTGCGGCGGTAGTGCTCGCCGGCCTGTTGCTGGGTGTACGTCTCGATGTGGTGCGGGATGCCCAGGCTTCGGGACAGGGTGGTGAAGAGGGGTTGGTAGAGAGCGGTGACGATGTCGAGCAGGGCCTGCTCGCTGAGTGCCTGGGCGTAGGCGCGTTGGTAGCGGTGTCCGCTGATCGGGTCGGTGGCCAGCTCGTACGGGGCGTTGTCGAGGGCGCTGAAGAGCACCTCGGTCGGGAGGCCGAAGCGGTCGCGCAGGCGGGCGGCCATAGCGAAGGCCAGGGACTGCACGAGCGAGGTGCCGACGTGCGGGGCGCCGTTGATCTGGGTGCCGACGACCAACACGATGCGCTCGGGCGGGGCGGCCAGGATGCGCGGAGTCAGTACGTCCTCGGCGCGGTGGAGGGCGTTGGCGAGGACGGTGTTCGGCGAGACAGGGTGCGTGGTCATGAGGTGTTCCCCTGGGGTCCGGTGTTGCGGTCGAATGCGGCCCAGACGCACTTTCCGGGACCTGTCCGCTCCTTTACGCCCCAGCTGTCCGCCGTAGCCGAGACGAGCAGCAGGCCACGGCCGTCGGGGGCGGACTCCCCGGGGTCGCGCCGGATCGGGGTGTCGTCGCCGGCGTCGTGGACCTCGATGCGCAGTTGGTCATCGAGGGAGCCGACACGCACGAGGACGAGGCGTCCCACGGGTGCTCCATGAAGCACGGCATTCGTGGCGAGCTCCGAGGCGCACAGCCGCATGTCGTCGAGGCGACTGGTCTCGCCCCATTCGGTCAGCGTGGCGACGACGAAGTTGCGAGCGGTACGCGGTGTGGTCCTGCGGCGGGTGAAGAGCATGGTGCGGTGCCGGCCCGTGGCCGGAAGGAGATCCGGTGTGGCGTCGGTTGCCTCGTTGGTGAGTCTGCTTGCCATGGTCAACAGCAAAGCGGCTTAACTCATTTGGGTCGGGAGCCAGCACGGCGGCCAAAGTGGGGGCCACTATGGGGGCCAGAGGTCACGTGTTCCTGGGGGACGGCATGGGCGACACCGGGATCGGCGCCTTGCTCGTCCGGCTGCGCACCGCGCGCGGCTGGAGCCAGCAGAGGGTCGCCGACGAGTACAACGCCATGGAGGGGCGCTCCGCGAAAACCGGCAAGGAGATCGGACGGTACGAGCGCGAGGCACGGATTCCGGTTCCGTACGCCCGGAAGCACCTGGCGCGGGTCTTCAACGTCGATGTCGCCGAGCTCGACCGGGCTGTGGCAGTCAGCAAGGGCAGGAGCAAGGGCAGGAGGGACGGGGCCGCCGCTGACGAGGTCGAGATCGCGCTGCCTGCGCTGTCGCCAGGGGCTTCTCGCGCCTGTGGGGCTCCGCTGTCGGAGGATGCAGCGCGGTCGGCGGAGTTCGCTCGGTTCATCGCGTTGCGCAATGTCGACGAGCTCGTCGTCGAGCAGTTGGAGGCAGATGTCGGCCGGCTCGCGCGGATCTACGTCAGCCACCCGCTGATGGAGCAGTACGTCGAGATCAAGCGGCTACGGGACGGGGTGTTCGACCTGCTGCGCGGACGGCAACGCCCCCGGCAGACTACCGACCTCTATCTCTCAGCCTCTCGTCTCTGCGGCCTGTCCGCTCACGTCTGCCTGGACCTTGGCGACTACGACTCAGCTGCCACCCACGCCCGTACCGCACGGGCCTGTGCCGAGGCGGCCGGACTTGAGGGGATGCTGGCCTGGGTACGGGCCGTGGAGTCACTGATCGCGTATTGGACCGGGCAGTACGAGCGGGCCGCCCAGCTCGCCCAGGTCGGTCGTCAGCACAGGGAGGGCGGCAGCATTGGGGCACGGCTGGCGAGCCTGGAGGCGCGGGCGCTGGCGATAGTCGGCGACTCGGCAGGAGCGCTCGCCGCCCTATCGGATGCCGAACGATCTCGTGAGGCGATCTCGGGTCGGGACGAGGCACTGGGAGTCTTCGACTTTCCTGCGGCCAAGCAGTTCGCGTACGCCGGAACGACCCTCCTGGCCGTAGGCGGGCAGGAGCACGTCCAGCGGGCGATCGTCAGCGCGGAGACGGCGATCCGCCTCTATCGCAGCGCGGACGGAGATGATCAGTCGGTTGGTGACCTGTTCGCCGCGCACCTCGACCTTGCCAGCGGGCATCTGCTCCTGGGCGACCTGGACGGCACGGAAAAGATGCTCGGCTTCGTTCTCCAGTCCTCACCGGAACGCATGTCGGCCAGTATCGTGCGCCGGCTCACCGTTCTCGGGCGGGAGCTGGGAGGGCCACAGTACGGTGGAGCCACGCAGGCGGTGCACCTGCGTGACCGGCTCCAGCACACGGTCGTCCGTGCGTCCCTGCCTGCCGCCCATCCTCCGGAGTTGCCGACGTGACCGACTTGTCCGCCGCCCACGACGCCGCTGTGACCGACCGGGCCCGCCTGGCGGGCAGTGCCTACAACGGAGACCGGGACCTGGCCGCCCGGCAGTCGCTCTACCAGTGGCAGACGCCCCAGTACGACCTGCCGGGTCTCGTCGTCGAGCAGTTGGGCGACGTACGCGGGCGCGTCGTCGACATCGGTTGCGGCAACGGCAAGTTCATCCAGCGGCTCCGACAGGACCGTGGGGACCTGTTCTTGCTCGGCCTCGACATCGCCCCCGGCATCCTCGCCGACGTCCCCGGCCCCGTCGCCGTGGCGGATGCAACGAGGCTTCCGCTCGCGGCGGGCAGCGTCGACGCCGCCCTTGCGCTCCACATGCTCTACCACGTGCCCGACATCCCCCAGTCGGTCAGGGAACTGGCCAGGATCGTGGCCGGTGACGGGCTGATGATCGCCTCCACCAACAGCGACCGCGACAAGGCCGAACTCGACGACCTCTGGCAGCGGGCCGCCGGCGACGTCCTCGGCATCGACCGGGGCCCGGCTCGCATCTCGCTCAGCGCTCGCTTCTCCCTTGAGAAGGCGCCCGCCTTCCTCCGCGAGGAGTTCAACCGTGTGGAGGTCGTCGAACTGCCGGGAACCATCACTGTCCACGACCCCGGGCCTGTGGTTGCCCACATGGCTTCGTACCGTGCCTGGGCGGACCAGCACGACGTGCCCTTCGACGCGACTATCGACCGCGCCCGCACGTTGGTGGCCGACCACATCGCCCAGCACGGGGCGTACGAGATCACCTGCCTTGGTGGCCTTCTTGTCTGCCGTCGCTGAGAGCCGACGCGCTATCGGTGACGACCTCGCTCCGTGGGCTGCTTGCTCATCGGTGTGGGTGTGGGCTGCGGTCAAACGGCATGAACGAAGATCAAGCCCTCTTGGTCTTCTGGCGCGCCTGATCCCGACGAAGGTCAGCCAGCTCGTAGCCAGAGCCATCGTTGCGGCTCCTGCGCTGGTCCGGACTCGCCCCTTAACGCGGTGCCGACGGTGTGCAGGCATGGCGGTCCCCGAGGTGTAGCAGGTGGTCGCAGCTCTCTCGGTGTCATATGAACGCATCGGGCGCCTGGACCGGAATCACAGATTCCACTTATAGCTGCACGTGATCGAACACCTACCGACCGGCGCCCCCTCCAACCTGGGCGAACGCAGGTTCGAACAACGCGATAAACTTTACGATCAAAAAGCGAAGGTCCGGAGCGCGGGGTGCACTCCGGACCTTCAGTTCGCGTATCGGCCTTCAGCCGTCCGCCGACCGGTACTTGCGCACCGCCAGCGTCCGGAAGACAGCGATGATCAGGACGGACCAGATCACCGAGGCCCAGACGGGGTGCTGCATGGGCCAGGCGTCGGACTGCACGACGCCCGGGTTGCCGAACAGCTCACGGCACGCCTGCACGGTCGCGCTGAACGGGTTCCAGTCGGCCACATGCTGAAGCCAGGGCGTCATCTGGCTGGAGTCGACGAAGGCGTTCGACACGAACGTCACCGGGAACAGCCAGATGATCCCGCCGGAAGTTGCGGCCTCGGGGGTCCGGACCGACAGCCCGATCAGGGCACCGATCCACGTGAAGGAGTAACCGAGGAGCAGGAGGAGCCCGAAGCCGCCCAGAATCTGGCCCAGGTTCGTGGACTCGGCCGTACCTGTGCGCCAGCCCACGATCAGGGCCACGATCGCCAGGACAAGCAGGGTGATGGACGTCTGGACGAGGTCGGCCACCGTACGCCCCGTCAGGACGGCACCGCGCGCCATCGGGAGGGACCGGAACCGGTCGACCAGCCCCTTCTGCATGTCGTCCGCGATACCGGCGGCTGACCCGGCCGTGGCGAACGTGACCGTCTGCGCGAAGATGCCAGCCATCAGGAAGTTCTTGTAGACGTCCGGGTCCGTGGTGTTCCCGACCTTCAACGAGCCGCCGAAGACGTACGTGAACAGGATGACGAACATAACCGGCTGGATCACCCCGAACAACAGCATCTCGGGGATCCTGCTCATGCGAATGAGGTTCCGGCGGGCGATGACCAGCGAGTCCCGTACGGACTGGCCTACGGGGTTGGCGGGCGCCGTGACTCGAGCGGCGTCGGTGGCGGCGCTCACTTGACTGCCTCCTTCTTGTCCTTGTTCTTGTCCAAGTCCTTGTCCTCGCGGCCGGCATCGGCCGCCGGGCCGTCCCCCTCGGCCACGTGGCCGGTGAGGGAGAGGAAGACGTCGTCGAGGGTGGGGCGGCGCAGGCCGATGTCGTCGATCTCGATGCCGCGGGTGTCGAGCTCCCGGATCACCTCGGCCAGCAGCTTGGCGCCACCGGTGACGGGAACGGTGAGCTTGCGCGTGTGTTCCTCCACGCTGGTCGCCCCCTTGCCGAACCCGCCGAGCACCTCGGCGGCCGTCGCCATGTGCTCGCGCTCGTGGACCACGACCTCGACGCGCTCTCCGCCGGTGCGGGCCTTGAGCTGGTCGGAGGTGCCGCGGGCGATGACACGGCCGTGGTCGACGACCGCGATGTCGTGCGCCAGGTGGTCGGCCTCCTCCAGGTACTGCGTGGTCAGCAGCAGGGTCGTACCGCTGGCGACCAGCTGTTTGATGACCTCCCACAGCTCCTGCCGGTTGCGCGGGTCGAGGCCGGTCGTCGGTTCGTCCATGAACATGACGGGCGGGGAGACGACCAGGGCGGCCGCCAGGTCGAGCCGGCGGCGCATGCCACCCGAGTAGGTCTTCGTGGGGCGGTCGGCGGCGTCCGCGAGGTGGAACTGTTCGAGCAGCTCGCCGGCCCGGGCCTTCGCGGCCTTGGACCTCATCTGGTAGAGCTGGCCGACCATCTGGAGGTTCTCCCGGCCGGTCAGGTATTCGTCGACCGCGGCGAACTGGCCGGAGAGGCCGATGGAACGCCGCACCTCGTTGGGCTGTTTGAGCACGTCGATGCCCGCGACGACCGCCTTGCCGCTGTCCGGGCGCAGCAGGGTGGTGAGGCAGCGGACGGCGGTCGTCTTACCCGCGCCGTTCGGACCGAGCAGGCCCAGGACCGTGCCCTCGGGAACGTCGAGGTCGACGCCGTCCAGAGCCCTTACGTCACCGAAGGTTTTCACCAGGCCTTCGGCATAGATGGCGCCTGGCATATGAGTCTCCACGTCGTCGGGGATTCTTCGGAAGCTAGGTTTGTACGTTTCGCTCCGCGCGGCGAGCGATTTATGACACACCATAACGCGATGTATCGCGTCTCACAATGCAGTTGCTCGGACGAGTGACCAAGCCGGTGACGGGTCAGCCGATGACGGGGTAACCCGCCTCACGCAGCGCGCGGCCGACCTCGGCACAGTGCTCCGGGCCCTTCGTCTCCAGGTGCAGCTCGACCTCCGCCTCCGTGAGCCCGAGCCGGGGATCGGTCCGTACGTGGCTCACATCGAGGACGTTAGCGTCGACCACTGACAACACCCCGAGAAGCGTGGCGAGGGCGCCGGGCCGGTCCGTCAGACGCAGCCGGACCGCCAGGTAGCGGCCCTGCGCGGCCATGCCGTGCCGCAGCACCCCCTGCATCAGCACCGGGTCCACGTTTCCGCCGGACAGCACCGCCACCACCGGCCCCTGGAAGGCACCCGGCTCGCTCAGCAGCGCCGCCACCGGACTCGCCCCGGCCGGCTCCACGACCAGCTTGGCCCGCTCCAGGCACAGCAGCAGGGCGGTGGACAACTCGTCCTCGGAGACCGTGCGGACCTCGTCCACCAGCTCGCCGACGATGCCGAACGGCACGTCGCCGGGCCGCCCCACCTTGATGCCGTCGGCCATCGTCACCGGATGCTCGACGGCCACCGGACGCCCCGCGGCCAGGGACGGCGGATAGGCCGCCGCGCCCTCCGCCTGCACGCCCACGATCCGCACGTCCGGCCGCAGCGCCTTCACCGCGACCGCGATCCCGGCCACCAGCCCTCCCCCGCCGATGCCGACCACGATGGTCCGCACCTCGGGGCACTGCTCCAGGATCTCGAGACCGACCGTGCCCTGGCCCGCGATGACGTCGGGATGGTCGAAGGGGTGGATGAAGACCGCGCCGGTCCGTTCCGCGTACTCCTGCGCGGCGGCCAGCGTCTCGTCGACCACCTGGCCGTGCAGCCGCACCTCGGCGCCGTAGTCCCGGGTCGCGCTGATCTTCGGCAGCGGGGCGCCCTTCGGCATGAACACCGTGGCACGCACGCCGAGCAGCGACGACGCCAGCGCCACGCCCTGCGCGTGGTTGCCCGCACTCGCCGCGACCACGCCGGCGGCCCGTTGCTCGGGCAGCAGCCCGGCGATCCGGACGTACGCGCCGCGCAGCTTGAACGAACCCGTCCGCTGGAGGTTCTCGCACTTGAGATGCACCGGCGCGCCGACCAGCTGGGACAGGTGCCTGCTGCCCTCCATCGCCGTCACCCGCGACACGCCCGAGAGCATCTTCTGGGCCCCGCGCACGTCGTCGAGGGTGACGGGTGCGGCGAGGGCGGCCGTGCTGTAGCTCATGACTCCAGCATCGCAGTACACGGCGGCCCGGGGCCGTTGTGACCAACCTCCGAGACCCGCTTTGCCGAGCGCCGGTACGGCTTGCCGCCCGGCCGCGTACCCTGTCCCCCAATTAGAAGCCCTCCACGAAGTGAGCCCCCGGCCATGCCCACAACACCTGAAATGTCGATGGACATGACGACCGCCGGTGACACCGGTCTTCTCGAGACGCTCCAGCACGAGGTGGCGCTCTTCGCCCGCCGTGCCGAACAGACCCGGCTCGGCGGCGTCGGGCAGGTGCGCAACTCCATGGACCGCGCCGCCTACCTGCTGCTCAACCGCCTCGACAAAGAGGGCCCGATGGGCGTGAAGGCGCTCGCCGCGAGCATGGGAATCGACTCCTCCACGGTCACCCGGCAGGTGGCCCCGCTCGTCGACACCGGGCTCGTCAAGCGGACCTCGCACCCCGAGGACGGCCGCGCGGTGGTGCTCCAGCTGTCCCCGCGCGGCGTGTCGCGGCTGGAGGAGGTCCGCTCCTCCCGGCGTCAGCTCATGGCCGAGCTGACCCACGACTGGGCGCCGGAGGAGCGCGAGGCGTTCTGCGCACTCCTCGCGCGCTTCAACGGCGCCCTGTCCGCCCGTATGGCCCCTTCGGGCGTCGGGGACCCCGAGTCGCCGTCGGCCTCCTGAACCGGCTTACGCGGGCTTTCCGGAGCGGTTCCGCACCGGACTCTTGACCGGCGGGTCGCCCCTGGCCTGATATGAGACGCGGGGGTCGTCGCACGAGACTCAGGAGTCGTCGCCCTCTGGTCGGGAGGCGCGGTGCGAGAACGGCAGGCATCCCACAGTGCCCGCCGGGCCCGGGAGTTCCAGGCGTTCGTCGCGGGCGCGGCAGGGCGGCTGCTGCATGGCGCCACCCTGCTCACGGCCGAGCCGCCGGGTGACAACCCGCGCGCGCGGCGTCTGCTCACCCTGTCGCTCGCCCACACGTACGCGTACTGGGACCGGCTGCATGGGGAGGACCCGTACGACCGGGCCCGCCAGTACCTGGCCACCCGCTTCGCCCGCGAGGCTTGGCACCGGTACCGCGGCGGCCTCGGCCGGACCCGGCGGCGCGCCGGAGGCCCCCTGGGCGGGCTCACTCCGCAGGAACGCCTGATCCTGGTGCTCAGGCTCTACGAGGGCGTCGCCGAGGAACAGACGGCCGCCCTGCTGGGACTGCCCGTGGAACGGGTGCGGACGATCTGCGCCCGTGCGACGGCCACCCTGCTGAACCCGCCCTCCGAACGGGAACGACCGGTCGCGGAGGCGAAGGCGGCGAAGGCGGCGAAGGCGGCGACGTCATGACGGGCACGGCGAGCACGTCGGACACGGCGGACACGGCGGGCACGTCGGGCACGTCGGACACGGCCGACACGGCGGGCACGGGGACGGCGGCCGGCGCGCCGTCGTCCGGCACGCGCGCGTGGCGCACCGGGAGGTGCCGGTGAACCGCTCCCAGCGAGAGGCCGCCGCACGGCGGATCATGGAGCAGTCGTCGCCCCGGGTGCCGCCCGAGCTGTACGCGGACGCCGTGCGCCGCGGCGGCCGCATGCTGCGGCGCAGAACCGCCGCCCGCCGGCTGCTGTGGCTGGTGCTGTGCACCGCTGCCGTGGCGTTCACGGTGTGGGCGCTGACCGTCCAGCCCTGGGTGGCGCCGCCGTCGGAGACGACCCCACCCGTGACGGGCTGGGAGGGCTGGTGAACGGGCCGTACTAGCCCAGCGCCTGCTGAAGGTCCGCGAGCAGGTCGTCGACGTTCTCGATACCGACCGACAGGCGCACCAGGTCGGCGGGCACCTCCAGGGCCGAGCCCGCCGCGGAGGCGTGCGTCATGCGGCCCGGGTGCTCGATCAGCGACTCGACGCCGCCCAGGGACTCACCGAGCGTGAACACCTTCGCGCGGTTGCAGACCTCGACCGCCGCCTCCTCGCCGCCCTCGACGCGGAAGGACACCATGCCGCCGAACGCCTTCATCTGCTTGGCGGCGACCTCGTGCCCGGGGTGCCCCGGCAGACCCGGGTACAGCACGCTCGTCACGCGCGCGTGACGGGAGAGCATCTCGGCGACCCTGGTGGCGTTCTCGCTGTGCCGGTCCATGCGCACGGCGAGGGTCTTGGTGCCGCGCAGTACCAGCCACGAGTCGAAGGGCCCGGCGACCGCGCCCATCGCGTTCTGGTGGAACGCCAGCTCCTCCCCCAGCTCCTGGTCGCCCACGATCAGCGCACCGCCGACGACGTCGGAGTGGCCGCCCATGTACTTGGTCAGGGAGTGCACGACGACGTCCGCACCGAGCGCCAGCGGCTGCTGGAGATACGGCGTGGCGAAGGTGTTGTCGACGACGAGCCGGGCACCGGCGTCCCGGGCGACCTGGGCCACGGCGGCGATGTCGGTGATGCCGAGCAGCGGGTTGGAGGGCGTCTCCACCCACACGGCCTTGGTCTTCGGGGTGAGCTCGGCCCGCACGGCGGCCGCGTCGCTCGTGTCCGCCACGGACCACTCCACGCCCCACCGGGTGGCGACCTTGGCGAAGAGCCGGAACGTACCGCCGTAGGCGTCGTTCGGGATCACCACGTGGTCGCCGGGACGCAGCAGCGTACGCAACAGACAGTCCTCGGCCGCCAGTCCGGACGCGAACGCGAGGCCGCGACGGCCGCCCTCCAGAGCGGCCAGGTTCTCCTCCAGGGCCGTACGGGTCGGGTTCGCGCTGCGGCTGTACTCGTATCCGCCGCGCAACCCGCCGACGCCGTCCTGCTTGTACGTCGACACCTGGTAGATCGGCGGGACCACCGCGCCCGTCTGGGGATCGGCGGTGTTGCCCGCGTGAATCGCGAGCGTCTCGAAGTGCTGACTGATGTGCCTGTCGCTCATGGGCACCGAGGGTAGCCGCGCGGACGGCTGCGTGCGTTGTCCACAGGGGCGCGGGACAGGTTGGCCAATTGTCGGCGCGGTCTGGTTCGCTTGAGACATGGAGATTCTCTGGGTCCTGATAGCGCTGGTCATGCTCGGCTTCGTGCTGCTCCCCGTTCTGCGGCGCCGACGGAGCGCGGTCGGCCTGGTACCCGCCGGCCACCCGGACGCGGCGGACCCCGCGAACTACGGCTTCGCCCGCGAGGAGGAGCTGGACATCCGCATGCCCGGCCCCGACCAGGACCTGCTGGACGTCCTGGACCTGGTGCAGCGCACGCAGGACTACCGGGGGGCCCAGCAGCTCCTCGCCGGCACGGAGGCGGCGGGCGAGCGGCGCTGGCAGCGCGTGCAGGCCTTCGCGGGTGCCGCTTCGCTGGAGCTGCGGCAGCGGCCCGGCGGCGCCGGGGAGGCGCCGGGCGGACAGTGGCTGCGGGTGTGGCGGGCCGAGGCCCCCAAGGACGCGGGCGGCGCGGCCGTGCACGCCGAGTTCCTGGTGCAGCAGGCGTGGCGGACGGCGACACCGGGCACGGACGAGTTCCGGATCATCATGGAGGAGGCGAAGTCGGCGTGCGGCGAGGCGGCACTGCTCGCCCCCGGTGACCCGATCCCGTACATCATCGAACTCTCGGTCGCCCGAGGTCTCGCCTATCCGCGCGAGGACTTCGAGCAGCTCTGGCTGAAGATCCTGGACCGCGCCCCGAACCACATGGGCGCGCATCTGGCCGCCCTGCACTACTGGTGCGAGAAGTGGCACGGTTCCCGTGAACTGGCGTACTCCTTCGCCGAGGCGGCGGCGGCCCGCGCTCCGCAGGGCTCCCTGCTCGCGGCCATGCCGCTCTTCGCCGTCTTCGAGCATCTCCCCGAGGTCAACCTGGTCAGCGGCTTCTACCAGAGCGAGGTCGTCACCAAGGCGGTCCACGGCGCCCTGCACGCGGTCCACTCGGCCCGCCCGGGCGACCCGATGCAGGCGCACGTCCGCCATCTGCTGGTCTTCTTCCTGGTCCGCGGCGAGCGCTGGGCCGAGGCGATGAACCAGCTGATAGTCATCGACGGCCACGTCGGCGCCCTGCCCTGGACCCTGTCCACCGACCCGGCGGCGGAGTTCGCGGTCTACCGCGCGCTGGCGGTCGCGGGCTACGAGGCGAACGGCGGCAGCCCGGCGACGCTCCCGCACTGACGCCCCTGCGCGAGACGGCCCGGCGCGATCCCCGCCGGGCCGTCTCGCGTTCAGCCCTCGGACCGGGCGGGCAGCCGCCAGCCCGGACGCGGGAAGTGGCAGGTGTAACCGTCCGGGTACCGCTGCAGGTAGTCCTGGTGCTCCGGCTCGGCCTCCCAGAAGGGGCCGACCGGCTCCACCTCGGTGACGACCTTGCCCGGCCACAGCCCGGAGGCGTCCACGTCCGCGATCGTGTCCTCGGCGATCCGCTTCTGCTCGTCGTCCACGTAGTAGATCGCCGAGCGGTAGCTCATGCCGATGTCGTTGCCCTGGCGGTTCTTGGTGCTCGGGTCGTGGATCTGGAAGAAGAACTCCAGGAGCGCGCGGAAGTCGGTCTTCTCGGGGTCGAAGAGGATCTCGATGGCCTCCGCGTGCGTGCCGTGGTTGCGGTACGTCGCGTTCGGCACGTCACCCCCGGTGTATCCGACCCGGGTCGCCGTCACGCCCGGGAGCCGGCGGATCAGCTCCTCCATCCCCCAGAAGCATCCGCCCGCAAGCACGGCCCTCTGCGTCTGCGCAGCCATCGAGGCCCTCCAATTTCCGTCAGTCTGGTCACTCGGGCTACTCGGCTCGCACACCGACATCCCACGTCCACTTCCCTCAACGCGCGAGGGCTCCGAGCGATTCCGCGCCGCTCGACAGGCGGCAGAGCGGAGCGGCGCCGCCCGGACGCGACAGGGCATCGGAGACCGGAGGCAGGCCCGTCCGCCCAGGCATGGATCATGGACCCGTGACGAAGTGGACGAAGGACGTGACGCCGGTCGGGCAGGCGGTGCGGGAGCCGGAACTCACGGCCTACCAGCGGTCGCTGCGGGACCGGCTTCTCGCGGCGCCCGTGGTGGCCGCGCCCGAGCCCTGGCGGCCCGTCTTCGAGTACCGGTACGGCGTTCCCGTGGGCGGTCTGCTCGGGATCGGGTTCGCGTCGCATCCCGGTACGGGCCGCGATCTGGTGATGGTCGTCTCGCACGACGGGCACGGACTCTTCGACGCCGTCACCGGCGAGAAGATCGCCAGGGACCGCGACCCCGATCCCGAGGACAGCACGCCCGACGCCGTCGCCGACCTGTCGTGTCCCGGCCTGGGGCCGGTCGCCGGGAGCCGCGTACGCATCGCGGGGCTCTTCGGCGGCGGACTGCACACCACCACCGAGGACGGCTGGTGCCTGGACGTGGCAACCCCGGCCTGGCCGCACGAGCGCGTCCTGCTGTCCCGAGGCGGCGGCTTTCGCACCGGACCGCACGGAGAGCGGTGGTGGCACATCTTCCACTCGCACTACTCCACGTTCCGCACCGCCGGCTTCTCCCCCTCCGGCCGCACGATCGCCGTGGCCACGAGCAGCGACCTCTCACTGTGGACGCGGGAGACGGACACCGGCCGACGCGGCGGCGAGTCCTGAAGCCGGGCGCCGGTCAGTCCGTCCGGCGCAACCCCGCCACCAGCACCCCCACCAGTCGGCGCGCGTCGTAGCGTGGGTCGTTCTCCGCGCCGATGCAGAGGTTGCCGACGCCGCGCATGAGTTCCAGGGCGGAGAGGTCGGACCGGATCTCGCCGGAGGCGGTCGCGGCGTCGAGGAGCCGGGTGCACACGGGCACGAGGCGGTCGAGGAAGTACGCGTGCAGCGTCTCGAAGCCGGCGTTGTCGGACTGCAGTACGGCGGCGAGGCCGTGCTTGGTGACCAGGAAGTCCACGAAGAGGTCGATCCAGCGCCCGAGTGCGGCGTACGGGGTCGGGCCGCTCGCCAGCAGGGCCGGGCCGGCCTCGGCGCAGGCCTCCACCTGGTGCCGGTAGACGCCGATGATGAGATCCGCCCGCGTCGGGAAGTGGCGGTAGATCGTGGCCGTTCCGACGCCCGCCTCGGCCGCGATGTCGCGGACCGCCGCCTCCACCCCGGACCTCACGAAGACCGCGGCGGCCGCGTCCAGAAGGGTCTCCTTGTTGCGCCGGGCGTCCGCCCGTCTGGGGCGGCTGGTGTGCCCCGCGGCCTCGTCGGCGTCCACCATCGCGTCGTTCCCTCCACCTACCGGCGTTGCTAAACGGGACACTGTTCCGTATCGTCAAGCGGGACGGCGTTCCGGTTCTCCATGATGCCAGAGGCCGGAGCCGTCGTGCCACGCCGTGCGCCCGCGCGCACCGCGCTCCCTTCCCTCGACGGAGGAACACGATCATGCAGTACCGCACCTTGGGCCGCACCGGCGTGCAGGTCAGCTCCCTCGCGCTCGGCGCCATGAACTTCGGCCGCATCGGGCGCACCACCCAGGACGAGGCCACCGCCATCGTCGACGCCGCCCTGGAGGGCGGGGTCAACCTCATCGACACCGCCGACATGTACAGCGCCGGCGAGTCGGAGGAGATGGTCGGCAAGGCCATCGCCGGCCGCCGCGACGACATCGTGCTGGCCACGAAGGCGGGCATGCCCATGGGCGAGGAGCGCAACCACCGGGGCTCCTCGCGCCGCTGGCTGGTCACCGAGCTGGACAACAGCCTGCGGCGCCTCGGCGTCGACCACGTCGACCTCTACCAGATCCACCGGTGGGACCCGGCCACCAGCGACGAGGAGACACTGTCGGCCCTGACCGACCTCCAGCGCGCGGGGAAGATCCGCCACTTCGGCTCCTCGACCTTCCCCGCCTACCGCATCGTCCAGGCCCAGTGGGCCGCCCGCGAGCACCGCCTGAGCCGGTACGTCACCGAGCAGCCCAGCTACTCGATCCTGCAGCGCGGGATTGAGAGCCACGTGCTGCCCGTGGCCGAGGAGTACGGGCTCGGCGTGCTGGTCTGGAGCCCGCTGGCCTCGGGCTGGCTGACGGGGGCGGTCCGCGCGGGCCGGGAGATCTCCACCCATCGCTCGGCGTTCATGCCGGAGCGCTTCGACACCTCCCTGCCCGCCAACCGGGCCCGGCTCGACGCCGTCGAACGGCTGGCCCGGGTCGCCGACGAGGCCGGCCTGACCATGATCCAGCTCGCGCTCGGATTCGTGACCGCGCACCCCGCCGTGACCAGCGCGCTCATCGGCCCACGCACCCTGGACCACCTGCACGCGCAGCTCGCCGCCGCCGACACCGTGCTCTCCGCCGACGTCCTCGACGCCGTCGACGCCGTCGTGGCTCCCGGCACCGATCTGGCCGCGCACGAGAAGTTCGACACCCCGCCCGCGCTGCTGGACGCGTCGCTGCGGCGCCGCTGACGGCCGGGGCATCGGGCCGCCGGCCGCCGGGTCACGAGCGGCGCGCGGCGACCGTCGCCGCCCCGCGTCCAGCGCGCTCCGTCAGGAACTCCTCCCACGTCCGGCGGCCCACTCGCGCCCCCTCCAGCGTGAGGTTCGCCCCCGCGCGGTAGGCGCGGCCCGCCTTGCCCGGGATGCGGACCGGCAGGAACGGACGGCGGCGCTTCCCGTGCAGGGCGAGGTACGGGCGGGCCAGGGCGGCCAGGTCGTGGACCTCGGGTCCGGTCATGTCGGAAACCCGGCCGGACGGTGCCGCGAGGGTCAGTTCGGCGAGGCGGGCGGCGACCTCACGGGAGTCGACCGGCTGGAGGCGCAGGCCGCCCGGGACGGGAAGGACCGGCAGCTTGGCCATCTTCTCGATCATCGTCAGGGTCAGCTCGTGGAACTGGGCCGCCCGCAGCACCGTCCACCCGATGCCCGAGTCGGCGATCGCCCGCTCCGACTCCAGCTTCGTCCGCAGCCAGGCCAGCGGCACGCTGTCCGCGCCCACGACCGAGATGTACACGAGGTGCCGTACGTCCGCGCCGGTCGCGGCACGCACGAGGGTGCGGGTCGCCTTGTCGTCGCCCTTGGGGCCGCCCGCCAGGTGCAGGACGGTGTGCACGCCGGCGACGGCGGCGTCGACGCCCTCGCCGGTGAGGAGGTCGCCGGTGACGTAGGTGACGCCGTCCTCGGCGGGGCGGGGGCGGCGGGTGAGGACCCGTACCTCGTGGCCGGCCGCCCGCAGCAGCGGCACGACGTGGCCGCCGAGGGTGCCCGTGCCGCCGGTGACCAGGAGGGGGGTGGTGGGGGACGAGGGGTACGTCATGGCTGCTCCCGAGGGTCCTGGCGCCCGGACGGACAGGTCGACAGATGTCTGGTTCCTGCCCCGTCCGGGCGTCCGCCGTGTGTGTCTACGGCGGTATGACCCGGGGCGGCGCGGCCGTGTGACAGGGACGGGGAAAATCCCCGAGGGAATCCCCGAGGGAATCCCCGAGGGAACCCCCGAGGATGGTTCCGGCCCGTCAGATCGTCGCGGTGTCGATCACGAAGCGGTACCGCACGTCGCTCGCGAGGACCCGCTCGTACGCCTCGTTGACCTCGGACGCGGCGATCAGCTCGATCTCGGCGCCGATGCCGTGCTCGGCGCAGAAGTCCAGCATCTCCTGGGTCTCCCGGATACCGCCGATCATCGACCCGGCGAGGGTCTTGCCGCCGCCGAGCAGCGCGAACAGGTTGAGGGAGACCGGCTCCTCCGGGGCACCGACGTTGGCCAGGGCGCCCTCCGTCTTCAGCAGCCCCAGGTAGGCGCCGAGGTCGAGCGGGGCGGAGACCGTCGAGACGATCAGGTCGAAGGTGCCGGCCAGTTCCTCGAAGGTGGCCGGGTCACTGGTCGCGTAGTAGTGGTCGGCGCCCAGCCTCAGGCCGTCGTCCTTCTTGCGCAGGGACTGCGACAGCACCGTCACCTCGGCGCCCAGGGCGTGCGCGAGCTTGACGGCCATGTGGCCGAGGCCGCCCATGCCGACGACGGCGACCTTCTTGCCGGGGCCGGCGTTCCAGCGCCGGAGCGGGGAGTACGTGGTGATGCCGGCGCACAGCAGCGGCGCGGCCTCGTCCAGCGCGATGCCCTCGGGGATGCCGAGGACGAAGTTCTCGTCGACGACGACCTTCTCGGAGTAGCCGCCGTAGGTCGGCTCGCCGTCCTTGCCGATGCCGTTGTAGGTCATCACGTTGCCGCCCGTGCAGTACTGCTCCCGGCCGGCCTTGCAGTTGTCGCACTCGCGGCAGGAGTCGACCATGCAGCCGACGCCCACCCGGTCGCCGACGGCGAACTTGGTGACGCCGGGGCCGACGGCCTCGACGATGCCCGCGATCTCGTGGCCGGGGACCATCGGGAAGATGGCCTCGCCCCAGCCCTCACGGACCTGGTGGATGTCGGAGTGGCAGATGCCGGCGAACTTGATGTCGATCAGGACGTCGTGCTCGCGCACCTCGCGCCGCTCGATGGTGGTCCGCTCCAGCGGAGCCTTGGCGGCGGGTGCGGCGTATGCGGCGACAGTGGTCATGCCGGGTTCTCCGGGATTCTCTTGGCGTGACTGGGTGATGCTTCCACCCTGCCTGCGACCTGTGGATCCACCCAGACCACGGCTTTGCGTACGTCCAGCGTGCGTACCACCGACGGGGACAGGCTCGTGTGCGTACGACCGGGAATACGTCCGGCGATACTGGAAGCATGGATGGACAGCTTGACCGGCGGGCCGAACTGAGCGAGTTCCTGCGCACCCGGCGGGCCCGGCTCAAGCCGGAGGACGTGGGCCTGGAGTCGTTCGGGCGGCAGCGCAGGGTGCCGGGGCTGCGGCGCGAGGAGCTGGCGCAGCTGGCCGGAGTGTCGGTGGCGTACTACACGCGTCTTGAGCAGGGCAACGGGCAGAACGTGTCGGCGGAGGTCCTGGACGCGATCGCCCGGGCGCTGCGGCTGACCGACGCGGAGCAGGACCACCTGACGCACCTGGCGAAGCCGAAGCAGCAGCGCAGGCGGGCGTCGGCGAGCCGGACCCAGCAGCGTCCGGTGCGGGTGGCCCTGCTCCAACTGCTGGAGTCGATCGACACGGTCCCGGCGTACGTGACCGGCCGGCGGTCGGAGATCCTCGCCTGGAACCGGATGGCCGCGGCCCTCTTCGGCGACTGGGGCAAGCTGCCCGCCCAGGAGCGGAACTGGGCGCGGCTGGTCTTCCTGAACCCGGACTACCGCGATCTGTTCGTGGACTGGGACCAGAAGGCGCACGACATGGTCAGTTTCCTGCGCATGGACGCGGGCCGGCACCCGGACGACCCGCGGCTGTCCGCCCTGGTCGGCGAGTTGTCCGTGAAGAGCGAGGAGTTCCGGCGTCTGTGGGCCACGCACGACGTCAAGGAGAAGTCCTACGGCGTCAAGCGGATGCGGCACCCGCTGGTCGGTGAGATGACCCTGTCCTTCGAGACGTTCCGCCTGATTGACGACGACGAGCAGGCGTTCATCACGTACCACGCCGAGCCGGGCTCACCCTCGGCGGAAGCACTGCGGCTGCTGGCGAGCTGGGGCACGGACGCGGCGGCCACGCTGCCGGGGTGACGGGCCGCGAGCCGTCAGCGGCCGTGGTGGCCCCGCCGCGGTGGTCGTCACCGCCGCCGTGGTCGTCACCGCCGTGACCGTCGTCACCGCCGTTTCAACGGGCTGTTCGAAACGAGGTCGGCGAGACACGCGGCACCGTGCCGCGCGCGGGTCCGACATGGCGGCCTGCCCGGCGCCACCGGGCTCCGGGCAGGCCGTTCACATGGGACGGTCTACTTGCCGTGGTACGCGTCGTAGACCGTGATCACCGACTCGTTCTTCTTCTTGTCGACGATCTTGGCGCGGAAGGAGACGGACTTCCCCTTCGCCGGGTTCTTGACGCTGATCTTGCCCTTCTTGACGGTGACCTTCTTCCAGGTCCTGCCGTGGTCGTACGACACGTGCACCGTCAGGGACCCGAGGTTGCGGCCCGCGGCGGCGCCCTCGACCGTGACCGGGACGGTGACCGTCCTGCCTGCCGTGACCTTGCTGTCCAGGCCCGTGGCCGCGGCGAAGCGGGCGGTGGACGCGGGCAGCTTGGTGCGGTCGGCCGTCTTCTTGGAGCGGAACGTCCAGCTCGCGTCGATGCGGCTGGAGGCCGCGGCGACCTTGGCGGACCGCTTGACCGACGTCGTCAGCCGGTACCGGGCGTCACCGGAGGGGACCTTGAACTCGCCCTCGCCGAACAGCGGGTCCTTGTGGGAGCCGATCTTGGTGCCGCCCCGGTAGAGCGTGGTGGCGACCGAGGTGAAGGCCGAGGAGCCGGCGTGGCCCTTGCCGTCGGCGAAGAGCGGGAGCATGCCCGTGATGGTGTTGCCGTCACGGTGGAGGCCGAAGTCGCCGGTGAGACGCGGGCCGAAGACGGCGGTGTTGAAGGTCGCCGCGTAGCTCTTGCCCGCCCGGTAGCGCTGGGGGGCGGCGAGCGCGTAGCCGGCCTCCACGACGGGGAAGCCGTCGGCGTCCCGGCCGCCGTACTGCTCGAAGCCGAGCTCCCACTTCACGCCGTTCCCGGTGGACAGGTGCAGGGTGCGGGTGCCGGGCATGGGCTGCTCGATGCCGATCGAGGAGCCGCCGACGCCGCCGGGCAGCCGGCCGGTCGCGGAGACGGCGCCCTTCTTGCCGCTCGCGGAGGCGCCGAGGCCGACCTTGAGGGTGGCCAGCTCGGCGGCCTTGTAGTGCCGGGTGTAGCCGGTGGCGAGCTGCTCGGTCCTGCCGCCGGTGACGGTGTCGTACTGCTCCCTGGCGCCCTTGGTCCAGTGGCCGTCCCACTGCTGGCTGAGCGAACCGTCGGTGATCCGCGGGCCGAGGTGCTTGGTGCGCAGGCCCTGGTAGGAGTCCAGCCACCAGCCGTAGCTGTAGCTGTCGCCGCCGGCCTCCACGGTGAAGTCCGCCGAGGCGAACTCGGATTTCGCGGCCTTGTCCGGCACGGTGACGGCCACCGGCTTCGCGGTGCGCGCGTCCAGGGTGACGGTGGTCTTCTTCGTGACGTCCAGCTTCGGCTGGGCGATCCAGTCGGCGCCCTTCCACGTCTCCGGGTCGTCGCTGACGAGGATCGAGGAGTTGAGGATGTAGCCGCCTCTCGGCACGCGGACGGTGACGCTCCCGTCGGCCTCGTACGGCGTGAACCACGTGTCCTTGGCGAGGCCGGAGACACCGGTCAGGTCGGTCTCGTAGTTCGCGGTGGGCCTGCCGTCGCGGCCGACGGCCTTCAGCGTGACGTCGTACGACTCCACCTCGCGCTGCACGGTGGCGGCCGTGCGGACGGTCTGCCCGCCGCCGGCCGCCGTGACGTACGCCGAGTAGGCGCCGTCGGCCGTGCCGCCGAGCCTGGTGTCCGCGGTGAGGGCGACGGAGGCCTTGCCGCCCGCCGGGACGGTGACCGAGGTGGCACCCAGCTCGAAGAAGCCTGCGGGGGCCGGCTTGCCCCCCGGGCCGGTGGCGGTCGACGTCAGCTTCAGCGTGACGTCCTTGGTGCCGAGGTTGCGGTAGGTCACCCGCCTGGTGACCGGCTTGTCGTCGGCGTGCGGCCACTGCTGGGTACCGAAGGTGACCGACACCGGGTCGGCGAGCACGGTCTGCCCGATCGCCCTGTCGACCTGGATCCGGCCCGAACCCTGCTGGAAGGGCGTGTACTTGCCGCCCTTCGCCGACCCCGTCAGCGCGCCCTTCAGCTCGGCGTACGTCCAGTCGGGGTGCTGCTGCTTGAGGAGGGCCGCGGCGCCCGCGACGTGCGGGGTCGCCATCGACGTACCGGAGATGGTGACGTATCCGGCGGGCTTCTCGCCCTCCTCGCGGGCGATGATGCTGCCCTTGGCGGAGGCGGCGGTGATGTCGACGCCGGGTGCGGTCACGTCGGGCTTGACGGCGCCGTCGAGGCCGGGGCCGGTGCTGGAGAAGGAGGCGAGCGCGTCCTTGTCGTCGACCGCGCCCACGGTGAGGGCCGCGGCGGCGCTGCCCGGGGAGCCCACGGTGCGGTCGCCGAATTCGCCGTCGTTGCCGGCGGCGATGGCGAAGAGGACGCCCTTCTGCTCGGAGAGCCTGTTGACCTCGGCCTCCAGCGGGTCGATCTCCGGGGTGTCGCCGCCGCCGAGGCTCAGGTTGACGATGTCGGCGCCCTGCGCGACCGCCCACTCCATGCCGGCGAGGATGCCGGAGTCGTCGCCGAAGCCTTCGTCGCTGAGCACCTTGCCGTTGAGCAGCTTGGCGCCGGGGGCCACGCCCTTGTACGTGGCGCCCGCCTTCGCGCCGGTGCCGGCGGCGATGGAGGCGACGTGGGTGCCGTGGCCGTACTTGTCGGTGGCGTCGGGTGAGACGGAGAAGTTCTTGGACGCGACGACCTGGTTCTTCAGGTCGGGGTGGGTGGTGTCGACGCCGGTGTCCAGTACGGCGATCCTGACGCCCTTGCCGTCGTAGCCGGCGGCCCATGCCTTGGGGGTGCCGATCTGCGGCACGGACTTGTCGAGGCTGGCCGTGCGGACGCCGTCGAGCCAGACGTGCGCGACGCCGGAGGCCGTCTTCTCGCCGTTGGTCACCGCGTCCCACAGCTCGGGCGCGTTCTCGTGCGGGGTCTGTACGGCGTCGGCGTTCAGGGAGGTGAGGGAGCGGCGGAGGGTGCCCGCCTCGCGGACGTCGGCCTTGGTGGCCTTCGCGCTGCCCCGGTAGCCGACGATGACCTTCAGGCCGTGCCGCTGGGCCTTGCGGGTCGTCGCCTTGTTCAGCTCGGTGATGTCGAAGAGGCGCTGGTCCAGTCTGCCGGTGGCGACCAGGCGTGCGGCGTCGGCGGGGACGACCAGGGTGTGCCCGCCGGCTCTGCGGATCTGGACGGGTATGTGCTCGCGGCCCTCGGCCCGCTCCAGGCCGACGACGCGGCCCTCGGCGTCGACGGCGACCCGGTCGCCCGTGATCAGCGTGACGCGGTGCCTGGTGGTGCCGGAGGCGGCCGGTGCGGCGCCGGTCCGGGTGGCACCGGCCCGCTGTGCGGCTTCGGCGCGGGCCGGGGCCGCCGTACGGTCCCCGCCTGCCGCCCGTGCCCCGTCCGCCGCGGCCGGGCTGGTCATGCCCACCGCGAGGACCAGGGCCGCCGCCGTGGCGACCGTGGCCGCGCCGGCCCTTTTCACTTGTCTGCGCAACGTTCCCCCTTGCGGAAGTACCGGGCGGATCCCCGTCCACCCGGCCGGGGGTGGTCTCGCACACGCGTGCTCCCCCCGGAACTCGGAGTATGACGAGGGGAGATCAGCCGCTCAAGCACGCAAAGGGCGGCGGCCGGGACGGTCGGCAAACCGCCTGCCAACTGTTACAAGATCGCCGTCCGGCGTTACGTGGGCGCGCGAACTCCGTTACACGCGGGTGGGGTTGAACGCCGGACGCCCGCCACCCCTGTGCGGGGCGACGGGCGCCGGATGGTGCAAAGTCGCGGTCGGCCGCGAGGTGTTCGGCGTCGGATCGCCGAACCGCCCGGGTCAGAGGGCCGAACCGGCCTTCCACTGGGCCCAGTCCATGTTCCAGCCGTTGAGGCCGTTGTCCGGGGCGATGGTCTTGTCGCCGGTGTTCTGGACGACGACCACGTCACCGACGATGGAGTTGTCGTAGAACCAGGCGCCCGGAGTGTTCGGGTCGTCGGCGCCCTGGGCGTCAGCCAGGCCCACGCAGCCGTGGCTGGTGTTGGCCTTGCCGAAGATTCCCTTGCCCCAGTAATTGCCGTGGATGAAGGTGCCGGAGGTGCTCAGCCGCATGGCGTGGGGCACGTCCTTGATGTCGTACTCGCCCTCGCCGTCGTCGTCGGTGAAGCCGACCGTCGCGCCGTTCATCCGGGTCTCCTTGAACTTCTCGGAGATCACCATCCGACCTTCGTAGGTCTTGTTGTCGGGGGAGCCGGCGGAGATCGGGATCGTCTTGACGGTCTTGCCGTCCTGCGTGACCTTCATCTGCTTGGTCTTCGCGTCGACGTACGAGACCTGGTTGCGGCCGATCTTGAAGGTGACCGACTTCTGCTGGACGCCGTAGACGCCCTCGGCGCCCTCGACCCCGTCGAGCGCCAGCTTGAGGGTGACGGTGGAGCCCTCCTGCCAGTAGTTCTCGGGGCGGCAGTCCATGCGCTGGGTGCTGAACCAGTGGCAGGCGACCTCCTGGCCACTGGTGGTGTTGACCGTGATGCCCTTCTGGACGGCGGCCTTGTCGGTGATCTCCTTGTCGAAGTTGATCGACACCGGCATGCCGACACCGACGGTCTTGCCGTCGTCCGGGGTGAAGGTGCCGATGAAGCTGTTCTTCGGGGAGACCGTGGTGAACGACGCGTTCTCGTGGGCGGCGCGGCCCTCGGAGTCCGTCGCGGTCGCCGTCAGCTTGTAGGTGGTGGCCCGCTCCAGCTGCCCGCTGGGCTTCCAGCTGGTCTTGTCCGCGGATATCTCGCCGCTGACCTCGGTGCCGTCGGAGGCGGTCATCTTCACCTCGGTGAGCGTCCCCTTGCTCACGGTGACGCCGGCGGAGTTGTTGATGGAGGCGTTGTCCGAGTTGTCCTTCGGCGTGATCTTGATCTGGGCTTCGGACGCCTTCTTGGCCGCCGCCTTGTCGGCCTCGGCCTGCGAGGTCTTGCCGTCCCCGCCCCCGGAGGTGCCGGCGTCGCCACTGGAACATGCCGAGAGCACCAGCACACCGCCGAGCAGTGCGGACGCGGCCGCCAGACCCTTGCGCCGCTTACCGTCCGTCATCACACGCTTCTCCATCGTTGCCGAGTCCGGAAACCCCGAGATTCCCCGTCAATAACTTTCAACGCTACGACCGGTTCGTCCCGTTCCACATCGCTCGCGGGTGTGGGGCATACCACGTTTGCCGCGCGGGCGGGGGCGGTGCGGGGATCGGTCAGTGCGCCCCTTGAGACGACGAAACCCCGGACGGTGGTTGCCGCCCGGGGTCACCTATTTCCCCACACCGCGTCAGCCGACCGTCATTTCTTCGTCTTCCGGGTCGCTCTCGTCGCCATCTTCCTCGCCCAGGTCCCACTCGGGCGAATCGGGGTCGTAGTCGATCTGCTCGCTGCTCCAGGAGGCCTGCTGGAGCTCGACTCCGGGTACCGCACTGACCAGGTCGAACGGGTCCACGAGATGAGCCAGGGCCTCCGCGGTGTCCTCCGTCACAGCGCGCTCGGCCCGGGCCCTTTCCGGATCGGGCAGGTCGGCGTCGTCGGCGAGCGACTGCAGCGCGGCCCCGGTGACGGCCTCCTCGTCGTCGACCTCGAGAACGAGCTCGACGCGAATCCGTACAAAACGTGATGTCTCTGGAGTACTCATGC
The DNA here is from genome assembly GCF_055564775.1 of Streptomyces sp. NPDC028991. Taxonomy (NCBI): domain Bacteria; kingdom Bacillati; phylum Actinomycetota; class Actinomycetes; order Kitasatosporales; family Streptomycetaceae; genus Streptomyces; species Streptomyces sp. NPDC028991. The sequence goes on along the minus strand of NZ_JBVHVP010000002.1, from coordinate 547,787 downwards.
CCGGAGCGTAAGGCCGACCGCTCCCGTGACTTTCCTGTGACCCGCGGCTTTCACTAACATCTGCCCACACGGCCAATTCGCCAGCACCACAAGGGGATCGATATTCCGTGTCATCCGCTCGTCGTCCGTTGCTGACCGCCGCCGCCGCGGGCGGCCTGCTGTGCGCCCTGTGGTTCGTGCCGTCCGCGAACGCGACGCCCGACACACCGGTACTCAAGTCCGCCTCCGCGAGCCCGTCTCCGCAGGTCACCGAGCAGGCGAGAGCCGCGTCCACGGGCACGGAGGCCGTCGGCGGGGGCACGGCCCGCCTGGCCGACACCGGCAGCTTCGACAGCACGCCGTACGTCGTCGGCGGCGCCCTCTGCCTCGGTCTCGGCGCCGGCTTCGTCGGCTATTCGGTACGCCGCGAACGCCTCGGACTTTGACGGCGCTTGACGTTCTTTTGGATTTCTTGACCCTTCTGCCAAGGGTGTCGACGCCGAGGGGCCCCGTCATCCCGACAGGGCCCCTCCGGCTTCCCCGGCTCGGTCAGCGCAGCGGCCCGGTGACCGTCTCCGCGGCCGCGACCAGGTGCCCGGCGCGCACGAACCCGTCCGCCGCGGCGAGATCGGGCGCCAGGAAGCGGTCCGGCCCCGGACCCTCCACACCGGCCGCCCGTACGGCGTCGATGACGGCCTGCGAGGCCGGTGCGGGGGTGAGGCCCTCCCGGAGCTGGATCGCGCGCGTGGCGGTGTACAGCTCGATGGCGATCACGCGGGTGAGGTTGTCGACGGCCGTGCGCAGCTTGCGCGCCGCCGACCACCCCATCGACACGTGGTCCTCCTGCATCGCGGAGGACGGGATCGAGTCCGCCGAGGCCGGTACGGCGAGCCGCTTCAACTCGCTGACCAGGGCGGCCTGCGTGTACTGGGCGATCATCAGACCGGAGTCGACACCGGCGTCGTCGGCGAGGAACGGCGGCAGGCCGTGGCTGCGGTTCTTGTCCAGCAGCCGGTCGGTGCGCCGCTCGGCGATGGAGCCGAGGTCCGCGACGGCGACGGCGAGGAAGTCGAGCACGTAGGCGACCGGGGCGCCGTGGAAGTTGCCGTTGGACTCCACGCGTCCGTCGGGGAGGACCACGGGGTTGTCCACGGCCGCCGCCAGCTCGCGCTCGGCGACCAGGCCCGCGTGCGCCATGGTGTCGCGTCCGGCACCGGCGACCTGCGGGGCGCAGCGCACCGAGTAGGCGTCCTGGACGCGGGGGGCGTCGTCCTGGTGGTGCCCGGTCAGGCCGGAGCCCTTGAGCACGGCGGCCATGTTGGCGGCGCTGGCGGCCTGCCCGGGGTGCGGACGGATGGCGTGCAGCTCGGGGGCGAGCACCTTGTCGGTGCCGAGCAGGGCCTCCATGGTCAGCGCGGCGGTGATGTCGGCGGACTTGTAGAGGGTGTCGAGGTCGGCGAGGGCCATGATCAGCATGCCGAGCATGCCGTCGGTGCCGTTGAGGAGGGCGAGCCCCTCCTTCTCACGCAGTTCGACGGGGGCGATCCCGTGCTCGGCGAGCAGTTCGGCGGCCGGCCGCACGGTGCCGTCCGGGCCCTCGGCGTCACCCTCGCCCATGAGGGTGAGCGCACAGTGCGAGAGCGGGGCGAGGTCGCCGGAGCAGCCGAGGGAGCCGTACTCGTGCACGACGGGGGTGATCCCGGCGTTGAGCACGTCGGCCATGGTCTGCGCGACCTCGGGGCGGACGCCGGTGTGGCCGGAGCAGACGGTCTTCAGCCGCAGGAACATCAGCGCCCGGACCACCTCGCGCTCGACGCGCGGCCCCATGCCGGCGGCGTGCGAGCGGACGATGTTGCGCTGCAACTGGGCCCGCAGGTCGGGGCTGATGTGCCGGGTCGCCAGGGCGCCGAAACCGGTGCTCACGCCGTACACGGGGTCCGGCTTGGCGGCCAGCGCGTCCACGATGCCGCGGGCCGCGGCCAGGGCGGCGACCGCGTCGTCGGAGAGCTCGATCCGGGCGCCGGCCCGCGCCACGGCGAGGACGTCGGACGCGGTGACCCCGGACGCCCGCCCGGCACCCACCACCACCCTTTCAGGGCCGCGCTTCGCGCCTTCTCCGCTCACCACAGTGTGCATATCCATATTCAGGAGCGTACGCACTGAATTCGATGATGTCACGAGGGGATGCGTCACGGATGCGTGCCGGTAGCACCCCTTACCGGCGTCGGTCCTGCGGCGAGTGCCGCCCCCGGAACCGCCTGCGCTCCCCGCCCTCCGCCCGGGACGGCTCGTCCGCCAGCCGTACGACGGGGTCGTCGGGCCCCTCGCGGCCGGCGACGACCGGCCCGGCCGATCGTTCGGCCTTGGCGCGGTACTGGGCGGCGTCGGCGAGCCGGAACAGCCGACGGGCCGAGCGCACCGGTCCGACCGGGTCCTCCGTGGACGCGACCCCGCAGGCCACACCGTCACCGAGCTCCAGCTCGGCGGCTCTGCGGCACAGCTCCTCGGCGGCCTTGACCACCGCGTCGGCGGACGGCCCGACCGCGAGCAGGCAGAACTCGTCCCCGCCGAGCCGCGCCGCGAGCGCCCCCGGCAGCATCGCCCCGCACAGCGACAGCACCGACCCGAACCGCTCCAGCAGCCGGTCGCCGACGGCGTGCCCGTGCGTGTCGTTCACCCGCTTGAGGCCGTTCAGATCGCATACGACGAGACTGACGACGACATCCTCCCTGCGGTGCCGTTCGACGGCCTCGTCCAGGGCGGAGTCGACGGCGCGGCGGTTGGCCAGCCCGGTGAGCGCGTCGGTGAAGGCGAGACGCCGGACCTCCTCCAGCCGCTCGGTCTGCGCGATCCCGGCGGCGACGACCGAGGCCAGCACGGTGGCGAAGTCGGCATCGGGCCGCGCGAAGACCCTCTCCCCCACCGGACGGGCCACGTACAGCTCGCCCCAGGCGCGGCCGTGCAGCACGATCGGCGCGACCACACAGCAGCCGCGCCCCCGGCGGCGCAGGGCGGCGACGCGCTGATGGACGTACCCGGGACGCCCGGCGGCGGGACCCTCGGCCGTCTCGACCCAGGCGTCGGGCTCACCGCCGCCGGCCCAGCGCTCGTGCAGGAACTCGGTGATCTCCGCGAACTGGTGCACCGGATAGGACTCGCCCTCCGGGAACTCCTCCTCACCCTCGGCCCGCCGGCCGACGTTCACCAGGACCCGGAGCCGGCCCAGCTCGCGCTCCCACACCGACAGCGCGGCGAAGCTGCCGCCCAGCGCCAGGCACGCTCCGACGGCCGCCGCCCGCCACGCCTCACGCGAGCTGTGCGCGGCGGCCATGCCCTGCGCCAGTGCCACCACGGCCGCGAGCCGCCTGTCGTCACCCATCACTCCAGGCTAGGGAGATTCAGGGCGAAACGGGACTCAAGCGGGGCGAACGGGGGCGCCTACCTGCGATGCGGACACCGGCCGCCGGGGGAGACGGAGCGGGGCTACTCCCCCGGCCACCGCGGCGCCCGCTTCTCGTTGAACGCCGCCACCCCTTCCGCCCGGTCCCCCGAGAACGCCACCGCCCGCCACGCCGCGTCCTCGACCTCGAGTCCGGCCCGCAGGTCGAGCCCGTGCCCGAGGCGCAGCGCCCGCTTGGCCGCCCGCAGCCCCACCGGTGAGTTCGCGGCCATGCGGGAGGCGAGGTCCAGCGCCTCCTCCCGGTCCCGCCCCGCGTCCACGAGCCGGTCCACGAGCCCCAGCTCGCGCGCCTCCGCGGCCTCCACCCGCCGCCCCGTGAACACCAGCTCGGCGGCGCGCGCCGCCCCCACCCGGCGCGGCAGCAACTGCGTACCGCCGCCGCCCGGGATCACCCCGACCGACACCTCGGGCAGGCCCACCACCGCCGTGGAGTCGGCCACGATCACGTCGCACGACAGCGCCAGCTCGAAGCCGCCCCCCAGCGCGAACCCGTGCACGGCCGCGATCGCCGGCACCGGCAGTTCGAGCACCCCGGTGTACGCCGCCCGGGTCGCCGGCCGCTGCCGCAGCAGATCGGCGTCGGAGAAGGAGTTGCGCTCCTTCAGGTCGGCCCCGACGCAGAACGCGCGCTCGTGGGTCGAGGTCAGCACGACCACCCGTACGCCCCGGTCCTCGCCCAGCGCCGCGCACGCCGCCCCGACGGAACGGGCCATCGCGGTCGAGACGGCGTTCATTGCCTTCGGCCGGTCGAGCGCGAGCTCCGCGACATGCCCGTCCCCGTGCCGCCGCACCAGGACGAACTCTCCGAACCGCTCCTCGCTCATGACACCCTCCGGTTAACGCGGGTTAACAATCCGACGGGCCGATCATCGCAGGCGGACCCAGTCGGGGAAAGGCCGGACGCACCCCTGTCCGCCCCGCTCCGCTTACCCGTTCGAGTGACATGCGGCGGACCGCCGTACTCCGGTCGGCGGCAGCCCGTAGCCTCGCTCCGCCACGGCGCAGCGGGGGCGCGTGCGCACCGGGGAGGGATCATGACGAGGACCGGTACGACCGGTACACCGACGCAGCCGCGGCACACGGGGGGCCGCCGCGGCAGACACCGCAGGCCACGCCCCCGCAAGGCACTCCTCGCCGTCGGCGGCCTCGCCCTGGCGGCCGGCACCATGAGCCTCGTACGCCTGCTGCCCGGGCCCGGTGGCGGCGTGGACGGATACGGCGCGGAGGCCGGGCCACGCGTGGAGACGGGCGGCGGTCGGGGCGCCGGGACGGACCGGGCGACGGCACCCGCCGCACCCGCCGCACCGGACGTCGCCGGTTCGCCGGACGTGAGCCCGTCGGCCACCTCGGCCATGGGCGGTCTGAACGGATCCCCGGCCCCGGCACCGGACCTCATTCCGGGCCGGTCCGCGAACGGCCCCTCGGCCGCGCTCCCCTCCTCGGCGACCGTCCCGGGCACCGGGGACACGAGCGCCGAGGACGCACCGCCCCCGCACACTCCACAGCCGGCGCGGTCTCCGCGGAATCCGCAGCCACCACCCTCGGACACCCCCGCACCACGCCCCACACCGACGACGCCGCCACCACACCGCGGCACGCCGCCGGCCCCGAGCCCGGAGCCGGACCGCCCGGGTCTGTGCCTGCCGATCGTCGGAGTCTGCGTGGGCCTGCTCGACGACGACGGCTGACGCCCCGTGGCCCCGGCGGGCGCCGGTGCCTGGCGCCCGCCCGGTGCGGCCCGCCGGTGCCGGCGGCCGGCGCGCGGCGCCCGCCCGGTGCACCGGGCCCTACGACTCGCCGCCGCCACCCCGTCGCGAGAGGAGCCACGGCTCCACCACGCCGAGACCGCGCACCGGCCGCTGCCACATCGGCTGGAGCGCGAAGGGGTACGCCGGCGGCGCCTCGCCCTCCTTCTCCGCCGCGGCGGCCTCCTCGGCGGCCGCCGCCTCCGAGGCCGGGGCGTCGCGTGTACGGATCAGTTCCTCCGCGAAGGCGGTGTCGACGAGGACGGCGTCCTTGGGGGCTATCGAGGTGAGCCGCGAGGCCAGGTTGACGGTCGTGCCGAAGACATCGCCCATCCGGGTGGTCACCGTGCCGAAGGCGATGCCGACGCGCAGCTCCGGCATCGTCTCGTCGTTCGCCATCGTCTCGATCAGGCGCAGCGCGATCTCGGCGGCCGTACCGGCGTCGTCGGCGGCGTACAGCACCTCGTCGCCGAGGGTCTTGATCAGCCGTCCGCCGCGCGCGGCCACCAGGTCGGCGGCGGTGGTCTCGAAGGCCTCGACCAGCTCGCCGAGTTCCTCCTCCTCCATCCGGCGGGTCAGCCGGGTGAAGCCGACCAGGTCCGCGAAGCCGACGGCGAGGCGCCGGTCCACCATCTCCTCGTCGTCGCCGGCCTGCACGACCCGGCCGGCCGAGGCGGCGAGCTGGCGCCGCCAGACGTAGACGAGGAACTCCTGAAGCTCGGGCAGGAGCAGCTCGACGATGGGGTACGTCACCTCGGTGCGCGTCATCCCGGGCTCCGGGGGCTCGGTCAGCCCCTCCAGGAAGGAGTCGATCTGCCACTCGGCCAACCGGGCGGTGGTCTGCCCCGTGGACCGCGCCACCTGCACGGCCATGGCCTCGCTGAGCAGCCCCGCCTCCACCAGGCCGGCCAGGCGCCGCAGGGCGAGGACGTCCGCCTCGGTGAGCGCCTTGGCCTGGCCGATGTCGGCGAAGCCCATGGCCCGCCAGAAGCGGGAGGCCAGCTCCATGGAGACGCCCGCGCTGCGGGCGGCCTGGAAGGGGGTGTAGCGGCGCTCGGCGCCCAGAATGAGCCCTTCGAGGCGCAGCGCGAGCGGGTCCTCGCCGGAGTCGGCGGAGTCCGGGTCGGGCTCGGGGTCCACCCGGCCGTCCCCGTCCGCGCCGGAGCCCGTGTCGTCGACGGTCACGCCTGCTGCCCTTCCGATCTGCTGCGGTCAGGTTCGACCGGCCCCAACTTTACGTCAGGTGTGCCCCAGCTCACTCCGTCAGCCGGAGCCGGCGGCGGCGTCCCGGCGTCGGTACGGGCCTCGCCGGGGCTCCTCGCCCAGACGCCCGGTTTCCACCCTGAACGGCCTCGTCCGCAACCGCTGGACGGACGGGTGCGCGATCACCCGACGGACTGGGCTGGCAACCACCGGACGAACACGTGCGCGACCACCCCACGGACTGGTCCGGCGGCCCCGGACAGGCCGACGCACCCACGCACCCACGCACCCACGCACGCACTCACGCACTCACGCACTCACGCCAGTCTCAGGTGCACGATGTCCCCCGCCCCCACCGGCTCCTGCACACCCGCCTCGGTGGCCAGCACCAGCCTCCCGTCCCCGTCCACGGCCACCGCCTCCCCCACGATCGACCGCTCCCCCGGGAGCTCCGCCCGCACCATCCGCCCGAGCGTCGCGCACCCCGCCGCGTACGTCTCCTGCAGCCCGCTGACCGCGGGATCACCCCCGGCCCTCCGCCACCGCCCGTACCAGTCCTCCAGCGACCGCAGTACTCCCCGCAGCAGGGGGTCCCGGTCGGTGTTCACGGCTCCGGCCAGCGCGAGCGACCCGGCGCGCGCCACCGGCAGCTCGTCCGCCCGGAGACTGACGTTGATGCCGACGCCGATGACGACCCCGTCGTCCCCGGCACGCTCGGCCAGGATGCCGCCGGCCTTGCGCTCCTCGTCGCCGACGGTCACCAGCAGGTCGTTGGGCCACTTCAGGGCCGTGTCGACACCTGCCACCCGGGACAGTCCGGTGGCCACGGCGACACCGGTGAGCAGCGGCAGCCAGCCCCAGCGGGACACGGGCACCTCGGCGGGCCGCAGCAGTACGGAGAAGAAGAGCCCGGAGCGGGCCGGTGCCGTCCACTGCCGGTCCAGACGGCCCCGCGCGGCGGTCTGCTCCTCGGCGACGAGGACGACCCCTTCCGCCTGCTTCCCCTCGGCAGCAAGGGCCACGAGGTCGGAGTTGGTGGAACCGGTGCGCTGCACCACCTCCACCTGCCGCCACAGCCCTCCCTCCCGCACCAGCCCCCGGCGCAGGGCCGTGGTGTTGAGGGGCGGCCGGTCCAGGTCGGACCAGCGGCCGCGGGGGGAGTCAGAGGCATCTCGGGGCGTCATGCAACCCACCCTAGGTGTGGGAAACACCGCACTGCCGATCGGAAGGCCCCCTACTACTCTACGGATGAGTAACCGTCCCCACCCTTTTGAGCAGGCAGGGAGCCGCATCCCGATGTCCGAGCCGGAAGAGCAGCAGCCCGACATCCACACGACCGCGGGCAAGCTCGCGGACCTGAGGCGCCGTATCGAGGAAGCGACGCACGCCGGTTCGGAACGCGCCGTCGAGAAGCAGCACGCCAAGGGCAAGCTGACGGCCCGTGAACGCATCGACCTCCTCCTCGACGAGGGCTCCTTCGTCGAGCTGGACGAGTTCGCCCGGCACCGCTCCACCAACTTCGGCCTCGACGCCAACCGCCCCTACGGCGACGGCGTCGTCACCGGCTACGGCACCGTCGACGGCCGCCCGGTCGCCGTCTTCTCCCAGGACTTCACCGTCTTCGGCGGCGCACTCGGCGAGGTCTACGGCCAGAAGATCGTCAAGGTCATGGACTTCGCGCTGAAGACCGGCTGCCCGGTCATCGGCATCAACGACTCCGGCGGCGCCCGCATCCAGGAGGGCGTGGCCTCGCTCGGGGCGTACGGGGAGATCTTCCGCCGCAACACCCATGCCTCCGGCGTCATCCCGCAGATCAGCCTGGTCGTCGGACCGTGCGCGGGCGGCGCGGTCTACTCGCCCGCGATCACCGACTTCACGGTGATGGTCGACCAGACCTCGCACATGTTCATCACCGGCCCCGACGTCATCAAGACGGTCACCGGCGAGGACGTCGGCTTCGAGGAACTGGGCGGCGCCCGCACCCACAACTCCACCTCGGGCGTGGCCCACCACATGGCCGGCGACGAGAAGGACGCCGTCGAGTACGTCAAGCAGCTGCTGTCGTACCTGCCGTCCAACAACCTCTCCGACCCGCCCGCCTTCCCCGAGGAGGCCGACCTCGCGGTCACGGACGAGGACGCCGAGCTGGACACCATCGTCCCGGACTCGGCGAACCAGCCGTACGACATGCACACCGTCATCGAGCACGTCCTCGACGACGCCGAGTTCTTCGAGACCCAGCCGCTGTTCGCGCCGAACATCCTCACCGGCTTCGGCCGCGTCGAGGGCCGCCCGGTCGGCATCGTGGCCAACCAGCCGATGCAGTTCGCCGGCTGCCTGGACATCACCGCCTCCGAGAAGGCGGCCCGCTTCGTCCGCACCTGCGACGCCTTCAACGTCCCGGTCCTGACCTTCGTGGACGTTCCCGGCTTCCTGCCCGGCGTCGACCAGGAGCACGACGGCATCATCCGCCGCGGCGCCAAGCTGATCTTCGCCTACGCCGAGGCCACCGTCCCCCTCATCACGGTCATCACCCGCAAGGCCTTCGGCGGCGCCTACGACGTCATGGGCTCCAAGCACCTGGGCGCCGACCTCAACCTGGCCTGGCCCACCGCCCAGATCGCCGTCATGGGCGCCCAGGGCGCGGTCAACATCCTGCACCGGCGGGCCATCGCCGACGCCGAGGACCCCGAGGCCGCCCGCGCCCGGCTGATGCAGGAGTACGAGGACGCCCTCCTCAACCCCTACACGGCGGCCGAACGCGGCTACGTCGATGCGGTGATCATGCCTTCCGACACCCGCCGCCACATCGTCCGCGGCCTGCGTCAGCTGCGCACCAAGCGGGAATCCCTCCCTCCGAAGAAGCACGGCAACATCCCCCTCTAAGGAGCCCGGCGTGATCAAGGTCGTAAGGGGCAACCCCACCCCGGAGGAGCTGGCCGCCGCCCTGGCGGTGGTCAGGGCCCGCGCCGCGGCGGCGGAGGCGGAGCCGTCCGGCGCGCCGGGCACCAGGGACGCGTGGTCCGACCCGTCCCGAATCGCAGCCGCGCACCTGCCCCACCCGGGCCCGGCCTCATGGGGCCGCACCTACTGGCCCGGCTGAGGCCGAACCCGGCCGGACCCCGGGGGCGCGGGCCGTGCCGTGCGAGGCGCGGGCCGAGGTGCGGGCCGAGGTGCGGCTCCGCCGCGTGGGCGCACGGCACCGCGTTCCCGTGCGCCAATCTAGGTATCCGTACTCAAGCGCCGCCCCCGGCCAAGCCGCACCCTGGTGCCATGCTGTGGTCCGACCCCGAGAACGAGCCGCCCGAGGAACTGCGCGACATGCAGGGCATGCTGCGGCGGCTCAGCGTTTTCCTGGCCCTGGCCATGGTTCTTGCGATGATCGTGATCGGCCTGGGGTGAGCCGTCCCCGCCCGGGTGGCTAACCTGGCCCCATGACTGCTCAGCGCCGCAGGCGACTCGTCCTCGCCTCCCAGTCCCCGGCCCGGCTGGGCCTGCTCCGCCAGGCCGGGCTCGCCCCCGAGGTGCTCGTGAGCGGCGTCGACGAGGACGCCGTCACCGCACCCACCCCCGCCGAGCTGGCCCTCGCCCTCGCCGAGGCCAAGGCCTCCGTGGTGGCCGCGAAGCCCGAGGTGCACGGCGCCCTGGTGATCGGCTGCGACTCGGTGCTCGACCTGGACGGCCAGGCCCTCGGCAAGCCGGCGGACGCCGAGGAGGCCACCGCGCGCTGGAAGGCGATGCGCGGCCGGGCGGGCACGTTGCAGACCGGCCACTGCGTCTGGGACACCGCCTCCGGCCGCCACGTCTCGGCCACCGCCTCCACCGTCGTCCGCTTCGGGGAGCCGACCGACGAGGAGATCGCGGCCTACGTGGCCTCCGGCGAGCCCCTCTACGTAGCCGGGGCGTTCACCCTGGACGGCCGTTCGGCGCCGTTCATCGACGGCATCGAGGGCGACCACGGGAACGTGATCGGCATCAGCCTGCCCCTCGTGCGCCGGCTGCTCGCCGAGCTCGGGGTCGGCATCACGGAGTTGTGGGCGCCGGCGGAGGGCTGACCGGGGAGCCGTCGTCGTCCTTGCCGCCCGCGGGGAGTCCGGCCGGCCCGGCCGCGGGCTCCTCGCGGTTGTCGTAGGTCATCAGCAGCAGCACGATGAGACCGAGAACGACGATCATGAAGAGGAAGGTGCCGGGGCCCACCAGTCCCCAGGTGAAGGCGCCGAGCACCCCGTGCACCACGGCCGCGCTGATCAGCAGGATCCGGCCGAGGCCGACGGGCGCCCGGTCGCGCAGCGCCACGAGCAGGGCGACCAGTCCGCACACCGCGAAGTAGAGCCCGAAGACGACGCCGCCGATCTTCGAGGACACGGACATCATGTCCGGGTCGAGACCGGCCAGGGACATGTCCTGCCGGTCGACGACGATCCCCAGGAACCAGTTCAGCGCCGCGACGCCGACCGCCTCCGCGAGGAGCACGACCGTCACGGTCCACGCCACCGGCCTGCGCACTGTCACCGGTCCCCACCCACTTTCGACCGCTGCCGCACGACAGCTGTTACCCCAAGTACGTCCGAGACATCCGGAACGCTACTAACGGGTAAACCTCACGACAAGGGGTCTGCGGCGAGCAAAGAATCATTGGGCCATTCGTAGGGACTCCACAAAGAAACAGAGTGGCCCGCAGCACCCTCTTACAGAGACCTTGCCCACATCGGGGGGCTAGGGTTTCCCCGAGGAGTCCTGCGTAACGCTGTACGACAAGGGATTTCGCGGGTCGAGCGAGCCTCGAATCACGCTCCGTGTGGGCAAGCTCACCATTGGGGACGGGTCGAAGTGCCGTGTCGGCAGTCCCTAAAATCGGCTTGTTTCAAGGAGGGAGCCTCAATCGTGCGCAAGGTGCTCATCGCCAATCGTGGCGAAATCGCTGTCCGCGTGGCCCGGGCCTGCCGGGACGCCGGGATCGCGAGCGTGGCCGTCTACGCGGACCCGGACCGGGACGCTCTGCATGTCCGCGCCGCTGATGAGGCGTTCGCCCTGGGTGGTGACACCCCCGGCACCAGCTATCTGGACATCGAGAAGGTCCTGAAGGCCGCGCGTGAGTCGGGCGCGGACGCCATCCATCCCGGCTACGGATTTCTCTCCGAGAACGCCGAGTTCGCGCAGGCGGTCCTGGACGCGGGTCTGATCTGGATCGGGCCGCCCCCGCAGGCCATCCGCGACCTGGGTGACAAGGTCGCGGCGAGGCACATCGCCCAGCGGGCCGGTGCCCCGCTGGTCGCCGGCACCCCCGACCCGGTCTCGGGCGCGGAGGAGGTCGTGGCCTTCGCGAAGGAGCACGGCCTGCCGATCGCGATCAAGGCCGCCTTCGGCGGCGGCGGACGCGGCCTGAAGGTCGCCCGCACCCTGGAAGAGGTCCCCGAGCTGTACGACTCCGCGGTCCGTGAGGCCGTGGCGGCGTTCGGCCGCGGCGAGTGCTTCGTCGAGCGCTACCTCGACAAGCCCCGCCACGTGGAGACCCAGTGCCTGGCCGACACCCACGGCAACGTGGTCGTCGTCTCCACCCGCGACTGCTCCCTGCAGCGCCGCCACCAGAAGCTGGTCGAGGAGGCCCCCGCCCCGTTCCTGTCCCAGGCCCAGGTCGATGAGCTGTACGCGGCCTCGAAGGCGATCCTGAAGGAGGCCGGCTACGTTGGCGCCGGCACGGTGGAGTTCCTCGTCGGCGTGGACGGCACGATCTCCTTCCTGGAGGTCAACACCCGCCTCCAGGTCGAGCACCCGGTCACCGAGGAGGTCGCCGGCGTCGACCTGGTCCGGGAGATGTTCCGCATCGCCGACGGCGAGGAACTCGGCTACGACGACCCGCCCCTGCGCGGCCACTCCTTCGAGTTCCGCATCAACGGCGAGGACCCCGGCCGCGGCTTCCTGCCCGCCCCCGGCACCGTCACCGCCTTCGCCCCGCCCACCGGCCCCGGCGTGCGCCTGGACGCCGGCGTGGAGTCCGGCAGCGTGATCGGCCCGGCCTGGGACTCCCTGCTGGCCAAGCTGATCGTGACCGGCCGCACCCGCAAGGAGGCCCTCCAGCGCGCCGCCCGCGCCCTGGAGGAGTTCACCGTCGAGGGCATGGCCACCGCCATCCCCTTCCACCGCGCGGTCGTCACCGACCCGGCCTTCGGCCCGGAGCTGACCGGTTCCACCGACCCGTTCACGGTCCACACCCGCTGGATCGAGACCGAGTTCGTCAACGAGATCAAGCCCTTCACCGCGCCCGCCGACACCGAGGCGGACGACGAGGCCGGCCGGGAGACGGTCGTCGTCGAGGTCGGCGGCAAGCGCCTGGAGGTCTCCCTGCCCGTCTCGCTCGGCATGTCCCTGGCCCGGACCGGTCTGGCGGCCGGTGCCAAGCCCAAGCGCCGCGCGGCCAGGAAGTCCGGCCCCGCCGCCTCCGGCGACACCCTCGCCTCGCCCATGCAGGGCACCATCGTCAAGATCGCCGTCGAGGAAGGCCAGGAGGTCCAGGAAGGCGACCTGATCGTCGTCCTGGAGGCCATGAAGATGGAGCAGCCCCTCAACGCCCACAAGTCCGGCACCGTCAAGGGCCTGGGCGCCGAGATCGGCGCCTCCGTCACCTCCGGCGCCCCGATCTGCGAGATCAAGGACTGAGCGGCCGTACGCGGCGTCCGGGGCGCCCGGTGGACCACAGCGGTCCGCCGGGCGCCCCGCCGTTGGTGCCGGGGCCGCGACGGACCGTGCGGTGGGTCAGCGCCGGCGCAGATCCGCGACGCGTGCCCGTTCCGTCCCGGCGTTCGGCTCGCCCAGGGCCGTGGCCGACCGCAGCCCGGCCGCCGCGCCCGGGACCTGACGGCGTGGCCCCGGAAGCGGCACGTCCCGACGCTGCTGACGCGACGGGACGGCATCACTTCCGGAGGTGCCCGAGGCCCCCGAGGCCCCGGACCCCCCGGAACCGGTCGTCGTCGCACCCCCCGACACCCCGGTCACGGCGATCTGCACGCCCTGGTCGGCCAGAGCCTGGAGTTCGGTGCCGGCACGGTCGTCGTGGCCGGGCGGCTCGTCGGTGACCAGGCGGGTGATGACGTCCGTGGGCACGGTCTGGAACATGGTGTCCGTGCCCAGCTTGGAGTGGTCGGCGAGGACGACGACCTCGGCGGCGGCCTGCACCAGCGCGCGGTCGACGGACGCCGACAGCATGTTGGACGTGGACAGGCCCCGCTCGGCGGTCAGCCCGCTCCCGGACAGGAAGGCCTTGGACACCCGCAGCCCTTGCAGGGACTGCTCGGCGCCCGACCCGACGAGGGCGTAGTTGGACCCCCGGAGCGTGCCACCGGTCATCACGACCTCGACCCGGTTGGCATGGGCGAGGGCCTGGGCCACCAGCAGCGAGTTGGTGACGACGGTCAGCCCGGGCACCCGCGCGAGCCGGCGTGCCAGCTCCTGCGTGGTGGTCCCCGCCCCCACCACGATGGCCTCGCCCTCTTCGACGAAGCCCGCGGCGAGGTCGGCGATGGCCGTCTTCTCGGCGGTCGCGAGATGGGACTTCTGCGGAAAGCCGGACTCTCGCGTGAACCCGCCCGGCAATACCGCACCGCCGTGCCGGCGGTCGAGGAGTCCTTCTGCCTCCAGTGCGCGCACGTCCCGCCGTACGGTCACTTCGGAGGTCTGGACGACGCGGGCGAGCTCACGGAGCGACACGGCCCCGTTCGCTCGCACCATTTCGAGGATCAATTGGCGACGTTCTGCAGCGAACACGAAACTGACAGTAACCCCAACGACCGTCTGCTTTCAGCAGTATGCGCCGAATAACAGAAGTTGTTCGCATGGCAGGGCCCGAAGTGGTATACGCGCCTACTCCGGCCGCCTATGCCGCCCGCAAGCTCCGCAACTCCCCGTAACCGGCGGGGAGTCGGTTCCAGCCGCGTCCGGCGCACCAGGCCCCGCCCGGCTCCGTCGCGAGGCACCGTATCCCGGAGCCGGCCTGATCCGAACGACTGCCCCAAGGGCCTGGCCGCCGGATCATGCAGCGGACGCGGGGGCCGTGCCCGCCCCGACGGGGCGCCGTCGCCTTCCCGCCCCCCGGTCCGCCGGACGGGCCCTAGCCCTCTCCGCCGGCCTTCCGCGTGTGCAACTGCCGTGCCACCTCCGCGATCGACCCCGAAAGGGAGGGGTACACGGTGAAGGCGTTCGCGATCTGTTCGACCGTCAGGTTGTTGTCGACCGCGATCGAGATGGGGTGGATGAGTTCCGAGGCGCGCGGCGCCACCACGACACCGCCCACGACGATCTCGGTGCCCGGCCGGCAGAAGATCTTGACGAATCCGTCCCGGATGCCCTGCATCTTGGCGCGCGGGTTGCGCAGCAGCGGCAGCTTCACCACGCGGGCGTCGATCTTGCCGGCGTCGACGTCGGCCTGCGAGTACCCGACCGTGGCGATCTCGGGGTCCGTGAAGACGTTGGACGAGACGGTCTTCAGGTTCAGCGGGGTGACCGCGTCGCCGAGGAAGTGGTACATGGCGATGCGCCCCTGCATGGCGGCGACCGAGGCGAGGGCGAAGACGCCGGTCACGTCACCGGCGGCGTACACACCGGGGGCGGAGGTCCGCGACACCCGGTCGGTCCGGATGTGCCCGGAGTCCTTGAGCTTGACCCCGGCCTCCTCCAGCCCCATGCCCTCGGTGTTGGGGATGGCGCCCACGGCCACCAGGCAGTGCGACCCGGTGATGACCCGCCCGTCGGCGAGCGTCACCTCCACCCGGTCCCCGACGCGCTTGGCGGACTGGGCCCGCGACCGCGACATGACGTTCATACCGCGCCGCCGGAAGACGTCCTCCAGCACGGCGGCGGCGTCCGGGTCCTCACCGGGCAGCACCCGGTCCCGCGACGACACGAGCGTGACCCGCGACCCCAGCGCCTGGTAGGCGCCTGCGAACTCGGCGCCGGTCACACCCGACCCCACCACGATGAGCTCCTCGGGCAGCTCGTCGAGGTCGTACACCTGGGTCCAGTTCAGGATCCGCTCGCCGTCGGGCCGGGCGTCGGGCAGCTCACGCGGATGTCCGCCGGTCGCGATCAGCACCGCGTCCGCGGTGAGCGTCTCCTCGCTCCCGTCGGCGGCGCGCACCACGACCTTCCGCGACCCGTCGAGCGCCTGCATGCCCTCCAGCCGCGCACGCCCACGCACGACCCGCGCGCCGGCGCGCGTCACGGAGGCGGTGATGTCGTGCGACTGGGCCAGCGCGAGCCGCTTCACCCGCCGGTTGACCTTCCCCAGATCCACGCCTACCACCCGGGCGGCCTGTTCCATGGGCGGGGTGTCGTCGGCGACGATGATCCCCAGCTCTTCGTAGGACGAATCGAAGGTGGTCATCACCTCGGCCGTGGCGATCAGAGTCTTGGACGGCACGCAGTCGGTCAGCACCGACGCCCCGCCCAGGCCGTCGCAGTCGACGACGGTCACCTCCGCGCCGAGTTGAGCGGCCACCAGCGCCGCTTCGTATCCGCCGGGTCCGCCACCAATGATCACGATCCGAGTCACGTACTCCATTGTCCCGCACCCCTCAATGTGGGGCCGCCCGGGGGCACGTCTGTTACAAGAGCGGCGCTCAGGAGCCTGCCGTACCCTCTCCCCATGTCGCTCTACGCCGCTTATGCCGGCAACCTCGACGCGCGGTTGATGACCCGCCGCGCCCCGCATTCGCCGCTGCGCGCCACCGGCTGGCTGAACGGGTGGCGGCTGACCTTCGGGGGCGAGCACATGGGCTGGGAGGGCGCGCTCGCGACCCTCGTCGAGGACCCGATCAGCCAGGTTTTCGTGGCCCTGTACGACATCGCCCCGATGGACGAGGACTCCCTCGACCGCTGGGAGGGCGTGGGCCTGGACATATACCGCCGCACCCGCGTCCGCGTCCACACCCTGGAGGGTGAGGAGAACGCCTGGACGTACGTCCTGAACGCCTACGAGGGCGGCCTGCCCTCCGCGCGCTACCTGGGCGAGGTGGCGGACGCGGCCGAATCGGCGGGCGCCCCCCACGACTACGTCATGGAACTCCGCAAGCGCCCCTGCTGAGCCACGGTGCCCTCGTCGGAAACAACAAAACAACAATCCCAATCCCGTGAGCTCTGTCATCTACGCGCGTAGCCGTAAACCGGCTACCCTCTTCGGCGTGAACGCATCTCTTCTTCCGGACGAC
The DNA here is from genome assembly GCF_055564775.1 of Streptomyces sp. NPDC028991. Classification (NCBI taxonomy): domain Bacteria; kingdom Bacillati; phylum Actinomycetota; class Actinomycetes; order Kitasatosporales; family Streptomycetaceae; genus Streptomyces; species Streptomyces sp. NPDC028991. Next base: position 531,201 of record NZ_JBVHVP010000002.1, on the reverse strand, counting down.
ATCCAGGGCGCCACCCCAGTAGACCCGAGGGCCGCCGCCGACGCCGCCGCGGCCCGCCTGCGCGAACTCACCGGCGCCGAGACCCACGACGTCGCCCTGGTGATGGGCTCCGGCTGGGCACCGGCCGTGGACGCGCTGGGCGCCCCCGAGGCCGATCTCCAGGTCACCGACCTGCCGGGCTTCCCCAAGCCCGCGGTGGAGGGGCACGGCGGCAAGATCCGCTCGTACTCCGTCGGCGACAAGCGCGCGCTGGTCTTCCTGGGCCGCACCCACTACTACGAGGGCCACGGCGTGGCCGCCGTCTCCCACGGCGTCCGCACCGCGGTCGCCGCCGGCGCCAAGACGATCATCCTGACCAACGGCTGCGGCGGCCTGCGCGAGGGCATGCGCCCCGGCCAGCCGGTCCTGATCAGCGACCACATCAACCTCACCGCCACCTCCCCCGTCGTCGGCGCCAACTTCGTCGACCTCACCGACCTCTACTCCCCCCGCCTGCGCGCGCTGTGCAAGGAGGTCGACCCCACGCTGGAGGAGGGCGTCTACGCCCAGTTCCCCGGCCCGCACTACGAGACGCCGGCCGAGATCCGCATGGCCCGCGTCATCGGGGCCGACCTGGTGGGCATGTCGACGGTCCTGGAGGCCATCGCCGCCCGCGAGGCCGGCGCGGAGGTCCTGGGCATCTCCCTGGTGACCAACCTCGCGGCGGGCATGACGGGCGAGCCCCTCAACCACGAGGAGGTCCTCCAGGCGGGCCGCGACTCGGCCGCCCGGATGGGTTCGCTGCTGACGCAGGTGCTGGGACGGTTGTGACCCTGCGCGTGCGGTGTGCCGGCACGCGGCCGGCACCGGCATGCCGTGGCGGGGCGCCTCCCAGGCCGTTCGGGCACTGAGGGAGGCACGACCGCCCGCAGCGGGGGCGGACGGCCCGCGACCGGGCTTGGAGAGCCGCGTACGGCGGGCAGGGCACGTGTCCGGGGGTGTCCGCCCGCAGCGGCGGCGCGTCGGCGCCGGCACTTCCGTGGCCGACCGGTTCCGCGCCGTTCCGCGGCGGGACCCCCGGCGCCGCCCCGACCGCAGGACAACCGAACGCGCTGCCCGCCCCCACCCCCCGCACGCACCCGACCCGCACAGGCCACCGCAGCACCCGCACCCCGCATCCCGCACAGGCCACCGCAGCACCCCGCACCCCGCACAGGCCACCGCCGCAGGCACCCGCGCCGCGTACCCCGAACGACGACCACACACGAGAGGCTGACCGACGTGCACGACGACCTCCTCGCACGGGCCAGGGCATGGCTGGCCGAGGACCCCGACGCGGACACCCGCGCGGAACTCGCCAAGCTCATCGACGCCGAGGATCACGCCGAGCTCACCGCACGCTTCTCCGGCACCCTCCAGTTCGGCACCGCCGGCCTGCGGGGCGAACTCGGCGCCGGCCCCATGCGCATGAACCGCTCCGTCGTCACCCGGGCCGCCGCAGGCCTCGCCGCGTACCTGAAGAAGCAGGGGACTCCCCACGGGGACGGCGCGGCCGGCCTCGTCGTCATCGGCTACGACGCCCGTCACAAGTCACAGGACTTCGCCCGGGACACCGCCGCCGTGATGACCGGCGCCGGTCTCAGGGCGGCCGTCCTCCCCCGCCCCCTGCCCACCCCCGTCCTCGCCTTCGCCATACGGCACCTCGGCGCCGTCGCCGGCGTGGAGGTCACCGCCAGCCACAACCCGCCGCGCGACAACGGCTACAAGGTCTACCTCGGGGACGGCTCCCAGATCGTGCCCCCCGCCGACGCCGAGATCGCCGCCGAGATCGACGCCGTACGCTCCCTGGACGACGTCCCCCGCCCCGAAGCCGGCTGGCAGACCCTCGACGGCTCCGTCCTCGACGCCTACCTCGCCCGCACGGACGCGGTCCTCTCCGCCGATTCCCCCCGCACCGCCCGCACCGTCTACACGGCGATGCACGGCGTCGGCAAGGACACCCTCCTCGCGGCCTTCGCCCGCGCCGGCTTCCCGGAGCCCGCCCTCGTCACCGAGCAGGCCGACCCCGACCCGGACTTCCCCACCGTCGCCTTCCCCAACCCGGAAGAGCCCGGCGCGATGGACCTCGCCTTCGCGAAGGCCCGCGAAACCGGCCCCGACCTGGTCATCGCCAACGACCCGGACGCCGACCGCTGCGCGGTGGCGGTCCACGACGGCACCGACTGGCGCATGCTCCGCGGCGACGAGGTCGGCGCCCTCCTCGCCGCCCACCTGGTCGCCCGCGGCGCGCGCGGCACGTTCGCCGAGTCGATCGTCTCCTCCTCCCTCCTCGGCCGCATCGCCGAGAAGGCGAACCTCCCGTACGAGGAGACCCTCACCGGCTTCAAGTGGATCGCCCGCGTCGAGGGCCTGCGCTACGGCTACGAGGAGGCCCTCGGCTACTGCGTCGACCCCGAGGGCGTACGCGACAAGGACGGCATCACCGCGGCCCTCCTGATCACGGAGCTCGCCTCCGCCCTCAAGGAGTCCGGCCGTACCCTGCTCGACCTCCTCGACGACCTCGCGGTGGAGCACGGCCTGCACGCCACCGACCAGCTCTCGGTCCGCGTCGAGGACCTCTCCCTCATCGCCGCCGCGATGCACCGCCTGCGCGAACAGCCCCCCGGCCGCCTCGCGGGCCTGCCGGTCACGAAGGCCGAGGACCTCACCCGGGGCACGGACACGCTGCCGCCCACGGACGGCCTGCGCTACACCCTCGACGGCGCCCGGGTGGTCGTCCGTCCGAGCGGTACGGAGCCGAAGCTGAAGTGCTACCTGGAGGTGGTCGTCCCGGTCGCGGCGCACGCCGGCCTCCCCGAGGCCCGCGCGAAGGCGACGGACCTGCTGACGGCGCTCAAGCGGGACCTGTCGACCGCGGCGGGCATCTGACCAGGCGAGGCTGATCACCCGAACCCGGCGAACCCGATGGGGTGCCCCCACCCGGGGGCACCCCATCGGGTGATTTCCCCCTGCCCATTGACCCGCCCTCCCCTGCCAGGACCGCCCCTCGGGCAACGGTGGACCGGGAAAACGCGCCGCCGGCCCGCGCACCGCCGGCACGCAGCACCGGCACACGCACCGCCGAGCCACCAGGGAGCCGCCGCCGTGTCCTCGACCGCCCCCAAGACCACCACCAGCGGCCACATCCCCGGCACCCGGCGCCCCCAGCCCCCCGCGACCACCACCCCGCCCCCGCGAGGCACCGCCCGCGCCCACGCCCAGCGCGTCCTGCGCGCCGCGCGCCGCGCCGCCCCCGCCCTCGGCGCCTATCTCGCCGTACGCCTCACAGGTCTGCTGGTACTCGCCGTCTGGGCCCCCCGACGGCACCAGGACCTCTGGGTGAACCTCGCCGCGCAGTGGGACTCCGACTGGTACCTCGCCATCGCCGACCACGGCTACGCCGACGAGCTCGGCACCGCCCACAACGCCAACAACCTGGCCTTCTTCCCGCTCTACCCGGTCCTGGTGAAGGCGGTGGCGGTACTCACCCCGGGCACGCGCGCGTCCACGGGCCTCGGCCTCGCGGTCGCCGCCTCGCTCATCGCGGCGTGGGGCGTCTTCGCGGTGGGCGACCATCTGCACGGCCGCCGCGTCGGCGTGCTGCTCGCCACGCTGTGGGCGGCGTTCCCGGTCGGCGCGGTCCAGTGGATGGGCTACACGGAGTCGCTGTTCACGGCGTGCGCGGCGTGGTCGCTGTACGCGGTGCTCACGGGGCGCTGGCTGTGCGCGGCGGGCTTCGCCTCGCTGGCGGGCCTGACCCGCCCGACCGGCATCGCGGTGGCGGCGGCGGTCACCGTGACGGCGCTGCTGCATCTCGCCCGCCACCGCGCCCCCGTCCCGCGCCTCCTCGCGGCCGCGGCCCTCGCGCCGCTCGGCTGGTGTGCGTACCTCGGCTGGGTGGGCCTGCGCCTGGGCCGCTGGGACGGCTACTTCGCCGTGCAGCGGCTCTGGTACAACGAGCTGGACGGCGGCCTGCGCACGCTGCACCAGATCCGGTGGCTGCTGTGGCGCGACCCGACACCGCAGCTGTTCCTGGTGATGGTGACACTCACGCTGATCGCGTCGGTGGTCCTCTTCGGCCTGTCGGCGTGGGACCGACAGCCCGCCGTACTGCTGGTCTTCACGGGCGCCATGCTGGCGATCGTGCTGGGCAGTGGCGGCGTGTACTTCTCCCGGGCCCGCTTCCTGCTCCCGGCCTTCCCCCTGCTCCTGCCGCTGGCCCTGCACCTGTCCCGCGCCTCCCGGCGCCACCGCGCACTGGTGCTGACGGCGGCGGTGCTGGGTTCGACGTACTGCGGCGCGTACATGCTGCTGGTCTGGTCGGCCGCGCCCTGACCCGCCGCCGGCCGCCGGACAACCCACGGCGCCCGCAGGCCGGACACACTCCGGCACCGCACACGCCGAGCCGCCCCCCGGGAACGGCGCACACCCGAACCGTCCCCGTGCACCGCCCGAGCCGTCCGCCGGGCACCACCCGCGCCGTCAGCCCGTCCCCAGCAGCACCGCGAGCAGCACCGCCCCGGCCACCGCCGGCGCGAGGACCTCGTAGGCCCAGCGCACCGTCACCTCGCCCTGCGAGCCGTCGGCCTGCTTCCGCGCCTCCAGCAGATCGCGCAGTTCGTCCATGATCTTGTCGAACTCCGCCCGCACCGGCCCGTCCGCCTCGGCCCCGGAACCACCGGCGTCGCGCCGCTTACCGCCGCCCAGGCCACCGAGCACGCCACCGCGCCCCCGGCCGCCCCCGGAGGTCCGCCGCGCCTCCTGCCGGACGGCCTTCTTGCGGCCGCGCAGCGAGACGGGAACGGCCCACAGCTGGTACTTGTCGCCGGACTCCGTGAAGACCTCGTTGGAGTAACCGGACCGGAACGAGGCGACCTGCCCCCAGGGCAGCACGACCACACGGAAGGGATTGCGCACCCGCAGCCGGTCCTCGCCCGCGAAGACGGCGGGCCGCACGGTGTAGGCGGCGATCAGCGGCACGAGGAACAGGAGCGCCGCGAGCGCCATCCAGGGAGTGCGGCCCTCTCCCGCGGCCAGGGCGTCGATGCCGAGCCACAGGGCGAGCGCGAGCAGCAGCACGCCGCCGGCGAGGCCCGCGGGCGAGCGGTAGACGCGGTCCTTGGACACGGGTGGCGACGGCTGCGGTGATGGTGACTGGGGCTCCGGGGTCGTCATGGTGCCGATTGTGCCCGACGGCCCGGGGAGCGCTCATGGGCGGTGCCGGTCCGCGGAACGAGCACACGGGGCTGTACAGCCGCTACGCGCGTAGATATGCTCGCCTGGTGACCATGCCCACCACTGCATCCGCTGTTCCCGCACACGGACTCGCCGACGTCACCGCGTCCGACAGCACGCTGCGCCGCTTCCTCCACGGGCTGCCCGGCGTCGACACGGTCGGCCTGGAGGCGCGCGCCGCCTCGCTCGGCACCCGTTCCATCAAGACCACCGCGAAGGCGTACGCCCTCGACCTGGCCATCTCGATGGTCGACCTGACGACGCTGGAAGGCGCGGACACCCCGGGCAAGGTCCGGGCGCTCGGCGCGAAGGCGGTCCGCCCCGACCCGACCGACCGCACGGCCCCGTCCGCCGCGGCCGTCTGCGTCTACCCCGACATGGTGCCCGCCGCCAAGGAGGCCGTCGCCGGCTCGGGCGTCAAGGTCGCCTCGGTCGCCACCGCGTTCCCGGCGGGCCGCGCCTCGCTCGCGGTCAAGCTGGCCGACGTGCGCGAGGCCGTGACGGCGGGCGCGGACGAGGTCGACATGGTCATCGACCGCGGGGCGTTCCTCGCGGGCGACTACATGAAGGTCCACGACGAGATCGTCGCCGTGAAGGAGGCCTGCGGGACGTCCGCCCGCCTGAAGGTCATCTTCGAGACCGGCGAGCTGTCGACGTACGACAACATCCGCCGTGCGAGCTGGCTCGGCATGCTGGCCGGGGCCGACTTCATCAAGACCTCCACCGGCAAGGTCGCGGTCAACGCGACGCCGTCCAACACCCTCCTCATGCTGGAGGCGGTCCGCGACTTCCGCGCGCAGACCGGCGTCCAGGTCGGTGTGAAGCCGGCCGGCGGCATCCGTACCGCCAAGGACGCGATCAAGTTCCTCGTCCTGGTCAACGAGACCGCGGGCGGGGACTGGCTGGACAACCACTGGTTCCGCTTCGGCGCCTCCTCGCTTCTGAACGATCTGCTGATGCAGCGCCAGAAGCTGGCCACGGGCCGTTACAGCGGCCCCGACTACGTGACGGTGGACTGATCACCATGGCATCTGCATTCGAGTACGCACCGGCGCCCGAGTCCCGCGCCGTCGTCGACATCGCCGCGTCCTACGGCCTGTTCATCGACGGCGAGTTCACCGAGGCGGCCGACGGCAAGGTCCTCAAGACGGTCTCCCCGTCCACCGAGGAGGTCCTCTCCGAGGTCGCCGAGGCCGGTGAGGCGGACGTCGACCGCGCGGTGAAGGCCGCCCGCAAGGCGTTCGAGAAGTGGTCGGCGCTCCCCGGCCCGGAGCGCGCGAAGTACCTCTTCCGCATCGCCCGCATCATCCAGGAGCGCAGCCGCGAGCTCGCCGTCCTCGAAACCCTCGACAACGGCAAGCCGATCAGGGAGACGAGGGACGCCGACCTCCCGCTGGTCGCCGCGCACTTCTTCTACTACGCGGGCTGGGCCGACAAGCTCGACCACGCCGGCTACGGCGCGAACCCGCGCCCGCTGGGCGTGGCCGGCCAGGTCATCCCATGGAACTTCCCGCTCCTGATGCTGGCGTGGAAGATCGCTCCGGCGCTCGCGACCGGCAACACGGTCGTCCTCAAGCCCGCCGAGACGACCCCCCTCTCCGCCCTGTTCTTCGCGGACATCTGCCGCCAGGCGGGCCTGCCCAAGGGCGTCGTCAACATCATCACCGGTGACGGCCGCGCGGGCGCCGCGCTGGTCGCCCACCCCGACGTGAACAAGGTCGCCTTCACCGGCTCCACGGCCGTCGGAAAGCAGATCGCCCGCACGGTGGCGGGCACCCGCAAGAAGCTGACGCTCGAACTCGGCGGCAAGGGCGCCAACATCGTCTTCGACGACGCCCCCATCGACCAGGCCGTCGAGGGCATCGTCAACGGCATCTTCTTCAACCAGGGCCAGGTCTGCTGCGCGGGCTCCCGCCTGCTGGTCCAGGAGTCGATCCACGACGAGCTGCTGGACTCCCTCAAGCGCAGGCTCTCCACCCTCCGCCTGGGCGACCCGATGGACAAGAACACCGACATCGGCGCCATCAACTCCGCCGAGCAGCTGGCCCGGATCACCGCGCTGGCCGACCAGGGCGAGGCGGAGGGCGCCGAGCGCTGGTCCCCGGCCTGCGACCTTCCGGAGAACGGCTACTGGTTCGCCCCGACGCTCTTCACGAACGTCACCCAGGCACACACCGTGGCCCGCGACGAGATCTTCGGCCCGGTTCTGTCGGTGCTGACCTTCCGTACGCCCGACGAGGCGGTCGCCAAGGCCAACAACACCCCGTACGGGCTCTCGGCGGGCATCTGGACGGAGAAGGGCTCGCGCATCCTGGCGGTCGCGAACAAGCTCCGTGCGGGTGTGGTCTGGTCCAACACGTTCAACAAGTTCGATCCGACCTCGCCGTTCGGCGGCTACAAGGAGTCGGGCTTCGGCCGCGAGGGCGGCCGCCACGGCCTGGAGGCGTACCTCGATGTCTGATCAGAACCGTCTCAGCGTCTTCAAGACCTACAAGCTGTACGTCGGCGGGAAGTTCCCGCGTTCCGAGAGCGGCCGGGTGTACGAGGTGACCGACGCAAAGGGCAAGTGGCTGGCGAACGCCCCGCTCTCCTCCCGCAAGGACGCCCGTGACGCGGTGGTCGCCGCGCGCAAGGCCTTCGGCGGCTGGTCCGGCGCGACGGCGTACAACCGCGGCCAGATCCTCTACCGCGTCGCCGAGATGCTGGAGGGCCGCCGTGACCAGTACGTCTCGGAGGTCGCCGACGCCGAGGGCCTGTCGAAGTCCAAGGCGGGCCTCCAGGTGAACGCGGCGATCGACCGCTGGGTCTGGTACGCGGGCTGGACCGACAAGATCGCCCAGGTGGTGGGCGGCGGCAACCCGGTCGCGGGGCCCTTCTTCAACCTGTCCTCCCCGGAGCCGACGGGTGTGGTGGCCGTCCTCGCCCCCCACGAGTCGTCGTTCCTGGGCCTGGTCTCGGTCGTCGCCCCGGTCATCGCGACCGGCAACACGGCGGTCGTGATCGCGAGCGAGAGGTCGCCGCTCCCGGCCCTCTCCCTGGGCGAGGTGCTGGCCACCTCCGACCTCCCCGGCGGCGTGGTCAACATCCTGTCCGGCCGTACGGCCGAGATCGCGACCCCTCTCGCCTCGCACCAGGACGTCAACGCGATCGACCTCGCGGGCGCGGACGAGACGCTGGCGAAGGAGCTGGAGGTCGCCGCGGCGGACAACCTGAAGCGCGTCCTTCGTCCACAGCCTGTGGACGACGCGGACTGGTCGGCGACGCCGGGCACCGGCCGCCTGACGGCGTTCCTGGAGACCAAGACCGTCTGGCACCCGACGGGCGCGCTGGGCGCGTCCGGCTCGTCGTACTGAGACACCGGGGCACCGCGCCCACGAGCGAGCCGCGTCTTCCCACCGTCCGGGGAAGGCGCGGCTCTTCGCTCGTGTGCCCGCGGGCGGGGGGGCGTCAGCGCAGCAGCTCCGTCGCCTGCCCCACCACCGGTACGCCGCCGAGGGACCGCGCCTGCGCGACCGGGCCGGTCAGCGCCGTCGAGCTGAGCGGCTGGAAGTCGGCGACCTTCGTGCCGACACCGTTGTCCAGCGGGTCGACGCCGGTACCGGCCAGCGGGTTGGGCTTGAGGTCCGCGAGCGGGCCGGTCACGTAGCCGACCATGCCGGTCACCGCCTGGAGGCCCGCCTGCGGATCGATGTTGCCAAGCGAGGTGGGGCGGGTCTGCGCCAGGCCGGCGATCGTCTCGCCGCCCTCCGCGGAGGCCGAGACCGCGCCTGCGCCCAGGGCCACCCCCGCGGTCGCGAGGACGACCAGGGCGCGCTGGGCGGTCGGGGTGCGGGGGTTCGCGTGTCGGGCCATCGGTGAGCCACCTCTTGCTTCGGAGTACGTTCGGCGTGTGCCGACCGTACCGCGGAGAGTAATCGGGTCGACGCGAAGCGTAGTTGAGATGTGGCGCGTGCTTCAAAGTCGACCCGCGGGGTCGTACGGCGGCCGTGCGATGCCTCAGACTGGTGTCCCGTGAGCTCCCACCCGCCCATACCGACCCGAGTCGCGCTGCTCTGCGGCCCCTCCGGCTCCGGCAAGTCCCTCCTCGCCGCCCGCTCCGGCCTTCCGGTGCTGCGCCTCGACGACTTCTACAAGGAGGGCACCGACCCGACCCTGCCGCTGGTGCCGCAGAGCTCCGACATCGACTGGGACCACCCCGGGTCGTGGGACGCGGACGCGGCCGTGGCCGCCATCACGGAGCTGTGCCGCACCGGCCGTACACGCGTGCCCGTCTACGACCTCGCGCTCAGCGCCCGCACCGGCGAGGAGACGATCGACATCGGGCGGACCCCGCTGTTCCTCGCGGAGGGCATCTTCGCCGCCGAACTCGTGGGACGCTGCCGGGAGCTGGGCATCCTGGCCGACGCGCTGTGCCTGAGCCGGGGTCCTGCGACGACGTTCCGCCGCCGCTTCCTGCGGGACCTGCGGGAGGGCCGCAAGTCCGTGCCGTTCCTGCTGCGCCGCGGCTGGCGGCTGATGCGGCAGGAGCGGTCGGTCATCGCCCGGCAGACGGCCCTGGGCGCCCACGCCTGCGACCGGGACGAGGCGATGGGCCGCCTGGCCGCCGCGGCGGCGGGGCGGTGCGGCACGGCGCGTACGGCCGTGTAACACGTGCCCGCACACGGAGAAGCGGGACTGGACGGACCCCCCGGCCCTCCAGTCCCGCTCCCCTTCCGCTCCCCCGTGCTTCCCCCGTTTCCCCGTGTCCCCCCGGGGCTGTTCCCCCGTGTCCCCCGTATCCCCCGTGGTGCTTCCCCGTGAGTAAGAGCCCGGTACCCTCCCCCTGATACACCCCGGCTCGTACTTTTTTTCGCGGGCCCCCCGGCCCGCCGTCCTTCAGGCGACCAACTCGCCGAAGGCGTCCTCCCGGTCACGGCCGAAGCTGAGGACCTCGTCCTCGCGCAGCCGGCGGAGCGACCGCCAGATGCTGGACTTCACCGTGCCGACACTGATGTCGAGGATGTCCGCGATCTCCGGGTCCGTGCGGCCCTCGTAGTAGCGCAGGACCAGCATGGTGCGCTGGAGCTCGGGCAGCCGGGCCAGTGCCTGCCACAGGACCGTGCGCAGCTCGGTGCCGCGCATCGCGTCCGTGTCGCCGACCGTCTCCGGCAGCTCCTCGGTCGGGTACTCGTTGAGCTTGCGGCGCCGCCAGGCGCTGATGTGCAGGTTGGTCATGGTGCGGCGGAGGTATCCGCCGACCGCCGCCTTGTCACTGATCCGGTCCCACGCCCGGTACGTCGAGAACAGCGCGCTCTGCAGCAGGTCCTCGGCCTCGAAGCGGTCGCCGGTGAGGTGGTAGGCGGTGGCGTACAGGGAGGCGCGGCGCTCCTGGACGTAGGCGGTGAACTCCGCCTCCGACAGTGAAGCGCGCTCCCCCGGGCCCTCCCCGTACGCCGTTCCCCCCTGCGCCGGCCCCCCGCGCGTCTCCCCCTGACGCGTGTCGACCACCGCCATGTAGGCGGCGTGCTGACGCCCGGTGCCGCGAGCGCACCCCCGCCCGCTCACGGCACCGGACTTCTCGGAACCCCGGTGCGTGTGCACGTCGTGCAGACGCGTGACCACTGCGCTGGTGCTGGTGCCCTTCAGCGTGTTCATCTCGCGCCCCCCCGTCGTGGACTTCCGGTGTTCGGCTTGCTGTGTTGCGGCTTGCTGTGTTGCGGCTTGCTGTGCACTCGCCGGTACTGCGACTTGCCGTGTTGCCTGTGACGAGAAGCCTGCCGCGGCGACTTCATGGCCGTGTCCGCCGACTGTCACAGAGCTGTCACAGGGGTCCGTCACCGCTGCGCCACCGTTCCTTCACAGGGTCCGGCGGCGTGGCGGGGCCCCATCCGGACCCGCAGGTCGAACCGCACCCCCTCCATGGGCCAGAATGAGCGCGTGCCTTCCCTGTTGCTGATCGAGGACGACGACGCCATCCGTACGGCCCTGGAGCTCTCCCTGACCCGCCAGGGCCACCGGGTGGCCACCGCTGCCAGCGGTGAGGACGGTCTGAAGCTGCTGCGCGAGCAGCGGCCGGACCTGATCGTGCTGGACGTGATGCTGCCCGGCATCGACGGTTTCGAGGTGTGCCGTCGCATCCGGCGCACCGACCAGCTGCCGATCATCCTGCTGACCGCGCGCAACGACGACATCGACGTGGTCGTCGGTCTCGAGTCGGGCGCCGACGACTACGTCGTCAAACCCGTCCAGGGCCGGGTACTGGACGCCCGTATCCGGGCCGTGCTGCGGCGCGGGGAGCGGGAGTCCACCGACTCGGCGAGCTTCGGCAGCCTGGTCATCGACCGGTCGGCGATGACCGTGACGAAGAACGGCGAGGATCTCCAGCTGACGCCGACCGAGCTGCGGCTGCTGCTCGAACTGAGCCGGCGGCCGGGACAGGCGCTGTCCCGGCAGCAGTTGCTGCGGCTGGTGTGGGAGCACGACTACCTCGGTGACTCCCGGCTGGTGGACGCCTGCGTGCAGCGGCTGCGCGCCAAGGTCGAGGACGTGCCGTCGTCCCCGACCCTGATCCGTACCGTGCGGGGTGTCGGCTACCGGCTGGATCCGCCTCAGTGAGACGGGAACACCAGGGGGGTTCACGCGGCTGGGCCGCGGCTCGCAAGGGAGTCTGGTCCTGGCTGCGCTTCACCAGCCTGCGCCTGCGGCTGGTCCTCGTCTTCGGTCTCGTCGCGCTCACCGCCGCCGTGTCCGCGTCCGGCATCGCCTACTGGCTGAACCGGGAGGCGGTGCTCACCCGCACCCAGGACGCCGTGCTGCGCGACTTCGAGCAGGAGATGCAGAACCGGGCGGGCGCGCTGCCCGAACACCCCACCCAGGACGAGTTGCAGCACACCGCCGGGCAGATGGCCAACAGCAGCCAGCGGTTCAGCGTGCTGCTGGTCGCCGAGAACGCCGCCGGCTCGACCGTGTACGGCAGTTCCGGCGGCCTGGGGGGCTTCGTGCTCTCCGACGTGCCCGAGTCGCTGCGCACGGCGGTGGACAAGGAGCAGAAGGTCACCCCGGCCAACAAGCACCCGTACCACCTGTACTGGCAGCGGATCACCGACGACGACACCCCCTACCTGGTGGCCGGCACGAAGGTGATCGGCGGCGGGCCGACCGGCTACATGCTCAAGTCGCTGGAACCGGAGGCCAAGGACCTCAACTCGCTCGCCTGGTCGCTCGGGATCGCCACCGCACTCGCCCTGCTCGGCTCCGCGCTGCTCGCGCAGGCGCTGGCGACGACCGTGCTGAAGCCGGTGCACCGGCTCGGGGTCGCGGCGCGGCGCCTCGGTGAGGGGAAGCTGGACACCCGGCTGCGGGTGTCCGGCACCGACGAACTGGCCGACCTGTCCCGGACCTTCAACAGCGCCGCCGAGGCGCTGGAGAAACGGGTCGCGGACATGGCCGGCCGGGAGCAGGCCTCCCGGCGCTTCGTGGCGGACATGAGCCATGAGCTGCGTACCCCGCTGACGGCGATCACCGCGGTCACCGAGGTACTGGAGGAGGAGCTGGAGTTCGAGGGCGGCGGCTTCGACCCGATGATCGAGCCGGCCGTGCGGCTGGTGGTCAGCGAGACGCGGCGGCTGAACGACCTCGTGGAGAACCTGATGGAGGTCACCCGCTTCGACGCGGGCACCGCCCGGCTGGTCCTGGACGACGTCGACGTCGCCGACCAGATCACCGCCTGCGTCGACGCCCGCGCCTGGCTGGACGCCGTCGACCTGGACGCCGAGCGCGGCATCCACGCCCGGCTCGACCCGCGCCGCCTGGACGTGATCCTGGCCAACCTGATCGGCAACGCGCTCAAGCACGGCGGGTCGCCGGTGCGGGTGTCGGTGGCGCGGGCGGACGACGAGGTCCTCATCCGGGTACGGGACCACGGGCCCGGCATTCCCGAGGAGGTCCTGCCGCACGTCTTCGACCGCTTCTACAAGGCGAGCGCCTCCCGGCCGCGCTCCGAGGGCAGCGGGCTCGGCCTGTCCATCGCCCTGGAGAACGCGCACATCCACGGCGGTGGGATCACCGCGTCCAACTCCCCCGACGGGGGAGCGGTGTTCACACTGCGGCTGCCGCAGGACCCGCCGGCGGACGAGGACGACGCCGAGGACGACTCGGGAGACACCGGGGGCACCGGGGGCACCGGGGGCACCGGGGGCACCGGGGGCGAGAGCAAGGGCAAGGACGCGAAGGGACAGGTCTGATGACCGTACGCCGCCTGACGGCACTCCCCGGGCTGGCCGTGCTGGCCGTACTGCTCGCCGGGTGCGGCATCCGGGCCACGGAGGTGCCCACGGACTACGGCCCCGCGCCCTCGCGGGTGCGCTGTTCGCTCGCCGAGCCGGACGTGTCGGCACAGACCGCGCCCGGGGTGCCGGTACGGGTGTTCCTGCTGTGCGGCTCTTCGCTGGTGGCCGTGGACCGGACGGTACCGGCGCCGGACGGCGCGGACTCCGGGCGACGGGTCCTGGTGGCCCAGGGACTGCTGAACGAGCTCGCGGCGCCTCCGTCGGCCGCGGAGAAGGAGGCCGGGTACACCTCGGACGTACGCCGCGGGATCGCCGTGACCGGCCCGCGCCCCGGCGACCCGAAGGACACGCTGCGCCTGGACACCGCCCCCGACGACCTCACGTCGTACGCCCTCGCCCAGGTCGTCTGCACCTTCTCCGACTCGGCCGCCGCCGAGGGCGACGGCTCCGTCGTACTGGCGGGCCCCGGCGACCGGTCCGCACGCCGCTACGTCTGCACGGACGAGGTCCGCGCCCGGCCGGGCAGCAACGAACCGCCGTCCAGCGAGGTCACGGACGGCTGACCGCCCGCGAGTGGGCGGCCTGGGACGGGGCGGAGGCGGCTTCCGGGGGCCGTGTGGCGCAAGCCTCACCCCTGCGAGGGAGAGGCCGGAACCGAGCGCGACGGCGTCCGCGTCTAGAGAGGCGTGCAGCGTCATGGGTTCCTCGGCGGCAGCGCCGCGCTCCGCATCCGTGTGACAGGAAGTGTCCTCCTGGTCGCACATCTCGCGTTCGTCGCCTGGTACGCGCTGCGGCCACTCGACGTCCCCTGGGTGCTGCCTCCCAACCTGCGTCCGCTGGACGGGATCCGCGCCGACCTGGCACTCGGCTGGCCCGCGGCGGCCCGGGCCATCGGCGGGTCGCTCGCGCTGCTGGCGCCGCTGGGCGTCCTGCTGCCCATGGCGGGCGGCCGGCTGACCGTCTCGCCGCCGGCCTCCCTGCTGCGCACCATGGCGGCGGCGGCCCTGCTGTCCCTGGGGATCGAACTGCTGCAGACCGGGGTGCCCGGTCAGGTCGTGGACATCGACTCGCTGCTGCTGAACACGGCGGGCGTGGCCCTCGTGCACCTCGCCCTCGTCCCCGCGGGCCGGGCCCGGCTCCGCCGCAGGTCCGAGCGGGGGCGACGGCAGGGCATCCCCCGGGAGGAGCCCGCTCAGGGTCGGACCCCGACGATTCCCAGGGTCGGTATCGCCCCGTAGAGCGACGCTTTGTTCCGTTCGTCTCCGTAGCGTAGAGGGCAGATGAAGGGGAAGCCGACCGGCAGTCCCCACCACACGCTCACGAAGGAGCCGCGATGTCCCGCCTCGCCCGCCCCACCAACGGCCGCATGATCGGCGGAGTGTGCGCCGCGCTGGCCCGGCGCTTCGGCACCTCCACCAGCACGATGCGGGTGATCTTCGTGGTCTCCTGCCTGCTGCCCGGCCCGCAGTTCCTGCTCTACCTGGCCCTGTGGATCCTGCTGCCCTCCGAGGAGAAGGCCGCCCGTACGGCCTGGTGAAGGACAGCCCGATGGACGTACCTCCCCTCTGGTACACCGACGGGGCGCACCCGGAACACCGGGTGCGCCCCGTCGGCGCGTGGGGAGAGGCGGGCTCAGCCGCCGATCGGGAGGCCGTTGACCGGCAGGCCCTGGGTGGGCAGACCCTTGGCCGGCAGACCGCCGAGCAGGCCGGCGACCGGCTTGGTCGGGCCCTCGGAGAGCTGCTGTTCGAGTACCTGCTCGACGACCGGCTGCGCGGCGGTCAGACCCACGCCGGAGACGTGGCGGCCCTGCTCCAGCACGTTGCCCGCGCCGGGCACCACCTGGGAGACGGTCTCCGCGGGGAGCGTCCGGGCGACCGAGTCCACCGTCTGGGCGGTGTCCGGGAGCTCCGGGGCCGCGGTGGCCGCGCCCGCGCCGGCGGCGGCGAAGGCGGCACCGAGGGCGGCGACGCCGAGGGTCTTGGCAGCAGACTGCTTCATGAAATGCGTCCTCGAAATGGGATGACGGGGATGTGAGCGGTCCTTGAACGTAAACACGCGGCACCCCTCCCGGCAAACATCGAAATGCGGACGGATTGTGAAAGCCCGCCCGCGTTTCCGTATTACCGTCTGCTCGCGCTCAGCTCTCAGCCTGAGGGAAAGCGCTGGTGGAAGCCGTCTGCTGGAACAGCCATTCGGACTTCAGCTCCGCGTATCCGGGCTTGATCACGTCATTGATCATGGCCAGTCGTTCATCGAAAGGAATGAACGCTGATTTCATCGCATTGACGGAGAACCACTGCATGTCGTCGAGCGTGTAACCGAACGCGTCGACAAGATGCTCGAATTCCCGGCTCATGCCGGTGTGGGACATCAGCCGGTTGTCCGTGTTGACGGTGGCCCGGAAGTGCAGCCGGCGCAGCAGCCCGATGGGGTGCTCGGCATACGAGTCCGCCGCCCCGGTCTGCAGGTTGGAGCTGGGGCACAGCTCCAGCGGGATGCGCTTGTCCCGGACGTAGGAGGCGAGCCGCCCGAGCTTGACCGTACCGTCCTCGTGGACCTGGATGTCGTCGATGATGCGCACGCCGTGCCCGAGCCGGTCGGCGCCGCACCACTGCAGGGCCTGCCAGATGGACGGCAGCCCGAAGGCCTCGCCGGCGTGGATCGTGAAGTGGTTGTTCTCCCGCTTGAGGTACTCGAAGGCGTCGAGGTGCCGGGTGGGCGGGTACCCGGCCTCGGCGCCGGCGATGTCGAAGCCGACGACGCCCAGGTCCCGGTAGCGGTTGGCGAGCTCGGCGATCTCCAGGGCGCGGGCGGCGTGCCGCATGGCGGTGAGCAGGGCACCGACGCGGATGCGGTGGCCGCTGTCCCTCGCGCGCCGCTCGCCCTCCCGGAAGCCCTCGTTGACGGCCTCGACGACCTCTTCGAGGCTGAGCCCGCCCTCCAGGTGCTGCTCGGGGGCGTACCGCACCTCGGCGTAGACGACGCCGTCCTCGGCGAGGTCCTCGGCGCACTCGGCGGCGACCCGGACCAGGGCGTCGCGGGTCTGCATGACACCGACGGTGTGCGAGAAGGTCTCCAGGTACCGCTCCAGCGACCCGGAGTCGGCGGCCTGCCGGAACCAGGCGCCGAGCCGGTCGGCATCGGTCTCGGGGAGTTGTGAGTAGCCGGCCGCACGGGCGAGTTCGACGACCGTGCCGGGGCGCAGCCCGCCGTCGAGATGATCGTGCAGCAGAACCTTCGGCGCCCGGCGGATCCGGTCCGGCGTCGGAGTCTTCGCGGTGGTCTTCGCGGTGCTCTGGCTCGTCATTTCCGCACTCTAACTCCTACGCGCGTAGAGCACCGGGTGAACGCACGGACGCGGAAATGCGGACCGGGTGCGGGGGCGCGGTGTACGGACTCGTCGATATGTAACGGTGACTGCGATGACGGGTGGCGTACACCCGGTCTTCTGAGAATGTTCTGTCATGGCACAGCAAGCGACGCCGGTCCGCCAGGCCCGGCTGGGGCGAACGCTCGGTCCGGAGGGGACGGCGGTGAGCGGGGTGGTGCTGCTGCTCCCCGGCGGCGACGAGGTGTCCAGCCGCAAGCCCGCTCCGTTGCTGGCGGCCGCGTCCGTGCGCGCGTTGGGGCGCGGGCTCGCGCGCGCGGGACGGGACGAGGGCCTGGCCACGCACGTCGTGCACTACCGCTACCGCGGCTGGAACGGCGCCGAGGCCCACCTCGCCCGGGACGCCGACTGGGCCGCCGACGAGGCCGTCCGGCGCTACGGCGACGTTCCCGTCTGCCTCGTCGGCATCGGCATGGGCGGGCGGGCCGCACTGCGCGCCGCGGGGCACGAGGCCGTCAACTCGGTGCTGGCGGTCGCCCCTTGGCTGCCCGACGAGGACATGGCCGCACCGCCCGAACCGGTGAAGCAGCTCGCCGGGCGCCAGGTGCTGATCGTGCACGGCACGAACGACGAGCGCAGCGACCCCGAGCTGTCGTTCCGGCTGGCCTCCCGGGCGAAGAAGGCGAACCGTGCGGTGTGCCGGTTCGAAGTGCACTCCGACGGCCACGGTTTGCGGCACTACCGCGAGGAAGTCGCCGCGCTCGCCGAGGACTTCGTGATGGGCGCGCTGTTCGGGCAGGCGTTCTCGCGGCCGGTGGAGGACGCGCTGGCCGCTCCCCCGCCGCTGGGGCTGCGGATGCCGCTGGCGGTGGGGTTCGGGAAGTCGTTGCGGCGCTAGGGGTGCCGCGTCCGGGACCGGCCGGGGTCAGGAGGGGAGCAGGTGGCCCCTCCTCGACAGCAGGAACTTCTTGAACGCCGCCACCGGTGGCGTGTCCGTACGTCCCGCCAGCCAGGCCACGCCGATCTCGCGGGCCGCGCGAGGGGCCGTGACCGTCAGTTCCACCACGCCGGGGCGGGGCACGGCGGGCGGCGGCAGCAGGGCGACACCGAGGCCCGCCGCGACCAGGCCGCGCAGCGTCTCCGCCTCCTCCCCCTCGAAGGCCACCCTGGGCCGGAAGCCGGCCTCCTTGCACAGGGCGTCGGTGATGCGGCGCAGGCCGTAGCCGGGCTCCAGGGTCACGAAGGTCTCGTCGGCGGCCTCGGCGAGGCGGATGCGCCTGCGGCCGGCCAGGGAGTGGTCGGCCGGCACCACCAGGCGCAGCTTCTGTTCGTCGAGGCGGCGCGCGACCAGATCGGGGGCGTCCGGGACCGGGGAGGTCAGGCAGAGGTCGAGCTCGCCGGCGCGCAGGCGCTCCAGCATGGCCTCGCCGTAGTTCTGGACGAGGCTGAAGCGGACGCGGGGGTGGTCGGCGCGGAAGGCGTGCAGCAGGCCGGGGACGGTCTCGGCGCCCATGGTGTGCAGGAAGCCGAAGGCGACCTTGCCGGTGGCCGGGTCGGCGTCCGCCCTGACCTCGTCGGCGGCGCGCTCGACCTCCGCGAGGGCGCGTTCGACGGAGCCGAGGAAGGTGCGTCCGGCGACGGTCAGCGCGAGCGTACGTCCGCGGCGCACGAACAGGTCGACGCCCAGGTCCTCTTCCAGGCGGACCAGCGCGCGGGAGAGGGTCGACTGAGGAACGTTCATCTCCTGGGCGGCCCGGGTGACGTGCTCGGTACGGGCGACGCCGGCGAAGTGCGCGAGGCGGGGCGCGAGCAGCGCGACGATGTCTTCTGTGTCACCGGAGGGTGACAGGCGGGCCTGTGAGCTCTGCTGATGCACCATGGGAACGATTATGGCCATTCCATGCATTGGACGGATGAGTGACGGTCTCCGTACCTTCGCAGCATGACTCCCGCCGATACCGGGGCGTCCACCACCGTGGGCGCCGCTGCATCCGTCTCCGCCTCCGCTCCGCCCGCCGCCCCCGTCGCCGACTCCCGGATGACCCCGGGCGGCCCCGGCTACCGCCGGATGAGCCTCGCCCTGTTCCTCGCGGGCGTCGCGACCTTCGCGCTCCTGTACTCCACCCAGGCCCTGCTCCCGCTGATCTCCGGTGACATGGGCGTGACGGCGAGCGACGCGAGCTGGACGGTGGCCGCGGCGACCGGTGGCCTCGCGGTGTTCGTGCTGCCGATGAGCGCGCTGTCGGAGCGCTTCGGACGGCGTACGGTCATGACGGCTTCGCTGGCGGTCGCGGTGACCGTCGGACTGCTGGTCCCCTTCGCCCCCTCGCTCCCGGCGCTCGTCGCGCTGCGCGCGGTGCAGGGCGCGGCACTGGCCGGGCTGCCGGCCTCGGCGACGGCGTACCTCGCGGAGGAGGTCACCCCGCGGGCGCTGGTCACCGCGATCGGCCTGTTCGTCGCGGGCAACAGCGTGGGCGGCATGAGCGGCCGGGTCATCACCGGCTGGGTGGCCCAGGAGTGGGGCTGGCGGATCGCCGTCGGCGTGATCGGGGTCCTGGCGGTGGCGTGCGCGGTGGCCTTCCGGCTGCTGCTGCCGGCGCCGAAGCACTTCACGCCGGGCTCGTTGCGCCCGCGCGTCCTGGTCCGCACGGTCCGCGACCATCTCGCCAACCCGCTGCTGCGCCGCCTGTACGCGATCGGCGCGCTGTTCATGACGGTGTTCGGCGGTGTCTACACGGTGATCGGCTACCGCCTGGCCGAGGCGCCGTTCTCGCTGCCCCAGGGCCTGATCGGCTCGATCTTCCTGGTCTACCTGGTGGGCACGGTCTCGGCGTCGACGGCGGGCCGTCTGGTGGGCCGCCTCGGCCGCCGCGGGGCGCTGTACCTGGGCGGTGGTACGACGGCGGCGGGGCTGCTGCTGTCCCTGGCCCCGTCCCTCCCGCTGGTCCTGCTGGGCCTGGTGCTGATCACGGCGGGCTTCTTCGCCGGGCACGCGGTGGCGTCCTCGGCGGTCGGCAAGACGGCCACGCACGGCCGGGCCCAGGCCTCGGCGCTGTACCAGTCCGCCTACTACGTCGGCTCCAGCGCGGGCAGCACGGTCGGCGCGCTGGCCTTCCACTCCGGCGGCTGGGCCGGGACGGTCGGTGTCGGGCTGCTGGCGGTGGCGGGCGTCGTGGCCATCACGGTGCTCGGGTCCCTGGCGGCGCGCCGGCAGGCCGCGAACACGCCGGTGCGGGTCTTCGGCCTCACTCGCTGACCTGCGCCTTTCTTGACTGCACAGGCCATTGTCAGTCCCCTGCGGTAGCTTCCGAAGTGCGAGGCGCGAAGACGCGCACGACGGGACGCCACAGGGGTGGGTGGACGATGACCAACGGCACCGTGACGACGGAGCTGGACTCCGCGCTGGAGAAGCACCGGACCGAGCTGACGGGGTACTGCTACCGGATGCTCGGCTCCTCCTTCGAGGCCGAGGACGCGGTCCAGGACACCCTGGTCCGCGCCTGGCGGAGCTACGACAAGTTCGAGGGCCGCTCCAGCCTCCGTTCCTGGCTCTACCGGATCGCGACCAACGTCTGCCTGGACATGCTGACGGCAGGCAACAAGCGGGCCCGCCCGATGGACCTGACGGACTCGACCCCGCTGGCCCAGGCCGCCCTGTCCCCCCGCCCGGACCACACCTGGCTGGAGCCGATGCCCGACGCCCGAGTACTGCCCTCGACCGCCGACCCGGCCGAGGCCGCGGTCGCCAAGGAGTCGGTGCGGCTCGCTTTCATGGCCGCGCTGCAGCAGTTGCCGCCCAAGCAGCGGGCGGTGCTGATCCTGCGCGAGGTGCTGGCGTGGAAGGCGAGCGAGGTCGCCGAGCTGCTCGGCACCTCGGTCGCCTCCGTCAACAGCGCCCTCCAGCGCGCCCGGGCCACCCTCGCCGAGCGGGCGGACCAGGGGGACGGCGCGGCGGTGTCCGACCCCCTGGACGAGGAGCAGCAAAAGCTCCTGGACCGCTACGTCGCGGCCTTCGAGGGCTACGACATGACGGCGCTGACGGCGCTGCTGCACGAGGACGCCGTCATGACGATGCCGCCGTTCGACCTGTGGCTGTCCGGTTCGGCGGACATCACCGGCTTCATGACGACCCTCGGCGCCGCGTGCGCGAACTCGCGGCTGGTGCCGGTCGAGGCCAACGGGCTGCCGGCCTTCGCGCACTACAAGCCGGACGAGGAGGCGGGCGGCTTCGCACCCTGGGCGGTCCAGGTGCTGGAGATCTCAGACGGCCGCATCACCGGGTTCCACTGCTTCCTGGACACCAAGCGGTGGTTCCCGCTGTTCGACCTGCCGCTCCGTCTCGAAGCGGAGACCGACGAGGTCCAGTAGGGCGTGCAGGGCCGGGTCGGGGTCGCGCAGCCGGATCCGGCCCCCGGCCCGCCGGGCGGTGAGCTCCAGGCGGGCCAGCAGGTCGACGACGGCGAGCCCCGGCGGTCCCAGCCCGCCCACGTCGCAGACGACCACCCCGGCCCGGGTGCTTTCCATCAGCGCGCGCACCTCGTCGCAGAGCCGGGGTGTCTCCCCTCGGGAGACAGGCCCCGGCAGCACGAGTACGGCGGGTGTCACGGCGTCCACGTGCGGTAGACCCCGCGTGTGCCGGGAAGTCATCGGTGCCCGTCGGCAGAGATCACATTGACGTGCGCTCGCCCGGCCCCGGATGGTTTGCTGCATGCCCCACGTATCGACTCCCCGCCCCATGCCGTTCCAGGCCCGTCCGCTCGGCGGGGAGGTGCCGTGCAGGGGGTGCTGACCGGCTTCGCGGTCATCGCGGTCGTCATCGCCGTCGGGTACGTGCTGGGTCTGCGGGGCCACCTCGGGCCCCAGGGACGCGAGGTCCTGACCAAGCTCGCCTTCCACGTGGCCTCGCCCGCCCTGCTGTTCACGACGCTCGCGACAGCCGACCTGTCGGTGGTCTTCTCCAGCCGGCTCCTGGTCACGGCGCTGTCGACGGTGGCGGTGGCCGGGGTCTTCGTGGCGGTGGGAGTCGTACGGCGCTGGGGCACGGGCCGGACCACGATCGGCGCGCTCTGCTCCGGCTACGTCAACTCCGGCAACCTCGGCATCCCGATCGCCGTGTACGTCCTGGGCGACGCCTCGCTGGTGGCGCCGGTGCTGCTGTTCCAGCTGGTGCTGGTGACACCGGTGGCGGTGACGATCCTGGACCTGTCGGGCGGCGGCGGGAAGGGCCCGCTGTGGCGGCGGCTGCTGACGCCGGTGCGCAATCCGATAGCGCTGGGCTCGCTGGCCGGGGTCGCGGTCGCCGCGAGTGGTGTACGGGTGCCGGACGCGGTCATGGACCCGGTGAGCCTGATCGGCAACATGTCGGTCCCGGCGGTCCTGCTGGCCTTCGGCATCGGCCTGTGCGGCTCCACGATGCCCCTGCGGGGTGCGGAGCGGCAGCCGGTGCTGCTCGCGGTGGCGTTGAAGGCGATCGGCCAGCCCGCGGTGGCCTGGGCGCTGGCGTCCGGGGTGTTCGGACTGCGCGGCGCGCAACTCCTCGACGTGGTGGTGACGTCGGCGCTGCCCGCGGCACAGAACCTGTACACGTACGCGTCGACCTACGGGGTGGGCGAGCGGCTGGCGCGGGACGCGATTCTCGTATCGACGCTGGTTTCGGTGCCGGTGCTGGTGGGGGTGGCGGCGGTGTTGGGGTGAGTCAAACCTCGGGGAACTCGCCGGTGTCGATGGTCAGGTCGAAGGGGGCGGGGAGTGCGAGGGGATCGCCGAACTTGGCGGCGCCCAGCACCCGGTAGACGTCACCCTTCGGTTCACCGTAGAGCGTCGCGGTAGGCCCGCCGGGGGCCCAGCGGTCGACGAGGAGGTACAGCGGGATACCGGCTGCGGCGTAGGCGGCCGGCTTGCTGACGCGGTCGTGGCGGGCGTTGGACTTCGAGGTCACCTCGACGACGAGTTCCGCGAGGGCGGCGGGGATGTGGGTGTCGGACTCGGTGTGATCGGGCAACTGTGCCACAACGATGTCCGGGATCAGCATCCCCAGGCGGGACGGCACCGCGAGCGCGAGCGTCTGATAGACCCCCCATTCACCAGGAATCACCGAATACAGGCGGCGCTGAATTCGTTCGGCGATGGCGTTGTGAGGCAGTCCCGGAGCTGGTGACACGGTGATGATCCCCTCGATGATCTCCACCTTGCTGCCCTCGGGCCATTCCATCTCCTCCCAGAACCGGACGAGGTCGTCCCAGTTCTGGTCGGGCTCCTGGCTCACGGTGAGTGCCCTCATGGCGGTTCTCCTATCGGTGCGTCACCGAACCCAGCATGCCGAACGGGACCGGCAGAGGTCTACCGGTCCCGTTCACCCGATCGAGGAACCGCCTGATCAGGCGATACGTTCCAGCACCACCGGCGACGCCATGAAGTCGGTGCCCGCCGGGGCGACGTCGTAGGAACCCTCCACCGCCGCGAGGGCGTACTCGAAGCGGTCCGGGGTGTCCGTGTGGAGGGTCAGGAGGGGCTGGCCCTCGATGACCGTGTCGCCGGGCTTGGCGTGCAGCTCGACGCCCGCACCCGCCTGCACCGGGTCCTCCTTGCGGGCGCGGCCCGCGCCCAGGCGCCAGGCGGCGACGCCGATGTCGTAGGCGTCGAGGCGGGTCAGGACGCCCGAGGCGCCCGCCTTGATCACGTGCTGCTCCTTCGACGTGGGCAGGGCCGCGTCCGGGTCGCCGCCCTGGGCCGCGATCATGCGCCGCCAGACGTCCATCGCGGAGCCGTCGGCCAGGGCCTTCGCCGGGTCGGCGTCCGGCAGGCCCGCCGCGTCGAGCATCTCGCGGGCCAGGGCGAGGGTCAGCTCGACGACGTCGGACGGGCCGCCGCCGGCCAGCACCTCGACCGACTCGCGGACCTCCAGGGCGTTGCCCGCGGTGCGGCCGAGGGGCGTCGCCATGTCCGTGAGGAGCGCGACCGTCCTCACGCCGTGGTCGGTGCCGAGGCCGACCATCGTGGAGGCCAGCTCACGGGCGTCCTCGATGGTCTTCATGAAGGCGCCGCTGCCCACCTTCACGTCCAGGACCAGGGAGCCGGTGCCCTCGGCGATCTTCTTGGACATGATGGAGGAGGCGATGAGCGGAATCGCCTCGACCGTGCCGGTGACGTCCCGGAGGGCGTAGAGCTTCTTGTCGGCGGGTGCGAGGCCGTCACCGGCCGCGCAGATCACCGCGCCGGTGGTGTCCAGGACGTTCAGCATCTCCTCGTTGGAGAGGAGGGCACGCCAGCCGGAGATGGACTCGAGCTTGTCCAGAGTGCCGCCGGTGTGGCCGAGGCCCCGGCCGGAGAGCTGAGGGACCGCCGCGCCGCAGGCCGCCACCAGGGGCGCCAGCGGCAGGGTGATCTTGTCGCCGACGCCGCCCGTGGAGTGCTTGTCGGCGGTCGGGCGGGACAGGGACGAGAAGTCCATGCGCTCGCCGGAGGCGATCATCGCGGCCGTCCAGCGGGCGATCTCGCCGCGGTTCATGCCGTTGAGCAGGATGGCCATCGCGAGCGAGGACATCTGCTCGTCGGCCACCTCGCCGCGCGTGTAGGCGTCGATGACCCAGTCGATCTGCTCGGCACTGAGTTCGCCGCGGTCCCGCTTGGTGCGGATGACGGAGATGACGTCCATGGCCATGGCTGGCTCTTCCTAACGGGATGACGGGATTGCGGGAGTTACTGGGTGAGGTGCCCGGGGCCGAAGGCCTGCGGGAGCATCTCGGACAGGGGCAGGACGCCCTCCGGGGTCTCCAGCAGCAGCTCCGGGCCGCCGAACTCGTACAGCAGCTGCCGGCAGCGGCCGCACGGGACGAGGACCGCCCCGCGGCCGTCGACGCAGACGAAGTGCGTCAGCCGGCCGCCGCCGGTCAGCTGGAGCTGGGAGACGAGCCCGCACTCGGCGCACAGGCCGATGCCGTAGCTGGCGTTCTCGACGTTGCAGCCGGTGACGGTGCGGCCGTCGTCGACCAGGGCGGCGGCGCCGACGGCGTACCCGGAGTAGGGGGCGTAGGCCCGGTCCATCGCCTCGCGGGCAGCCGTACGCAGCGTGCCCCAGTCGGCGTCGGTCATTTGCCCTGTCCCTTCCGGTACTGCATGCCGTTCGCCTTCGGCATCCGCAGGCGCTGCGCGGACAGCGCGAGGACCACGAGGGTGACGACGTACGGCGTGGCGGAGACGACCTGGTTGGGGACGTCGTCGGTGGTGGCGTACCAGGCGAAGACCAGGGCGCCGATCACCACGGTGATCGCGGCCTTGACGTACTTCTTGCGGATCACCAGCCAGATGGCCCCGGCGACCAGCAGCAGCGCGCCGAGCAGCAGCAGGGCGTGCACGTTGGCGGAGCCGCCGCGCAGGTTGAGGCTGTCGGTGTAGCCGAAGAGGCCGGCGCCGATGGCGAGGCCGCCCGGCATCCAGTTGCCGAAGATCATCGCGGCGAGGCCGATGTAGCCGCGGCCGCTGGTCTGGCCCTCCAGGTAGAAGGGGTTGGCCACGATGGAGAGGAAGACGCCGCCGAGGCCGGCCAGGCCGCCGGAGATGATGACGGCGAGGTACTTGTACTTGTAGACGTTGACGCCGAGGGACTCGGCCGCGACCGGGTTCTCGCCGCAGGAGCGCAGGCGGAGGCCGAACGGGGTGCGCCACAGGATGTACCAGCTGGCGGGGATCAGGGCGACCGCGATCAGGGTGAGCCAGGAGACGTCGGTGACCAGGCCGCCGAGCAGGCCCGCGATGTCCGAGACGAAGAACCAGTGCCGGTCGTTGAGGCTCTCCAGGGCGTCGGAGAGCCCTGGCACCGAGAAGTGGCCCAGCGAGTCGACCGGCGGGGACTGCTTGGCGGAGCCGCCCTGGTGGCCCTCGAAGGCGAGCGGGGCGAGGTAGCGGGTGGCGCCGAGGGCGAGGATGTTGATGGCCACGCCGGAGACGATGTGGTTGACGTTGAAGGTGATCGTGACGATCGCGTGCAGCAGGCCGCCGAGCGCGCCGCCGACGATGCCCATCAGGACGCCGGTCCACGGGCCCCACTGGAAGCCGGCCCAGGCGCCGAACCAGGTGCCGAGGATCAGCATGCCCTCGAGGCCGATGTTGATGACGCCCGCGCGTTCGGCCCACAGGCCGCCGAGACCGGCGAGGCCGATCGGCACGGCGAGCTGGAGCGCGGTGGACATCTGGCTGACGTTGGTGATGCCGTTGGCGCCGGTGATGAGGCGGACGATGGAGGTCAGTGCCAGGGCACCGGCGATGATCAGCAGCAGGACGGGCAGCGAGATCCGGCGGCCGGCCGGCGCCCCGTGCTCCAGCGTGGGCTGGTTGAGGTCGGTTGCGGTGGTCATCGGCCAGCCACCTCCTTCTTGGTGTTGTCGGTGGCGCCGAGGACGTGACCGGCGGCCAGCTCCGCGCCGACGCGGCGCTGCTGGCGGCGCAGGCCCCACTCGCGGACGGCCTCGTAGGAGACGACGACGGAGAGGACGATCAGGCCCTGCATGATGACCGCGATCTCCTTGTCGTAGCCGTGGAAGTCCAGTTCGGGCGAGGCCTTGTCGAGCCAGGCCCACAGCAGGGCGGCGAAGGCGATGCCGACCGGGCTGTTGCGGCCGAGCAGGGCGATACCGATACCGAGGAAGCCGATGCCGGTGGGGAAGTTGAGGCTGTAGGTGTGGGTGTCGCCGAGCAGGATGGGCAGGCCCGCGAGACCGGCGAGGCCGCCGGAGAGGAGCATCGCGGTGAGCACCATGCGCTTGGGGTTGACGCCGCTGGCCGCGGCGGCGGACTCGGAGGCACCGGAGGCGCGCAGGTCGAAGCCGAAGCGGGTGCGGTTGAGGACGACCCAGTAGCCGATGCCGAGCAGCAGGGCGAGGATGACCAGGCCGTAGATCTCGCCGGCCGCGCCCATGTCGATGCCGGGGACCCAGCCGGACTCGTGCATCTCGCCGGTGGTGTTGTTGTTGCCGATCTTGACGCCGAAGACGTCCGGCAGCCACAGGTAGCCGATGACGGAGGTGGCGATGGCGTTGAGCATGATCGTCGCGACGACCTCGCTGACGCCTCGGGTCACCTTGAGGACACCGGCGATGCCGGACCAGAAGGCGCCGGTGAGGACGGCGGTCAGCAGGAGCAGCGGGATCTGGAGGGCGGCCGGGAGGTTGGCGTGGGCGCCGACGATCGCGGCCATCATGGCGGCGAGCTGGTACTGGCCGTCGACGCCGATGTTGAACAGGTTCATCCGGAAGCCGACGGCCACCGCGAGGGCCGCGATGTAGTACATCGACGCCTGGTTGATGATCAGGACCTGGATGTCGGAGAATCCGGCCTGCTCGAACATCAGGGCGAACGGTTCGACCGGGTTCTTGCCCGAGGCGATCAGGACGATCGCGCTCAGCACGAAGGCCACGGCGAGCGCGATGACCGGACCGGCCACCGCGAGGAGCACGCGCTCCTTGTCGAACTTCTTCATCAGCGGGCCTCGTCTTCCGGAGCCTCGGGGGACTGAGACTTGGGAGACTCACGGACCTCGGGGGTCTCGTCGGTCTCGTCGTGTTCCAGGTGGCCGGTCGCGGCGCCGGTCATCGCCGAGCCCAGCTCCTCGGGGGTGATGGTGGCCGGGTCGGCGTCCGCGACCAGCCTGCCGTCGTAGATCACCCTCAGGGTGTCGGACAGGCCGATCAGCTCGTCCAGGTCGGCGGAGATCAGCAGGACGGCGAGTCCCTCGCGGCGCGCCTCGCGGATGTGGTCCCAGATGGCGGCCTGCGCGCCGACGTCCACACCGCGCGTGGGGTGGGCGGCGATCAGGAAGCGCGGCTTGTGGCTCATCTCCCGGCCGACGATCAGCTTCTGCTGGTTGCCGCCGGAGAGGGAGGCGGCGGTGACGTCGATGCCGGGGGTGCGGACGTCGTACGTCTCGACGATGCGGCGGGTGTCCTCCTGGGAGCCCTTGGGGTCCAGCCAGACGCCCTTGCTGTTGGGCTTCTCGGTGACGTGGCCGAGGATGCGGTTCTCCCAGAGGGGGGCTTCCAGGAGCAGGCCGTGGCGGTGGCGGTCCTCGGGGATGTAGCCGACGCCCTGCTCGCGGCGCTTGCGGGTGGGCAGCGCGGTGATGTCCTCGTCGAGGAAGCGGATGGTGCCGGAGTCGGCGTGGCGCAGGCCGATGAGGGCGTCGACCAGCTCGGTCTGGCCGTTGCCCTCGACGCCGGCGATGCCCAGCACCTCGCCGGCGTGGATGGTGAAGGAGATGTCGTCCAGCAGGGCCTTGCCGCCGGGGGCCGCCAGGCGCAGCGTGTCGACGGCGAGGACGGGGCGGTCGGTGACGGTGGACTCGGCGGTCTCAGGGGTGGGCAGCTCGCTGCCGACCATCAGCTCGGCGAGCTGGCGCGGGGTCGTCTCGGCGGGCACGGCGGTGCCGACCGTCGTGCCGCGGCGGATGACGGTGATCTCGTCGGCGACGGAGAGGACCTCGCCCAGCTTGTGCGAGATGAAGATGACCGACAGGCCTTCGGCCTTCAGTTCGCGCAGGTTGTCGAAGAGTGCGTCCACCTCCTGCGGCACCAGGACGGCGGTCGGCTCGTCCAGGATCAGCGTGCGGGCGCCGCGGTAGAGGACCTTCAGGATCTCCACGCGCTGGCGGGCGGCGACGCCGAGCTCTTCGACGAGGACGTCGGGGCGCACGCCGAGGCCGTACCGCTCGGAGAGTTCCTTGATCTTCCCGCGAGCCTTGCCGCCGATGCCGTACAGCTTCTCGCTGCCGAGGACCACGTTCTCGAGGACCGTGAGGTTGTCGGCGAGCATGAAGTGCTGGTGGACCATGCCGATGCCGCGGACGATGGCGTCGGCGGGCGAGGAGAAGCTCACCTGCTCGCCGTCGACCGCGATGGTGCCCTCGTCCGGCTTCTGCATGCCGTAGAGGATCTTCATCAGGGTCGACTTGCCGGCGCCGTTCTCGCCGACGAGGGCGTGGACGGTGCCCTTGTGGACGGTGAGGTGGATGTCGTGGTTGGCCACGACACCCGGGAATCGCTTGGTGATCCCGGCGAGTTCGACGGCGGTCACCGATTCGTTGACCGCCGCTCCGGCCGGAGGGCTGCTGGACGCGTTGATGGCGCACTCTCCTGGGGACGGGGGCCGTCTACGCGCGTAGCGCCCCTACGGCATCTAAAAGCGGCGGCGGCACATCGACACGACGGGGTACGGGGAGGGGCCCCGAGGCTCCTCCCCGTACCCCGCCGAGCGGCGCAACCGGCGCGGTTACACGCTGTTCGAGGTGTTGCTGGTGCTGCTCAGCTGCTCTTGACCTTGATCTCGCCGCTGATGATCTTCTCCTTGGCCGTCTTGATGGCTGCCTGGAGCTCGGCGTCGTCCGCGAACTTCGGGTTGGAGTCCGAAAGGCCGACCTCGCCGGACTTCAGATCGCCCCGAACGATACCGGTCTCGGGCTTGCCGTCCTCGACCGACTTCGCGAGGTTGTAGACCGCCTTGGCGACGTCCTTGGTGGCCGAGGTGAGGATCGAGTCCTTGTACTTCGCGAGGGCGTCCTGCTTGTACTGGTCGGAGTCGACGCCGATGGCCCACACCTTGTTGGCGGCGGCGGCCTCGATCACGCCCTGGCCGGACAGACCGGCCGCCGCGAACACGACGTCGGCCTTCTTCTCGATCTGGCCCTCGGCGGCGGTCTCGCCCTTGTCGGGGCTGGAGAAGCCGCCCTCCTCGGCCGTCTGCGTCAGGTACTGCGAGATCACCTCGACCTTGGGGTCGGTGTCCTTGACGCCCTGCTCGTAGCCGGCCTGGAACTTGTGGATCAGCGGGATGTCCACGCCGCCCACGAAGCCGACCGTGTTGGTCTTGGTGCTCTTGGCGGCGGCGACACCGGCGAGGTAGGAGGCCTGCTCCTCGTTGAAGACCAGGTCGGCCACGTTGTCGGCCTCGATCGTGGCGTCGTCCACGATGCCGAAGGTGGTGTCCGGGTACTTCTCGGCGGCGCTCTTCAGCGCGGCGGCGTACGCGTAGCCGACGCCGACGACCGGGTTGTAGCCCTGCTTGGCCAGGGAGACCAGGCGCTGCTCCTTGTCGGCGTTGGTCTCGCCGTCGGTGGGCTCGATGGCGGCGGTCTTGTAGCCGAACTCCTTCTCCGCCTTCAGCAGGCCCGCGTGGGCGGCGTCGTTGAAGGACTGGTCGCCCTCGCCGCCGACGTCGTAGGCGATGGCGAGACCCTTGTCGCCCTTGGACTCCGACGACCCCGAGGAGGTCGAGGTGCCGCCGCAGGCGGTCAGAGCGAGGGCCAGGGAGGCGGTCGCTGCGCCTGCGACCGTGATCCGGGAAATCCGGCGCATGTCTGGTGCTCCTGTCGTACAAGCGCCGGGGACGGATTCAGGTACGGCGCTGGCTTTCGCCGCAGATTAACGCGCGTAGACCTGCCTGAAAACCCCTTCTGTCCACCTTGTTATCCGCCCGTGAGCAAGGCGCGGCGCGCGGGTGCCCGAGGCTTGCCGGACGCAAACGGAGGGTGACGCCGGGGCGGCCGGTCGCGGGCACGCCGAAGCGGGCGGGCGCCTCCGGGCGCCCGCCCGCTTCATCCGGTTCTGTGCGGTGCCGCCGGGGCTACTCCGTCCTGACCTTGATGGCGCCGGAGAGGATGCCCTCCTTGGCCTTGGCCACCGCGTCCGTCAGACCCGGGACCTCGGCGTACTTCGGGTTGCTGTCGGACAGGCCCACGCCCTCGGACTCGAGGTCGAAGGTGTGGGTGCCGGTCAGCGGCTTGCCGTCCTCGACCGACTCGGCCAGGGCGAACACCGCGCCGTCGATGTCCTTGAGGGCGGAGGTCAGGATGTGGTCCTTGTACGCCGCGAGCGCTTCCTGCTTGTACTGGTCGGAGTCGACGCCGATCGCCCAGACCTTCGCCTTCGCGGCGGCCTCGATCACGCCCTGGCCGGACAGGCCGGCCGCCTGGTAGACGACGTCGGCCTTCTTCTCGATCTGGCCCTCGGCGGCGGCGCGGCCCTTGTCCGGGCTGGAGAAACCGCCCTCCTCGGCCGTCTGCGTCAGGTACTGCGAGATCACCTCGACCTTGGGGTCGGTGTCCTTGACGCCCTGCTCGTAGCCGGCCTCGAACTTGTGGATCAGCGGGATGTCCACGCCGCCCACGAACCCGACCGTGTTGGTCTTGGTGGCCTTGGCCGCCGCGACACCCGCGAGGTAGGAGGCCTCGTTCTCGGCGAAGACGAGGGACGCGACGTTCTTGCCCTCGACCACGGAGTCCACGATGCCGAAGGTGGTGTCCGGGTACTTCGAGGCGACGGCCTTCATCGCCGGGCCGTAGGCGAAGCCGACGCCGATGACCGGGTTGTAGCCCTGCCGGGCCAGCGAGGCGAGGCGCTGCTCCTTGTCGGCGTTGGTCTCGCCCTCGGTGGGCTCGATGTCGGCGGTCTTGTAGCCGAACTCCTTCCGGGCCCGCTCGAGGCCCGCGTACGCGGCGTCGTTGAAGGACTGGTCGCCCTTGCCGCCGATGTCGTACGCGATGGCGAGGCCCTTGTCGTCCTTGCCGTCGCCGTCGCCGCTCTCGCCGCTGGTTCCGCCGCAGGCCGTGGCGGCGAGTGCGAGCGACGCGACCCCCACCGCGGCGCGGGTCAGTCTCGATATCCGACGCATCTGAAGTTCCCCATTCTCCAAAGCCCCGCAGCGGGCGCTCGGTTCGGCGCACATTAACGCGCGTAGAAACTCCTGGGAACGGGGTTCCCCGGGGCCGTTACCCATTCGTGCCGCCGGCTGGTTACGGCCTTGTGAACCACCGGACCGAACGGGAGCGAATGGGGTGCCCGGGGCATGCCGCGCGACCTGGTGCGCTTGTGCATCAGGCTGCCCCCGACCCGCCGCGGCCGCAACCGCAGCGGGGGGCTGTACGGTCTCCGCTACACGGCGTCGATCAGCGCGGCCGCGGTGAACATCTCCACGCCGACGGTGATGGCGTGCTCGTCCACGTCGAAGTCGCCCTGGTGCAGGTCCCGGACCGTGCGCTCGCCGGGCGGGCGGACGCCGAGGCGGGCCATGGCGCCGGGCACGTGTTCCAGGTACCAGGAGAAGTCCTCGCCGCCGAGGCTCTGCTCGGTGGTCTCGACGGATTCCGTGCCGCACCGGGCGACCATGGCGGCCTGGAGCAGTTCGGTGCTGGTCACCTCGTTGACGACCGGGGGCACTCCGCGGACGTAGGTGATCTCGGACTTGGCGCGGTACAGGTTGGCGATCTCGTCGATGGCGCCGACCACGAGGTCGGGCGCCTGCCGCCAGGCGTCGAGGTCGAGGCAGCGCACGGTCCCGGCGAGTTCGGCGTGCTGCGGGATGACGTTCGGGGCGTGGCCGGACTCGATCCGCCCCCACGTGAGGGCGAGTCCGCTGCGGCTGTCCACCCGCCGGGCGACGAGCGAGGGCACGTCGGTGACCACACGGGCGGCGGCGCTGACCAGATCGGTGGTCAGATGCGGGCGGGCGGTGTGGCCCCCGGGCCCGTTCAGGGCGATCTCCAGCCGGTCGCAGGCGGAGGTGATGGGTCCGACCCGCAGTCCGATCCGTCCGGCGTCCACCCGGGGATCGCAGTGCACGGCGAGGATCCGGCGGACCCCGTCGAGCGCGCCGCCCTCGATGGCGTCGGCGGCGCCGCCGGGCAGCACCTCCTCCGCCGGCTGGAAGACCAGCCGTACGGGCCGGGGCAGCAGGCCCTGCTCGTGCAGGGCGGCGAGGACCAGTCCGGTGCCGAGGACGACGGTGGTGTGCACGTCGTGGCCGCAGGCGTGGGCGCGGTCCGGCACGCGCGAGCGGTACGGGCACTCGCTCTTGGTGTCCGGGATGGGCAGGGCGTCGATGTCGGCCCGCAGAGCGAGCATGCGCGGCCCGCCGGACCACGCCCCCGAGTCGGTGCCGGTGCCGATGTCGCAGACGAGCCCGGTCCCGACGGGGAGCACCCGCGGCTTGAGGCCGGCCCGCTCGAGCCGTTCCTTGATGGCGGCGGTGGTGCGGAACTCCTGGTTGCCCAGCTCGGGGTGCATGTGCAGGTCGCGGCGGAAGGCTACGAGTTCCGCGCGGAGCGCCTCCGGCAAGGCACCGGGAAGCAGTGCTTCCCCTGACGGATCGGCCTCGGTCTCTCGGGACATCAGTTGCTTCACCCTCTGAAGGGTAGGACGCCGGGGCGGTCAACTGTCCCACGATCAACAAAAGTTCAGCCCGTTAGGGGAAGAAAAGTTGGCCGCGCGGCGCATGGCTCTCAACGGGGGTGGGTACACTCACCCGTTTTTGGCCTCGGCACCCGGCTCCGTCTTTCCTGTTTCCTTGCTCCCTTCACGCATACCACGGTACGACCGGACCACGCCGGAGCCGTCCGCGTGATGTGCCCGGGACCACCTACCCGGCACTCGCCACCGCCGACAGCCGGTGCACGTCCCGCGCCGAGCCCGTGACCCCGGAGAGGAAGCCCCGGGCCCGGGGGGACGCCTGCCGGGTGAGCCAGGCGGGGTCGATGTCGCAGACGGCGACGCGGACCTCGGTGCCGGCCAGGGCCAGGGGGAGGGTGTGGACGACCGTGGACGGGAAGCTGAGGACGGTGCGGCCGATCGGCCCCCGCCGGGCGATCAGCTCCAGGGGGAGGTCCGGCCGGACGATCTCCAGGCCCGTCTCGACGGCCAGCCGGTGGAGCTTCTCGGCGCTCTCCCGCCGGTGGGCGAAGTAGCGGGCCGCGCCGTGGGTCTTCGCCAGGCCGCGTACCGCGTCCACGTAGCGGTCGCCGTCGACGACGCCGGTCTCCACCAGCGACGTACCGACCATGTCGGCGCCCCTGGTGATGCGGGGCGGGCCGAAGCGGGACCGGGTCCAGGCGAACTCGTTCGCGGTGACGGTGACGCCGTCCGGGGTGTCCTCGATGGGCATGGAGGAGAAGACCGAGACCTGGCGGTCCGGGGTCGGCGTCAGCCGGTGCCGGGCGGTCCTGGAGACGGGGGCGAAGAGCAGGTCGCGGGGCCCCGGGCGGCTGCCCTTGCGGTGCCAGCGCACCAGGCGTTCGCCGTGGGCCAGCTGGGTGACGAACTCCATCGTGGCCGTGCCGTCGTCGACGACGACCAGGTCGTGGGCCCGGGTGATGGTGAGGAGCAGCTGTACGTAGCGGGAGAAGGGGTCGCCCATGACGATCCGTTCCGCGTGGCGCAGGGCGGTCGTCAGTCCGCCCACCGTGCGGAAGGGGGCCGTGGCGCCGCCGCGCGCCTCCTCCCAGCGGATCTCGTGGCCCTCCTTGCGGGCCAGTTCCGCCATGCGGCGCAGCTGACCGCGGGTCATCGGGTCGACGGGCGAGAGGACCACGAGGGTGAGCTCCGCGCCGGGTGCGCACGTGTGCGCCCACTCCAGCACGTTCAGCAGTTGTACCGGGCTCTCGACGAAGGCGAGAGTGCGGGGGCCGGCGTTCCCGGCGCGGGGGCTCATCGGTGTGGGACCGTCCCGTGGTGGGGGTGTGGTGGAGGTGTCGGGCCGGCTGTCAGACCGTGACCGGCTCGCCCGCGGCGGCGGCGATCTCCGCCTCGGCGACGACGCCGTTGACGCGGCGCAGCTTCTTCATCGGGCCGAGCTCGGAGTCGTAGACCTTCTTGACGCCGTCGCCGAGGGAGGCCTCGATGGTGCGGATGTCGCGGACGAGGCGGGTCAGGCCCTGCGGCTCGACGGAGGCGGCCTGGTCGGAGCCCCACATGGCGCGGTCGAGGGTGATGTGGCGCTCGACGAAGGTGGCGCCGAGGGCGACGGCGGCCAGCGTCGTCTGCAGGCCCGTCTCGTGACCGGAGTAGCCGATCGGGACGTTCGGGAACTCCTGCTGGAGGGTGTTGATGACGCGGAGGTTGAGCTCCTCGGCCTGCGCCGGGTACGTCGACGTGGCGTGGCACATCAGGATGTTGTCCGAGCCGAGGACCTCGACCGCGTGGCGGATCTGCTTCGGGGTCGACATGCCAGTGGAGAGGATGACCGTGCGGCCCGTCGCGCGCAGGGCGCGCAGCAGCTCGTCGTCGGTCAGCGAGGCGGAGGCGACCTTGTGGGCGGGGACGTCGAACTTCTCCAGGAAGGCGACGGCCTCGGTGTCCCACGGGGAGGCGAACCAGTCGATGTTCTTGGTCTTGCAGTACTCGTCGATCTGGCGGTACTCGTCCTCGCCGAACTCCACGCGGTGGCGGTAGTCGATGTACGTCATCCGGCCCCAGGGGGTGTCGCGCTCGATGTCCCACTGGTCGCGCGGGGTGCAGATCTCGGGGGTGCGCTTCTGGAACTTGACCGCGTCGCAGCCGGCGTCGGCGGCGGCGTCGATCAGCTTGAAGGCGTTCTCGAGGTCGCCGTTGTGGTTGATGCCGATCTCGCCGGTGATGTAGACGGGGCGGCCGGGGCCGGCCTCGCGGGAACCGAAGGCGCGGATGCGGGAGTTGGTGCTCATGGCAGGGGGTCCTTACTTGTTCTGGGTGATCGTGGGGGATTCGAGGGAGTCGGGGGTGTCGAAGAGCCGGGGAGTGTGGAGGAGTTCGGGGGCGCCGAGGGCGTCGAGTGAGGGACCGAGGAGCCAGCTCGCGATCTCCCGGATGGCGCCCTCGCCGCCGGGGACGGTGGTGACCGCACGGGCCGCGCCGCGCACGGCGTCATGGGCGCTCGCGACCGCCACGGGCCAGCCGACGAGGGCGAAGCACGGGAGGTCGTTGACGTCGTTGCCGACGTAGAGCACGCGCTCGGGCGCGATGCCCTGCTCCTCGCACCACTGCTTGAGTGCGAGGTCCTTGCGGTCGATCCCGTGCAGCACCGGGAGCTTGAGTTTCCGGGCGCGGGCGGCGACGACCGGGTTCACTTCCGTGGACAGGATCAGCATCGTCAGACCGCTGCGGCGCAGGGCGGCGATGCCGAGTCCGTCGCCGCGGTGGACGGAGACGAACTCCCGCCCGTCGGAGTCGATCAGCACCCGGTCGTCGGTCTGGGTGCCGTCGAAGTCGAGGACGACCGCGTCGATGTCGGCGGCTTCGGGGAGGCGGGTGGGAGGCTCGGCGGCCGGCCACCCGGGGCGCGCGGCGTCGAGCAGTGGCGCCAGGGCGCGGGCGCGGGCCAGGTCGTGCGGGTCGTCGATCTCCAGGACGCGGGCCGGGTCGGTGCGGACCAGTTCGGTGCGGCCGAAGAAGCGGTGCCGGTGCTCGCGGAAGCCGGGCGCGGCCATGGCGTAGGCGGCGCCGGTCTCCAGGAAGTCCTGCGGGCGGTCCTGGCGGCGGGGGCGGTGCGACTTGTCGTGGTTGACGCCGTGGCCGCCCTCCCGGCGGTCCGGCTCGTCCGCGCCGTCCCGCCACACGAAGCCGTGGAACGGGGCCACGGTCACCGCCGTGTCCGCGCCGTCCTCGGCGACCGCGCCGGCCACCCCGTCGATGTCCTCGCGGACGAGGAAAGGGCTGGTGCACTGCACGAGCAGCACCACGTCGACGGCCGCGCCGTGCAGGGCCTCGTGGGCGTCCATCGCGTGCAGTACGGCGGCCTCGGAGGTGGCCGTGTCCCCGGCGATGGCGTCGGGCCGCAGCACCACCTCGGCGCCGGCCTCGCGGGCCGCGGTGGCGATGGTCTGGTCGTCGGTGGAGACCACGACGTCCGTCACCAGCCGGGTGGCCCGGCACTCACGCACCGCGCGGGCCACCAGGGGGACGCCGCCGACGGGGGCGAGGTTCTTCGCGGGCACTCCCTTGGAGCCGCCGCGCGCGGGAATCACCGCGAGCACCCGGCGCACCGAAGCGCCCTGGCCCGCTTCCGGGTTGGACATGTGATCTGCTCCTTGCGCAGGTGTCGCAGGTGTCGCAGGTGTCTGCGCGACCGCGGGGGTCCGGGGTGTCGGGCGGCCGGTCACAGCTCCCCCATCCGGCGGATCACCGGGGCGACCCGCTGGACGCCGTGCCGGTAGGCGCCGCGGGCCGCCCGGCGCACCACCTGCCGGACCGGGCCGGGTGCCTTGTCGGCGGCCGGCGCACCGGGCAGCGGTGTGCCGTCGGGGCCGAGGTGGTGGCGGGCGAGGATGCCGGGGAGGTAACCGGGGGCGGTGACCGGTGTGTAGTAGGGGGCGAGCGGGGGCAGGCCGCCGGGCCGGTCCAGCAGGTGCGCGATGCGCCCCCGGGCCTCGTCGAAGGCGGTGCCGTACCCGCCGTCCGCCGCGACGCCCTGCCGGGCGACCCACAAGGGGTCGGGCACCGGGCGGTGCCCCTCGTCGAGCTGGTCCCAGGAGGCGAGGCATCCGGAGCCCACGAAGTGGTGGTTGCCGAGCGCCTCGCGCACGCCCAGATCGGTCAGTACGACGGTGGGGATGCGGCGGTGCAGGGATTCGAGGGCCGCCGTGGAGCTGATGGTGACCAGCAGGTCGGTGCGGTCGAGGACGTCGCCCATGTGGCCGTAGACCAGGCGGAAGTTGGGCGGCGGGTCGGCCCGCTGCACCAGCTTCTGGTAGGGCAGCTCCTCGATGTGCGTGGTGTGCTCGCCCGGCTTGGAGCGCAGCTTGAGCAGCACCTCGCGCTCGGGATGCCGGCGGGCGTGCCGGATCAGCCGTTCGAGGAGGTACGTACGGTCCTTGCGGCTGTCCGGTACGGAGGGCTGGGCCGCGAAGACGACCGTGTAGGGGCGGTCCTCCCCGCTGCCGCCGTCCGGCTCGCCGGGGTAGGCGGCTCCGCCCAGGAAGGGCAGGGCGACCTCGGTCACCGCCGAGGCGTCGGCGCCGACCCCCTCGTACACGTCCCGGAAACGGTCCGCGTCCTGGCGGGAGTTGGCGAGGACGAGGTCGGCGCCGTGGCGCAGCAGCAGGCCGTCGGCGAGCTTCTCGTAGACGACGCCGACGTAGCCGGTGACGACCACGGGCCGGTCGGCGCGGTCCGCCCAGACCCGTCCCAGGCCGTGCAGCATCGCCTGGACGCCGCCGCCGACCAGGGCGAGGACGAGGACGTCGTAGGACTCCTCGCCGGTGGCGTCGCCCATGGCACGCAGGAACTCGGCGGCGGTCACCTCGCGGAGCGAGTCCGCGGTAACGCCGACTTCCCGCAACTGGCGGGGGGTCGGGGTGGCTCGGCCGCGCAGGAGGTAGCCGTCGAGGTGGATGTCCGTGTTCTCGGGGGCCCCGGGACAGACGCGGGTCGCGGTGAGCGCTCCCCATTTCCACCGGGTGTCGGAATCCGCCAGGACGGCGACTCGCAGGGCCTTCGTTGCACTTGCTGGCACGTCGTAGACGCTAGGAAGCCATTTCTAGGAACCGCCCAACCGGAATGCAACAAACGGTGAACAGCACATCGCCGTATGGGGAATCGGGTCGCCCGGCGTACGGAAAAAGGTGCGCTTCACCGCTTCGCCACGCCGCGTTCACCCGGTATCAAGGCGCAGGTAAAGCCGAATGCCGGGCCACCGCATAACGTCGCTCACGTGCCCAAGCTCTCCGTCATCGTGCCGTTCTACAACGTGCGGCAGTACACACCAGACACCCTGCGGAGTCTCAGCGCCAACGCGCGGGACGACTTCGAGTTCATTCTCGTCGACGACTGCTCGACCGACGGGACCGCGGACCTCCTGGCCCGCGCCGAGCGCGAGCTGCCGGGGGCGGTGCTGGTCATACACGAACGCAACGGTGGCCTGGCGACCGCCCGCAACACCGGCATCGACCGGGCGCGCGGCGAGTACCTCGCCTTCCTGGACGGCGACGACTGGCTGGCGCCCGGCCACTACGGCCGGCTGGTGGACGCGATCGAGCGGCTGGGCGTCGACTTCGTGCGCACCGACCACGTGCAGTGCACGGGGCGGAACCGCACCCTGCACCGTGTCCCGCACGGCCGCCGCAACGTGGCGCTGCGCCCGCGCGACGCGATCCTGCCCGCCCACCGCACCACCTCCGTCGACTACCCCTACGCGTGGGCGGGCGTCTACCACCGCCGGCTGGCCGAGCGCGGCCTGCTGCACTTCACCGACGGGCTGCGCACGGCCGAGGACCGGCCGTGGATCTGGAAGCTGCACCGGGAGGCGGAGTCCTTCGCGGTGACCGGGCTGCTCGGTGTCTTCTACCGGCGCGGGGTGGCGTCCTCCCTCACCCAGATCGGTGACGTCCGCCGGCTCGACTTCATCCGCGCGTTCGACGAGGTGCTCGCGGGGGCGGCCGGGGACGCGGACGCCGCGCGGCTGGTGCCGAAGGCGGTGCGCACGTACTGCGCGATCATCTCCCACCATCTCGGTTCCATCGAGGGATTCGAGCCCGCCGTGGCCCGGATACTGAAAGCGAGGAGCGCGGCGGCGCTGCGGCGGATGCCGCAGGACGCGCTCGACGAGGTGCTCGGCTCGATGGACGCCGAGCGCGCCACGCGGCTGCGCCGCCTTCGCCGCCGTGCGGCCGCGGGCGGGGCCGAAGAGGGGACGGCGGCGTGACCACTCAGATCTTCCTGGCGTCGACGCTGTACGGCACGGCCACGCTCGCCGCGGCCCTGGACACCGGCTGCTTCGACGCGGCCGACCGGCGGATCCTGCTGGTCGCCAACAACGCGGCGACGCCCGAGACGACCCCGTCCGTGGACGCGATGCCCGGCTTCGAGCAGGTGCGGGGGCGGTTCGACGACGTCGTGTCGTGGAACGAGGCGATCTTCCCCTTCCATCCCGGCGGCTGGTCGCCGCGGCTGGAGGACGTACCCCTGTGGGAGCGGCATCTGCGGCTGGCCTGGGGGCTCGGCGACGACGACGTGGCACTGGCCGTGGAGTCGATCCAGGTGCACCCGGCACTCGGCGTGGCGCAGATCTTCACCGACGCGCCGCTGACCGTCTACGCGGACGGCCTGATGAGCTACGGGCCCACCCGTACGAAGCTCGCCCCGCTGGTCGGCACGCGCGTGGAGCGGCTGCTCCACCTCGACCTGGTGCCGGGGCTCGCGCCGCTGCTGCTGACGGAGTTCGGCGTCGAGCCCGAGATCGTGCCGGCTCCGGCGTTCACCAAGGTGCTGGCCGAGCTGGCCGGCACCGGTACCGGACTGCCGGACGTCGAGGAGCCCGCGGTGCTGCTCGGCCAGTACCTGTCGGCGCTGGGCATCCTCTCCGCCGAGGAGGAGGAGGACCTGCACGTGCGGATGCTGACGGGCGCCGCCGGGCTCGGGCACACCCGCGTGGTGTTCAAACCGCACCCCACGGCCCCGGCCCGCTTCACCCGCACCCTGGAGCAGGAGGCCGGAAAGCTCGGCGTCGACCTCACCGTGGTGGAGACACCGGTCCTCGCCGAGGTGCTGTTCCAGCGGACGCGTCCGGCGCTGGTCGTCGGCTGCTTCTCCACCGCCCTGCTCACCGCGTCCGCGCTGTACGGCCTGCCGGTCGCCCGCGTCGGCACCGAGACCCTGCTGGACCGGCTGACGCCGTACGAGAACAGCAACCGCGTCCCGGCCACCATCGTGGACGCGCTCCTCCCGGACCTGTCCGACGCCGCCGCCGTCGCCGAGGGACGGCGGGGCATGGACACCGACGCGCTCGCCGCGCTGGTGCGGACCGTGGGGTTCGCGATGCAGCCGAAGGTGCTGCCGGAACTGCGGCCGGAGGCCGAGCGGTATCTGCGCGCGCACCTGGACGCGCGCAC
This sequence comes from Streptomyces sp. NPDC028991, assembly GCF_055564775.1. Lineage (NCBI taxonomy): Bacteria > Bacillati > Actinomycetota > Actinomycetes > Kitasatosporales > Streptomycetaceae > Streptomyces > Streptomyces sp. NPDC028991. The sequence continues at coordinate 490,733 of NZ_JBVHVP010000002.1, read as the reverse complement.
CTGGCGGTACTTCAAGAAGCGGCGGCTCACCTCGCTGGGTCTGCCGGGCGGCATCCCGGCACGGCTGGGCTTCCTGCCGCACAACTCCACGGCACGCAGGGTGGTACGGCGGGCGCGGGCCGTCCGGCGCTCGATGGGGCGGTGAGGAACGGCCGCTCCCCGAGAGCGGGGAGCGGCCGTCCGCCCGCCGGAGGGGCAGTGTTCACCCGCCGTGCGCCGGAAAGCCACCCGCGGCCCGTCGTGCTGCGGCACATTCGGCCTCCGATCGCAGAACGGTGGAACGCATGACGAAGTCCCTGGCGGGATTGTTCAAGGCACGGCGGGAAGAGGCCGCCAGGCCGGCGCTGTACGCCCGGGGCATGCGCCTGTGCGGCGAGTACCTCGCGGCGTCGGGCGCCGGGGCCACTCCTCCTCGGGCCCGGCTCACCCAGGCCATCGGTGCCTTCGCGGCCTCCCTCGACGACCCGTCGGCCGACCACTTCGAGGCCCTGCTCCAGGTCGGCGAGCGCGCCCTGGAGACCGGCGGGGACGACGGGCTCGGCCTCGCGCTCGGCGTCGCCGAGACGTCGGCCCGCATCCGGCGGCGGTCCAAGGGGGCGTGGCGGCTGCGCGGCCTGGCCCTGGACGGCCTCGGCCGGGACGTCGAGGCGCTGGAGTGCTACGAGCGGTACACAACGCTGCTGCCGGACGGCAACCCGGCGCCCGAGATCGCGCGCAGGATGGACACCCTGCGGCGCCGGCGGGCCTGTCTCGACGCGGCCGTCGCGCTCTTCCCCGAGGCCGGCTCCGCACTGCGCGACCTGCTCGGAGAGCCCCACACGACCACCGCGAGCACCACGACCACCACGACCACCGCACCCGGCGCGACCACCACGCCCGGCGCCGTCACCGCGAACGCCACGGTCCCCGCGACCACCACCGCCGCCGTCTCGCCGCGATTGGCCGCGTACGTGCGGGCCCGGGTGGCCGAGCACGGCCTGGGCGACCCCGATGTGCGGCGCCTGCTGGAGCTGTACGGCACCCACCGCCGGCTCTCCGAACGGGCCGGGATGCCCGACCCGTTGCTCGGCGGCAGCACTCCGATCGGCGTCGGCGGCCTGCGGGGCCTGGTCGCGGGGCGGACGGTGTGCCTGGTCGCGAACGCCGGGGACGTGGCCGGCAGCGCGCTGGGCGCCGAGATCGACGCCTACGACCTCGTGGTGCGCTGCGACGCGTTCCGCATCCGCGCCGGGGGCACCGGCGAGCGCACCGACCTGCACGCCGTCTCGCTGCGGGGCGACGCCCCGTGGGAGGAGCCCGCCTGGACCCGGCCGGCCGGTGTCCGGCTGGTGTTCGGCGACCCGGCCGCCGGATGGCGCCGCGCCACCCGGCAGCGGCTCGTACCCGGAGCCCAGGAGCACGTCGGCGACGCCTCCCTGCGCCGGCCCCTGGGCGACCCGGCGCTGCTGGGCGAGGACGGCTGGGGCCCGGCGACGACCACGGCCTTCACCGTGCTCAGGCTCCTGGACTTCCTGGACGCGAGTCCACGCCTGGACCTCATCGGCTTCACCCTGCCCGGCCGGCTGCGGCCGAGGGAGGCCGAGTGGGTCATGGACCGCGCGACGCACGTCGACGACAGCAAGATGAGGATCGCCCTGCGATGACCCACTCCTCCGCCTCCTCCGCGGACGACCGGAGCACCGTCACCGGCAGACGCCGGATCGCCTTCGCCGTCCACACCGACGAGGGCGGCCTGCCCGGCCTCCCCGTCCTGTTGCGCAGTCTGGCGCTGACCAACCCGGGCGTGTGCGAGGACTTCGTGGTCCTGCACCCCGGTCTGGCCGACGACTCGTTCGACGCGCTGCGCCGGCTGCACCCGCGCCTGGTCACGCGCCGGGCCGGGGACCGTACGGACGTCTTCCGGCTGGACGGGTACGACACCGTCGTGGCCCTCGATCCCGCCATGGTCGTCCTGGGCGACATCGGCGAGCTGCTGAGGATGCGCCACGGGGTGGGCGCCGTACGCCAGCTGCTGTGCGCCGGGGAGGCCGGGGAGCGGCGCGCCGTGCTGCCAAAGGGGCTCCTCGTCATCCAGCGTGCCGACGTGGACGACGGCCTGGCGGCGCGGCTTCGCGGCCTCACCGACGATGACCTCGGCCCGGCTCTCGACGGCGTCCTGGCCCCGCTCGACGCGCGGTACGACTTCCTCGCCCGCCGCCTGCACGACGACACGCCGGTGCCCGCGGACGTCGCCGTCCTGCGGTTCACCGGCCCGTTCGACGCGCCCGGGTACGGCCCCGCCGCCGAGGCGCGGCGCCGTTTCGAGATGAGCGACGAGGAGTTCCGGGCCGCCTACTGCGCACTGCCCGGCCAAAGACACCCCGACCTGCTGGCGCACTGCGCGCCGCCCCTGCTGGCGGCCCGCCCCTCCCTCGACCTCGCCCGTACGGTCGCCGACGTGCTGCGCGGGCAGGGGCGTTACGACGAGGCCGTCGAGGTCCTCGCCCCGGCCGTCGCGGACCGGCTGGACGCGCCGCGCTGCCACGAGACGCTCGGCCTGTGCCTGATGGCGCTCTCGCGCTACGACGAGGCCGAGGGGCACCTGCTGCTCGCGGCGGCCTCCCCCGACGTCGCCCCGCGTGCCTTCGCGCAGCTCGCCCGCCTGGCCTGGCTGTGCGGGCGGGAGGAGGACGCGCACGCCTACGCCCGCGACGGCCTGGACGCCGACCCCACCGACGCCGGCTGCCACGCCTGGTACGTCCGAACCCGTGCGGCCGGCCCCGGCGAACCGGAGCCGGCCGCTCCGGCCGCCGGACAGCTCGCGCACGTCGCACTGTTCGCCGAGGGGAACGAGAACGCCGGGGACAAGGTCCTGCCCGAGGCCGTGCGCATGTGTTTCGACACCGACACCGGCCCGCACCGCTGGTACCGGCAGCCCGTGCACCGGCTGGTCGACGAGGAGGCGCTGGAGCGGCTGAACGCCCGGCGCGGGGTGGTCGTGGGCGGTGGCGGGCTCTTCCTCCCGGACACCTCCCCCAACGGCAACAGCCACTGGCAGTGGAACGTCCCGGACGACCTGCTGGCCCGCCTCACCGCGCCGCTGGCGGTGTTCGCGGTCGGCTACAACGTGTTCGACGGGCAGCTCTACCGCCGGAGCCGGTTCGCCGAGAGCCTGCGGGTCCTGGTCGAACGGTCGGCGTTCTTCGGGCTGCGCAACCACGGATCGATCGACCGGGTCCGCGAGCTGCTCCCCGCGGAGCTGCGCGACCGGGTGCGCTACCAGCCCTGCCCGACCACGGTGGCCCGGCACCTCGACCCCCGCCTGTCCGCCGCGCCGGAGCGGTCCGACACCGTCCTGGTCAACTGCGCGTACGACCGCTCGGGCCTGCGCTTCGGGCACGACTACGGCCACTTCCTCGCCCAGATGGCCGGCGCGCTGCGGACCCTGCGCGACCGGGCGGACGTGCGGTACGCGGCCCACATGCCGGCCGACGAGAAGTTCGTGCACGACCTGCGCCGGGAGCACGGCCTCGCCCTGCCCGTCGAGCAGCTCTACGGCCTGTCGAACGACGCGATCCGCGACCTGTACCGCCACTCGCGGCTGGTGATCGGGATGCGCGGGCACGCCGGGATGATCCCCTTCGGCTGCGGGACGCCGATCCTCAGCCTCGTCTCCCACCCGAAGCTCGCGTACTTCCTGTCCGACATCGGACGCCGGGAGTGGGGGCTGTCCGTGCACGACCGGGAGCTGGGCCCCCGGCTCGCGGAACGGGCGGCGGCGGTCCTCGACGACCACGCGACGGCGGTGGCGGACGTACACGCCGCGCAGGAATTCCTGTGGAAGACCACTCGCGTGAACATCGAGGAACTGCGGAACATCTTCACTCCGGCCTGAGACACCGAGAATTCATCTTCCCTGCGAATGGAGTTCGCTTCTCCGCGCCTTCTTCGACACCGCCGAATCCGGGAGCGTGGTTAGCCTGTTCCAATCCCCGACCTTCGAGCGTGTGAGGCCCGTGTGCCGAAACTGTCCGTCGTCGTTCCCATGCACAATGTGGAAGCCTTCGCAGAGAGCACTCTGAGAAGTCTCGCCAACAACGCGGGCCCCGGCTTCGAGTTCCTGCTCGTCGACGACTGCTCCACGGATGCCACCTCGTGGGCGGTCGACCGCTGGGCGGCGGGGCGTTCCGACACCAGGGTGATCCGGCACGAGACGAACATGGGCATCGCGCAGGCGCGCAACAGCGGTATCGACGCGGCCCGGGGCGAGTTCGTCACCTTCCTCGACGGGGACGACTGGTACGGGCCGGGCTACCTCGCCGAACTGGTGTCCGTCGTGGAGGAGTTGGGCTGCGACTTCGCCCGTACCGACCATGTCCAGGCCACCGGCACCGAGCGGGTGATCCGGCGGCCCCCGGCCCCGGTGCGCAACACCGTGATGGACCCGCGCGACGGCATAGCGCCGCCCCACATGGAGACGATGGTCGACTACCCCTTCGTCTGGGCGGGGATCTACCGCAGGCACCTCTTCGACGACGGCGGGATGCGCTTCGCGACCGAACTGCGCACCGCCGAGGACCGGCTGTGGATCTGGCGCCTGCACCTGAAGGCCGAGTCGTACGCGTCCGTCGGTCTGCACGGGGTGTTCTACCGGCGGGGCGTCGCCACCTCGCTCACTCAGATCAAGGACTCCCGCCAGCTGGACTTCATCCCGGCCTACGACATGCTCCTCCAGGACCTGCTGAAGGACCGGGAGGCCGAGCGCTTCCTCCCCAAGGCCGTACGGACGTACTGCGCCATGATCGCCTTCCACGTCGGCAAGGTGAACGAGTACGAGGCCTCGGCGGCGCAGCGGCTGCGGCGCGAGGCGAGGGACGCGCTCCACCGGATGCCCCAGCACGTGCTGGACGAGACCCTCAGGACCATCGACAGCACTCGGAGCAGGTTGCTCAGCCGCCTGCGCGACGGGCGGAAGGCTGCCTGATCCATGCCCCACAAGACCCAGATCTTCCAGGTCTCCACCCTGTACGGAGCGGCCACCCTCGCCGCGGCGCTGGACGCGGGCCTGTTCGGGCCGCGCGACGCCGCCCGGCGCGTCCTGCTGGTCTCCAACAACGCCGCGATACCCGAGACCGCGCTGCGCCTCGACGAGATGCACGGCTACGAGCGAATATCCGGCCGGTTCGACTCCGTGGTCGGCTGGAACGAGGCGATCCGCCCGCACCACCCCAGCGCGTGGGGCCCGCGCGGGAACGACGTGTCGCTGTGGCAGAAGGCGTTCCGTCTCGCCTGGGGCATCGGTGAGCGGGACCCGATCGAGCTCGCCGTCGAGTCGATCCAGGTCAACCCCGCCCGCGCGCTGGCCGCGATCTTCTCCGAGAGCGCCCTGCACGTGTACGCCGACGGCCTGATGAGCTACGGCCCGACCCGCGAGAAGCTCCCGCTGACCCTCGCCCGCCGCATCCAGCGGCTGCTCCACCTCGACCTGATCCCGGGTCTGAAGCCGATGCTGCTGTCCGAGTACGGCGTCGCACCCGAGGTCGTCCCGGACGCGGCGTTCCGCGCGGTGCTCGACGAGATCTCCCACGACGCGGCGGACGACCCCCGGCTGGCACCCGTGGCGCGGGAGAAGCCGACGGCCGTCCTGCTCGGCCAGTACCTGGCGGCGATCAACATCCTGACGGCGCAGGAGGAAGAGGACCTCCACGTCCGCATGCTCACCGGCGCCGCGCGCGCCGGGCACCGCTCCGTGGTCTTCAAGCCCCACCCGACCGCCCCCGCCGGGTACACGGCCGCACTGAGCAAGGCGGCGGCGGACGAGGGCGTACGGCTCACCGTGCTGGACGCGCCCCTGCTCGCCGAGACGCTGTACGACCGCTGCGCGCCGGAACTCGTCGTCGGCTGCTTCTCCACGGCGATGGTGACCGCCTCCGCCTACTACGACGTGCCCGTCGCCCGGGTGGGGACGGCGTTGGTGATGGAGCGGCTCAAGCCGTACCCGAACAGCAACCGCGTGCCCCTGGCCGTCGTCGACCACCTGGTGCCCGACCTGGAGCGCGGGCAGCCCCCGGCGCTCGTCGGCGCCGCCCCGCAGACCCTCTCCCCGCTGGTCCGGGCGATCGGTTTCTGCATGCAGCCCAAGACGTACGCGGAGCTGCGCGAGCCGACGGAGACCTGGCTGCGGGCCAACCTGGCCACCAGCCCCGGCTACTACTTCCCCGAGCTGCGGCTGACCGAGCTCGGCCTGCCCGGCAGCCGCCCGCAACTGCGCGCGAAGTTCCAGGTGCGGCGGGCCCGGCGCGTGGTGCGCAGGGCGGTGCGGCGCGGCGCCGGGAAGAAGTGACGGGACCGGACCGGAACGCCGGAGCCCCCGCCGGACGGCGGGGGCTCCGGCGTTCGCGCGCCGCCCGGCTCAGCCCAGCCAGCGGCCCAGCCGCAGCCGCGTCCACAGCAGGGCGGCGGCGAAGGACAGTACGACCGTGGCCCCCGTCAGCCCCACGAGCCCGCCCACCGCGGCCGGCCAGTCAGCGTCCGCCGACACCAGGTGCGGTGCGATGACCTCCAGGAACATCAGGTGGACCAGGTAGGCGCCGAAGGAGGCCCCGGCCAGTCTGCCCAGCAGCGGCCGGAACCGCTCGGGCACCCTGATCCGGGCGAGGGCCGTCAGCAGGGTCCCGGCCAGCAGTGCCACCACGACCGACGCGTACGGGCTCGGGAAGTGCACCCGGTGTTCGTAGACGGCCACCGCCCCCCACGCGCACAGCCCGCCCGCGAGCCACAGCAGACGCCGCCGCCGGCCGGTGACCGCGGAGCCCGGCAGCGACAGCAGGACGGCACCGGCGACCGCGTACACGATCTGGTAGACGCCGAACTGCCAGGCGAAGGGCGGGAAGCGGACGTCGAGGAGCCGCCCGAGATCTCCCAGGAGGGTCGGGGCGAGCGCGAGGCCGAGGAGGGCGGCGCCCGCGCCCCAGGGCCGCTTGCCGGCCCGGACCAGGACGGCCACCGACAGCAGCAGGATCACCGGAACGTAGGCGTACAGGTACCAGAGGTGGAAGGCGGGCCGCACCGAGCCGAACACCGCGTCCCACGCGAGTTGCCGCGTGGGGTCGGTGTTGGCGCCTCGCGCCCAGTCCCACACCAGGTAGGCGGCGGTCCACAGGGCCATCGGCACGAGGATGCGGGTCAGCCGCTTGCGGATCTGCCCGCCGCTGCGGGGCGGCGCCCCGCTGAGCACGACCCAGCCGGCGATCGCGAAGAACAGCGGCACGGCGCACCGGCTCAGCGCGTCCCCGGCGAGCGCGGTCCAGTAGCCGGGCCCGCCGCCCCCCGACGGGGAGCGGTCCACGGCCTTCATGAGTTCGCCCGCGGCGTGGCAGACGATGACCCCGACCGAGGCCAGGACCCGGACGAGGTCGATGTCGTACCGGTACTCCCCCCGGGGACGCGTGGCCGGTCTCCCGGCGGTGGCGGGGGCAGGGGCAGGGGGGCGCTCGGAAACGGCGGCGGTCACGGGCTCGGCGGCGATGGGTGGTCACTCCCGGGGTAATACGCGCGGGCCCGGCGGTGTCCGGCCGGGCCGGGGGATCGAATGCCCGCACCGCGCGCACCCGCAGCCGCGGCGCCGCGCGGCGCACATCGGTGCAGGCTATGAGAGCGCCACGAGCGGCGGGAACCGCTCCCGGATGAACATCGGCCACATACGCGTGACCTTCCGGTGAACACCGCGGGCCGCCACCGTCCGGCCGTCCGGTGTTCCGCAGAAGTTCGCCTCGTGGTCCGTCCGAGCGCTCCGCTTCCGGCCGGGGGCCTCCCTAGTCTGGCCCCACCCACCCCGCAGGCGTTCCCGCGTACCCACACGTTCACCTCCGTGACGGATTGAGGTCGTTGATCCATGGACAGCCGTTCCCTGCTCCGCAGCCCGCTCTCCCGGCGTCTGCTGCGTCCCGTCGCCGACCTCATCGACCAGCGCATCGACCGGCGTGTCGACCAGCGCATCGACCGGCAGGTCGACCGGCAGGTCCGCTCGGCCGTCCGGGAGGCCACCGCGCACCGGCTGACCCACGAGCTGCTCCTCGGCTCCACCGGGCGCGGCCTCTCCCGCGTGGTGGCCGACGGCCCGCTCGAGCGCCTGCACGCCGAGGTGGGCGCCCTGTCCGGCGACCTCGACGCGGCGGTGCGCAACGTCGCCACCGCCTACCGCCTGCTCGTGGCGCTGGAGTCCCTGGGCGTGGGCCGGATCGCGGGCGGCACCATGAACATCTGCGGCAAGCTCGGCACCATCCCGCTGCTCGACCCGCCGAACGACGAGATCCTGGAGATAGGCACGCTGTACGGCATGTTCTCGACCGGGCTGATCCGGATGATGGAGCGCGACGGCCGCCACCCGAGCCTGACCATCGTCGATCCCTTCGCCGGCGTGCAGCTCCAGCCGGGCACCAGCCCGCGTCCCGACCCGACGGGCACCCCGGTCGACGAGGACGCCGTGCGCACCAACCTCGCCCTGGCCGGTCCGGCGGGCACGGCGGCCCGTGTCCAGCGGGGCTTCTCCGAGGACCCGGAGACCCGGGCGGCCGTCTCGGACCGCTCCTACGGAGTGATCGTCGTCGACGGCGACCACTCGGCGAAGGGCGTCCGCCAGGACCTCCAGTGGGCCGAGGAGATCGCCGCGCCCGGCGCGATCGTGGTCCTGGACGACTACGGCGACGCCAACTGGCCGGGCGTCGAGGAAGCCCTCGACGACCACCTGAGGGAGCCCACGCGCCTCACCTTCCTGGGGAAGGCGGCCCACTCGGCGTATCTGCGGGCGTCCTGAGCACAGCCGGGCGGGCGCCGGCGCGGCGCCGCGCCGACAGGCGGGACGGTCACCCGCGCGGCGGTCGCGGAAGGTGCCGGACTGGGCACGTTGAGCGATTCGTGCGATATTCCGTCCATTGCATCGCGCGCGGTGGCTCCTTTTCGCCCGTCGAGGAGGCATCCTCCCCTCATGGCCACTGCGCAAGAGACGCACAAGTACCCCGGTGAGCTGAACGACGTCCCCGGCTGGTTCTGGCCGCTCGACCAGGTGCTGTTCTCCTGGTTCCTGGAGCGGCAGGAGCGGCGGGGCACCCGCGGCGACCTGCTCGAACTGGGCGCCTACCTGGGCAAGAGCGCGATCCTGCTGGGGCACCACCTGCGGGACGGCGAGACGCTCACCGTCTGCGACCTGTTCGAGACCGAACCGCCGGACGCGGCCAACCGGGCGGAGGCGGCGAAGTCGTACTCCTCACTCACCCGGCAGGCCTTCGAGCGGAACTACCTCTCCTTTCACGACACCCTGCCGACGATCGTCCAGGCCCCCAGCTCCGCGGTCACCGACGAGGTCGCGCCCGGCACCTGCCGCTTCGCCCACATCGACGCCTCGCACCTGTACGAGCACGTCCAGGGCGACATCGGCGCGGCCCGGGACCTGCTGCTGCCCGACGGCATCGTCGTCCTCGACGACTTCCGCAGCGAGCACACCCCGGGCGTGGCCGTCGCCGCCTGGGAGGCGGTGCTCAACCGGGGGCTGCGGCCCGTCTGCCTGAGCAGCCAGAAGCTGTACGGCACCTGGGGCGACCCCGGGCCCGTCCAGGAGGAGCTGCTCGCCGCGCTGCGCGGGCGCGACGACATCGCCGTGACCGTGGAACAGGCCGCCGGGCACCGGCTGGTCCGGACCCGCGCCAAGGGCAAGCGGACACGGCCGCCCGCTCTGCCGTCCTCGCGGTACCCGGCGCCGGTGGCGGAGCCGCGCCCGGACGCCGGGCCGGTGCCGGGGCGACCGCGGCAGGCGGGTCCGGCGGACCGGGCGGCGCGCACGGCACGGCAGCCGACGCCGCGGGACCGCACCCGCCGTCTCGCCCTGGACCTCCTGCCGCCGGTCGTCACCCGTGCGGTGCGCCGGTACCGGGCGGCTCAGCGGGCGAAGGCGGGCGGCGCGGCTCAGTCGAGGCGGTAGGGCCGGCTCCTGCCGCACTACGGCCGTGACGTCCTCCTCGCGGGGCCCACTCTCCGCGAGAGCGACCGGGGACGGACGGCATCCGCCCTGGTCACCCGTACGAGGTGGCCGGCCGGCTCAGAAGGCGTCCGAGGGCACGTACGTCCCCCAGACCTCCCGCAGCGCGTTGCACACCTCGCCCACCGTCGCCCGCGCGCGCAGGGCGTCCTTCATCGGGTAGAGGACGTTGTCCTCGCCCTCGGCGGCCTTCTTGAGAGCGGCGAGGGCGGTGTCCACCGCCTGCTGGTCGCGCTCCGCGCGGAGCCTGGCGAGGCGCTCGGCCTGCTGGGCCTCGATGGCCGGGTCGACGCGGAGCGGCTCGTAGGGCTCCTCCTCGTCGAGCTGGAAGCGGTTGACACCGACGACGACCCGCTCGCCGGCGTCGGTCTCCTGGGCGATGCGGTAGGCGCTGCGCTCGATCTCGTTCTTCTGGAAGCCGTGCTCGATGGCGTTGACCGCGCCGCCGAGGTCCTCGACCTTCCGCATCAGCTCCAGGGCCGCCGCCTCGACGTCGTCGGTCATCTTCTCGACGACGTAGGAGCCGGCGAAGGGGTCGACGGTCGCGGTCACGTCCGTCTCGTAGGCGAGGACCTGCTGGGTGCGCAGGGCCAGGCGCGCGGACTTGTCCGTCGGCAGCGCGATGGCCTCGTCGAAGGAGTTGGTGTGCAGGGACTGCGTGCCGCCGAGGACGGCGCCGAGACCCTGCACGGCGACGCGGACGAGGTTGACCTCGGGCTGCTGGGCGGTGAGCTGCACCCCGGCGGTCTGGGTGTGGAAGCGCAGCATCAGCGACTTGGGATTCTCCGCGCCGAACTCCTCCTTCATCACCCGCGCCCAGATCCGGCGGGCCGCGCGGAACTTGGCGACCTCCTCCAGGATCGTCGTACGGGCCACGAAGAAGAAGGAGAGGCGCGGGGCGAAGTCGTCGACGTCCATGCCGGCCGCGACCGCCGTGCGCACGTACTCGATGCCGTCCGCGAGGGTGAAGGCGATCTCCTGCGCGGGCGAGGCGCCGGCCTCGGCCATGTGGTAGCCGGAGATCGAGATGGTGTTCCACTTCGGGATCTCGGCCTTGCAGTACTTGAAGATGTCCGCGATCAGGCGCAGGGAGGGCTTGGGCGGGAAGATGTACGTCCCGCGCGCGATGTACTCCTTCAGCACGTCGTTCTGGATCGTGCCGGTGAGCTGGTCGGCGCCGACGCCCTGCTCCTCGGCGACGAGTTGGTAGAGCAGGAGCAGCAGGGAGGCGGGGGCGTTGATGGTCATCGACGTCGAGACCTTGCCGAGCGGGATCCCGCCGAACAGCACCCGCATGTCGTCGATCGAGTCGATCGCCACGCCGACCTTGCCGACCTCGCCGCTCGCGATCGGGGCGTCGGAGTCGTGGCCCATCTGGGTGGGCAGGTCGAAGGCGACCGACAGGCCCATCGTGCCGTTGGCGATCAGCTGCTTGTAGCGGGCGTTGGACTCCGTCGCCGTGCCGAAACCGGCGTACTGGCGCATCGTCCACGGCCGGCCCGTGTACATCGACGGGTACACGCCCCGCGTGAAGGGGTACTTCCCGGGCTCACCGAGCTTCTCGGCAGGGTCCCAGCCCGCCTGGGTGTCGGGTCCGTAGACCGGTTCGATGGGCAGTCCGGACTCAGACTCGCGCGCCATGGTGTGATGCCTCCCGCTGAGCACATGTTCGAGGTGCTCGAACTACCCGTCAGATACTCGCCAGTACAGACCGACCCTTCGACGGACTGTATCGGCGTACGCGCCACCCGGTGGAGGGGCGCACGCTGGGACCTTGCTCACAGCCTCGGTGCGGTCCCGGTCACAACGATGCCGTGCCGTTCACGGCGCGTCATCCGCGGGGAACATCTCAGGGGACGTCCGTGCGGGGCGGTGAGACGGCGGGGGGCCGTGATGCGTATGACGGGTATGGGGAGTATGGGAAGGGCGGTCGCCGTCGCCCTGGGAGCCGTGCTGACGGCGGGCGGCTGCACCGTGCAGGGCACGAGCGCCGACGGCGCGGGGCGTGCTCCGGTGCGCATAGACGTCACCGGTGCCCCGCCGGAGAAGCCGGGGAACACGCCGGCCGGCGACGGGGCGTCGGGCGCGCCGCCCGCCCGCGCCGAACCCCGGGTGCTGTGGCGGCGGGGCGACACCGGCCGGGACGTCCGTGAACTCCAGGCCCGGCTGCGCCAGGTCGAGTGGCTCGTCGACGGGCCGACGGGGACGTACGACGACCTGACCGAGCGCGCGGTGAGCGGCTTCCAGGGCAAGCGCGGCCTGCCCAGGACGGGCCGGACCGACACCGTCACCTGGCAGCGGCTGCTGGGGATGACGCGGGAACCGGGCAAGTGGGACCTGTACCTGATGGGCGGGCAGCCGGCCGCCGCACCCGACCCGCGCTGCCTGACCGGCCGGGTGCTGTGCGTCAGCAAGTCGAGCCGGACGCTGCGCTGGATGGTCGACGGACGGACCGTGTCGACGATGCCGGTGCGGTTCGGCTCGCAGTACACGCCGACGCGGGAGGGCGTGTTCCAGGTCTACTGGAAGTCCCGCCACCACGTCTCGACGCTCTACGACTCGGCCATGCCGTACGCGATGTTCTTCAGCGGCGGCCAGGCGGTGCACTACTCGTACGACTTCGCCGCCGACGGCTACGCGGGTGCCTCGCACGGCTGCGTGAATGTACGGGACGAGGCGGCGATCGCGGATCTGTACGCGCAGGTGAGGAACGGCGACAAGGTCGTCGTGTACCGGTGAGGCGGTGAGCCCCGGAGCGGGGCGGTGAATGGGGCGCGGGCGGGACCGGGGGAACGTGTCCCGCCCGCGCCGAGGTGCACGAGCCGTAGGTACGGGGGGAACCCCGGCTCCGTGCGAAAGCCGATGACCAGTCGGCTCACTCATTACTGCGCCAGGGCGGCCGAAAGTGTCACACCCCGGGTGAGGAAAGCCCTGTCCGTTCGGGAACGTGCAGGTCAAGGCGGGTGTCACCGGCGGTGGCCGACGTGCGCGGCGGGTAGGCCGGGCGCTGCGGCACGGGTGTGAAGGCCGTGGAGGCGTGCGGGCCGTGGTGCTGCCCGGCGGGCGGGGCTATGTGGTGGCCGTCGTCGTCCTCGTCCTTGCCACCGTTGCCGTCCTCGTCCCCGCCGCCCTTCTTTCCGCCCTCGCCGCCTTTGCCGTCCTTGCCGCCTTTGCCGTCCTCGCCGCCTTTGCCGTCCTTGCCGTCCTTGGCACCGGAGCCTCCGGAGTCCTTCCGCGTCTCCCGCTCCCGGGTGCCCTCTCCGGACTCGCCGGAGTCCCCGCCGCCCTCCCTGGCACCGTTGCGGCCCTGGGCGGTGCCGTCGGACCCGGCGAGGAGGTTCCGGCAGTACTTCCCGACCCGCGACGAGCCCCCGGCCGCCTCCTTCAGCGCGCGTCGGCGGGCGCCGTCGAGGCCCTTGCCGGCGCGTACGTCGCGGCAGGACGCGACGAGGCCCGACCGCCCGCCGCCGGACCCGTCGGCCGCCCGGTCGTCGGCGCCGGTGCCGCTGTCCTCGGCCGTGCCGCCGTCCGCGTCGTCCCGCGCGCCGCCCCGGGCGTCCGGGGCTCCCGAGGCGGTACCGCCGGACGCCGCCCCGCCCCGCACGCCGTCCAGCGGCGAGGGCGAGACCAACGGCCGGCCGGGGGACGCGGCGGCCGAGACGCTGGCGGCGGGATCCGGCCGGCTGCCGTCGAAGGGCGTCGGGAGGACTCCGGTTCCGGCCGCCACCGCCACCCCGCCGATCATGCCGACGGTCAGCGCGGCGGCCAGCCCGAGGCGCAGGGGACGGCGCCGGCGGCGGCTCCGGACGCCGTCGCCGCGCGGGCCGATGCGGACCAGTCCGGCGTCGGAGGGCCGCACCGCGGTGCCGTTCCCAGGGGTGGCCGACGTCCCCTCCGGCGCGTCGGCCCGCTCGGCGCGCACCTTGCGGAAGGCGGCCAGCGCGGCGGCCTCGCCGGGGAGTTCCCCGCTGGTCGGCACGGGCGGGGCGGAGAGGGCGTCCAGGGCCCCGGCGAGGCGTTCGGCGCGGTCGCGGGCCGCGGGGTCGACAGCCTCCAGTGGCTCTCCGCGCAGCAAGAGCTCCGCCGTTTCGCGGTCCAGCCACCTGTCCTGCTCGTCGGCCATCACATGTCCTTCTGCGTCCGCGTACGCGTATGCGTCACACTCGCGGACGTCACCGCACGGCGGTGCGGTTCTCGCTGGGGCGGGAGGGCATCGAGCCCGCCGCCCGATTCCGGATCGCCGCCGAGGAGTTCGGCCAGGCGCTTCAGGCCGCGGTGCGCCGCCGTGCGGACGGCACCGGGCCGCTTGCCCAGCGTCTCGGCGGCGCTCTTGGCGTCCAGGCCCACCACCACGCGCAGGACCACGGCCTCGGCCTGGTCCTGGGGCAGCCGGGCGATCAGGGAGAGGGTGCTGTCGGTGGCCAGGGCCTCCATGGCCTCGCCCGCGGTGTCGGACTCGGCGGGCTTGCCGGTCAGCTCCGTCTCGTCGCCGCCGATCGCGGGCCTGCGGCCGCGCATGCGGATGTGGTCCAGCGCGCGGTTGCGGGCGATGCGGGCGGCCCAGCCGCGGAACCGGTCGGCGTCGCCGTCGAACCGTTCCAGGTCGCGGGCGATCTGCAGCCAGGCCTCGGACGCCACGTCCTCGGCGTCCGGATCGCCGACCAGCGTCCGCACGTAACCCAGCAGTCGCGGATGCACGGCACGGTACACAGTCCGGAACGCCGTCTCGTCCCCGTCCTGTGCCGCACGCACCGCGGTGGTCAGCTCCGCGTCGTCCCCCAGCACCGAGAAGCCTTTCTGCGCCTAAACCGGCGCCGCTCTCGCGGACATGGTCCTCACCGTCGTGGTGTCTCAATTGATGGTCGCGGTGGCCTACCGCAACCCGGTCGCGGGAGCGAGGCCCCCGCTGGTCGGCGCGAATGGCACGTTACGTCTTGAAACCGCCGCTCGTCCATGTCCCCCTCCCATTGCCGTACAAGATGCAACTAAGCCGTGACGCGGTGAGGTGTGACAGAAAACGCAGTCCGGGCGCTGTAAGGAGTACGGGCCGCCGCGCGGCCCGTGCCGCGCGACGGCCGGGGCCTCTCCTGTGGGGGGTGGCGGCCCCGGCCGTTGCCTCGGCCACCACGATCGCCCCTGGTGCGAGGCTACTTGTCCTTGCCGGGAGCCCGGTCCGCCGGTTCCGCCCGTTCGGCGGGCCCGCCCTCGCCGTTCCCGCCGCCGCCACCGTCCGCGTCGGCGTTCGGCCGTTCCGGCCGGGCCGGGCCGCCCGCGCCGCCCGGCTTGGTCCCGTCGGTCGCCGCGCTCGGCCGGGAGCGCCGCTCGGCGCAGTGGGCCGCGACGCGCTCCTCGCCGCCCGCCGCCGCGACCAGCCGCTGCCAGGCCGTGGCGTCCAGCGCCTTGCCGCGGCCCTGCACCCGTTCGTAGGCGCGGCAGTACTCCTCGGTGTCCCGGGCCGTGGCCGGACGGCCGGGCCGGGCGGACGTGCCGGGGGGCGTGCCCGGGGACGTGCCCGGGGACGGGCCGGCGGGGCGCGGGGTGGGGACCGGACGGACCGCGGTGCCGTCCGCGGCGGACGGAGGCGTCGGTTGCGGCCGGCCGGTGTCCGTGGCGGAACCGGCCCCGCCGATCGCCGCGTAGGCGACGCCCCCCAGGGTGAGACTCGCCAGCAGCACCGAGAGCGCGGTCTTCAGCGTGCGCCCCGCGCGCCGCCGCTCACGGGGGCGCCAGTCGTCCCGCCGGCGGGTGCGCGCGGCCCGGCCCGGCTCCGCGTCCAGGGCGGCCCGGAACGCCGCCACGGCCCGCCGCTCGCCCTCGGCGTCGACGCGCTCCCCGCGCAGGGCGGCGGCGAGCAGCCCTGCCACGCCGGGGGTGTCCGGGCGGGCGGGCCGGGAACCGACGCGGTCGCCGTCGTCGCCTTCGCCGTGCCGTGCCCCCATGTCCGCTTCCGTTCCCGTTCGGTCCGCCGGGCCGCCGCCGTCGGTGCCCCTCATGTCGACTCCCCCAGCGTCCTGGGCGCGTCATCCGTCACACCGTCGACGCCCAGCTGCCGTGCCAGCCGCTTCAGTCCCCGGTACGTCGACGTGCGCACCGCGCCCGGCCGCTTGCCGAGGACGCGCGCGGCGGCCGGACCGTCGAGGCCGACGACGACGCGCAGCAGCACGGCCTCGGCCTGGTCCCGCGGCAGTCCCGAGACCAGGGCCAGGGCCGCCTCGGTGGACAGCGTCTCCAGTGCCTGGTCGTGCGTGGAGTGCGGGCCCGGCAGGTCCAGGACGTCCTGTTCCAGCGCCGCCGGGCGGGGCCGCACCTTCTGGCGGCGCAGGTGGTCCAGGGCCCGGTGCCGGGCGATCGTCGCCGTCCAGCCCCGGAAGCCGGCCCCGTCGCCCCGGAAGCGTCGCAGGTCGCGGGCTATCTCCAGCCACGCGTCCGACGCGACGTCCTCGGCCTCGTCGCCGACGAGCCCGCGCAGGTAGCCCAGCAGGCCGGGCTGCACCAGCCGGTAGGCGACCGCGAAGGCGGCCTCGTCACCTTGCTGGGCCCGCGCGACGGCCGCGCCCAGTTCCCCGTCGTACGCCTGTACGCGGCGGGGTTCCCCTCGCTGGCCCAAGAACCGTCCTCGTCCGTACCGAGTTCTCCGCGCGCTCGGCTGAGCCCGCCCCCACGGTCATCAGCGTCGGCGCGCACGGAAGTGTCACAGGGCGCGGCCCGGACGGCCCTCAGCGCACGGCGGGCCGCACGCGCCGGGCCCGCCCGTGCAGCGTCAGGTAGAAGGTGTGCAGCGACTCCTCGGGGCCGCCGCCGGCCACCAGGCGGTTGTGGACCCGGCCGAGCGGGTTCCAGACCCGCCCGTCCGGCATCCGCACACCGACCGGCTGCCCGAAGTACGTCCGCTGGTCCGCGTCGAAGTCCACCCAGGTCGCACCGGCCCGGCGCACGAGCACCTCGCCGACGTACGCCCCCAGACCGAGCAGCGTTCCGCGCGCCCGCTCGTGATCGGCACCGCCCTTGCGCAACCCGTCGACCAGGAAGTCGACGAGCCGCAGGCTGGCCGGGGAGTAGTCCAGCGGCAGCCGGTGGCCGGCCGCGACACGAGCGACGAACGCCGTCGCGTACGCCCGCATCTCGCAGGCGCGCGGCCTGCCGCCGCCCACCTCGCCGTGCTGCTCCACCCGGACCACCCACCCTCCGCCTCGGCGACGGGAGTCCGGCGCCCGCGGCCCGGCTCCCCCGCTGATCCAGCGGACGGGGCGCCCCGGCTGTCACAGGTCCGCGGCGGGGTGAATCGTTTCCCTACAGTCTCCGGGGCGGTGCCGGTGCTCCGTTTCCCTGCCGCCTCCGGGACGGTGCGCCGCTGCTGTGCCGTCCCCGGGCCGTGGGCCGTTTCCGCACGGCTCCCGGCGCGTCCGTCACCGGGCCGCCGCCGCGTCCCGGCACAGCAGCCGGAGCGACCCGTCGCCTGCGAAGCAGCGGCGCGCCTCGTCCATCGGGTCCCACAGGCGGCCGTCGGGCGTGCGGACCCAGTGGTCGCCGCCGGCGGCCCACCACTCGCCGCCGGCCTGACGCACGATCACCTCGCCTGCGTAGGCGCCGAGTCCGCGCAGCGCGGTCTCCACCGCGGCGTAGGGCGCCCCCTCCCGCCGGATGCCGTCGATCACGCGATCGACGCGCCACAGACTCTGCGCCGAGTAGTCCAGGCGCAGCCGGGCCCCCTCGCGCATCGTGGCCACCGCGTCCGCCGCCCACCGCACCGGCTTGGTGGCGGCCGACGGCCGGTTCTCCTGCTGGGTCGTCACTCCGCTGGTCACAGTCGTCACATGGGCTAGAGCGCCGCCGGACGGAGATTCGTCACACGGATACGCCGTCCGTTCCGCAACCGGCGCGGTACCGCCCCACCTCCACCACGTCCGCCGCACCGCGGTCACGCACCGTCCGCACGACGGTCACAGTCGCGTGCCGCACTCAGCCCCGTCCCCGTGCCCGGCGGGACACCACCGCGCGCAGCACCCGGCGCCCCTCCGTGGAGACCTCCAGGGCCCGGCGCAGCCCGGCCGGACCGTGGCCGGCGAGTACCTCCAGGACGGTGACCTGGCGGCGCAGTTCGGCGGCGACGAGCGGCGACAGTCCGTCCGTACCGCCCTGCGCACCGCCTTCCCGGTGGACGTCCGCCTCGGTGGCGGCGCCCGCCGCGGGGTCGAGGAGCCGGTGGACGCGGAGCGAGGCGACGGAGCAGGCGTCGGCCCACGTCCGTATCGCGGCGCCGGAGCACTCGGCCGGCGCCGCGGCCAGCATCCGGCGGGCCAGGAGCACGGCCTCGTCCTCGCCCTCGGTGCCGGGACCGGCGAGCCGGTCGCGCACCCGCGCCAGCCCCCGCGCCCAGCCGGGCCCGTCGCCGATGTCGTCGGTGAGGGTCGCCCACAAGGGTCTGAGGACCTCGTCGTCACCGTCCAGCAGGGGAACGCAGCGATCCAAACAAGCCAGTCCGCTCCCGGCGAGTCCGCGTGTGTCGGCCCGCGCGATCAGTTCCACCAGGCTCATCCGGTGCCTCCCTGTTTCTACCGCTTCGGCCCGCTCACCACCACGGAGCCCGCACTTCCCCTTACTGCGTGCGACGGCCTGGGAGTGTCACAGCGGCACCACGCCCAGCCGGTCGAGGAACCGGAAGAAGAGGTTTTCGGCCACCGGGCCGGCCTCGGGGACAGCCACGTAACCGGCATGGGGACCGGCCTCGGCACCGGCGCCGGGACCGGGACCCGCACCAGGAGCGGCACCAGGAGCGGCACCGGGGTCGGCACCGGGGTCGGCCGACAGCACCTCCGCCAGCTCTCCGGCGTCCGCCGTGCGTCCCGCCTCGGCGGCCCAGGCGACGGCGCGCTCGGCGGCGTCGCGGGGTTCCAGGAAGTAGTCCTCCAGGGTGAGCCCCTCCTTCTCCGCGCCGAGGTACCCGGCCATCGCGGACCGCGCCAGGCAGGTCGTCCACGCCCCGCTCTCGGGCGCCGCCGCCTCCACGACCACGCAGTCGCTGTCCATGACGTACCCGAACAGCGCGGGCGCGCCGGTCTGCCCGGCCAGGTCGTTCATGTTCCCGACGTCTCCGTCGCCGCCCGGGAACTCCCACACCTGCCAGCCGTCCGGCGCGGACAGGCGCAGGGTCATGTCCGTGGCGCCGGGCAGCGCGTCCAGCTCCGCGAGCGGCCGCTCGGCGCGGCCCACGACGAAATACCCCCAGTAGCCCATGTCCCGGCTCCCCCCGGCGTGTCGGTTCGGCTCGCCAAAAGACCACCACAGCCGTACGGGAGTTCGCAGCCGTATCGGACAATCCACGCGGGGCCGGGGCGTGCGGGGTCAGTCGAGCCGGTTCGCCAGCGACCTGAAGTCGGCCCAGGACAGCTCGGGCCTGTCCGGGTCCCACAGCTTCTGGACCGTCGCGGCCAGCGGCAGCCGGATGCCGTCGGCGACCTGCGCCTGTGTCTGGGCGTTCGGGATGTCGCCCCAGACCGCGAAGCTGCCGCCGAGTATCTGTTCGTCGTACTTCGCGTCGACCGCCGTGGTGCCGCGCAGGACGCGCGGGGTCCACTGCTCGTAGATGCGCTCGCCGGTCGGGTAGACGAAGGTCTGCGGCTCGCCGAGCACGTAGTAGAGGAACTCGTCGTTGTAGTTGAGGACCTCGCGCCCCTCGCTCAGGTACTCCGCGGGCTGGCGGGCGCCGATCTCCTTGCCCGTCCAGTAGGCGACCTTGATGTCCTTCAGAGGCTCGACGGACGTGTCCCTGAAGAAGCCGTCGTTCCAGGCGCGCGGCGTGCGGTCGTGCGCCATGACGGTCTCGGCGCGGCCGTTGAGCCAGCCGGTGGTGAGGTCGGCGACGGTGCCGCCGGAGCCGTAGGCCTCGCGGGCGGCGGCGGCCAGGCCCGGGTAGGACGCCTCGGGGTCGGGCACCACGAGCGCCTGGTACTCGTCGGCGCCCAGGTGGAACTGGGAGCCGGGGAAGAGGCCGGCGTACTCGTTCAGCAGGTCGTCGACGATCTCGGCGGCCTCCGGCTTGGAGATGTCGATCGCGCCGCGCGTGGGCGTGCCCTGGGCGTTGCGCAGCTGGAGGTCGGGGTGGGCGGCGAGCACGGCGCCGAGGTGGCCGGGCGAGTCGATCTCGGGAACGACGGTGATGTGCCGGGAGGCGGCGAGGTCGGTGATCTCCTTGACCTCGGCCTTGGTCAGGTAATCGTCGGAGACGACCTCCGGGTGCGAGTCGGACTCGATGCGGAAGGCCTGGTCGTCGGAGAAGTGCAGGCCCAGCTCGTTGAACTTCAGGTCGCCCAGCTCGCGTATCCGGTCCTTGATCCAGTCGGCGTCGTAGTGCTTGCGCGCGATGTCGAGCATGAACCCGCGCCGCGGCTTGGCCGGCTCGTCCTTCACCTCGCCCTCCGGCGCGGTGCCGCCGCCGTCCACCGCCTGCTTCAGGGTGCGGGTGCCGTAGTAGACGCCGGCCTCGGCCGGTCCGGTGACGGTGACGCGGCCGTCGCGCACGGTCATGGTGTACGACTCGGAGTCCGCGCCCCCGTCCGCCCGGACGTCCAGCCGCACGTCCCCGGCGCGTTCGTCGTCCTTCTCCCCCGCGTACGTCAGCCCCAGTTCGCCGGCTATCAGGCGCCCCTCGTCGGCGAGCCGGGCGTCGGCGACGACGACGCGGTGTCCCTTCTCGGGCTGCCAGCCGGGGCCGCGGGCCGGGGTGTGGTCGCGTACGGCGGGTATGGTGCGCGGCTCCTCCGACAGCGCGTAGGAGCGGCTGGGGGTGGGCGCGGCCGCCTCCGGGGAGGACCGGGCGCCCGCGGGCCCGCCGTCGCCCTCGCCGTCCGTGGCCCACAGGCCGACTCCCACACCGAGCGAGGCGACCACCGCACCGGCGATCACCGCCCGCTGCCTCACCTGGTTCGCCGGCGTCCGGCGTCCGTGCTGGCTCACAGCGCCAACCTACGGCCGTGAGCTCCACCATGCGTCCACCACATGTTCTGAAACTCTCCCGTTCGGGTGAAATTCGGGCACTGGACGGACACGCGATGCCGTCACTCGATAACGTGACGCCACACCTTTTGCACAATCCCCTGCCGACACACACGTGACGCCCACGAGGACCCACGCTGCCTGCGCATCGCCTCCCACACCTCCCCGGCCGAGTGGCCATACCGGTACCGGTGCAAACCCGCGCCACACCGGTAACGCCCTCTTCGCTGGAGCGCTTCAACGCCGCACCCACCGACGAGGCCACTCACACCCTCCTGACCTGCCTGTACAGCCGTCACTGGGCCGAGCGCCTCGCCTCCCACCGCCCCTTCCCGGACTTGCCGTCCCTCCTGGCCGCCGCGGACGAGGCGGCGTACGACCTCTCCCCGGACGACCTGACGGAGGCCCTGTCGGCGGAGACGCTGCCTCCCCTCCCGGAGGACACGTACGCGGCGGCGCACACCGCCCTGAGCGCGGCGACCGCGGCCTACGAACGCCGCTTCGGACACACGTTCGTCATCTGCCTGAACGGTCTGAGCACCGGCGAGGCCCTGGACCGGGCACTGGCAGGCATCCGGTCACGATTGACAAACGATCCCGACGAGGAACGCCAGGTAGCGGCGGACGAACTCCGGCGCCTCGCGAGAGGCAGACTGACCGACGCCCTCCGGGGGAACGGGGAGCCGCTCGACCCGCCACGGACGGCCCGCACCCGGCAATCAAGACAAACCCGCACCCCCTGAGTCGCCCCGCAGGCAGCCCACTGCTCCTTTGAGTGCAACTTTGATCACACAAGCAGGCCCCCCGTAAGCGCCGCGGACAACCGTCGCTACGATGCTGGGGGCCGGTGGACCGTACCCGGCCGGGCCCGACCGACAAGGAAAGCCGGCGCGGCCCCAATCACCGCTCCCGGAGGAAACTTCCGTGCCGGCTGGAACGCTGTACCGCGGCCGGGAAGGAATGTGGTCCTGGGTGGCTCACCGAGTCACCGGCGTCCTCATTTTCTTCTTCCTGTTCGTTCACGTGCTGGACACCGCGCTCGTCCGTGTGTCCCCCGAGGCCTACGACACCGTCGTGGCCACGTACAAGACGCCGATCGTCGCGCTGCTGGAGTACGGCCTCGTCGCCGCCATCCTCTTCCACGCGCTCAACGGCCTGCGTGTCATCGCCGTCGACTTCTGGGTCAAGGGCGCCCGCTACCAGAAGCAGATGCTCTGGACCGTCGTCGCCCTGTGGGTCGTGCTGATGCTCGGGGCGATCTACCCCGTCCTCGGCCACGCCGCTCGTGAACTGTTCGGGAGCTGACGCACATGTCGACCACTGAAACCACCGCCTCCGGAATCGGCCCCGTCGAGGGCGCCGGCGCCTCCGTCTACACCGTGGACAACCCGGCGCCGCTGATCGAGCCGCCCCGCAAGCGGACCAAGAAGTCCCCGAAGTCCACGCGCGGCAACTTCGAGATGGCCGCCTGGCTCTTCATGCGTCTGTCCGGCGTGGTGCTGGTCGTCCTGGTCATCGGACACCTGCTCATCCAGCTGGTGCTGGACGGCGGCGTCTCGAAGATCGGCTTCGCCTTCGTGGCCGGCCGCTGGGCCTCGCCGTTCTGGCAGGTCTGGGACCTGCTGATGCTGTGGCTCGCGATGCTGCACGGCGCGAACGGCCTGCGCACGGTCATCAACGACTACGCGGAGCGTCCGAACACCCGGCTGTGGCTCAAGGGCCTGCTCTACACCGCCACGGTGTTCACCATCCTGCTGGGCACGCTGGTGATCTTCACCTTCGACCCGAACATCCGCTAGGCACGGGGCTGCGAAAATCATGAAGGTACACAAGTACGACACCGTCATCGTCGGCGCCGGTGGCGCCGGCATGCGCGCGGCCATCGAGTCGACCAAGCGCAGCCGCACCGCCGTCCTGACGAAGCTCTACCCCACCCGCTCCCACACGGGCGCCGCGCAGGGCGGCATGGCCGCCGCGCTGGCCAACGTGGAGGAGGACAACTGGGAGTGGCACACCTTCGACACGGTCAAGGGCGGTGACTACCTGGTCGACCAGGACGCCGCCGAGATCCTGGCGAAGGAGGCCATCGACTCGGTCCTCGACCTGGAGAAGATGGGCCTGCCGTTCAACCGGACGCCGAACGGCACGATCGACCAGCGCCGCTTCGGCGGGCACAGCCGCAACCACGGCGAGGCCCCGGTCCGCCGCTCCTGCTACGCGGCCGACCGCACCGGTCACATGATCCTCCAGACGCTGTACCAGAACTGCGTCAAGGAGGGCGTGGAGTTCTTCAACGAGTTCTACGTCCTGGACCAGCTGATCACCGAGGTCGACGGCGTCAAGAAGTCGGCCGGTGTGGTCGCCTACGAGCTGGCGACCGGCGAGATCCACGTCTTCCAGGCGAAGTCCGTGATCTACGCGTCCGGCGGCACCGGCAAGTTCTTCAAGGTGACGTCCAACGCGCACACGCTGACCGGTGACGGCCAGGCGGCCGTGTACCGGCGCGGGCTGCCGCTGGAGGACATGGAGTTCTTCCAGTTCCACCCGACCGGCATCTGGCGCATGGGCATCCTGCTGACGGAGGGCGCCCGCGGTGAGGGCGGCATCCTCCGCAACAAGGACGGCGAGCGCTTCATGGAGAAGTACGCGCCGGTCATGAAGGACCTCGCCTCCCGCGACGTCGTCTCCCGCTCCATCTACACGGAGATCCGCGAGGGCCGCGGCTGCGGTCCCGAGGGCGACCACGTCTACCTGGACCTCACCCACCTCCCGCCCGAGCAGCTGGACGCCAAGCTGCCCGACATCACGGAGTTCGCGCGGACCTACCTCGGCATCGAGCCCTACACGGACCCGATCCCGATCCAGCCCACGGCCCACTACGCGATGGGCGGCATCCCGACCAACGTCGAGGGTGAGGTCCTCATGGACAACACCACCGTCGTGCCGGGCCTGTACGCGGCCGGCGAGGTGGCCTGTGTGTCCGTGCACGGCGCCAACCGCCTGGGCACCAACTCGCTGCTGGACATCAACGTCTTCGGCAAGCGGGCCGGCATCGCGGCGGCGGAGTACGCGCAGAAGGCGGACTTCGTGGAGCTGCCGGAGAACCCCGAGTCCCTGGTCCTCGAGCAGATCGAGCGGCTGCGCTCCTCCACCGGCACCGAGCGGGTGGCGACGCTCCGCCGCGAGCTGCAGGAGACCATGGACGCCAACGTCATGGTGTTCCGCACCGAGCAGACGATCAAGACGGCCGTCGAGAAGCTCGCCGAGCTGCGCGCCCGCTACAAGAACGTGGCGATCCAGGACAAGGGCAAGCGGTTCAACACCGACCTGCTGGAGGCCGTCGAGCTGGGCAACCTGCTCGACCTGGCCGAGGTCATGGCGGTGTCCGCGCTCGCCCGCAAGGAGTCGCGGGGCGGTCACTACCGCGAGGACTTCCCCAACCGCGACGACGTCAACTTCATGCGCCACACCATGGCGTACCGCGAGGTGGGCGACGACGGCACCGAGTCCATCCGGCTCGACTACAAGCCGGTCGTCCAGACCCGCTACCAGCCGATGGAGCGTAAGTACTGATGGCTACCCCTGTCATGGAGAAGAGCGACTCGGCCCCCGAGCCCGGCTTCGCCGACTCCCCGTACATCACCGTCACCTTCCGGATCCGCCGGTTCAACCCGGAGGTCTCGGCCGAGGCGACCTGGGAAGACTTCCAGCTGGAGATCGACCCGAAGGAGCGCGTCCTCGACGCGCTGCACAAGATCAAGTGGGACCTCGACGGAAGCCTGACCTTCCGCCGTTCCTGCGCGCACGGCATCTGCGGGTCGGACGCCATGCGGATCAACGGCAAGAACCGCCTTGCCTGCAAGACGCTGATCAAGGACATCAGCCCCGAGAAGCCGATCACGGTCGAGGCCATCAAGGGCCTGACGGTCCTCAAGGACCTGGTCGTCGACATGGAGCCGTTCTTCCAGGCGTACCGGGACGTGATGCCCTTCCTGATCACGAAGGACACCAACGAGCCGACGCGCGAGCGCTTCCAGACCGCCGAGGACCGCGAGCGCTTCGACGACACGACGAAGTGCATCCTGTGCGCCGCCTGCACGTCCTCCTGCCCGGTGTTCTGGAACGACGGGCAGTACTTCGGCCCGGCGGCCATCGTCAACGCCCACCGCTTCATCTTCGACTCGCGTGACGAGGCCGGCGAGCAGCGGCTGGAGATCCTCAACGACCGCGACGGCGTCTGGCGCTGCCGCACGACCTTCAACTGCACGGACGCCTGCCCGCGCGGTATCGAGGTCACCAAGGCGATCGCCGAGGTGAAGCGGGCGCTGATCACGCGCCGCTACTGACCCACGCGCGCCGAGCGTACGGCCGAGGGCCCCGATCACATCGATCGGGGCCCTCGGCCGTACTGCCTTGCGACGAGGCCGTGAGGCGGCGTCAGCCGCGCAGCACGCGGCCCTCCTTGTCGGTGCGGTCGTTGCTGACCAGGAACATGATGCCGTCGATCAGCGCCCAGAAGCCCAGGCCACCGCAGGTGAGCAGCTGGGCGACGCCGACGCCGACGGAACCGACGTAGAAGCGGCCGATGCCCAGGGTGCCCAGGAAGAGCTGGAGGACACCGGCGACGATCTTCGACTTGTCGGAGTACGGGCGGCCCTGCGGGTCGAAACCGTAGGGAGCGGCGGCGGAGTTCGGGGGGACGGTCACGGTGGTGCTCCTGGGGAGATGTGGGACGGGCCGGGACGGATTGCCCGGGGGCCCAGGAAGGAACACCGCTGATCGCACACTGACCGTGCACGGCGGCCCACGACGCATCGGCGTGGCCGTCCCCCCTGTGCGTAGGGAGCATAGAGAGACTGGTGGGACCTGTGGGAGTGTATTCGGCCGAACGTTCCCATTCCGTGATCATTTGATCGGCACCACGGCTCACCACGGGCGCCGGGGCGTCTCAGACGAGGTTGCGAACCACCGTCCAGGCCACCGCCGTCAGCAGGATCAGGGCCTGGACCCACGGGGCGATCCGGGGCCGGTAGAAGCGGCCGCGCAGCCCCGCCACCGTCCAGCGGCCCCACAGCGCCAGGGCGAACGGCGCGGCGAGCAGCAGGGCACGGTTGTCCAGCCAGGCGGCGGCGAAGTGACCGTGCATCAGGTCGTACGCCATGCGCGTGCCGCCGCACGCCGGGCAGAGCAGTCCGGTGACGTACCTGAACGGGCACTGGGGCAGGAGGTGGCCGGGCTCGTGCGGGTCGGTGGACCACAGGTACCCGGCGCCCGCGACGCCCGCGACGAGCACCGCGAGGGGCGCCGCAGCAGGGTGCCACGACGGGCGCCGCCCTCCGGACGGCGCGCGACGGGCCGCGTCAGCCACGCAGGATCCGCCCCTGTTCGTCCGTGCGGTCGTTGCTGACGAGGTAGATGATGCCGTCGATCAGCGCCCAGAAGCCGAGCCCGCCGCAGGTGAGCAGCTGGGCTATGCCGATGCCCACGTTGCCCACGTAGAAGCGGCCGATGCCGAAGCTGCCGAGGAACAGCTGGAGTACGCCGGTGACGATCTTCGACTTGTCGGAGTACGGGCGCCCGTAGGGGTCGTAGCCGTAGGGCGCGTTGGGGTCGCCGGCGTAGTAGCCGGGGGGCTGCTGGTACCCGGGCGCCTGGTAGCCGCCGGGGGGCTGCTGGTAGCCGGGCTGCTGGTGGCCACCCTGCGGGTAGCCGTAGGGGCCGGCCTGGCCGGCCGCGCCGGGACCCTGGTTCGGGTAGCCGTAACCGGGCGGCTGGGACGGCTGCTGCGGCTGCTCGCTCACGGTGGTGTCACTCCTGGTCGGTACGGGAAACTGCCGGTCATACTGTAGGACTCGGCGCGCAAAGAGAAGTCGGAGCCCGAAGAGGGCCGTCCGTCCGGGAGAGTGACCCCCCATCGCCCCGCCCGCCGGTTCCGCCCGCTTCGCGCCGCGGACACCTAATGTGACGTCATGTCAGATCATGAGTCGTACGAACTGCTCGGGTTCGACAACGTGCTGCTGCCCGTCGGGAATCTCGGCGAGGCCGTCGACTTCTACGAGCGGGCCGGCTTTCCGGTCGCCTTCCGGCTCGACGAGGCGGGGATCGCACTGCTGAAGGCCGGAGGCGAGACGCCGGGCATCCTGCTGCGGATGGAGGAGGAGTTCGGGCGGCGGCCTCCGCCGTGGCCCTCCGCGCGGGTGTGGTTGGAGGTGGCGGACGCCCGCACGGCGGCCCGTGCGCTGCGCGACGCGGGGGTGGCGCCGCTGGACGAGCCCTTCCCCGTCGCCACCGGCTGGACCGTCGAGTTCGCCGACCCGTGGGGGAACGTCGTCGGACTCACGGACTACACCAAGCGTCCGGAGCTCGGCCGCCGCCCGTAGTGGTCCGCGGCGAGGTGACGCGGACCACTCCCCCATTGAGTTGAACACGTTCAAAAGCAGGTCTACAGTCTCTCCCGTCAGCGTTTTGAACGCGTTCAAGAAGGGGTGGGGCATGGACCGCACCGTCATCGCCTACGTCATCTACCTGCTGGTCAGCATCGGCCTGACCATCTGGGTGGCCCGCACACTCAGCCGCAACGGCCGGGTCTTCCTCGCCGACGTGCTGCACGGCAACGAGAAGCTCGCCGACGCCGTCAACCACCTCCTGGTGGTCGGTTTCTACCTGGTCAACCTCGGCTTCGTCGCCCTCTACCTGAGCGACGACGAGACCATCGCCGACACGCGCGGGATCTTCGAGGCCCTGTCGACCAAGCTGGGTGTGGTGCTGCTGGTACTCGGGGTGATGCACCTGGGCAACGTGTACGTGCTCAACAAGATCCGGCGGCGCGGGATGATGGAGCGCGAGCAGGTGCCGCCGGTCCAGCCGCAGGGCTGGGTGGCACCGACGGCCGGGGCCTGAGCC
Source organism: Streptomyces sp. NPDC028991 (assembly GCF_055564775.1). Taxonomy (NCBI): domain Bacteria; kingdom Bacillati; phylum Actinomycetota; class Actinomycetes; order Kitasatosporales; family Streptomycetaceae; genus Streptomyces; species Streptomyces sp. NPDC028991. The sequence continues at coordinate 462,826 of NZ_JBVHVP010000002.1, read as the reverse complement.
GATGACGTCCGCTCCCGCGGAGGCCGGCGCCCCGGTGCGCCGGCTCACCGTCCTCTACGACGCCGAGTGCGCCCTGTGCACCCACGTACGGGACTGGCTGCTGCGGCAGCCGCGGCTGGTGCCGCTGGAACCGGTCCCGGCCGGGTCGGCGGAGGCGCGCCGGCGTTTTCCCGGCCTCGACCACTCCGTCACCCTCGACGAGGTCACCGTCGTGGGGGACGCCGGGCAGGTGTACCGGGGCGCCGCCGCCTGGATCGTGGTCCTGTGGGCGCTGCGCGAGCACCGCGCGCTCGCCCACCGGCTCGGCACGCCCACCGGGGCGTGGCTGGCCCGGGGGGCCGTCCTGGCCGCCGCCAAGTGGCGGGGCGGGCAGCGGCGGTGGGGCGGCAAGGGGTACCGCCGGGCCGACGGCTGGGTCTACGAGCCGGGACTCGGATGGATGTACACCGGACCCGGACACGGCTGTGACGACGACGTCTGCGCCAGTCGTTAGGCTCTCGTCCTGTGCCTGCGAAGAACGACGGCCCCGATGACGGAGCCCACCTCAGCAAGTCCGAGCAGACCCGCGCGCTGATCCTGGAGACGGCCATGCGGCTGTTCCAGGAACGCGGTTACGACCGGACGACCATGCGGGCCATCGCCCAGGAGGCCGGGGTCTCCGTCGGCAACGCCTACTACTACTTCGCCGGCAAGGAGCACCTGATCCAGGGCTTCTACGACCGGATCGCCGCCGAGCACCAGGCGGCGGTCCGGGAGGTCCTGGCTCGGGAGACCGACCTGGAGGCGCGGCTGGCGGGCGTGCTGAAGGTCTGGCTGGACATCGCGACGCCGTACCACGAGTTCGCGGTGCAGTTCTTCAAGAACGCCGCCGACCCGGACAGTCCGCTCAGCCCCTTCTCCCCGGAGTCGGAGCACGCGCGCGTGGAGGCCATCAGCGTCCACCGCTCGGTGCTGGCCGGCACGAAGACCAAGGTGCCGGCGGAACTGCGGGACATCCTGCCCGAGTTGATGTGGCTCTCCCAGATGGGCCTCGTCCTGTACTGGATCTTCGACCGCACGGAGGGACGCGAGCGCAGCTACCGCCTCGCCGAACGCGGCGCCCGGCTCACCGCGCGGGGCGTCGCGCTGGCCCGCTTCCGGGTGCTGCGCCCGCTGGTGCGCGAGGTGCACGAGCTGTTCACGGACTTCCTGCCCGGGATGACGAAGGCGCTCCCGGACCCCGCCAAGAAGCCGGGCGCGGAGGGGAAGGTCGCCGGTCAGGCCTGACGGGACGCCAGCTGGATCACCGTGACGTCCGACTCCGCCCCCACACGCGTGGGCGGTCCCCAGGCGCCCGCGCCGCGGCTGACGTAGAGCTGGGTGTCGCCGTAGCGTTCGAGGCCCGCCAGCGTCGGGTTGGCGGCACCCGCGATGAGGTTGCCCGGCCAGAGCTGGCCGCCGTGGGTGTGGCCGGAGAGCTGGAGGTCGACGCCGTGGTCGACGGCGTCGTGGATCTGCACCGGCTGGTGGGCGAGCAGCACGCACGCGCGTGCCCGGTCCCGGTCGCCGAGGGCCTTGGCGTAGTCGGGGCCCTGGCCGTCGTCCTCGCCCGAGATGTCGTTGACCCCGGCGAGGTCGAAGTGGGGCAGTTCGGTGCGGGCGTTCTCCAGCGGGAGCAGGCCGAGCCGCCGCACCTCGGCGACCCACTGCTCGGCGCCGGAAAAGTACTCGTGGTTGCCGGTGACGAAGTACGCGCCGTGCCTGGCCCGCAGCTGGGCCAGCGGGGCCGCCGCCGGACCGAGGTCCTTCACGCTGCCGTCCACCAGGTCGCCGACGACGGCGATGAGGTCGGGCTGCGTGGAGTTGATGGTGTCGACGACCTTCTGGGCGAAGCCCCGTCCGAGCACCGGGCCGAGGTGGATGTCGCTGACCACGGCGATGCGGAAACCGTGTGCCGCGCGCGGGAGCTTGGCCAGCGGCACGGTGACCCGCTTCACCGACGGGCCGTTCAGCACGCCGTACGTGCCGTAGCCGACCGTCCCGACGGCCGCCGCCGCGGCGGCACCCGCGACGACGCGGGAGACGAAGAGGCGGCGGGAGGGGAGCGCGACAGGACCGCCGGGCGGACCGCCGGCCGTGGCGCCGGAGGCCGGCGTCTCGGGGGCTTCGGGGGCCTTGGCGGCCTCGGCGGGGTCGGGGGCCTTGGGGGCCTTGGCGGGCTCGGGTGCCCTGGAGGGCTCGGGGGTTCCAGATGCCCCAGATGCCCCAGAGGCCTCGGAGTGCTCGGGGTGCTCGGGGTGCTCGGGGTGTTCGGGGTGTTCGGCGACCTCAGGGGTCTCCGAGGTCTCAGGGGTCAGGGTCTCGGCCGTCCGAGCCGTCTCGGCCGTCCGAGCCGTCTCGGCCGTCCGAGCCGTCTTGGGCGGGGCCGTTCCGGCCGGTATGCGCTGTGGGTCCGTGGCCGAGGGTCTCAGCGGCTCCGGCTCCGTCCGCCGCGCGGCCGCCCGCCGCCCCAGCCACCACAGCAGCAGCGGCCGTACGACCTCACCGGCCAGCAACGCCAGCAGCAGGTAGATCGACAGGGCCAGCCACAGGAAGCCCGGCCAGGCCAGCACCTGCTGGAGCCAGAAGGGGGCGCCCGCGCGCTCGGCGACCAGAGCGCCGACGGCCAGCACCCAGCCCCCGGCGACCACCACCGCGCCGATGCGGCGTACGGGGCCGGAGCCCCGGGTCGTGTCGCGGAACAGGCGCCGCCACACGTACCAGTTGGACGCCACGAGGACGCTCACCACCGCCAGCGCGACAAGCGCGAAGACGACCACCATGCCGTCGTATCCCCTCGGTTGCGGCGTCCCCGACGCCTGTGACCTTCGGCGCGGAACGCCTATGACCTTCGGCGCAGTGCGCGCAGTCCACGCAACCCGATGACCCCGACGGCCGTCCCCAATACGAAGGAGACGACGGCGAGCAACAGGTGCACCCAGAAGTACGCCGTGGGATCGCCGTCCTCGAACGCGAGCCCGCTGCTGTCCTTGATCAGATTTTTGACGAAAGTGATCCAGATGATCCAGCTCCACACCCCGAAAGCGAGCAGGAACCAGGAGACGGGGCGGCTGAGCTTCATGGTTTCAGTATCGCCGCACGCTGTCCGGATCCGTGCGCGGGGTGGGGAGGGGGCTGGGACGGCGCCGGTCGCGGGAGGTACGTTCTCGCTCGTGCCCGCACCCAAGAAGGCCGTCCGGCGATCCCTGACGGTCACCTCAGCCGCCCTGACCGCGCTCCTCGTCCTCTCGCCCGCCGCGCTCGCCGCCCCCAGTCCGTCGGCCAGTCCGTCGGCGAGCCCGTCGGCCACTCCCCCGGCGTCGATGTCGGCCGTGGGCGGCGCGCGGCTCGGGAAGCCCGGGACGCAGGTGGACCTGGCGGGCGGGGCGCCCGTGCTGCCGAAGGACCTCACCGCCCGTTCGTGGATCGTGGCCGACGCCGAGTCCGGCGACGTGCTCGCCGCGCACAACGCGCACTGGCGGCTGGCCCCGGCGAGCACGCTGAAGATGCTGTTCGCCGACACGCTGCTGCCGAAGTGGCCGAAGACGACCAAGCACAAGGTCGCGCCCTCCGACCTCGCGGGCATCGGCGCCGGATCCAGCATGGTCGGCATCAAGGAGGAGGAGACCTACACCGTCCACGACCTGTGGCTCGGTGTCTTCCTGCGCTCCGGCAACGACGCCGTGCACGTGCTGTCCGCGATGAACGGCGGCGTCGAGAACACCGTGGCGGAGATGAACGAGCACGCCGAGGAGCTCCAGGCCCTCGACACGCACGTGGTCAGCCCCGACGGCTACGACGCGCCGAAGCAGGTCTCCTCGGCGTACGACCTGACGCTGTTCGCCCGCTCGGGGCTGCAGAAGAAGGACTTCCGGGAGTACGCCTCGACGGTCGGCGCGAAGTTCCCGGGCGAGACGAAGAAGGACAAGAAGGGCAAGACGTCCCGGAAGCCGTTCGAGATCCAGAACACCAACCGGCTGCTGACCGGCGACTCGGACGTGGACGTGTACCCGGGCATCGCGGGCGTGAAGAACGGCAGCACCACCAACGCGGGCGCCACCTTCACCGGCGTGGCCGAACGCGGCGGCAAGGTGCTGCTCGTCACGATCATGAACCCGGCGAAGGACGAGCACAACGAGGTCTACAAGGAGACCGCCCGCCTGTTCGACTGGGGCTTCAAGGCGGCCGGCAAGGTGCGGCCGGTGGGCGAGCTGGTGCCGCCCAAGGGGGCCGCGGAGGCGAGCCCCGAGCCGGGCGCTCAGCCCTCCGGGGAGGCGGGCGGCACCGGGAAGGGCGCCGCCGGCACGCAGCCGGTGGCGGGAGCTCCGGCGGCGGACGGATCCAGCGGCGTCGGCGTCGCGGCCGGCATCACCGCCGGAGTGCTGGTCCTGCTCGCGGGGGGTGCGTTCCTGATCAACCGGAAGTGGCCGCTGCCGGACCTGGTCCGTCGCCGGACGCGCCCCTGACGCCCTGCTCCTTCCCGTCCCGTGCCTTCCCGTCCCGTGCCTTCCCGTCCCGTGCCTTCCCGTCCCGTGCCTTCCCGTCCGGCCCCTCGGCTGCCCGTCCCTCGGCTTCCGGCCCCTCCACCTCCTGCGCCTTGCTTCCCGTCGCCGTCCAGGAGGCGCAGAACAGCACCAGCTTCGAGGTGAAGTTGATCCACAGCAGCAGGGCGACGGGGACGCCGAAGGCGCCGTACATGCTCTTCGCCGCGACGCCCTGCATGTAGCCGCTCAGCAGCAGTTTCAGCAGTTCGAAGCCGATCGCGCCGATCAGCGCCGCCACCACCAGGCGACGGCGCGCGGGCTGGACGCCGGGGAGCAGGGTCAGCACGTACAGCAGCAGGAGGAAGTCGGCGAGTACGGCGACGGCGAACGCGGCGACGTAGAGCAGCGCCCCGCCGAAGCCGCCCTCGGCGATGCCCAGCTGGCGGATGATCCAGCCGACCAGTGCCGAGGCGACGGTGGAGATGGCGACGGTGACCAGCAGGGCGCCGCCGAGACCGACGAGGACGCCCGCGTCCTTGGCCCGGTGCAGGACGGGGTTCTCCTCCTCGTCGGGCAGCTCCCAGACGGCGCGCAGGCAGCCCCGGGTGGCGTCGACCCAGCCGATGCCGGTGAAGAGCAGCAGGGCACCGGCGATGAGGCCGACGGTGCCCGCGTTGTCGATCAGACTCTGGATGTTGAGCTGGTCGGAGATGCCGGGGATCTGCTCGGCGATCTTGTCCTGGAGCTTGTCCTGCTGGTCCTTGCTGAGCGTGGCGGCGGCGATGGCGGCGGCCAGGCTGAGCAGCGGGAACAGCGCGACGAAGCTGGTGAAGGTCATGGCGGCGGCCAGCCGCGTCCACTTCACCCGGTCCAGCCGCTCGAACGAGCGCCACGCGTGTGTGGTCATCAGCCGCGCCAGCCACGGCCCGACCACGGGGAGCTTCTTCAGCCAGTCCATGATCCGACTCTGCCCCCGCTCGTCCGGGTCCATGATCCCGTCGTGTCACCGGTTCCGGCCCCGGTGCGGAAGACCAGTGTTCTAGTGCCCCAGAAACGCAGGATGGTGGCCAGGACCATGCCGATTCCCGCGCCGGAGACCGTGTCGGCACGCTGTGAAGTGAGGCCGAGGCCGTAGTGGCTGACGGCCAGGCACAGCAGTTGTACGGCGGCCCCGGCGGCGTTCACCGCGAAGAACACGGCGTACGGGCGCAGGCCCGGCGGGCGGGCGTGCCGGTAGGTGCCGAGCGCGTTGCCCGCGTAGGCGACCGAGCAGCCGGCGACGAAGGACAGGGCCTTGGCGGTGAGCGGGTCGAGGCCGGCCGGGCCGCGCAGCCAGACGAAGAGGCCGAGGTCGACGGCGTAGGCGAGGAGGCCGGCGGCGGCGAAGCCCAGCAGTTCGCGCCGGGCCCCCGCCGGGTGACCGCCTACCAATTGGCCACCGCCAGGCCGTACATCGCCACCCACACCAAGCCGATCAGCGCGAGCGCCCGGTCGCGCAGGACGACGTCCTCGGGTTCGCCGGCGGTGCCCCGGTCGGCGAAGACGGCGTAGCGCAGGACGGCGAGGATGAAGGCGACCATGGAGAGCTGGCGCCAGGGCAGCACGCTGGTGTGCGGGACGCCGCCCTCCTCCATGGCCCACAGGCAGTAGCCGAGGACGGCGACGCCGGCCGCGAGCTGCCAGACGAAGCGCAGGTAGCCGGTGGTGTACTCGGTGAGCAACGCGCGCGTGGCGCCCGCCTTTCCGGCCATCTGGACGGCTTCGGAGTAGCGCTTGGCGGAGACCATGAACAGGGCGCCGAAGCCGGTCGTGATGAGGAACCAGCGGGACAGGGGGATGCCGAGCGCGAGTCCGCCGACCATCGCCCGCATCAGGAACCCGGTGGTGACGACGGCGAGGTCGACGACCAGGACGTGCTTGAGGCTGATGCAGTACGCCAGTTGCATGGCGAGGTAGGCGGTCAGCAGGGCCGCGACGGCCGGCGGGCACAGCCAGGCCGCGACGACGGGCGCGAGGACGCCCAGGGCGCCCCCGACGGCGTAGGCGACCGGCACCGGGACCTGTCCGGCGGCGACCGGGCGGTGCCGCTTGACCGGGTGGGCGCGGTCGGCCTCGGCGTCGCGGGCGTCGTTGACGAGGTAGACGGCGGCGGCGCAGGCGGTGAACAGGACGAAGACCAGGGCGAGCCGGCTCAGGGTGTGCCAGGAGAGCAGTTCACCGGCGGCGGCCGGAGCGGCGACGACCAGGACGTTCTTGATCCACTGGCGGGGTCGTGCGGTCCGCAGCAGGCCCGCCGGGATGCCCGCCCGGCGGGGCGGCGCGGGTTCCTGCTGCTGTTCGGGGGCGCGTTGCCGCAGGACGGCGGTGTCAGTCACGGGTGCCTCCGCGCATCCAGTCGGCGCCGAGCCGGGCCGTGAGCGCGCCCAGGGCGGCGCCCGCCGCGATGTCGGAGGGGTAGTGGACGCCGACGACCAGCCGGGAGACGCACACCGCGGCGGCGAGCGGCCAGGCGGCGTGGACGCCGAGCGCGCCGAAGGCCACGGCGGCCGCCGCCGCCGAGGTGGCGTGGGAGCTGGGGAACGAGTGCCGGCCGGCGGTGCGCACCAGGGGCACGACGTGTGCCGGACGGGGACGGCGCACGACCCGCTTCACGCCCATGCTGACGAGGTGGGCGCCCGCGGTGAGCGCGGTGCCGCGCAGCCAGGCCGCGCGCCGGGTGCCGTCCACGGCGGCTCCGGCGAGGCCCGCCGCGAGCCACAGCGCTCCGTGCTCCCCGGCCCAGGACAGGGCACGCGCGGCACCGGCCACGCGCGGGTCCGTGCCGCGGGCGCTGAGCACCGTGACGATCCGGTGGTCCATGTCGTCGAGGTCGTCCATGTGGACTCACTGTTCACGCCGACTGCGCGGGAAGTCCGGCAATATCGAGCGACATACCATTAATCACCCGTTTCGGGGATGGGAAGGCTGTTTCGGAACTAATCGTTCACTTGGGGGCGATACGGTCACCGCCATGTCTGCCGACACCGTTCCCGACGCCGACCGCGGCCCCGACGCCGACGCCGACGCCGACTGGGGCCCCGTCACCGGCTGGGGCCGCACCGCGCCCACCGCCGCCCGGCTGATCCGCCCGCGGACGTACCAGGAGGCCGCCGTCGCCGTCCGGGACTGCGGGGCCCGCGGTGGCATCCCGAGGGGCCTGGGGCGGGCGTACGGGGACGCCGCGCAGAACGCGGGGGGCGCCGTGCTCGACATGACGGCACTGGACCGCGTCCACGCCATCGACGCCGACGGCGGCACCGTGCTCTGCGACGCGGGGGTCTCCCTGCACCGGCTGATGGAGGTGCTGCTGCCGCTCGGCTGGTTCGTGCCGGTGACGCCCGGCACCCGCTACGTGACGGTCGGCGGGGCGATCGGCGCGGACATCCACGGCAAGAACCACCACGTGTCGGGGTCCTTCGCGCGGCACGTGCTGTCGTTCGAGCTGCTCACCGCCGACGGCCGGGTCCGCACCGTGGACCGGGGCACGCCGCTGTTCGACGCGACCGCGGGCGGCATGGGCCTGACGGGTGTGATCCTCACCGCGACCGTGCGGCTCCAGCCGGTCGAGACCGCGCTGATGTCGGTCGACACCGAGCGCGCCACCGACCTGGACGACCTGATGGCCCGCCTGGCGGCCACCGACCACCGCTACCGCTACTCGGTCGCCTGGATCGACCTCCTGGCGCGCGGCGCGGCGACCGGCCGCGCGGTGCTCACCCGCGGCGACCACGCCCCGCTGGACGCGCTGCCGCGGGGCTCGAGGGCGCGTCGGGAACCGCTGGCCTTCCGCACCTCCCGCCTCCCGGCCGCCCCCGACCTCGTGCCGGACGGGCTGCTGAGCCGGACGACGGTGGGCCTGTTCAACGAACTCTGGTACCGCAAGGCCCCCCGGGAGAGCCGGGGGCGGCTCCAGCGGATCTCCACCTTCTTCCACCCGCTGGACGGCGTCCCGCACTGGAACCGGATCTACGGCCGCGGTGGCTTCGTGCAGTACCAGTTCGTCGTCGGCCACGGCCAGGAGGAGGCCCTGCGCCGGATCGTGCGGCGCATCTGCGCCCACCGCTGCCCGTCGTTCCTGGCCGTCCTCAAGCGGTTCGGCGACGCGGACCCGGGCTGGCTCTCCTTCCCCGTGCCCGGCTGGACCCTCGCCCTGGACATCCCGGCGGGGCTGCCGGGCCTCGGCGTCTTCCTCGACGACCTCGACGAGGAGGTCGCGAAGGCAGGTGGCCGGGTCTACCTCGCCAAGGACTCCAGGCTGCGGCCCGAGCTGCTCGCCGCGATGTACCCGCGCCTGGACGACTTCCGCGCGCTGCGTGCGGAGCTGGACCCGCGCGGGGTGTTCGTCTCGGACCTGTCCCGGCGCCTCGGCCTCTAGGAACACCCGGGCGCACCCCTCTACGAACCCCAGGAGCTGTCGTGAAGGACGCCTTCGGCCTCCCCCAGTCCCTTCTCGTCCTCGGCGGTACGTCCGAGATCGCGCTCGCCACCGCGCGCCGTCTGGTCGCCCGCCGCACCCGCACCGTGTGGCTGGCCGGCCGCCCCTCCCCCGCCCTGGACGAGGCGGCCGGGCAGTTGCGCGGCCTCGGCGCCGAGGTGCGCACCGTCACCTTCGACGCGCTCGACCCCGAGTCCCACGAGGCGGTGCTCGGCAAGGTCTTCGCCGAGGGCGACATCGACCTGGTGCTGCTGGCCTTCGGCGTCCTGGGCGACCAGGCGCACGACGAGCGCGAGCCGCTCAACGCCGTGCGGGTCGCGCAGACCAACTACACCGGCGCGGTCTCGGCCGGGCTGGTCAGCGCCCGCGCGCTCCAGGCACAGGGCCACGGCTCCCTGGTGGTGCTCTCCTCCGTGGCCGGGGAGCGGGCCCGTCGCGCCAACTTCATCTACGGCTCCAGCAAGGCCGGCCTGGACGCCTTCGCGCAGGGCCTCGGCGACGCGCTGCACGGCACGGGCGTGCACGTCATGGTCGTACGGCCCGGGTTCGTGCGGTCGCGGATGACCGCCGGGATGGAGGAGGCGCCGCTCGCCACGACGCCGGAGGCGGTCGCCACGGCCATCGAGCTGGGGCTGCGGCGGCGTTCGGAGACGGTGTGGGTGCCGGGCGCGCTGCGCGTGCTGATGTCCGCGCTGCGGCATCTGCCGCGCGGGGTGTTCCGACGGCTGCCGGTGTGAGCCGGACCGCCTGACGGGCGCCCGACGTGCGGGCTGCTACCGCGTCGGCAGGGAACCGCTCTCCACGCGTCCCGCCTGCGGGGGCACCGTGGCGCTGCCGAAGGGGAACTCGCGCAGCTGGCGCCACACCCCGTCGGCACCCTGCTCGTAGAGCGCGAAGCCGGTGCAGGGCCACTGGGCCTCGTAGTCGGACAGCTCGTCGAAGGCGCGGTCCATCGCCGCTTCCTCGATGCCGTGCGCCACGGTGACGTGCGGATGGTACGGGAACTGCAGTTCGCGGGGGACCGGCCCGGAGGCGTCGCGGACGCGCTTTTGCAGCCAGGAGCAGGCCGCGGCGCCCTCGACCACCTGGACGAAGACCACGGGCGACAGCGGGCGGAAGGTCCCGGTGCCGGACAGCCGCATCGGGAAGGGCCGGCCGCGCGCCGCCACCTCCGCCAGGTGTGCCTCGATCGCGGGCAGCGCGGCGCCGTCGACCTCGGTCGGCGGCAGCAGGGTGACGTGCGTGGGGATGCCGTGAGCAGCGGCGTCGCCGAAGCCCGCGCGCAGCTGCTGGAGCTTGCTGCCGTGAGGCTCCGGGACCGCGATCGACACGCCGATCGTTACGGTCCCCACGTCGTCTCCTGTCGTTACGTGTCGTTCTGTCGGACACCCGGTATCGACTGTACGGCCACGACCGTGCCCGGGGCAGGCGCAACCGGAGTGATGTGCAGCGCTACGGCGGCGTGCCGGGGCGCGCGACGGGTGCTGGGCCGGTGGTCGGGGCGGTGCGGCGGGTCAGTGCTTGGCGGGCAGGAAGCCCACCAGGTCGTACGTCCGGGCGAGGGTCTCCGCGGCGACGGCACGGGCCTTCTCCGCTCCCTTGGCCAGGATCGAGTCCAGCGTCTCGGGGTCGTCCAGGTACTGCTGGGTGCGCTCCCGGAAGGGGGTCACGAACTCGACCATGACCTCGGCGAGGTCCGTCTTGAGCGCCCCGTAGCCCTTGCCGGCGTACTTCTCCTCCAGCTCGGCGACACCCGCCCCCGTGAGGGTGGAGTAGATGGAGAGGAGGTTGCTGACGCCCGGCTTGTTCTCCGGGTCGAAGCGGATCACGGTGTCCGTGTCGGTGACGGCGCTCTTGACCTTCTTGGCGGTGGCCTTGGGCTCGTCCAGGAGGTTGATGAGGCCCTTCGGCGTGGACGCCGACTTGCTCATCTTGATCGACGGGTCCTGGAGGTCGTAGATCTTGCCCGTCTCCTTGAGGATGTACGCGGAGGGGACGGTGAAGGCCTCGCCGAAGCGGCCGTTGAAGCGCTCGGCCAGGTCGCGGGTCAGCTCGATGTGCTGGCGCTGGTCCTCGCCGACGGGGACCTCGTCGGCCTGGTAGAGCAGGATGTCCGCGACCTGGAGTACCGGGTAGGTGAACAGGCCGACGGAGGCGCGGTCGGCGCCCTGCTTCGCGGACTTGTCCTTGAACTGGGTCATGCGGGAGGCCTCGCCGAAGCCGGTGAGGCAGTTCATGACCCAGGCCAGCTGGGCGTGCTCGGGGACGTGGCTCTGGACGAAGAGCGTGCAGCGGTCCGGGTCCAGCCCGGCGGCCAGCAGCTGGGCGGTGGCGAGCCGGGTGTTGGCGCGCAGCTCCTTCGGGTCCTGCGGAACCGTGATCGCGTGCAGGTCGACGACCATGTAGAACGCGTCGTGGGTCTCCTGCAGGGCCACCCACTGGCGGACGGCGCCCAGGTAGTTGCCGAGGTGGAACGAGCCTGCGGTGGGCTGGATTCCGGAGAGCACGCGGGGTCGGTCAGAGGCCATGCGCATCATTGTCTCAGGTTCCACCGCAGGGTCGTTCCCCTGGTCGGCAGCTGTCAGCCGAGGTCGATCTCCGGGTACAGCGGGAAGCCCGCCACCAGGTCCGTCGCGCGGCGGGAGACCTCGTCCGCGATCTTGGCGTCGAGGACGTGGGCGGCCTTCGAGGGGGCGCCCGACTTGGTGGTGCCCGGCTCGGTGGTGGTCAGGACGCGGTCGATGAGGCCCGCCACCTCGTCCATCTCCGCCGTGCCCAGGCCGCGCGTGGTGAGCGCCGGGGTGCCGATGCGGATGCCGGAGGTGTACCAGGCGCCGTTCGGGTCGGCCGGGATGGCGTTGCGGTTGGTGACGATGCCGGAGTCGAGGAGGGCGGCCTCGGCCTGGCGGCCGGTGAGGCCGTAGGAGGACGCCACGTCGATCAGGTTCAGGTGGTTGTCCGTGCCGCCGGTCACCAGGGTGGCGCCGCGCCGCGTCAGGCCCTCGGCGAGGGCGCGGGCGTTGTCGACGATGCGCTGGGCGTAGTCCTGGAAGGCGGGCTGCCGGGCCTCGGCGAGGGCGACGGCCTTGGCGGCCATGACGTGCGGGAGCGGGCCGCCGAGGACCATCGGGCAGCCGCGGTCGACCTGGTCCTTGAGGGAGTCGTCGCACAGGACCATGCCGCCGCGCGGGCCGCGCAGCGACTTGTGGGTGGTGGTCGTCACGATCTGGGCGTGCGGGACGGGATCGAAGTCGCCGGTGAGCACCTTGCCGGCGACGAGGCCCGCGAAGTGCGCCATGTCGACCATCAGGGTCGCGCCGACCTCGTCGGCGATCTCACGCATGATCCGGAAGTTCACCAGGCGCGGGTACGCGGAGTAGCCCGCGACGATGATCAGTGGCTTGAACTCGCGGGCGGAGGCGCGCAGGGCCTCGTAGTCGATCAGGCCGGTGGCCGGGTCGGTGCCGTAGGAGCGCTGGTCGAACATCTTGCCGCTGATGTTCGGGCGGAAGCCGTGGGTGAGGTGGCCGCCGGCGTCCAGGGACATGCCGAGCATCCGCTGGTTGCCGAAGGCCTGGCGCAGCTCGGCCCAGTCGGCGTCGGTGAGGTCGTTGACCTGGCGGGCGCCGGCCTTCTCCAGGAACGGCACCTCGACGCGGGCGCCGAGGACGGCCCAGAAGGCGACCAGGTTGGCGTCGATGCCGGAGTGCGGCTGGACGTAGGCGTGACGGGCGCCGAAGAGTTCGCGCGCGTGCTCGGCGGCCAGCGACTCGACGGTGTCCACGTTGCGGCAGCCGGCGTAGAAGCGGCGGCCGATGGTGCCCTCGGCGTACTTGTCGCTGAACCAGTTGCCCATGGTCAGGAGCGTGGCCGGCGAGGCGTAGTTCTCGGAGGCGATCAGCTTGAGCATCTCGCGCTGGTCGGCGACCTCCTGGCCGATGGCGTCGGCGACACGCGGCTCGACGGCGCGGATGACGTCGAGGGCGGCTCGGTAGGCGGTGGACTCGGGGGAGATTTCTGCGGGCACGGGGGCCTCCGGACGTTGACGGTCAGCGTTCACGGTACGGACGGCCCAGGCGCACGGCTCTCGTTGCTCGGGCCGCTCCCCGATGGTTGGTCCCATCCCAGCGCGCCAGTCACGGCCCGGATTCAGCCTACCGGGTGCGCTTCGCCGGTGCCGTCGGTGTCCGCGATGCGGGAGCGTCCGTGTGGTCGTCTCTAGAGGATCACGTGGGGCAGGAATCTCGCGTACTCGTCCGTCACCAGGCCGCTCGACTCCCTGATGCCCAGTCCCGCCGACTCGTTCTCGACCACCCACGCGCCCAGGACGACGCGGTTGCCGTCGAAGTCCGGCAGCGGGGCCAGCTCCTGGTAGCAGCACGGTTCGGTGCGCGGGGGCGCGTCCGTGCCGGGGCGGTGGACCGTGACGCCGGCACCCTCGCGGCCCAGCAGGGGCTTGGCGACGTAGCCGGTGGTACGGGCCATGTCGCGCGGGCCGTCCAGGTAGGCCGGCAGCAGGTTCGGATGGCCGGGGTACAGCTCCCAGAGGATCGCCAGCAGGGCCTTGTTGCTGAGCAGCATCTTCCAGGCGGGCTCGATCCACAGGGTGGTGCCGGTGCCGCCGCCGTTGTCGAGGGTGTCCAGGACGTGGCCGGCGAAGCGGTCGGTGGTCAGCCACTCCCAGGGGTAGAGCTTGAAGATGCTGCGGATGAAGCGGAGCCTGCCGTCGACGAAGCGGCCGGAGAGGCGGTCCCAGCCGATCTCCTCCATGGAGATCCACTCGGTCTCCAGGCCGGCCTGTTCGGCGGTCTCCTTGAGGTAGGCGACCGTCATCAGGTCCTCGCCCAGCTCGTCGGCCTCGGAGTTCGCGAAGTACAGCGGGCTGCCGGGCGGGAGGAGGGCGGCCTGCTTCCTCCAGGCGTCGACGAGACGCTCGTGGAGGCTGTTCCACTGGTCGGCGCCGGGGAAGCTCTCCTCCATCCAGAACCACTGCGGGGACGCGGCCTCGACGAGGGAGGTCGGGGTGTCCGCGTTGTACTCCAGGAGCTTGGCGGGTCCCGTGCCGTCGTAGCGCAGGTCGAAGCGGGCGTAGACGGAGGGGAGTTCGGCGCGGCGGTGCCAGGCCTCGGTGACCGCCCGGACCACCCGCGGGTCGGTGATGCCGAGCTCGGCGAAGCGGCCGGCGGTGACGATGTGCCCGGCCGCCGCCAGGCACATGCGGTGCAGTTCCTCGACGGCCTCCTCCAGCGCCTCGACCTCGGGCAGGGAGAAGACGTAGTAGGCGCTCTCGTCCCAGTAGGGGCGCAGGGAGTCGTCGGGGTAGCGGGTCAGGGGGTAGATGCAGCCCTGCTCCTCCACGGTCTGCTGCCAGCCGGGGCGGGGCTCGGTCGTGCGGCGGTCCACGGCCGGCCTCAGCCGCCGCCGCTGCCGGAGCCGGAGCAGCCGAAGCCGCCGCGGTCGACGGCCTCGTCACGGCTGAAGGTGCCGTAGTCGGCCCGGCCGTTGCTGACGTCGGCGTCGTAGTACCAGTCGGCGTCGGACACCCTCGAAGAGCCGGACCTCTTCTTGCCGCCCTTGCCGCCCTTGCCGTACGAACCGCCGGACGAGCCCGACTTGCAGTTCTTGTCGGCGACGACCTTGTAGCCGTTCACGTAGTCGTAGCTGTCGCGGTCCACGCAGCGGCGGTCGGGGTCCGAGCCGCACGCGCTCAGGGCCGCCGCGAGCACTCCCATGCCACCGAGCACCACGGTGCTCGACCGCAGCCGTCGCCGGGTCTCCGCCATTTCCTTGTCTCCCCGTTGTCCGTGCGCGTGTACGGCAGTTGGGCCGGTCGAGTGACGGGCCCCGTCGCGGGTGGACTTTACGGCAGCGCCCGGCACAGCGCGTCCAGGGCCCCCGCCCAGGCGTGGTCGGGCGGGGTGCCGTAGCCGACGACCACCGCGTCCAACGGCCCGGTCGCGGCCCGCGGGTGGCGGAAGAGGGACAGGCCGTGCAGGCCCAGGCCCTGCCAGGCCGCCGACCGGACCACCTGCCGCTCGGTGCCGGGCGGCAGCCCGAGGACCACGTGCAGGCCGGCCGCGATGCCGGCGATCCGCACCTCGGGGACGCGGTCGGCGAGCGCGGCGACCAGGGCGTCCCGGCGGCGCCGGTAACGCAGGCGGGCGGAGCGGACGTGGCGGTCGTAGGCGCCGGAGGTGAGGAACTCGGCCAGCGTGAGCTGCTCCAGCACCCCGCAGGTGTCGATGCCGCGCGCCGTCGCGATCTCGTCGGCGAGGCCCGGCGGGAGCACCGCCCAGGCCAGCCGCAGGCCGGGGGCGAGGGACTTGCTGGCGGTGCCGAGGTAGACGACGCGGTCGGGGGCCAGGCCCTGGAGGGCGCCGACGGGCTGGCGGTCGTAGCGGAACTCGCCGTCGTAGTCGTCCTCCAGGACCAGCCCGCCGGTGCGCCGCGCCCAGTCCACGACGGCCGCCCTGCGGTCGGGATGCAGCGGCACGCCCGTCGGGAACTGGTGGGCGGGGGTGAGCAGGACGGCGCCCGCGTCCGCGAGCGCCTCCGGGTCCGCGCCCCGGTCGTCGACGGGCAGTGGGACGGTGCGCAGACCGGCGGCCTCCAGCAGGTCGCGGTGCACGTGGAGGCCGTACGACTCGACGGCCACGGTGTGCACGCCGCGTGCCCGCAGTACGGCGGCCAGCAGCACCAGGCCGTGCGCGACGCCTGCGCAGATCAGCAGGTGCCCGGGGCCGGCGCGCACGCCGCGGGCCCGGGCGAGGTAGCCGGCCAGCGCGGTGCGCAGCTCGGGCCGGCCGCGGGGGTCGCCGTAGCCGAACGCGTCGTTGGGAGCGGCGGTGACGGCGCGGCGGGCGGCCTTGAGCCACTCGGTGCGCGGGAAGGAGGCCAGGTCGGGGGTGCCCGGACGCAGGTCGTAGGCGGGGCGGGCGCGCTCTCGGGGGCGCCGGGGCGGGGCGTCGGCCGACGGGGCGACGACGCGCTCCGCGACGCGGGTGCCCGAGCCCTGGCGCGCGGTGAGCCAGCCCTCGGCGACGAGGTCGGCGTAGGCGTCGGCGACGGTGTTGCGGGCGATGCCGAGGTCGGCGGCGAGCGTGCGGGAGGAGGGCAGCCGGGTGCCGGCGGCCAGGCGGCCGGTGCGGACGGCCTCGCGCAGGGCGTCGGTGAGACCGCGGCGCAGGCCCGGTCCGGTGGGTTCCAGATGCAGGTCGACGCCCAGAGTGGCCCATGATTCCGCCATGGAAATGGACCATACCCCTGGGCTGCCTCCTTCCTAGGGTCGAGGCATGACCACGCACACCGACGACCCGAACACCGCGGGATACGCCCCCGAACCGCCCGTCCGCCTGAACTGGTCCCAGCACGCGCCCGAGGTCTACAAGGCGATGATCCGGCTCGACACCGCCGCCAGGCGGGGGCTGGACCCGGCCGTCCACGAACTGGTGAAGATCCGCGCCTCCCAGATCAACCACTGCGCTCTCTGCATCGACATGCACACCAAGGACGCCCTCGCGGCCGGCGAGAGCGTGGAACGGATCGTCCAGCTCAACGCGTGGGAGGAGTCGCGGCACTTCTACACGGAGAAGGAGCTGGCGGCGCTCGAACTGACCGAGGCGGTGACGGTCCTGACCGACGGTTTCGTGCCCGACGCGGTCTACGAGAAGGCCGCCGAGCACTTCGAGGAGCCGGAGCTGGCCCAGCTGATCGCCGCGATCACGGTGATCAACGCCTGGAACCGGTTCGGCGTGACCTGCCGGATGACCCCGGGCCACTACCAGCCGGGCCAGTACCGGTGACGGTGCGTACCAGGCTCCTGGACGACGGCGTCCGGTCCGCGCTGCGGTCCCTGAGCGCCGCCGCCAAACAGGGCCTGGGCGACCCGGCCCTCGCGGAGCTGGTGCAGATCCGCGCCTCGCAGCTCAACCACTGCGCGTTCTGCCTGGACATGCACCTCGGCATCGCACGCGAGCAGGGGGTGGACGAACGGCGGCTCGGTCTGCTCGCCTCCTGGGAGGAGGCCGCGGAGGTCTTCGACGCGCGGGAACGGGCCGCCCTGGCGCTCACCGAGGCGGTCACGGTGCTGACCGAGGGCTTCGTGCCGGACGACGTGTACGAGGAGGCCGCCCGGCACTTCGACGCCGCCCAGCTGGCCCACCTGCTCGCACTGATCACTACGATCAACAGCTGGAACCGGCTGATGGTCGGCCGGCGGATTCCTCCGGGGAGCAGTGCATGGTGACCAAGAGCGACCGATTCCGCGCCCTCCACCACGGCCGCGCCCCGGAGGACCCGCTCGTCCTGCCCGGCCCCTGGGACGCGGCGAGCGCCCGCGTGTTCGCGGAGGCCGGGTTCCCGGCGCTCGCGACGCCCAGTGCGGGGGTCGCGGCCTGTCTCGGCTACGAGGACGGGCAGACCCCGGCAGAGGAGATGTTCGCGGCGGTCGCCCGGATCGCGCGGGCCGTGGACGTGCCCGTGTCGGCGGACGTCGAGGACGGGTACGGGCTGGCGCCGAAGGAGCTGGTGGAGCGGCTGCTGGAGGCGGGCGCCGTGGGCTGCAACCTGGAGGACTCCGCGAACGGGGTGCTCAAGGACCCGCGGGAGCACGCGGAGTGGCTGGCCGGGGTGCGGGCGGCGGCCGGGGACCGGCTGTTCGTCAACGCCCGCGTCGACACGTTCGTCCGCGGGGTCGACGACCCGGGCGCGGTGATCGAGCGGGCCGCGCTGTACGTCGCCGCGGGCGCCGACTGCGTGTACCCGATCGGCGCCCCCGTCGGCGTACTGCCGCTGCTGCGGGCCGGGATCCAGGGGCCGGTCAACGTCGGCGCGCTGCCCGGCCAGGGCCCCTCGCCCGCCGAACTCGGCGGACTCGGGGCCACCAGGATCACGTTCGGGCCGGGTCTCCAGCGGCGCGCGGTGCGGGCGCTGCGGGACATCGCCGCCGGACTCGCGAGGTGAGGGTCAGGGCAGCCACTTCTTCCAGACGGACTCGTGGCTGTCCACCCACTTCTTCGCCGCCTCCTCGGGCCGCATCTTCTGCTCGGCGATCATCAGGGACACCTGGTTCTGGTCCTCGGTCGTCCACTTGAACCTCTTGAGGAACTCCGCCGCCTCGCCGCCGTCCTTCGCGAATCCGGCGTTGAGGTACTTCTGCAGTTCGGTGACCGGGTAGGCGCAGTCGACCTTCGCCGGGTCGGCGTCGCAGCCCTCCTTGTAGGGCGGCAGCTTCACCTCGGTCATCGGCACCTTCTCGAAGAGCCACTGGGGGGTGTACCAGTAGGTCAGGAAGGGCTTCTTCTCCTTGGCGAACTGCTGGATCTGGGTGATCTGGGCCGCCTCGGAGCCGGCGAAGACGACCTTGTAGTCCAGGCCGAGATTCTTCACCAGGGCCTTGTCGTTGGTGACGTAGGACGGGGAGC
Source organism: Streptomyces sp. NPDC028991 (assembly GCF_055564775.1). NCBI lineage: Bacteria > Bacillati > Actinomycetota > Actinomycetes > Kitasatosporales > Streptomycetaceae > Streptomyces > Streptomyces sp. NPDC028991. The sequence goes on along the minus strand of NZ_JBVHVP010000002.1, from coordinate 444,428 downwards.
CGTCCATCAGCTGGCCCTTGTCGCCGCTCTCCGCGGTGCGCATCAGCTCGGCGTACTTGTCGAGGTTCTTCCAGTCCGTCACGTCCGGGTGCTTCTTCGCGAAGTACGTCGGGACGAACCAGCCGATGTGGCCGGTGACGCCGAGGTCGCCGCCGGGGGCGATGGTCTCCTTGTCCTGGACGTAGCGCTGCTCCTGCTCGGGGTGGCCCCAGTCCTCCAGGATGGCGTCGACCCGGCCCTGGCTGAGCGCGTCCCAGGCGGGGACCTCGTCGACCTGGACGGTGTCGACGCGGTAGCCCAGCTCGTGCTCCAGCAGGTACTGGGCGACGGCCACGTTGGCCTGGGCGCCGACCCAGGACTGCACGGAGAGGGTCACCGTCTTGGCGCCCTGGGCGTTGGCGTACGGGGACGCCTGCTTGGTCATGTCGGCGGCGCCGCAGCCGGTCAGCAGCGTCAGCGCGGCGACCGAGGCGATGGCGGTGGTGGTACGCATCCGCATGTCAGGCTCCCTTCTCCGGACGGCGTTCGGTCGGCTGGGTGACCCGGTCGAGCATCAGGCCGAGGCAGACGATCGCCGCGCCGGCCACCAGGCCGGTCGCCAGGTCGCCCTGGGCCAGGCCGAAGACGACCTGGTAGCCGAGCGCGCCACCGCCGACCAGACCGCCGATGATGACGACGGCGAGGACCAGGACGACGCCCTGGTTGACGGCGAGCAGCAGGGAGCGGCGGGCCAGCGGCAGCTGGACCTGGCGCAGTTGCTGACCGCTGGTGGCGCCGAGCGAGCGGGCCGACTCCAGGGCGGCCGGGTCCACCTGGCGCAGGCCCTGGGTGGTGATGCGGACGACGGCCGGGAGGGCGTAGACGACCGCGGCGGCCGCGGCGGGCGCGCGGCCCACGCCGAAGAGGGCGACGACCGGGATGAGGTACACGAACTGCGGCATCGTCTGGAAGACGTCCAGGACGGGCCGCAGCAGGCGCTCGAAGCGGTCGCTGCGGGCGGCGGCGATGCCCGTCGCGAAGCCGATGACCAGGGTCACGGCGACGGCGGCGAGGACCTGCGAGAGCGTGTCCAGGGACGGGTTCCACACGCCGAGCACGCCGATCGCGGCCATCGCGAGAACGGCGGTGAGCGCGGTGCGCCAGGTGCCGATCAGCCAGGCCAGGGCGGCGACGATCAGGAGCACGGACCACCAGGGCAGCCACTGGAGGCCGTCCCGGAGCGGGTTGAGGATCCAGCTGGTGAAGTGCCCGGCCCAGTCGGCGGTGCCGCCGACGACGGGCACGCCGGAGTACAGGTGGGCGGTCATCCAGTCGACGGCCCGGTTGACGGGCTCGGCGATGTCCACCTCCCACGCGTCGGGCCAGTCGAGGAAGCCGGCGAGCCGTCCGGCGACCGCGACGGCCACGGCGGCGGCCAGGGCGTACAGCCAGGTCACCGGGGACTTCCCGGGCTCGCCGAGCCGCTCCCCCGCCGCGCCGGTCACGCGGTCCAGGACGACGGCGAGCAGCACGATCGGGATGCCGGCGGCGAGGGCCGCGCCCACGTCGACCGAGGCGAGCGCCTGGTACACGCGGTCGCCGAGGCCGCCGGCGCCGATGACGGAGGCGATGACGGCCATGGAGAGCGCCATCATGATCGTCTGGTTGACGCCGAGCAGGAGCTCCTTGCGGGCGAGCGGGATCCGGGCGGTCAGCAGCCGCTGGCGGGCGGTGGTGCCCAGGGACTCGACGGCCTCCAGCACCTCCTTGTCGGCGCCGCGCAGGCCGAGGGCGGTGAGCCGGGCCATCGGCGGGGCGGCGTAGACGACGGTGGCCAGGACGGCGGCGGGGACGCCGATGCCGAAGACCAGGACGACGGGGAGGAGGTAGGCGAAGGCGGGCAGCACCTGCATGGTGTCGAGCACCGGGCGCAGGACGCGGTCCATCCGGTCGGAGAGACCGGCGGCCAGGCCCAGCAGGGCGCCCACGGCGACCGACGCGAGGACCGCGACGACCATCAGGGCGAGGGTCTGCATGGTCGGCACCCACATGCCGAGCAGCCCGCACGCGAGGAAGGCGGCGGCCGTGCCCAGCGCCAGCCGCACGCCGGCCACCCGCCAGGCGACGAGGGCGCCGATCGCGGTGACCCCGGCCCAGCCGACGGCGAGGAGGGCGAGGTACACGGCGCGTACGGCGATGACGACGACGTTGCTGACGTGGCCGAAGAAGTAAAGGAACAGCGGGTGGCTGTCGCGGTTGTCGATGATCCAGTCGCTGGCCTTGCCGAGCGGCTCGGAGACGTCGACGGTGAGGGCGGACGGCCAGGTGGTGCCGCCCCACTGGGTGACGGCGAACGGGACGAGGATCGCGGCGGCGACCGCCAGGGCCAGCAGCTTGCGGGCGGCCGGGCGGCGCAGCGCGCCGGGGCGGGCGGCGGTGGCGGTGACCGTGGCCATCAGACCGCCTCCTTGCGCTGATCCGCCTCCTTGGCGAGTTCCGTCCCGGGGGCATCAGCCTCCCCGGGGCGTTCCGTGGCCTCGCGGCGTGCGCCGCCGGTCCCGGCGACGACGCCGAGCAGGGCGTCCGCGTCGACCACGCCCAGGCAGCGGCCGTCGTCCATCACGCGGGCCGGCGAGCCGGCGCGGGCGACGGCCTCGATGGCCTCCGACACCGTGGCCTCGGGGCGGAGCGCGGGGCCGGTGCCGGCCTCGTCGGCCGAGGACGCGGGGCGCATGGCCGTACGGACGGTGAGGACCTGCTCGCGCGGGACGTCGCGGACGAACTCGCGGACGTAGTCGTCGGCGGGCGAGCCGACGATCTCCTCCGGGGTGCCGAGCTGCACGACCCGGCCGTCGCGCATCAGCGCGATGCGGTCGCCCAGCTTGAGGGCTTCCTGGAGGTCGTGGGTGATGAAGACCATGGTGCGGCCCTCCTCGCGGTGCAGCCGGACGACCTCCTCCTGCATGTCCCGCCGGATCAGCGGGTCGAGCGCGCTGAACGGCTCGTCGAACAGCAGGACCTCGGGGTCGACGGCGAGTGCGCGGGCGAGGCCGACGCGCTGGCGCTGACCGCCGGAGAGCTGGCCGGGCCTGCGGTGTTCCAGACCCTCCAGACCGACCTTGGCGACGATGGCGGCGGCACGCTCGCGGCGCTCGGCGCGGCCCATGCCCTGGATCTCCAGGCCGTAGGCCACGTTGTCGAGGACCGTGCGGTGCGGGAGCAGGCCGAAGTGCTGGAAGACCATCGCGGCGCGGTGGCGGCGCAGTTCGCGCAGCCGGGACTTGTCCATGGCGCGGACGTCCTCGCCGTCGATGGCGATGGAGCCCGCGGTCGGCTCGATCAGCCGGGTCAGGCAGCGTACGAGGGTGGACTTGCCGGAGCCGGACAGGCCCATGACGACGAAGACCTCGCCCTTGCGCACGTCGAAGGAGACGTCGGCCACGGCGGCCGTGCAGCCGGTGCGCGAGCGCAGCTCGGCCGGGCTCAGGGCGGCCAGCTCCGGGTCGGCGGGGATGCGGGCGGCCTTGGGGCCGAAGACCTTCCACAGGCCGTCCACGGAGAAGACCGGGGCGGCGGTGTCGGTGGCCTCGGACGTACCCGGCGGCGTACCGGCGTTGGTGGAGGTGCTCATCGGGCGTCACCGCCGATCAGCTCGACGGCGCGCTCGCCGACCATGAGGACGCCGATCATCGGGTTCACGGCGGGCATGGTCGGGAAGACGGAGGCGTCGGCGATGCGGATGCCCTCGAGGCCGCGGACGCGCAGCTCGGGGTCGACGACGGCCCGCTCGTCGGTGGCGGCGCCCATCTTGCAGGTGCCCGCCGGGTGGTAGACGGTGTGGGCGACCTTGCGGGCGTACTCGCTCAGCTCCTCGTCGCCGGTCACGTCCGGACCGGGGCACACCTCGCGCTTGAGCCACCCGGCCAGCGGCTCGGCCTTGGCGACCTCACGCGCGATCTTGATGCCGTCGACGAGGGTGCGGCCGTCGTAGTCGTCCTCGTCGGTGAAGTAGCGGAAGTCCAGGGCGGGCTTCACGGAGGGGTCGGCGCTGGTGAGGTAGAGGCGGCCGCGGCTCTTCGGCTTGGGGATGTTCGGGGTCATGGAGACGCCGAACTCCGGGCGCTCGTAGCCGAGGCGCTCCGGGTTGTCCGTGAAGGGGATCTGGTAGAAGTGGAACATCAGGTCGGGGCCCGCGTGTCCGGGGTCGCGGCGCACGAACAGACCGGCGTCGGAGTCCATCGCGGAGTTCTCCGGGATGGGGCCGTTGGTCTCCCACACGATCACCGACTCGGGGTGGTCGAGCAGGTTCTCGCCGACACCGGGCAGGTCGAGCGCCACGGGTATGCCGAGGGCTTCGAGGTCCTCGCGGGGGCCGATGCCGGAGTGCAGCAGCAGGCGGGGCGAGTCGACGGCGCCGGCGCACAGCACGACCTCGTTGCGTGCCTTGACGAGGATCTCCTCGCCGTCCTTGGTGCGGACGTGGACGCCCTCGGCGCGGGTGCCGTCGAGCCGGAGCTTGTACGCCCAGGTCTCCAGCATGATCGTGAGGTTGGGCCGCTCGTCCATCACCGGGTGCAGGTACGCCACCGAAGCCGACGACCGCTTGTTGTTCTCGGGGTGGTAGGCGAGGTCGAAGAAGCCGACGCCCTCGGTGAACGGCTTCTTGTTGAAGCCCTCGACGCGGGGCACCTCCAGGGCCTTCTGCGCGGAGTCGACGAAGTCGCGGGCGATGGCGTTCCGGTCCTTCTCGTCGACCGGGACGACGTTGTTCTTGAGTCGCGCGTAGTACGCCTCCATCGGCACCGCGCCCCAGCCCTTGGCGCCGGCCGCCTCCCACTCGTCCCAGTCGGACGGCAGCGGCTTGAAGGCGATGAGGGTGTTGTGGGAGGAGCAGCCGCCGAGCACCCGGGCGCGGCTGTGCCGGATGTGCGAATTGCCGCGTGGCTGCTCGGTGGTGGGGTAGTCGTAGTCCAGCTCGCCGCCGAGCAGGCCCATCCAGCGGCGCAGGGTCAGCACGTCGTCGCGGCCGACGTCACTGGGGCCGCCCTCGATGACGGCGACGGTGACGTCCGGGTTCTCGGTGAGGCGGGAGGCGATCACCGATCCCGCGGTGCCGCCGCCTATGACGACGTAGTCGTAGACGTGGGAGGTCTCGGGCATGGGGGTACTCCAGAGGGTGAGCGGACGGGGAGCCGGGCGGCCCGGACGGGGTGTGGGCGGGGTGCGGCGGCGTCAGCCCGCGAACCAGCGGACGGGCTTCGGCGCGAGGTTCTGGTAGACGTGCTTGCTCTCGCGGTACTCGGCGAGGCCCGCGGGGCCCAGCTCGCGGCCGACGCCGCTCTTGCCGAAGCCGCCCCACTCCGCCTGCGGGAGGTAGGGGTGGAAGTCGTTGATCCAGACGGTTCCGTGGCGGAGCCGGCCCGCGACCCGGCGGGCCCGTCCGGCGTCGGCGGTCCAGACGGCACCGGCCAGACCGTACTCGGTGTCGTTGGCGAGGGCTACGGCCTCGTCCTCGGTACGGAAGGTCTCGACGGTGAGCACCGGTCCGAAGACCTCCTCCCGTACGACCTTCATCTCCCGGTGGCAGTGGTCGAGGACGGTGGGCTCGTAGAAGTAGCCCTCGGCGGGCCGCTGGGGGGACGGCTCGGGGCGCTTGCCGCCGCAGCGCAGTTCGGCGCCCTCGGCGAGCGCGGAGGCGACGTAGTTCTCGGTCTTGGCGCGCTGCTGCTCGGAGACGAGCGGGCCGCACTCGACGCCGTCCTCGGTACCGCGGCCGAGGCGGATCTTCGCGGCGCGGCGGGCGAGTTCGGCGACGAAGCGTTCGCGGACCGACTCCTCGACGATGAGGCGGCCGCCGGCCGAGCAGACCTGGCCGCTGTGGATGAACGCGGCGTTGAGGGCCTGGTCGACGGCGGTGTCGAAGCCCTCCTCGGTCTCGCAGGCGTCGGCGAAGACCACGTTGGGGTTCTTGCCGCCGAGTTCGAGGGCGACCTTCTTCACGGTGACGGCGGCGGCCTGGGCGACCTTGGTGCCGCTGATCAGGCCGCCGGTGAAGGAGACCAGGTCGACGTCGGGGTGCTCGGCGAGCCGGGCGCCGACGGTGTGGCCGGGGCCGGTGACGACGTTGGCGACGCCGGCGGGGAGACCGGCCTCGGCCAGCAGGCCGATCAGGGCGACGGTGGTCATCGGGGTGATCTCGCTGGGCTTGATCACGAAGGTGTTGCCGGCCGCGAGCGCCGGGGCGATCTTCCAGCTGGCCTGGAGGAGCGGGTAGTTCCAGGGCGTGATCATCGCGCAGACGCCGACCGGCTCGTGCACGACGACGCTGTGGACCTCGGGCGACCCCGCGTCGACGACCCGGCCGGGGGCCTCGCCGGCGACCAGGTCGGCGAAGTAGCGGAAGGCGTCGGCGACGCAGTCGATGTCGACCCGGCCCTCCTCGACGGTCTTGCCCGCGTCGCGGCTCTCCAGCAGGCCGAGCGGCTCGCGGTCGCGTACCAGGAGGTCGGCTGTGCGGCGCAGCAGGGCGGCGCGTTCGGCGACCGGGGTGTGCGGCCACTCGCCGGTGTCGAAGGCGCGCCGGGCGGCGGCCACCGCGAGGTCGGTGTCCTTCTCGTCGCCCTCCGCGACCACGGCGAACGGCAGGGCGTCGGCGGGGTCGAGGATGTCGCGGGTGGCGCCGGAGGACGCCGCCAGCCACTCGCCTCCCGCGTGAATGGTCCGGTGCGCGCGCTCCGCCGGGGTTTCCGTGCTGTTCGCCATGATCGGTATTGCCTTCCGTTCCTGATCCACCCCCCTGTGTCACACGCGTGTCACTGTCGGGGACCGTGAGCCCCTGCCCAACCGCCCCGTATGCATGCCGAATCGGTGTCCGAAAGTGCGGCGCATCACTGAGCAAAGGGGCAAAAGGCACTAAGTGTGCATGGGCGCGTCGTTTTCCTTTGACTAAAGTCAGAGGAATGAGGTCAGTGTCAGAGGACGCCACCGTCTTGCGCGGCTTCAACCGCTACTTCACGCGCCGCATCGGCGTGCTCGACGACCGCTGTCTCGGCCAGGGCCGTCCGCTCGGCGAGGCCCGGCTGCTCTTCGAGATCGCCGAGAGCGGCTCCGGGGTGTCCCTGCGGGACCTGCGCGTCCGCCTCGGCCTGGACGCGGGGTACCTGAGCCGGATGGTGAAGGCGCTGCGGGCGCAGGGCATGGTCCGGCTGGGCGTGCACCCCGGCGACAGCCGGCTGCGTACGGTCGAGCCGACCCCCGCCGGACGGGCCGAGGTGGCGGAGCACGACCGCCGGACCGACGGGCTCGTCTCCGGGCTGCTCCAAGGGCTCATCCCGGACCAGCGCCGGCGGTTGACCGACGCCGTGGCCACCGCCCAGCGCCTGCTGCGGCTGGCCGCCGTCACCGTCACACCGGTCGACGCCCGCACCCCGGACGCCCGCGCCTGCCTGGACGCCTACGGCGCCGACCTGGACGCGCGCTTCCCCGAGGGCTTCGACCCCGCCGACCTCGTGGGGCCCGAGGAGGTGTCGGGGGACGCCGGGGCGTTCCTCGTCGCGTACGAGGAGGGGCGGCCGGCCGGCTGCGGGGCGCTGCGGCGGACGGCATCCGGGGCCGGCGAGATCAAGCACGTGTGGGTGCATCCCGGCGCCCGGCGGCTCGGGCTGGCCCGGCGCCTGCTCGACGCGCTGGAGGGCGAGGCCGCCGCCCGCGGTCTGGGCGTCGTACGGCTCGACACGCACCCCGTGCTCACCGAGGCGCGGGCGATGTACGAGGCGGCCGGCTACCGGGAGATCCCGGCGTACTCCGACCACGTCTACGCCGGGCACTGGTTCGAGAAACGGCTGCCGGGAGCCTGAGAACGGGCACGGGCCCCGTCCCGGCCGGCACCGGAACGGGGCCCGTGACGGGCGGGGGGGCTCAGAGGAGGCCGAGACCGCGGACCGCCTCGCGCTCGTCCGACAGCTCCTTGACGGAGGCGTCGATGCGGGCGCGGGAGAAGTCGTTGATCTCCAGGCCCTGGACGATCTCGTACTTGCCGTCCTCGCAGGTGACCGGGAAGGAGGAGATCAGGCCCTCCGGGACGCCGTAGGAGCCGTCCGACGGGATGCCCATGGAGGCCCAGTCGCCGTCGGCGGTGCCGTTGATCCAGGTGTGGACGTGGTCGATGGCGGCGTTGGCGGCGGAGGCGGCCGACGAGGCGCCGCGGGCCTCGATGATGGCGGCGCCGCGCTTGGCGACGGTCGGGATGAAGTCGTCGGCCAGCCACTTCTCGTCGTTCACGGTCTCGGCGGCGTTCTTGCCGGCGATCGTGGCGTTGAAGATGTCCGGGTACTGGGTGGCGGAGTGGTTGCCCCAGATGGTCAGGCGCTTGATGTCGGTGACCGACGAGCCCGTCTTCTTCGCGAGCTGGGTCAGCGCGCGGTTGTGGTCCAGGCGGGTCATCGCGGTGAAGCGCTCGGCCGGTACGTCCGGGGCGGCGGCCTGGGCGATCAGGGCGTTGGTGTTGGCCGGGTTGCCGACGACGAGGACCTTGATGTCGTCTGCGGCGTGGTCGTTGATGGCCTTGCCCTGCGGCTTGAAGATGCCGCCGTTGGCCTCCAGGAGGTCGCCGCGCTCCATGCCCTTGGTACGGGGGCGGGCGCCGACGAGGAGGGCGACGTTGGCGCCGTCGAAGGCGACGTTCGGGTCGTCGGTGATCTCGATGCCCTGGAGGAGCGGGAACGCGCAGTCGTCCAGCTCCATCGCGGTGCCCGCGGCGGCGTTGAGGGCCGGGGTGATCTCGAGGAGGCGCAGCTTGACCGGCACGTCCGCGCCGAGCAGCTGGCCGGAGGCGATGCGGAAGAGCAGGGCGTAACCGATCTGGCCGGCCGCGCCGGTGACGGTGACGTTCACGGGAGTGCGGGTCATGGCGTTCTCCGTATGACAGCTGGCGGTGGGGCGTCCCTGCCCCGGGCGTTTGATCGATCTCTTGGTATCAAGAGATCGATCCAGCCGTCAGGCTATCGCGCCTCCGGTGCCCGGCACGTCCGGGTCGGTGTGGCCCGGCCCACAGGGCCGGCGCCGGGTCACCCGCAGGCGCGGACGGGCGCGCGGAAACCGCGCGGAAACGGGGTCGTGAAGAGGCGGCCGCCTGTCCGGGAGAGGGGGGACGAAGGCGACCGCCGTTCGGGGATACCGTTGCCGGACTCCCGTGGGGGTACTTCTCGCGTGCCCCTGTCACCGCGAGCCATGCCCGCCCCGGGTGACTTTTCTTCCCCGTACGGCCACGCCCGCGCTCACGCCCCGCGCGGCGGCTACTCCGTGCAGCCCTTCCGGCCCGCCGCCAGCGTCACGCACGCCTTGGCGTCGGCCGCGGACTTCACCGCCACCATCGGGGTGTACGCGACGGTGTCGGCGGCCCCGGTGACCGTGTCCGTCTGCTGGTTCTCGCCGCTCGCGCTCACCTGCACCTCGTCGCCCTGCGCGGCCTGGGTGACGCGGGCCCACGCGGCGCCGCAGGTCTTGCTGTAGCGGACCTCGACGGCGGCCGTGCCGACGGTGGCGGTGGCGGCGGTGGTCACCAGGTCGCCGCCGCAGCCCATGATCTCCGGGTCCTTGCCGGTGCAGGCGTCGCCGCTGCACTTCACACCGGGCGGCAGCCCGGGGCCGGAGCTGACGGTGGGCGACGGGGACGGTTTGGCGCCCTCGTTCTCCTTGTCGCCGTCGTTCAGGAGGAAGAAGGCGCCCGCGATCACGACGAGCACGCCGACGACGCCCGCGACGAACGTCGTCATCCGCTTGCCGCCGCCCCCGGAGGGCCGGCCCTCCGCGGGGAAGCCGCCGTGCGGAGGCTCGCCGTAGGAGCCCGAGGGTGCCGGAGCGCCCGAGGGCCCGAGGCCGTCGGGCGCGGCGGGCGGCGTCGCCGGCCCCCGCGCGGTCTCCCCCGAGCCGGCCCGGGGCACGGAGCGCCCCGTACGGTCACCGGTCGGCGCCGGTCCCCGGTATCCGGCCATGCCCCACGAGTTGCCGTCGGACGCGCCACCGGACGAGGGGACGGAGGGAGCGGGGCCCGGCGCACCGCCGCCCCGGACCGTGCCGACGGCCGAGTCGGGGCTGTCGGCGGCCGTCGGCTGCGCGGGGACCGTCGGCGGGAAGGTGGGCGCCACACCCGCCGGCCCGGCGATCCCGGGCCTGGCCGTGGCACCGCCGCCGTGGCGGCCGGTCCGGCTCCCCTTGCCGTTCCTGCCGCCGTTGCCCGACGTGGCCGCGGGGGTGCCCAGCTCGCCGAGAGCGGCACGCGCCTGGGAGATCCGAATGGCCTCCATGGTCATGTCATGACGCATCTCCGAGCGGCTCCAGGCCCGCTCGGCCAGCTCCCACATGGTGGTCAGGTGGACGGGATTGGTCCGCGTCACCTCGGCCAGCGCCACGACGGCACCCTTCGGCGCCAGCAGCCGGCCGTTCAGATAGCGCTCCCAGGACGTCTTGCTGTAGCCCGTGGCGTCGGCCACCGACGCGACGCTCAGCTCGCTGCGGTCCACGAGTCGGCGCAGCTGGCTCGTGAACTCTCTGATCTGCGGATCGAGTTCATCCGGCAAGGCCTTCCAACGAGGCATTGCTTCCCCCTCTTCCCCCCGGTGACGTGCTGTTCGTTCCCCCGCTTGGTCCTCGAGCGGCGTCCCGCGCGAAGTCCCCGTTCTGGCTACCCACAGGGATGCGCCCGGTCAGGATCTCAGTTCCCGGGGTGGGGGCGCACAGGAGCACAGGGGTCGCGAACATGCACCGTCGCACGCCCGTCGACCCGTGGTCCAGTGTCCCACCGGCGTTCCCGTGCCCGTAACCGAACCCCGTTTTTCACGGCTCGCGTAGCGGAGTACCGGAACGGTCACTTCCGTGCCACAGCGACCTGACAGGCGTTGAACAGGGCGTTCGCCGTGCAGGAGGGTTGGTCCCGACGGCGGCCCGTCCTTCCACGGGGGTGAGGACGGGCCGCCGTACCGGAGCCGTACGACGATTCGGCGCTGCTAGCTCACCGTGAAGTGCAGGGTGTCCTTCAGGAAGGGGATCTCCAGCACGGGGTTCGGCTGGATCATCAACGCCAGCAGGGCGATGGAGAGACCGAGGACGCCGTAGGTGGTGATGTCCGTGAAGCGCGAGCGCACGGCGAGCATGCCGACGTCGGGCAGCACCCAGCGCAACGCGGCGCCGACCAGCAGTGCGGCGCCGACCAGCAGCGTCCCGTAGCGGAACACGTCCAGCGCGGTCAGCAGCAGGCCGATCCCGACCAGGCCGGCCACGAGGAGGATCGGCCACTGCCGGGCGGGGGCCGGGGCGTCGCCGGCCGCGGCCCGGCCACCGCCCTCGGGACGCGCGGTGTCGCGGGTGAAGAGCGGGAACCGGCGGGTGACACGCCGCGGCCTGCCCTCGGCGTCGGGCGCGCTGACGGGGTCCCGGACGGTGATGTCCTCCGGGCCCTCGGGAGCCTTCTGACCCTCCGGAGCCCCCGGACCCTCGGGAGCCTTCCGACCCTCCGGAGCCTCCGGGCCCTCGGGAGCCTTCTGGCCCTCCGGGTCCGCCTGGCCCTCCGGAATCCCCTGGTCCTCCGGGTGGTCCCCCTTGTCAGCCGAGATCCCCTTGCCCCCAAGGCGCCCCTGGTTCTCCGAAGTCACCGGGCTCCCGGGGTGCTCGGAGTGCTCAGGGTGTTCGGGGTGTTCGGCGCGGGTGTCGTCAGCCGGCACTGCGCTCCGCCGCCTCCACCACGTTGGCGAGCAGCTGGGCCCGGGTCATGGGGCCGACACCGCCGGGGTTCGGGGAGATCCAGGCGGCGACCTCGGACACGCCGGGGTGGACGTCGCCCATGATCTTGCCCTCGGCGTTGCGCGAGACGCCGACGTCGAGGACGGCCGCGCCCGGCTTGACGTCCTCGGGGCGGACCAGGTGCGGGGAGCCGGCCGCGGCGATGACGATGTCCGCGCGCTTGAGGTGGGCGGCCAGGTCCCGGGTGCCGGTGTGGCACTGGGTCACGGTGGCGTTCTCGCTGCGCCGGGTGAGCAGCAGCGGCATCGGGCGGCCGATCGTGACACCGCGGCCGACGACCACGACCTCGGCGCCCTTGATCTCCACGCCGTAGCGGCGGAGGAGGGTGAGGATGCCGTTGGGGGTGCAGGGCAGCGGGGCCGGCTCGTTCAGCACGAGGCGGCCGAGGTTCATCGGGTGCAGACCGTCCGCGTCCTTGTCCGGGTCCATCAGTTCCAGGATGCGGTTCTCGTCGATGCCCTTGGGGAGCGGCAGCTGGACGATGTAGCCGGTGCAGGCCGGATCGTCGTTCAGTTCGCGGACGACCGCCTCGATCTCCTCCTGCGTCGCCGTGGCCGGAAGTTCGCGCTGGATGGAGGCGATGCCGACCTGGGCGCAGTCGCGGTGCTTGCCGGCGACGTACTTCTGGCTGCCGGGGTCGTCGCCGACCAGGACGGTGCCGAGGCCGGGCGTGACGCCCTTCTCCTTCAGCGCCGCCACGCGGGCGGTCAGTTCGGACTTGATCGCGGCTGCGGTGGCCTTGCCATCGAGAATCTGGGCGGTCATGCCCCCCATCCTCGCGGATGACCGGCCCGCGGTTCCAATCCGGCCGTCATCCGGGCACCCGGCGGGCACCGGCCGGGCGTCACGGGGCGCGTCCCACCGTGTCGGATCATGATCGGCGTTGTTGCGCTTGCACAACAGCTTGCGGCCGGGCTGGACAAGTAAGAGATAGGTCAAGAACGATTGGGCAGTAGCACAGTGCCGCGGGGCCGTACCGGGGGGACGAACCGCTACGCAGAACTCCTCCGAGCCGAGCCGCGCGTCGTCCCCGCACGTGACAGCTACGGAGGAAGTCCCGCATGAGTTTCGGCGACCCGAACAACCCCTACGGTCCGCCGCAGGGCCAGCAGGGCCAGCAGGGCCAGCAGGGCCAGCAGCACGGCCAGCAGCCGAACTACGGCTACCCCCAGCAGCAGCCCCAGGGCCAGCCCGGTTACGGCTACCCCGCGGCCCCGCCGGTCCAGCCCTACGGCGGCGGCCACGCGCCCGTCCCCACGTCCATGCCCGGCACGGTGAAGGCCGCGCGCGTGATGCTGTTCGTGCTGGGCGCCTGCCAGGCCGTCGGCGGCGTGCTGATGATCGCGGCCAGCTCCTGGTTCGCCGACTACATCGAGGACGAGGTCAACTCCGACCCCAATGTCTCGGCGCAGGACGCGGAGACCGTCACGAACATCGGTGCGGGCCTCATGATCGGGCTCGGCGTGATCATCCTGGCGTTCGCGTTCTGGGCGATATTCACAGGTGTCAAGTTCGCCACCGGCCGGGGCGGCGTGCGCGTCTCCGCGATCGTCTACGGCTCGGTCGTGACGCTGGCCAGCGTGATCAACCTGCTGGGCGCCAACATCTTCGCCCTGATCAGCCTGATCCTCGGCATCCTGATCATCGTCTTCTGCGCCAACAAGAACGGCAGTTACTGGTTCAACCGACCGCAGTACTGAACCGGCGTCCGCCACGGCACACTTCGCGCCAATCACGCCACGGGGCCGTGTCTCACCCGTACGAGGGGAGACACGGCCCCGGTGCGTCCCAATAGTCTGACGTGGGTAGCCGTCAGGCACGGGGAGACGCACCTTGTACAGCATCATCGTGGTACCTCCGCCGACCACGGAGGACGAACCCACCCGCACCCAGTACCGGCTCGCACCCGGCGAACGCCTCCTCTTCGGGCGGTCCGTGCCCGAGGGCGGCCTGCTGATCGGGCACGACGGAGTGTCCCGCAGAGCCGGCGAGATCACCGCCCACGGCACCTTCTGGGCCCTGAGCAACCTCTCCGCCCACCAGACCTACGTGGTGGAGAACCCGGAGGGCGCCGGCGAGCACATCAAGGTGGCGCCGGGCCGGCTGGACGCCCCGGTGCCGTTCGAGTTCTCGCGGATCGTGCTGCCCGCCGCGGGCGACCTGCTGCCGGTGGAGGTGTGGGCACCGCGCCACGACTATCTGCGCGCCGAGGACGGCACCGACGGCGAGCCGACCGCCCCGGCCTTCTCCGTCGACCGCACCAAACGGTACTTCGCGGTCCTGGCCGCCCTGTGCGAACCCCGCCTGCGCGGGGCCCCGCACGCGCCGCTGCCGACCGTCGAGCAGGTCGTCGAGCGGCTGCGCCCCGGCTGGCCGGCCGCGTCGCGCACGTCAGTCCAGTGGAACATCGACTACCTCGCGGTGAAGCTGCGGCTGAAGCCGGGCCCGGAGACGGCGGAGGCGGGCGCGCGGCTCAACGGCAAGAAGGAGTCCCTGGTGTCCATGGCGCTCCGCTTCGACCTCGTACGGGAGGACGACCTCGCGGTCCTCGCGGCACCGCCGCGCCGGGTGCCCCGGTGACCGAGCCGTACGCCGTCCCCGTGCCCAAGGGCTACCGGGTCGGCGCCTGGGAGGTGCGGGACCCGATCGCGACGGGCGCCTTCGGCAGCGTGTACGAGGCCCGCCGCGTCGGCGACGGCGACGCCGGTCTGCCGCGCACGGCCGCCCTGAAGTTCCTGCCCACCGGCACGGGAACCCCGCGCCAGCTGACCCACCTGCGCGAACTCGTCGAGCGCGAGGTGGAGTTGCACCGCAGACTGCGACGCCCCCGGCTGGTGCGGATGTACGAGACCCTGGTCGTCGACGACCCGGCCCGCCCCTCGCTCGACGGCGCCACCGTCCTCGTACTGGAGAAGGCGGAGGGGGCCCTGTCCGCGCTGCTGTCGGCGTCGCCGCGCCCGGCCGCCGGACCCGCGCTGCTCGCCCAGGTGTGCGAGGGCCTGGCCCAGCTGCACGGCGCCGGATGGGTGCACGGGGACCTGAAACCGGCCAACGTGCTGCTGATGAAGGACGGTTCGGCGCGGCTCGCCGACTTCAACATGGCCGCGGAAATGGAAGGCACCCACGCCTACACCCCGGCCTTCTCCACGCCGGACTACACCCCGCCCGAGCTGCTCTGGTCCGAGATCGGCGAACGCGGCCGCCGCATCCGCCCCTCCGCCGACGTCTGGGCCTTCGGCGTCCTCGCGCACCTCGTCCTCACCGGGTCCTTCCCGCTGCCCGGCGGCACCCCGTCGGCCCGCCGCGACGCCGGAGCCGCCTACGCGCGCGGCACCGAGGAGCTGCGGCTGTCGCCCGCGCTGCCCGAGGCGTGGCGGGAGATCGTGCGCGCGTGCCTGACCCGTACACACGCCGAACGCATCGGCACGCACGCCCTGTCGCGGCGCGTGGCGGCGGCCACGGGCGGTACCGCCCGGTCTGTCTGGTCGGCGCGGGCGGTCCGGTCCGCCCTGCCACGCCGCACTCGTCCCCTGCGGACGGTCCTCGCCGCGGTGGCCGCCACCGTGGCCGTCGCCGCGCTCGGCTACGGCGTCAGCACCCGGGCCGGCGACGACGGCCCCGGCCCCGCCCCCGGCGGGGGCCCGGGCGGCACCGCGACCGTCTCCGCCGCCTCCTACGGCGCCGGCGAACTGCGCACCGACCGGGACGTACCGGCCGCCTACCGCCTGCTGATCGTCGAGACGGCGCACGACTGCGACCGCGAGGAGGTCAGCCCGCCCCTGATCGCGGCCCTGCTGAAGGTGGAGAGCGACTTCGACCCGGACCTCTCCGACCCCGCGAAGAACGAGTACGGCATCGCCCGCTGGACCCCGAGCGTCCT
Organism: Streptomyces sp. NPDC028991; assembly: GCF_055564775.1. Lineage (NCBI taxonomy): Bacteria > Bacillati > Actinomycetota > Actinomycetes > Kitasatosporales > Streptomycetaceae > Streptomyces > Streptomyces sp. NPDC028991. Next base: position 428,773 of record NZ_JBVHVP010000002.1, on the reverse strand, counting down.
GCGCTGGTGGATGAACGAGGACGGCACCCCCGGCGAGACCGTCCCCGAGCCCCCGTTCCCGCCCGCCGAGTCCATCCCGGCGATGGGCCGCTACCTGTGCTGGATCACCCCGCGCCTCGACGCCCGCCTGCCGGGCGACCGCCGGGTGCTGATCGCCGTGGCCTACCGGACGTCGTACGACAAGGTGAACGACGCGGGCGGGGTTCCCCCGAAGTACCGCGACTACGCCGACCGCGTCGCTCACCACCTCAAGGAGTACACGCCGCCGGGCAGGAAGTGACCCTGAGAACTCTGAGGTGCCACTCTCCGACGGGGAGAGCCGGAGGCCGTGCGCTGCCCTGTCAGGGGTGGCTGCCAGGGGTGGCGTTCCACCACCGTGCCGGCGGAGTAGCCCCCGCGGGCGGCGCGGTCGACTCGGCCATCGGCATGCTCACCTGGCAGCCGTACCCGCCGCCGGGGAGAAGGTGACCCTGAGAGTTGCGAGGTACCGCTCGGCGGGCGCCGCGGGCACGGTGTGAGCACACCGCTTCGACGGTACGGACAACGACGTTCATGGGGGAACGACAGTGAACATCATCAAGCCCGCCGCGCTGCTCCTCGCTGCCTCGGCCCTGGTAGCCGGCTCCACGGTCGCGGCCGCCGCCGGCGACGCCCCGGGCGGCACCCGGGTGACCAGCCTCCAGCAGAAGGCCGACCAGGTACTGGCCGACCAGCACCAGCCCCTGCGCGTGACCGCGGACGCGGTCGAGTACCGGGGCCTGACCGTCACCGACGCGCCCCGGACCAAGGGCGCCCAGGACCTGGCCTGCGACTACGGCCACCTGTGCATGATCGTCAACGGCACCAAGTTCGACTTCTACAAGTGCCAGATGTGGAAGCTCTCCAACTGGACGGGCGACGGCCCGTTCACCAACAACCAGACCCGGGGCACGGTCGCCAAGTTCTACAACCAGGACCGCAGCGTCCGCTGGACGTCCACCGCCTACCAGGCCGGCACGGCGACCTGGGACCCGATCTGGTACCTGCGCCCCTGCTGATCCGCTCACCCGGGCCCGCCCGTGAGGCGGCCCCGTTCCCTCCGCGGAGGGAACGGGGCCGCCTCGTCATCCGGTGTCACCGACTCGCCGACGCGTCCGAACGCTTAGGTTGCCCTCACTCGCCTCCCGTACGCTGCTCCTCGTTGGACTGGGGAAGGTTGACCCCGAGCAATCGGGGGAGGGGGACGACTCCATGTACAGCGTCATCGTCGTGCCGCCGTCGTGCGGCAGCGTGGCCGACCAGTTGAGGATCAGCCCGGGTGAACGCATCGAGTTCGGCAGGGCCGAACCGAGCGGCGGAGGACTCGCCATCGCACACGCGGGGGTGCCCCGGGTCGCCGGGGAGATCGCGGCGCACCGGACGTTCTGGCTGCTGAGCAACCTCAGCGAGGACCAGACCTACGTGGTGGAGAACCCGGAGGGCGCCGGCGAACACATCAAGGTCGCGCCGGGCCGTGTGGAGGCGCCCGTACCGTTCGAGCTGGCGCGCGTGACCCTGCCCGCCGCGGGTGACCTGCTCACCTTCGACGTCTGGGCACCGCGGCACGCCTTCCGCAGCGTCGAGCGCCGCGGGCTGGAGGGGACCGGCACCGTCCCGGCGTTCGCCCTGGACCGCACCAAACGGTACTTCGCGGTCCTGGCCGCCCTGTGCGAGCGGCGCCTGCGCGGAGAGCCCCGCGCCCCGCTGCCCGCCGTCGAGGAGATAGTGGAACGGCTGCGCCCGAGCTGGCCCAAGGTCAGCCGCTCCGCCGTCTACTGGAACATCGACTACCTCGCCGTCAAGCTGCGGCTGCGACCCGGCCCGGACACGGCCGAGCCGGGCAGGCGCACCCACGGCAAGAAGGAGTCCCTGGCCTCGCTCGCCCTCCGCTTCGACCTGGTCCGCGAGGACGACCTCGTCGTACTCGCCCCGGCCCCGAGCGGAGCGGCACGGTGACCGGGCGGCCGTACGCGGTCCCGGTGCCGAAGGGCTACCGGATCGGGCCGTGGGAGGTGCGCGAGCCGCTCGCGTCCGGCGCGTTCGCCACGGTCTACGACGCGACCCGCCACGCCTGCGACGCGACGGCCGGCCGCTTCTCCGAGGCGACGGCCGGTCCGGCCCCGGAGGCGACGGCCGGCCGCGTTTCCGACGGCGGTGAGCTGCCGCGCCGGGCGGCGCTGAAGTTCCTGTCCACCGGCACCCGCACCCCGCGCCAGCTGCACCACCTGCGCGACCTGGCCGAACGCGAGGTGCAGTTGCTGCGGCGGCTGCGCTCGCCCCGGCTGATCCGGATGTACGACACGCTGACCGTCGACGACCCGGACCATCCGGAGCTGGACGGCGCCACCGTCCTGGTGCTGGAGCGGGCCGAGGGGTCCCTGGACACCGTACTGGCCCGGACCCCGTCCCCGGAGGCCGGGCCCGCCCTGCTGGCCCAGATCTGCGAGGGACTGCACCAACTGCACCACGCGGGCTGGGTGCACGGTGACCTGAAGCCGGCCAATGTGCTGCTGATGGCGGACGGTACGGCCCGGCTCGCCGACTTCAACCTCGCCGCGGAGATGGAGGGCACCCACGCCTACACCCCCGCCTTCGCCACCCCGGACTACACCCCGCCCGAACTCCTGTGGCCCGAGGTCGACGAGCGCGGGACGCGGATCCGCCCCTCCGCCGACGTCTGGGCCTTCGGCGTCCTCGCGCACGTGGTCCTGACCGGGGAGTTCCCACTGCCCGGCGGTACTTCGGAGGCACGCTCCGACGCGGCGATGCGCTACGCGCGCGGCCGTGAGGAACTGCGCCTGTCCCCCGGCCTCCCCGAGGTCTGGCGGGACATCCTGCGGGACTGCCTGGCCCCGACCCACGCGGAACGCACCACCGACTCCGCCGCGCTGCTGCGCCGGGTGGAGGAGGCCGCGGGCACCTCCCGCTCGGCCCGGCTGCCGAGGCTGCGTCCCCGGCGATGGCGTCGCCCGGCCCTGGCGGCGGCGCTCGCGGCGGCCATCGTGGGCGCGGTGAGCCTCGCCTACACCACCCCGTGGGACTCGGCCCCGGCCGCCGCGGCGCCCCCCACTTGCGAGAAGCCCGTGGTCTACGAGGACGCCGTCCACGGCCCCGGCTACATGGCGGGCCACAGCGGCACCTGGGACTTCACCATCAAGCGGGGAGACGGAGGAAGCCAGGTCCGGGAGTTGCAGTGCCTGCTCAGGCATCTGCACGGCATCGAGGAGGTCGGCGAGGTGGACGGCGACTTCGGCCCGATGACCCACGGCGCGGTCGTCATCTTCCAGAAGCGGGCGGGACTGGACGCGGACGGGATGGTCGGACCGAGGACCTGGCGGGCGCTGCGGAAGGACGGGGAGGCCTGACGGTCGAGAGCCTTCCGACCGTCGAGAGCGCTCCGGGGGACGGACGCCCGGCCATGGCCGCCCTACAACTTTGGAGGTACCCCCGCACTCGGATCACGGCCACGGTGAACCCCCACCCCTCCGGAAAGGGACGTCACGTGGCAGACGAGATGGTCCGCAGGGCCCAGAGATTCGTGAACAGCGTCTACGGCACAGACAAGATCGGCATGAAGGTCGAGGAGGACGGCAACACCGGCTGGCAGCTGATGTACGCCCTGACCCGCGCCCTCCAGTACGAGCTCGACATCACCGATCTGTCGGACAACTTCGGTCCGAAGACCCTGGCCACACTGCAGGCGACCTGGCCGAGCATCGGCCTGCGCGACACCCCCGCCAACGTCACCATGATCATCCAGTCCGCGCTCTACGCCAAGGGCTACGACGGGAGCGGGATCAACGGGATCTACGACGAACGCACCGCCGACTCGGTCACCCTCATGATGCAGCGGATGGGCGTCGCCGCCGCCTACCCCGGATCAGACCTGGTCCCCAAGGTCTTCAAGGCGCTGCTGACGATGGACGCCTACGTGGTGGTGAACAACGGATCGGACACGGTCCGTGACATCCAGCGGTGGCTCAACGGCCGCTACGTCAAGCGCCGCGACTTCTTCGTCATGCCGTGCGACGGCCACTACTCCCGTGACGTCGCCAAGTCCATGATCCTTGCCGTCCAGTACGAGATGGGCATGTCCGACGACGTCGCGACCGGCTGGTTCGGCGACAAGACCAAAGCCGGACTGAGCCGGCACGTCCTGGCCGTCGGGGCCTCGGGGAACTGGGTGCGCCTGTTCTCCGCAGCGATGATCTTCAATCAGCGGTTCGGCGCGTTCACTGCGGCCTTCGACAGCACCCTGTCCAAGGCCGTCAGCTCCTTCCAGCGGTTCGCGGCGCTCGATGAGACCGGCAGGGGAGACGTCCGGACCTGGGCATCACTGCTGGTCTCCTACGGCGACCAGGACCGCAAGGGCGGCGCGTGCGACGGCGTCACCAGAATCACCAACGCCCGCGCCGCGACCCTCAAGTCCGAGGGCATCAGGATCGTCGGCCGCTATCTCACCCCTGGCGGGAGCTCCGTGCCGGAGAAGCAGATCCAGCCGGGAGAACTGGACACCATCGCCCGCAACGGCCTGCGCTGCTTCCCGATCTACCAGACGTGGAACCGCAGCGTGGACGACTTCTTCTACGGCGCGGGCGTACACGCCGCGCTCGCGGCCATCGACTGGGCGAGGTTCTACGGCTTCAAGGGCGGCACCACCATCTACTTCGCCGTCGACTACGACGCCGTCGACTGGGAGGTCACCGAGCACATCATTCCCCACTTCAAGGGCATCTTCCGGACGATCGGCGAGAACTCCGACTACAACGTGGGCATTTACGGTCCCCGCAACGTGTGCCAGCGCGTCCACAACCAGGGATACGCCGTCACGAGCTTCGTGTCCGACATGTCCAGCGGGTTCTCCGGAAATCTCGGCCACCCCCTGCCCAGCAACTGGGCCTTCGACCAGATCGTCACCAAGTGGATCGGCTCCGGCGACGGCAGGATCGAGATCGACGTCGACATCGTGTCCGGCCGCGACGAGGGGCAGGACTCCTTCGACCCGCCTCTGGACGCCGCCGGCCTCGACACCGACTTCGACGACTCCTACCACGACGCCGCCCTGCGAGACGTCCGGGACTACCTGGTGTCGATCGGGGTCCCCGAGACCGGCGGCGACAACTGGAACGACGACGACTGGGCCACCATCGGCGGTATCTCCACCACCAAGGCCTTCGATGCCGTCATCGGCATGGACCGGCTGTTCACCGACCTCGCCAGGGTGCTGCGCCTGCGCAAGGCGCTGGTGCAGGCTCCCGTCCTGTGGGAACTGCGCAAGTGGAACCCCCTGGACGCGCTCGCCGACGACGCGGTCGAGAACGGCGACCGGGACGACTCCAGCACCGGGTGGGGGCAGATCTTCGCCGCGACGGCCATCAAGGCCCGCAACTACTGCATCGACCAGGGCATCATCAACGGCAGCCGCCTCACCGACGCCGACAGGTCGTCCGTGTGGACCCGCCTGCACGAAGACCCGATTTACAACATCACCACCGCCGCCTACGTCACCCTCTGGGACGCGGCCGAAATCGGCGTCGCCCGCCCCGGCCTCGACACGAGCGTCAGCGACTCGCAGGCCATCCTCGCCCGCTACAACGGCACGGGCGACGGAGCCGAGAAATACGGGCGCGAACTGATCGGCCTGTACGAGGTCCTGGAGCAGTACAACCGGACCATCCGGACGAGCTGAAGGGCTTCGACATGAGCGCACACCTGAACCGACGTTCCGTCCTGGCCGTCGGTACCGCGACAGCATCCGCTCTTCTCCTTCCGACCGGCGCGGCCACGGCAGCCGGCCGCACCGCGTCGACCCCTCACGCCCGGCCGACGAGGCGCCCGCTCTCGCAGAACGGCTGGGAGATCCAGAACCAGGCCAACCACGTCTCGACGGTCCTGACCCGCTCCGTCTCGGGAACCGGACTCCACGTGGACGTGAGGATCGGGCTGCCGGAACTGCTTCTGCTGCACATAGCGCGCCGCTTCCACTACGAGGTCCAAGAGCTCCGCGCCGGCGATCTGCGGGGCTGGAGCAGAATCGGCCGCACACCGTTGACGAGCCCCGCATCCAATCTGTCCTCGGGCACGGCCCTGCGGATCGTCCCCGGCGCCAGGTCGCGGGGCAGCTACTTCCCGCAGCAGGTCCGAACGATCCGGGAGATCGTCGGGGACTGCGCCGGAACGGTCCGCTGGGGCGGCGACGACGACTCCGTCGACGAGTCCCTCTACTACCTGGCTGCCGGGCCGGGCAGCGGCGAGCTGCTGCGCGTCGCCCCGAAGTTCCAGGAGTGGTCCGACCGGCTGGGAGCCGGGGCCGGTGTCCTCACCGCACCCTGGTCCGCCCGAGGCTGAGCCCACCGACGAACAGGGCCCAGGCCCCGTCCGCGAAGAGTGACGAGGGGCCCGGTCCAGTCGCCTGCTGTGTGCACCGGCCGACCAGCTCCGCACGGCGCGCCCTGGAACTTTGCAGGTACTCCGGCTCCCGCACATCCCGCACATTGAGCACACGACCTCCGCCGGAAGGGAACTCACGTTGAAGAAGCAATGGAAGATCGGCCTCGCCGCCCTGGCCTCGGGACTGGCCACGGTGCTCACCATCGGTCCCGCGCATGCCGCGTACTCACAGAACTCCGGGGCGTACAGCACCTCGTTCGCGGACGGCGCCGGCTCTCTCACCGACGACTTCGGCGACCACTTCGACGAACTCGGCAACTCTCTCTGCTACGGCTGCGGAGAATCCTCGAACACCGACATCGTCGTCCTCTGGCAGAGCATCCTCGCGGCCGAGGACCTGCTCGATCTCAGTGACATCGACGGCCAGTTCGGCCCCACGACGAGGAACGCCACCATCAAGTGGCAGCAGCGCTACGGCCTGAGCGCGGACGGGAAGGTCGGCGACAACACCTGGAGCAAGGCCGACGACCGGCTCGTATGGCTGTCCAGGATCGATGTGTCCTACACCGGGAAGTACAACACCGGTGCGGCGATCTTCAACCGCGGCAGCACGTCGAAGGACACGGACAGCGGGGCCTACAGACTCGACGAGGTCTACCAGTACGACGGCGTCAAGTCGATGCGCGGCTACCGGATCCAGTTCCGCTCCCTGACCACCCTCTGAACCCGCACACCTGATCTCTCGATGCCAGGAGGACACACACATGCGCAGGACTCGCTGCAGACTCGGTCTCGGGGCTCTCGCCGCAGGACTGTCGATGATGCTGACCGTCAGCCCCGCACACGCGGCGTACGCGGGTAACTCCGGCGCCTACAGCACCTCGTTCGTGGACGGCGCCGGCTCCCTGACCGACGACTTCGGCGACCACTTCGACGAACTCGGCAACTCACTGTGCTCCGGCTGCGGGGAGTCCTCGAACACCGACATCGTCATGCTCTGGCAGAGCATCCTGGTCTCCGAGCACCTGCTCGACTTCCAGGACGTCGACGGGTACTTCGGTTCGCAGACCAGGGCGGCCACCATCAAGTGGCAGCAGCGCCACGGCCTCGACGACGACGGCATGGTCGGCGACGCCACTTGGAGCAAGGCCGACGACCGACTCCAGTGGAGCGGCTCCGTCGTGAGATACCGCAGCGGCGGCCCCTTCGGCTTCGTTGAGCTCCACCGAGGCGACAGCTCCAAGTACCACGACGGCGGCGCCTACCATCTCCACAAGATCATGCAGGGCGACGGGGTCCAGGTCTTCGAGAGCGGGACACGCGTCTACCACCGCAGCAAGACCGTCAGTCAACGCTGACCCCTCCCGTGCCCCGGGCCGGCCCGGGGCACGGGCCCGGGGCACCGGCCCGGGGCACGGGCCCGGGGCACCGGCCCGGGGCACGGGCGTCCGCGTCAGTGGAAGAAGTGCCGCGTCCCCGTGAAGTACATCGTCACGCCGGCCTTCTTCGCCGCCTCGACGACCAGTTCGTCGCGGACCGAACCGCCCGGCTGGACCACGGCCTTCACACCGGCCGCGGTGAGGATCTCCAGGCCGTCCGGGAAGGGGAAGAAGGCGTCGGAGGCGGCGTACGCGCCCTGCGCGCGCTCGGCGCCCGCCCGCTCCACCGCGAGCTTCGCGGAGTCGACGCGGTTCACCTGGCCCATGCCGACGCCGACGGAGGCGCCGTCCTTGGCGAGGAGGATCGCGTTGGACTTGACGGCCCGGCAGGCCTTCCAGGCGAAGGCCAGGTCGGCCAGGTCGGCCTCGGAGAGCGCCTCCCCGGTGGCCAGGGTCCAGGTGGCGGGGTCGTCGCCGTCGGCCTGGAGGCGGTCGGTGACCTGGAGGAGGGCGCCGCCGTCGATGGGCTTGACCTCGACCGGGGCGGCGGGGGCCCCGGGGGCGCGCAGCACGCGGATGTTCTTCTTCTTGGTGAGGGCTTCGAGGGCCCCGTCCTCGTAGTCCGGCGCGACGACGACCTCGGTGAAGATCTCCGCGACCTGCTCGGCCATCTCCCTGCTGACCGGGCGGTTGACCGCGATCACGCCGCCGAACGCGGACAGCGGGTCGCAGGCGTGCGCCTTGCGGTGCGCCTCGGCGACGTCCGCGCCGACCGCGATGCCGCACGGGTTGGCGTGCTTGATGATCGCGACGCAGGGCTCGTCGTGGTCGTACGCGGCACGGCGGGCGGCGTCCGTGTCCGTGTAGTTGTTGTACGACATCTCCTTGCCGTGCAGCTGCTCGGCCTGCGCGAGGCCGCCGCCCTCGGGGGAGGTGTAGAGGGCGGCGGGCTGGTGCGGGTTCTCGCCGTAGCGCAGGGTGTGGGCGCGCTCGTACGTGGCGCCCAGGAAGTCCGGGAACCGCGACTCGTCGACCGGGGCGTACTCGGAGGCGAACCAGGAGGCGACGGCCACGTCGTACGCGGCGGTGTGCTGGAAGGCCTCGGCGGCCAGCCGCTTGCGGGCGGCGAGGTCGAAACCCCCGTCCTTCACCGCGGAGAGCACGTCGGCGTACCGGGCGGGGCTGGTGACGACCGTGACGGAGGGGTGGTTCTTGGCGGCGGCGCGGACCATGGACGGGCCGCCGATGTCGATCTGCTCGACGCACTCGTCGGGGGTGGCGCCCGAGGCGACGGTCTCGCGGAACGGGTAGAGGTTGACCACGACCAGGTCGAACGGCTCCACGCCCAGCTCGCCGAGCTGCTGCCGGTGGCTGTCCAGACGCAGGTCGGCGAGGATGCCGGCGTGCACCTTCGGGTGCAGGGTCTTGACGCGGCCGTCCAGGCACTCGGGGAAGCCGGTGAGCTCCTCGACCTTGGTGACGGGGACACCGGCGGCGGAGATGCGGCCGGCCGTGGACCCGGTGGAGACGAGTTCGACGCCCGCCTCGTGGAGCCCGCGGGCGAGGTCCTCGAGCCCGGTCTTGTCGTAGACGCTGACGAGCGCGCGACGGATGGCCCGCTTGTTGCTCTCGGCGGTGGCGGTCACTGGATAACTACCTTTCGTCCCTCAATGCGATAGCCGTTGCGGGCGAGCCGCCCCACGACATCGACGAGCAGCCTTCGCTCGACTTCCTTGATGCGCTCGTGCAGAGCGCTCTCGTCGTCCTCGTCACGGATCTCCACCACGCCCTGCGCGATGATCGGTCCGGTGTCGACGCCGTCGTCGACGAAGTGGACGGTGCATCCGGTGACCCTGGCGCCGTACGCGAGCGCGTCCCGCACACCGTGGGCCCCCGGGAAACTGGGGAGGAGGGCGGGGTGGGTGTTGACGAACCGCCCCCCGAAGCGGGCCAGGAACTCCTTGCCCACGATCTTCATGAACCCGGCCGAGACGACGAGGTCCGGCTCGTGGGCGGCGACGGCCCCGGCGAGCGCCGCGTCCCACTCGTCGCGGGTCCCGTAGTCCTTGACCTTCCGCACGAACGTCGGCAGTCCGGCACGCTCGGCACGGGCCAGCCCCTCGATGCCCTCGCGGTCGGCGCCGACGGCCACGACCTCGGCTCCGTAGGCCTCGACGCCGGTGGCGGCGATCTCGTCGAGGAGCGCCTGCAGGTTCGTGCCGGATCCGGAGACCAGCACCACTAGGCGCTTGGCTCGCTGGGCCACGGGCTTGGCGGCCACGGTGGGGGCCTTTCTCGGGGGAGCGGGTCTGTGCGGGTCGGATTCGTACGGCAGTCGCTCTTCACAGCCGTATGTTTTGTACGTTCGTCTGTTTGTGCAGTCATACGAATGCTTCGCGCCCCGGGATACGGGGAAGTCTACGAAGCGGCCGACCGTCAGCAACGATACCGGCACACCGGGCGGCCCCCTCGGGACGGGGGCGTGGCCGGGAGGTAGCGTCTGCGTGGAGCCGGACCGGGAACGCCGCCCGCGCGCCACGCGTTCACCAGTCGTGCCGACCGGTACGCCCGTTCCACCGGATCGACCGTTCCACCAGATCGACCGTTTCACCAGATCGCCCGTTCATTGTCGCCAAGGGGAAGACGCTCACTTGATGCCGGACCGCAGCCTGCGACTGCTCACGCTCCCCCAGCAGTCGGCGCAGCCAGGGGAGCGCAGCACCGTGTTGCTGCGGGAGCGCCCCTCTTCACCGCCCGACACCCCGTCGGACCGGACGGACGGCGGCGAGCGGGACGGCGCCACCGAGAAGGACGACGGGAAGGACAATCCGTTCGCACCGCCCCCGGAGGGCACGCCGGACCGTCCCTGGCAGCCGCGGCACCCGTCGGGCGACGGCGGCGACTCCCGGGGCGACGGCGGGCGTTCGCCGTGGGGCCGGCAGTGGAGCGACCGGCAGCCGGGCCGCTCCCCCGGCGGTTTCGGCGAGCGGCCCGGCGGTTCCGGTTCCGGTTCCGGCCCCGAGGGGTCGGGCGGCGGCACGGGGCCGCGCTGGGACCCGACGGATCCAGCCCAGCGACGCGCCCGCTATGCCCTGCTGTGCGGCATGTGGGCCCTCTTCTTCGCGCTCTTCACCTGGCCGTACGTGGCGCTGCTGCTCGGCGCCCTGGCCCTGTACTGGGGCATCAGCGCGCTGCGCGCCAAGCCCCGCGCCGCCTCGGATCCGGACACCCCGGCCCCGCCCGCCGAGCAGACCGGCCGCCCGCAGCGAACCGCCGCGATCAGCGGCCTGGTCACGTCCTCCCTGGCCATCGTCCTGGTCGCCGCGTCCTTCGGCGCCCAGCTGGTCTACAGCGACTACTACACCTGCCGGAACGACGCCCTGACCAACGCGGCGGAGCAGAACTGCGAGACCCACCTCCCGGAGCAGCTCCGGGATCTGCTGGGCTCGGAGGACTGACACACCGGCTTCCCGAGGCCGGGCGCGGCCGTCTCAACCCGCCCGGCGCTGGAGGCCGAGGCCTGCTCGGGGCCGAAGCGGGATCCGGGGGCGCGGCCCCGGGGGACGGAAAGGGCAAGGGCGGCGAGGGCGGCGAGGGCGCGCAAGCAGCTTCGGGCGAAGGGGCCCCGGCCCGCCACAGCCGGCGTGCGCGGCTCACGGCGTACGCGGTCCAAGGCGTGCGCGACTCAGGGCGTCCGCGGTCCAAGGCGTGCGCGACTCAGGGCGTACGCAGTCCAAGGCGTGCGCGACTCAGGGCGTACGCAGTCCAAGGCGTGCGCGACTCAGGGCGTCCGCGAGCGTGCGCGGCTCAAGGCGTGCGCGGCGCCTCCCCGGGGGCGTCGACCGGCAGCAGATCGTACGGTGCCTCGGCACCACCACCATCGCCGTCCGCGTCCCCGCGCCCCCGCCACCGCCCCACCGAGAGCAGCGGCACCCGCCCCCACCGACGTCCAGCGGTGCCATCCGCCTCCCCGCCCTCCACCACAGGCTCCGGAGCCGGTGCCTCCGCCCTCGACGCGCTGCGACTCCAACGCCTGCCCCGCCAGGCCCTCACCAGCACCGCCACCGGCAGCGCCACCACCCCGACCCACACCAGCGTCGCGCCCCCGGCCTGCCACCACACCGGCCCGAACCTGGCGAGGGCGCCATCCCCGAGCGGACCGCCCGCCAGCGCGGCCAGCACGGCGACGAGGACCGCGCACAGCCCGGCGGCCAGTACCGCGGCGGCGACGGTCCGCCGCCATGACCACATCCCGGCGGCCTCGTCACCACCGGGCACCACCTCCGCACGCGGCCCCACCGCAGCCCCACCCGCGCCCACGCCCACGCCCGACCTCGCACCCGTGCCCGCCCCCGTACCGGTACCCGCCGTGGCCGCATCCCTCGTGACCACACCCGCCGTGGCCGCCCGTGCCGTGAACCACCCCACCACCACCCCCGTCACCAGCGGCACCGCCCCGGCCGCCCAGTGCACAGGCGTGCCCGGGCCCGCGTCCGGCACGGCCGCCAGCAGCGGAAACGGCGGCAGCAGCGGTGCGGGGGCGGAGGAGAAGGGGTCCACGACATGGCCGGCACCGAGCACGAATCCCGGTCCGAGGGCGTACGCCGCCGCCCACACCGCCGCGTTGGGCACCAGCGTCAGACAGAGCAGCAGCACGGCGAACCGCCCCGACCAGCCCTCGGTCAGCTGCCCGAACGCCTCCCGCGCGGCGGGGCCGTGCCACACCAGCGACACCGCAAGCAGCAGCGCACCGCCGCCGACGAGCGCCGCCGCACCGGCGCCCGCGGCGCGCGTGGCGGCGCCCAGGCGCGCGTCCGGTTCCACCAACAGCTCCCGCAGGTCGCGGGGCAGCACGCGCAGCACCCGCCCCACCGGCCCGCCCGGCCGGCCGAACGCCGTCCACACGCCCGCGCCCGCCGCGCCCATGGTCACCAGCGGCAGGCACAGTGCCGCCCACCCGGAGGGCCGCAGCGCACCGCCCGCCGCGTACAGCACGACGGGCGTGGCGATGGCGAGGTAGCCGAACACGACCCCCGCCCAGGCGTTGCGCGCGGAGACGGGCGGTGGTCCGGCGTCCGGGAGGATCCCGCCCCCGCCCAGGCGCACACCGACCCCCGCCTTCGCACCGGCGCCCACGGCCACCCCCACGCCGTCGCCGGGGTCGGTGGCGTCCCGGGCCGCCCGGTGCAGCAGCCACACCGGCAGCAGGAGCAGCAGCAACGGAGTGACGCCCACGGGCGCGGGGGCACCGGAGAGCGTGTCGGCACGGACCAGTTCCGCCCCGTGCGCCAGCACCCACAGCGACGCGGCGACGTGCAGCGCGCCGCCGGGTCCGTTGTCGGGGTACGGCGAGCTGATCCAAAGCACCGTCACGAGCACGGCACACGAGGCCAGTCCCAGGCCCGCCGCGACCGCGCCGCCCAGGAGGCCGGCGGCAAGCCCGGGCGACCGGTCGCGCCACCGGGTGCGCAGCAGGGACAACGGGGCTCTGCGAGCGGTCGTCTGCATCACGACCGCCATGCTCCCAACGACACGCGCTTTACCGTCGTAACAGGCGAAGCTCCGCTGTGTCGCTCAATATATGTTTATGTACTTTTTCGTACGAAGGGGTGCGCTGTGACCCGGAGCCCCGCATCCCCGCTCCCCCCTCCCAAGGCACGCCGACGTCTGCGCGAGACCGCCGCCCTGACGCAGGCTCAGCTCGCGGAGCGGGTGGGTGTCACCCGCGAGACGGTCCGTGCGTGGGAGAGCGGCCGCACGACCCCGCGCGGCCGGAAGCGGGAGGCGTACGCGAAGCTGCTGAACACCCTGGCCGAGGAGGTGGCGGCACGGCGGGCCCAGCCGTCGCCCGCCACCGGGCCGACGTCGGAACCCGTACCGGAGGCGGTTTCGGGTGCGATTGCGCCGGCGGTTCCGGATGCGATTCCCGAGGCGGCTCGGGAGGCGGCTCGGGAGGCGGCTCGGGAGGCGGCTCGGGAGGCGGCTCGGGAAGCGGTTCCCGCAGCGGCTCCGGGGGCGGCTCCGGGGGCGGTACCCGTCGTCGTGGCCGTCGGTACCGGATCGGCGAAGGCCTCCGAGAAGGCCGTCGACAGCCTCGTACTCCCGGCGAGACCACTGGCCGAAGGGGAGCCGGCAGCAGAGTCGGGACCGGCACCGGAACCGCAGCCCGAGCCGAGGCCCGGGCCCGCCGCGCTGACACCCGCTCAGGCCTTCGACGCGCTGTACGAGTTCAGCGCCCCCGCGCTCGTACGGCAGACCTTCCTGCTGACCGGCCGCCGTGAACTGGCGCGCGAGTCGGTGGAACGTGCCTTCCAAGCCGCCTGGGAGCACTGGCCAGAGGTGGCCCGCGACCGCGACCCGGTGGGCTGGGTGCGGGCGGCGGCGTACGAGTACGCGCTCTCGCCCTGGCAGCGGTTCCGACTGCGCCACCGGCACCCGGAGCCGCCCCCCGCCGACCCTGGCGACCGCACCCTGCTGAACGCCCTGCTCAGACTCCCCCCGCCGCACCGCCGCACACTCCTGCTGCACGACGGTGTGGGCCTGGGCCTGCCCGAGACGGCCGCGGAGACCGAGGCGAGCACCCCGGCCGCGGCGAACCGGCTGCTGCGCGCCCGCGAGGCCGTCGCCGACCGGCTGCCCGCGCTGGCCGACCCGCGGGCGCTGCACCGGCGGCTGGCCGAGCTGGCGTCGACCGAACGGCTGCGGGCGGCCAGGCCGCCGGCGGTGCGGCTGGGCAGCGAACGGCGGGCGCGGTTCTGGACCCGGGCCGCGATCGCCTTCACGGCGGCCCTGATCGGGACCACGGCCCTGACCCTGCGCACCGCGCCGACGCACTACGAGCCGCCCGTCTCACCGGGTGAGACGGTGCGTGGGGTGCCGCCCAAGGTGGCACCGGGGGCGCTGTCGGACGAGGAGCTGGAGCTGCGGCAGAAGCTGCGGGACCAGTTGCAGGACGGACCGGAGCGGCTGACGCCCCGAATCGAGTGACGCCGCCGGTACGCCGAGTGGCCCGCCCCGTGATCACGGGGCGGGCCACTCGGCGTACCGGCAGGGCCTCGTCGGCCGACGAGGCCGTGCCAGCCGGCGGGGCGGTGTCAGCCGGCGAGGATGGCGCGGGCCAGCTTCGCCGTCTCGGTCGGCGTCTTGCCGACCTTGACGCCCGCGGCCTCCAGGGCCTCCTTCTTCGCCTGGGCGGTGCCGGACGAACCGGAGACGATGGCGCCCGCGTGGCCCATGGTCTTGCCCTCGGGCGCGGTGAAGCCCGCGACGTAGCCGACGACCGGCTTGGTCACGTTCTTCGAGATGTACTCCGCCGCACGCTCCTCGGCGTCGCCGCCGATCTCGCCGATCATGACGATCAGGTCGGTCTCGGGGTCGGCCTCGAACGCGGCGAGCGCGTCGATGTGCGTGGTGCCGATGATCGGGTCGCCACCGATGCCGACGGCGGTCGAGAAGCCGATGTCACGCAGCTCGTACATCATCTGGTACGTCAGCGTGCCGGACTTCGAGACCAGGCCGATGCGGCCCGGCTTGGTGATGTCGCCCGGGATGATGCCGACGTTGGACTGGCCCGGCGTGATGATGCCGGGGCAGTTCGGGCCGATGATCCGGGTCTTGTTGCCCTTCTTGCCGGCGTACGACCAGAAGGCGGCCGAGTCGTGCACGGCGATGCCCTCGGTGATCACGACGGCCAGCGGGATCTCGGCGTCGATGGCCTCGACGACGGCGTCCTTGGTGAACTTCTCCGGCACGAAGATGACGGAGACGTTGGCGCCGGTCTTCTCGATGGCCTCCTTGACGGTGCCGAAGACCGGTACCTCGTTGCCGTCGAAGTCCACGGACTGACCCGCCTTGCGCGGGTTGACGCCGCCCACGACGTTGGTGCCGTCACCCAGCATGAGCTTGGTGTGCTTCATGCCGGTGGCACCGGTCATGCCCTGGACGATGACCTTGCTGTCCTTGTTGAGCCAGATAGCCATGGTGTGTTGGTGTCCTCGTCCTGAGTGCTTACTTGGCGGCGTGGGCCAGCTCGGCGGCCTTGTCGGCCGCGCCGTCCATGGTGTCGACGCGCTGCACCAGCGGGTGGTTGGCGTCGGTGAGGATCTTGCGGCCCAGCTCGGCGTTGTTGCCGTCGAGGCGGACGACGAGCGGCTTCTCGACCTTCTCGCCGCGGTCCTCCAGGAGCTTCAGCGCCTGGACGATGCCGTTGGCGACCTCGTCACAGGCGGTGATGCCGCCGAAGACGTTGACGAACACGGAGCGGACGTCCGGGTCGCCCAGGATGATCTCCAGGCCGTTCGCCATGACCTGGGCGGAGGCACCGCCGCCGATGTCCAGGAAGTTGGCGGGCTTGACGTTGCCGTGCTTCTCACCGGCGTAGGCGACGACGTCCAGGGTGCTCATGACGAGACCCGCGCCGTTGCCGATGATGCCGACCTCACCGTCGAGCTTGACGTAGTTGAGGTTCTTCTCCTTGGCGGCCGCCTCGAGCGGGTTGGCGGCGGCCTTGTCGTGGAGGGCCTCGAAGTCGGGGTGACGGAACTCGGCGTTGTCGTCGAGCGACACCTTGCCGTCGAGGGCGATGACGTCGCCGCCCGCGACCTTGGCCAGCGGGTTGACCTCGACCAGGAGGGCGTCCTCCTTGATGAAGGTGTCCCACAGCTTGACCAGGATGTCGGCGACCTTGTCGGCGACCTCGGCCGGGAACTTCGCGGCCTCGGCGATCTCGCGCGCCTTCTCGGGCGTCACGCCGTCGATCGCGTCGATCGGGGTCTTGGCGACGGCCTCCGGACGGGTGGCCGCCACCTCCTCGATCTCCACGCCGCCCTCGACGGAGGCGATGGAGAGGAAGGTGCGGTTGGCACGGTCGAGGAGGAAGGAGACGTAGTACTCCTCGACGATCTCCGGGGCGGTCTCGGCGATCATCACCTTGTGGACCGTGTGGCCCTTGATGTCCATCCCGAGGATGTCCGTCGCCCGGGCGACGGCCTCGTCCGCGGAGGCGGCCAGCTTCACGCCACCGGCCTTGCCGCGACCACCGACCTTCACCTGCGCCTTGACGACGGACTTGCCGCCCAGACGCTCGGTGATCTCGCGCGCCGCCTCAGGCGTGTCGATGACTTCACCGGCCAGCACCGGTACATCGTGCTTGGCGAAGAGGTCCCTCGCCTGGTACTCGAACAGGTCCACGCGCTTCCGTCCCTATCAGTGATCTCGCGGTTCGTTGGATGCGTGGGCGTGCCGCGAAGGGCAACGTGACGTCCGCTGTGAGTCACAAGGGGGGCGCACACGGTGTCCGAGCGCGCGGCATGTCCGTCTCGCAGGTTATCGCCGCTTGCGGAGGGTCTCTAAATCGTGGGTCACACCTGAGCGGTGATGCCTGTCACATGATGCCGCGCTCACTGGCACGGCGTGCCGGGCGTGAGGGGCGACGGGAGTGGCGGAGGGAGCGGTGGATAGGGGCGGCGGAGGCGGTGGAAGGGGCGGAAGGGGTGCTCGGCGGGGCGCTTCGGGAACCGGGGAGGCTTCGGCTCCGGGGGCCGGAGGAGGCGGGGGCGGGGGGCCTCACCGGACCGCGAACCGGCTGGGGCCTCACCGGGCTGGGGTTGACCCGGTGAGGCCCGTGGAACGCCCCGGGGGCCGCTGGGTGCGGCCCCTCCGAGGTGCGGGGTAGCCGGTCCCCACCCCAATGGGGACCGGCCACCCGATCCGCGGGGCTACGGCCGGACGGAGGCCGACGGCTTTCGGCCGGGCCGTCCGGGGCCGTGCGCTCCGCGAAGCCCGTGGTCCGCCTGACATCCCCGATGTCCAGGCGGGTGGGACGTCAGACCCCGTAGGGGTTGCCGAGCGCGCCGTAGGCGCTGTGCTGGAGGTCCGTCGCGTAGGCCGGGGTCACCGACTCCGCGAGCTCCTCCGCTCCGGTGACCGTGTGGTCGGCCAGCGGGGTGTCCCGGACGGTCCCGGTCAGGTCCTGCGCGAAGGGGGCGGCCTGCCCGGCGACGCCGTGCGTGAACGGGGCCGCCTCGCCACCGACGCCGTACGCCAGTGTCGTGGCGCTGCCGCCGATGCCCTCGGCGACCGGCTGGACCGTCTCGGCCACGGTGTCGACGACCGGCCGCACGGCGCCGGTGACGCCGTGCGCGAACGCCCCGGCCTGTCCGGTCACACCGTGCGCCAGCGGCGGTACGGCCCCGACGACACCGCCCGCGAAGGGCCGGACGTCGCCCACGACACCTTCCGCGAGTCCGCCGGCGTCCCGGACGGCCTGCCCGGCGACGGGCACCGCGCCGTCCACGGCGGTGTTCGCGACCGGCGGCAGTACGGCGTCCCTGGTGTCGCCGGTGACCTGGCCGGCCACTCCGGTGGCGTACGGCCGCACGTCCGCGACGACACTCTCGGCCACCGGCACGGCACCGGCCACGGCCCGGTCGGCGACCGGCGGGGTGACGGCGCCGCCCGTCTCGTGGGCGGCGGCCTGCGCCCGGTCCAGCTCGGGCGCGAAGGCGGAGAGGGGGCCGAAGAGGTAGTCGACGTCGTCGGTGGTGGCGGCGGCGGCCTCGGCCTGCGCGGTGGCGTCGGCGTCGGCGTCGGTGCGGCCGTCGGTGACGGCGTCGGTCTGGTCGGCGGTGGCCGCTACGACGTCCGTCGCGTTGTCGGTCGCGGCTTCGGGGGCGTCCTCGGTGGCCTCGGCGGCCGTGTCCGTCACGACAGCCGTGTCCGTCACGGCGTCCGGGACGGACACGGAGGCGGACGGCAGCTCGTCGGCACTGGCCACGGCGGAGCCCAGGGCCCAGGCGCCGGTGACGCCGGCGGCGATGACTATGGAACGGCGGATGTTCGTGTTCATGGGTGCGTCAGGGTCCTTCGAAGAGCTTGGGAACATTTCCGGATGCCGGGCCGGGTGATGCGGCGCCGGCGGCAACCGCCCGGGAGAATGCGAAGCATCCGGACGGTGGGCAGACCTCTCCGCCCCCGCGCGGCGGGTCTGCGGCGGGGGAAGCCCCTGCTCTAGGCGGGAGAGACGGGAATGTCCCGGTACCGGTCCCGCGTCTCGGCCGCGTCGACGCGCACGAGCGCGCCGGGTACGAGTCGGAACGGGATCCGGTGATGCGGGGTGACCGCGTGTGCGTCACCGTGACGCGGGGTGCCGTGGTCGGCACCGGCCCCGGCGCCCAGCCTGCCGTCGGGGTCGCCGGCGGGTGCCCCGTGGGCGGGCGTGTGCTCGGTGGGCGCGGGCACGGCGCGGTCGGCGTCGACGTGCGTCTCGCCGGGCGCCCCGCCGCCGACGGCGGTCGGTCCGTACGCGGCGTACGCCGCGACTCCGGCACCGCCGGAGGCCCGGACGCCGATGGTGGCTGCCTCGTCGGCGGCGTCGGAAGTGTCGGAGGTGTCGGAGGTGTCCGGCGCCGTGGTCGGAGGCCCGGGCCACGGGACCGGGACGACCGGCGTCGACCGACCGGGAACGTCGGTCAGGCCGGACGGGTCCGGCAGCATCGACAGCGGAGGCGACGACGGCAGCGAGGGCGGGGTCGGCGAGGGCGAGGAAGGAAGCGGCGGCAACGCCTCCAAGGGCGGCACCTCCGTCCGCGCGACAGCTCCGAGGCCGTCGGTCACCCTCCCCGCCGCGTCACCGACCGGCCGCACGACCCGGTCCTCAACGGACCGGACGACGTCCTCGGCCACGGGACGAAGCCCCGAAAGCACCGCGCTGGACCCCTGGCCGGCTCCGAAGCCCCGGTCGGCCCCGGAATCCTGGACGGCCGCGGACTCCGGGACGGCCGCGGACTCCCGGCCGACTGCGGGCTCCCGGCCGGCCGCGGGCTCACGGCCGGCCGCGGAGCCCTGTCCGGCCACGGAGCCCTGTCCGGTCCGGGCTTCCTGGTCGGCCCGCGAGTCATGGCCGGCTCGAGAGTCCTGGTCAGACCGAGAGTCCTGCGGGACGGTGGACTCCCGTGCTTCCCGCGGGCGCTCCAGGGGCTCCAGGGGCACGTCGACGACCTGACCGATGGCACCCCGCACGGACGGCGCCCCCTCGGCCGCCTGTGCCCGCTCTCCGCAGAACATCCCGAGCACGAGCAACCCACCCACCAGCAGCGCCACGTGCAGCGCACGCCGCCCGGCCGCTGTGCGCATCACGCGCAGAGCGGCACCGGGCAGGACTGCTGAGCAGATCAAGAGCTGGGGATTCCTCCCGTGCGGCGGAACGGGTCGCGCGCCGGACAACGCACCGGACAACGCAGGCATCGAACAATGCGAACACCACATCGACACGACGCATCGACACGACACTTCGATACGACACTTCGATACGACGCGCGATCCTCGCACGGGACTCCGGAGGTTGTGCAAGCCCGGCGCCGCCGATGGGTAGTCATATCCGTTTTACCGACCGGAATCGGGCCACCTCGGATCGACAAATCGTCACCCGGCATCCGGTATCGGCAGGGGACGCTTCTCGACCGCCGCCGCCATCACCTCCGGGAAGAGATCGGGCGTGCAGGCGAAGGCCGGCGCGCCCAGTGCGGCGAGCGCCGCCGCGTGCTCCCGGTCGTACGCGGGTGCTCCCTCGTCGGACAGCGCCAGCAGCGTCACGAACTGCACCCCCGCCGCCTTCATGGCCGCGACCCGCTTGAGCATCTCGTCCCGTATGCCTCCCTCGTACAGGTCGCTGATCAGCACGACCACCGTCTCCGTGGGCCGGGCGATCTGTGACTGGCAGTACGCCAGCGCGCGGTTGATGTCCGTACCGCCGCCCAGTTGCGTGCCGAAGAGCACGTCGACCGGGTCGTCGAGCTGGTCGGTGAGGTCGACGACCGCCGTGTCGAAGACGACGAGCCGGGTGTCTATCGACCGCATGGACGCCAGCACCGCGCCGAACACGGACGCGTACACGACGGACGCCGCCATCGACCCCGACTGGTCGACGCAGAGGACGACCTCCTTCTTCACGGACCGGGACGCCCGCCCGTAGCCGACGAGGCGCTCTGGCACGATCGTCCGGTACTCGGGCAGGTAGTGCTTGAGGTTGGCCGCGATCGTGCGGTTCCAGTCGATGTCGTGGTGGCGGGGCCGGCTGATGCGGGCGCTGCGGTCGAGGGCGCCGGTGAGGGCGGCCCGGGTGCGGGTGGCGAGCCGCTTCTCCAGGTCTTCGACGACCATGCGCACCACGGCCCGCGCCGTCTCCTTCGTCGTCTCCGGCATCGCCTTGTTGAGCGAGAGGAGCGTGCCCACGAGGTGCACGTCGGCCTCCACGGCCTGGAGCGTCTCCGGCTCCAGCAGGAGCGTGGCGAGGCCGAGCCGGTCGATCGCGTCCCGCTGCATGACCTGCACGACGGAGGAGGGGAAGTAGGCCCGGATGTCTCCGAGCCAGCGCGCCACCGCCGGCGCGGAAGCCCCCAGCCCCGCCGAACGGTTCCGCCCCGCCCGTGGCTTGTCCCCCTTCCCGTAGAGCGCGGTGAGCGCTCCGTCCATCGCGGCGTCCCGCCCGGAGAGCGTGCAGCTGGTGCCGTCGGCCGGATCGCCGCCGAGCACGAGCCGCCACCGCCGCAGCCGTTCCTGTGCCGTGTTGCCGTCCACCGGCTCGGTCGTCACGCTTCCACCTCCACAAGGTCGGCGTCGGCACCCGTCCGACGCCCGCCGGTGCCGGGAACGGGACCGGCGGTCCCGTCGCCCATACCTACGGCGCCCATACCTACGGCGCCCACGGCGCCCGTCGCACCCGTCGCACCCGTCGCACCCGTCGCACCAACGGTGCGTGCCGTGTCCGCCTCGCCCTCGGCGCCCGACGGGTGGTCCAGGCCGAGCAGCAGCCCGACCACCGGCAGCACGGCGTCGGCCCGTCCGGTGTCGAGCCCGGCCGCGAATCCGGGTATGCCGGAAGCGGCCGTCGCCCTCCCCCGGTACTCCGGTCCGCGCCGGACCAGCTCGCCGAGGGTGCGGCGCACTCCCGGCTCGTAGGCCGAGAAGGTGCGCCGCAGCAGGGGCAGTACGTCCGTGAACGCCTCCGCCGGTACACCGGTCAGCCAGTCGTCGACCAGGGCGAGCAGCCGCTCGTCGTGAAGGAGGAGCATGCCGCCGCCCGCGCCGCCGCCCACGAACCCCTCGATCCAGGCCGCCGCGTCCGCCGGTGGCGTCCCCGGGGACAGCACCAGGCCCATGAGCCGCGCCGCCTCGTCCGGCGCCAGCCCGCCGTCGTCCAGCAGAAGCCGGACGGCGCGCCCCCGGACGGCGCCGGGCACGGTGTCCCGCGCGCAGAGGGTGCGCAGCACGGCCCGCCAGCGGGACCGGAGGTCGCCGTGGCCCGGCGCTGGGGCGTCGCCGAGGAGGCCCACCGCTCCGTGCACGGCGTCCACGTGCCGGCGCATCTCCTCGGCCGCGTCGGCGTCCAGCGCGGCGCAGGCCGGGGGCAGGCCGACGAAGATCCGCTCGGCGAGGCCCGCGGCGACCTCGGCGAGCGCGCCGGTGTCGGTGCCGCGCACATCGCCGTAGCGCAGGGAACGGACCAGGGCCGGCAGGGCCCGGGCGAGGTGGCCGACGTCCGTGTCGAGCGCCGCGCGGTCGGCGAGTATCCGCATGACCGGGGTGAGCGCGTCCGGCAGTTCGGCCAGCAGGCAGCGTTCGGCGAGCGCGGTGACCTCGGCGAGGCCCCGCGCGGTGACGGCGTCCGCCTCGGCCCTGGCCGTCGCGGCGGCGAGCACGGTCGTGCCCCACACCCCGGCCTCGGCGACCCGCACCGACAACTCCGGCTCCCACCGCAGCCGCCACGTCTCCCGGAACGTGCCCGTGCTGCCCCGCGAGGCGGCCGGCTCGCCCCACCCGACGCCGAGCAGCCGCAGCCGGTGCAGCAGTCTGCTGCGCCCCGCGTCGGTCTCCTTGCGCAGGTCCAGCTCCAGCTCCCGCTCCGGCGCCTCCGGCTTGAGCCGCAGGCGCCGCTGGAGCCTGGAGAGGTCCCGCTGCAACGGCACCGCCGGCGCCCCGGCGGGCACCTCCCCCAGCACGTCCCCCACGACCAGCCGGTCGTACACCAGGGCCAGCGGTACGTCCGAGCCCTCGCACATCACCGCCCGTACGGCGTCCATCGTCTCGCTGAGCCCTGGCAGCGGACGGCCGCGCATCACCGCGAGGGTCTCGGCCAGTCGCACCGCCTCGATGACGTGCGCCGAGGAGACGGTCCGGTCCTCCTCCCGCAGCAGCCCGGCCACCTTGGTCAGCCACCGCTCGACGGGCCGGTCCGCCGCACCGAACAGGTGCCCGTACCACCCCGGCGACTCGATACCCGCCCCGTACCCATTGGCCCGGGACAGCCTGCGATGGGTCCACGGCACCCAGGTCATGTCCACCTTGGTCCTGGGCAGCCCCTTCAGCAGCGCCCGGTCGGCTGCGACGGTGGCCTTGCGCCGGAGCGCGGGCACGTGCCAGGCCCCGCAGACCACGGCGACGCCCTGGGCGAATTCACGCCGCGCCGCCCGTACCCGGAGCCGCATGTACGCCTCCCGGACGAGGTCCCGGTCGCGTCCGCCGCCCTCCTCCGTCTCCCGCAGCGCACCCATGGCCTCCTCCAGCGCCGTGAACGGTGCGAGCGCGTCCCGGTCGCCCGTGCCGCGGTGCTCGACGACGTCCTCCCACCAGCGTTCGGGGTCGTCGTGGCCGGCGGCCTCGGCGAGGGCGGCGAGCGGATCCGCCCGGACGTCGGGGAGCCCGGCACCGGGCTCGTCCCCCTCGCCCGTGCCGGGCTCCCCGGGCTCCCCGGGCTCCGGCCTCTCCCCCTGTCCCCTCTGCTCCCCCTGTCCCCCTTGTCCCCCTCGTTCCTCCTCTTCCCCCTGTTCTCCCTCCGCCCCCGCTGACCCCGGTGCCTGCCACGCCAGCGTGTGGGTGGCCGGGAGGTCGATGAAGCGGGCCGGGACGTCGTGTTCCAGGGCCCAGCGGACGGCCACCCACTCCGGGGAGAACTCGGCCAGCGGCCAGAAGGCCGATCGGCCCGGCTCGTCCACGGAGTGGGCGAGGAGCGCCACCGGCGGCCGCATGTCCTCGTCGGCGGCCAGCGGAATCAGGGCGTCGGCCTCCGGCGGGCCCTCGATCAGCACGACCCCCGGCCGGGCCGCCTCCAGCGCCGCCCGGACCGCCCGAGCCGACCCCGGCCCGTGGTGGCGCACCCCCAGCAGCAGCGGTTCGCCCCCGAGATCACCGGCGCCGCCCGGCCTGCCGCTGCCACCGCTCCCGGCCTCGTCAGTGCCCGGCACACCGTCCCCCTCGCCTACGGGGCCAGGTCGAGTCCCCGTCGTCACCCGCCGAGCCGCTCACCGCGACAGCCACTCCACGCCGCGTCCGCATCCACCCACCGTTCACCCGCTCACCTCCCGGCACGCCCGGTAGAAGTCCTGCCAGCCGGCGCGCTCGCGGACGACCGTCTCCAGGTACTCCCGCCAGACGACACGGTCCGCGGCCGGGTCACGGACGACGGCGCCGAGGATGCCCGCGGCCACATCGCCGGGCCGCAGTACCCCGTCGCCGAAGTGGGCGGCCAGCGCGAGGCCGCCGGTGACGACCGAAATGGCCTCGGCCGTGGACAGGGTGCCGCTGGGCGTCTTCACCTTCGTGCGCCCGTCGCCGGTCAGCCCGTCGCGCAGCTCGCGGAAGACGGTGACGACCCGGCGGATCTCGTCGGTGCCGTCGGGCGCCGACGGCAGGTCGAGGGAGCGGCCGATCTGGTCGACACGGCGCGAGACGATCTCGACCTCGGCCTCGGCGGTCTCCGGCAGCGGCAGCACCACGGTGTTGAAGCGTCGGCGCAGGGCGCTGGACAGCTCGTTGACCCCGCGGTCGCGGTCGTTGGCGGTGGCGATCAGGCTGAAGCCGCGGACCGCCTGCACCTCCTGGCCCAGCTCCGGTATCGGCAGGGTCTTCTCCGACAGGATCGTGATGAGCGTGTCCTGCACGTCGGCCGGGATGCGGGTCAGTTCCTCCACGCGGGCGGTCATGCCCTCCGCCATGGCCCGCATGACCGGGCTGGGCACGAGGGCGTCCCGGCTGGGGCCGTGGGCGAGGAGCTGCGCGTAGTTCCAGCCGTAGCGGATCGCCTCCTCGGGGGTGCCGGCGGTGCCCTGCACCAGCAGGGTCGAGTCGCCGCTGACGGCCGCCGCGAGGTGTTCGGACACCCAGGTCTTCGCGGTGCCGGGCACGCCCAGCAAGAGCAGGGCGCGGTCGGTGGCGAGCGTGCTGACGGCGACCTCGACGATGCGGCGCGGGCCCACGTACTTCGGGGAGATCACCGTGCCGTCGGGCAGCGTGCCGCCGAGCAGGTAGGTGGCGACGGCCCACGGCGAGAGCTTCCAGCGGGCCGGACGCGGACGGTCGTCCTGCGCGGCCAGCCCGGCGAGTTCGGCCGCGAACGCGTGCTCGGCGTGCGGACGCAGCGCCTCCGCCCCGGTCGCGGACCCGCTTCGGCCCGGCTCGACGGGTGTCGGGGCCGCGGGCGGCGGTACCACTGCGGGCGGTGCCACGGGCCTCGGTTCGGCGGGCGTCGGTTCTACGGACACAGGCATGACTGATTCCCCCTCCAGCTCGGCCGGTTCGATCTGTCATCCACGGTGCACCACGCCACTGACAATTGCTCTGACCTGCACAAACGCTCTCGCTCAGCTGATTGTCAGTGGCGGGGCCTACCTTCGATGGCATGACTCAGCAGGGGGTGCGCTGGACCGCGGACCAGGTGCTGGCACTGGCACCTGATGCCGCGTCACGCAGAGCGGGCGGCGAACTCGGCACGGCGGGGCCGTGGTCCGAGGTGGGGAGTTCCGACGAGGGGGCGGTATGGGGGCTGTGCAAGGGCAGCGGCAGCGAGCCGTATCAAACGGTCGTCGACATCGCGGACGCGTCCGGGCCCGCGTACGAGTGCGGCTGCCCGAGCGTCAAGTTCCCGTGCAAGCACGCGCTCGGACTACTGCTGCTCTGGGCGGGCGGCGACGCTGTGGTGCCGGGGGCGAAGGCGCCGGACTGGGCGGAGCGGTGGATCGCCGGACGCCGCGAGCGTGCGCGGGAGAAGAAGGGGCCGCCCGACTCGCCCGGCCCGGCGGCCGGGACCGCCGATCCGGCGGCGGCGCGGCGCCGGGCGGAGCAACGTGCCGGGCGGATCACCGCGGGCGCGACGGAGCTGGAGCAGCGGCTGACGGATCTGCTGCGCGGCGGTCTGGCCGGCGCCGAAGAGACGGGATACGAGCTGTGGGAGGAGACGGCGGCCCGCATGGTCGATGCCCAGGCGCCGGGGCTGGCCTCGCGAGTGCGGGAGCTGGGCGCCATACCGTCGTCGGGTTCCGGGTGGCCGGTCCGGCTGCTGGAGGAGTGCGCTCTTCTCCATCTTCTGGACCAGGGCTGGCTGCGCCGTGAGCAGCTGCCGGACGGCCTGGCGGCGACGGTCCGTTCACGTGTCGGCCTGTCGGCCTCCGCGGACGGCACCCCGGTGCGGGACCGCTGGCTGGTCCTCGCCGAGTACGACACCGCGGACGCACGGCTGACGACCCGGCGCGTCTGGCTGTACGGCGCACAGACGGACCGCGCGGTGTTCCTCCTCTCCTACGGCGCCGCGGGCCGGGCCCCGGAACCGGCGCCACCGGTGGGACTCGCCCTCGACGCGGAGGTGTCGGCGTATCCGGGCGCCGGGCAGCAGCGAGCGGCCCTGGGCAGACGGTTCGCACCGCCCGCGCCCACGGAGCTGCGTCCGAAAGGGATGACCACGTCGCAGGCGGCCGTTCGTTACGGCGAGGCGCTCCGGGACGATCCGTGGCTGGAGTCGGTGCCGGTGACCCTGGAACAGGTCGTCCCGGTACCGAACGGCGTCCATTGGCAACTGGCTGACGCCGACGGGGACACGGCGCTGCCCCTCACCCCGAGGGCCGGAGACCGTCCGGGCCTGTGGCGCCTGGTCGCCCTGTCGGGCGGCGCGCCCGTCAAGGTCTTCGGCGAGTGCGGGCACCGGGGCTTCACTCCGCTGGCGGCCTGGCCGGCCGGACCGGGCCCGGCGGTGCCGCTGTGCTGACCGCCCCCAAGAACGGCAACGGAAAGAAAGCGGAAGGGAACCGCATGACCAGGACGCCCGCTCCCGCGGACGCACCCGTGCCGGGTGTCTGGGAGGAACTCGTCACCTCGGCGCTGCTCGGCACGGACCGGCGCACTCCTCCGGGGTGCGAGCCCGGCCCGCGCGCACCGGCGGCGCTGCTGGACGCCGCGGCGGCGGAGACCGTTCGCCGACGCGCCGGACTGCGCCCGGCCCGAGCGGCCCGGCACCCGGAACCGGCTCCGGAGGATCCCCGCCCGCCGTTGCCGGCCGCGGCGGCCCGTCGGCTCACGATGCTGCTCACCGACCGTCCCGGCACCGCGGGCGGTGGCCGCAGAGGCACCGCGCCCGACCTGATGGAGCTGCTGCCCCAGTGGCTGGCGGCAGCGAACGCCCGCGGTTTCGCGGCGCCGCCCCAGACGATTCCCGCCCTGCTGGACGCGGCACGGGGGCGTACGGACCTGCGTCCGGCGGCGCTGACGTTCGCGGGACCCCGCGCCCTGTGGCTGGCCCGGCTGAACCCGGACTGGCGGTTCGCCCTGCGGGCGACGCCGGGCGGAGGCACCGCGCTGCCCGGCTCCGAGGCCACGGAGCGGGTGCGCCTGCTCTGGGCGGAGGGTCTGTTCGCCGAGCGGGTCGCCCTGCTGGCGTCCCTGCGCGCCCGCGATCCGGCTGCCGCGCGCGAGCTGCTGGCCTCGACCTGGGCCACCGAGCGGGCCGAGGACCGGCTGATGTTCCTCGACTCGCTGCGGACGGGACTGGCGCCGGCGGACGAGCCGTTCCTGGAGCAGGCGCTGGCCGACCGCAGCCGCAACGTACGGGCGACGGCCGCGGAGTTGCTGTCCGCGCTGCCGGAATCGGCGCTCGCCGCGCGGATGGCGGCGCGTGCCGTGACCTGTGTGTCCCTCGACCGCTCGCCGGCCCCGCCCGCGATCACCGTCGAGGCGCCCCACGAGTGCGACGCGGGCATGGAGCGGGACGGCGTCGTGGCCAAGCCACCCTCGGGCCGGGGGGAACGATCGTGGTGGTTCGGGCAGTTGGTGGAGGCGGCCCCGCTCGGCACCTGGCCGGCACGGCTCGGTGGGCGTACCCCCGAGGAGATCGTCGCCCTGCCGGTGACGGACGACTGGCGGAGCGACCTGCATGCCGCGTGGTGCCGGGCCGCGGTACGGCAGCGGAACGGCGTGTGGGCGAGGGCCCTGCTCGGACCACCCACGGCAGCCGAGGCCGGGGGGCCGGGCGCGGTGTCGCTGGCCGAGCGGGCCAAACTGCTCGGCACCCTGGGCACCGGCGAACGTGCCGAGTGGGTCGCCGGGTTCATCGCGACGCACGGCCTGTCCGAGGCGTTCCAACTGCTCGGTATGTGCGGAGTGCCATGGGCCCCGCCGCTCGGACGGGCAGTGGTCGACGCACTCAACATCGCCCGTGACGCGGGGAGCTACCCGTGGAGTTTCAGCGGAGTCATGGGGCTGGCCGAACGCTGCCTCGATCCCTCGGAGGCGAGCCGCCTCGACGGCCTGCTGGCGATACCGGACGAATCTGAAGACGCGTCACCGGGAGCCGGGGGGTACTGGGCGGAGGCGTTCCAGCGGCTCGTACGGACGTTGCGCCTGCGGGCCGCGATGGCCGAGGAATTGGGATCGGGTTAGGAGGTGCGCGGCCTTGACACCGGGAGGGGTCACGCCGCCGGCGCCCACCACCGGCTGACACCCGCGCCCCGGCACCACCCCGTGGACCACCGACACCACCCCGTGGACCACCGATACCACCTCATGGACTACCGACTCCACCTCGTGGGCCACCGGCACCACCCATGCGTCAGCGCGGCGTGGGCGGTCGGAGGCAACCCCTGGGCCGTCAGCACCGGCCGTCGTGCGCGCCCCGCGCCAGTAGGGGCCGGGACGGCTACGCCAGCCGGTGGGGACCAGGTGGCTACGCCTCCGCGGGCTCCCGCACGTTCGCCCGTACCCAGTTCACGATCGACGCCGTCGTCGCGCCGGGCGTGAAGATCTCCGCGACGCCCTTCTCCTTCAGCGGGGCGATGTCCGCCTCGGGGATGATCCCGCCGCCGAAGACCAGGATGTCCGCCGCGTCCCGCTCCCTGAGCAGTTCGATCACGGCGGCGAAGAGCGTGTTGTGCGCACCGGAGAGGATGGACAGCCCGATCGCGTCGGCGTCCTCCTGGATCGCGGTGTCCACGATCTGCTCGGGTGTCTGGTGGAGCCCGGTGTAGATGACCTCCATACCGGCGTCGCGCAGTGCCCGCGCGATCACCTTGGCCCCGCGATCGTGGCCGTCGAGCCCCGGCTTGGCCACCACCACGCGGATCGGACCGGCTGCCACACCCATCACTGCCTCCATGAAGCGACTACATCCATCCGTACCGACAAGTACCGCACACTTCGCCGACGCCGTACACAGCAGGACGGTGCGCATCACGCGCACCCAATGTGCACATCCCGCACGAAGTGCGCAAGGTGCCCGCCCGCACGGCATGGACGCCCCGCACCACATCGTCCGGGGAAGTGAACGAACGTTATCGCCAGCATCCCGCAACCGGCAGTTTCACGGTCCATACAGAGGGGGAAATCACACGGTGGGACACGTTCGCCACGCAGAGCTCCAGGGCGCGGCGGCAACACGCGCACGGAGAGCCGCAGCGAGGGCAGGTCAGGGCCGCGGCGGGCCTCGTCGCCGTATCACCGGCACCACAGAGCTCACAGGGCTCTGACGTGGCATATCGGCACGCCAGTACGGCAAACCTCGCAAATACCACCAATCACTGGTGTCACGGCTCTCCACGAGGGCACACGGGGGACAGAGGCGTTCCCGCGCGTGCCGACAGGAGGTCGGCCCATGAAGGTCACCACGGCAGCACTGCCCCTTCTCCCGCTCTGCCAGCGTCTCCTGCCCGGCCTGCCCGGCCTGCCGGGGCTCCCAGGGCTGCCGGGCCTGTCGGGGCTGGCGGCTCTCCCTGGCCGACTGACCGGCATCTCCCTGACCCTCCTCAAGGCAAGCGCCCTGGAGGTCGCGATCCTCGCCGGGCACCTTCTCCTCTATCCCTCCGGGATCACCCAGGAGCGCCGCCCGATGTCCACCCTCCCGGCGGCGGACTCGCAGGGCTCCCGGGGCTCCCAGGACTCCCCGGACCCGCGGGGCTCCCAAGGCCCCCAGGCGCCGCGGCCCGTCCCTCCCGCGCCCCGCCTCCCGGCACGAACCAGCCCCCCGGTCATCCTGCTGCACGGCTTCATCGACAACCGGTCCGTGTTCCTGCTCCTGCGCCGCAGCCTGGCCCAGCACGGCAGGCACGAGGTCGAGTCCCTGAACTACTCCCCCCTGACCTGCGACATCCGCACCGCGGCCGAGCTGCTCGCCCGGCACGTGGAGGAGATCTGCGAGCGGACGGGCAGTGAGCGGGTGGACGTCGTCGGGCACAGCCTCGGCGGGCTGATCGCGCGGTACTACGTGCAACGCCTCGCCGGGGACCTCCGCGTCCGGACCCTCGTGACGCTCGGCACCCCGCACGCCGGCACCCGAGTGGTCCCACTGGCCAACGCACACCCGATCGTGCGCCAGATGCGCCCCGGTTCGGCGGTCCTCGAGGAGCTGACCCGGCCCTCACCCGGCTGCCGTACGCAGTTCGTCAGCTTCTGGAGCGACCTGGACCGGGTGATGGACCCACTGGAGACGGCCTGCCTCGACCATCCCGACCTGACCGTGCAGAACGTGCGGGTGAGCGGCATCGGCCATCTCGCCCTGCCCGTCCACCCCGCCGTGGCCACCGGGATCCGCCAGGCGCTCGACACCGACGCGCAGGAGTCAGGCACGAAAACCACAGGGACCACAGAAACCACAGGAACCACGAGAGCCACCGGAACCACTGGGACCACGGGAACCGAAGGAATCGGCGAGTCCGCCGGTGGCCTGACGGTCGCCTGAGGCCCTGAAAACCGCGAGAAGCTCCCGGAACCCGGTCGACGCCACCCGTTCAGACTCGAACAAACGTCGAACACAAAGCCAAGGTCATGCCCGCCGTCCCCCAAAACACGGCCGATTGCCCGTTTCCTTCATGCGTGAAACCTGACGAAGATTGTCGTGCCCGTATACCGCCGGGTACAGTCGCCGCACTGCTCTGGCAGCCCCTGTTGTCGAGGCGAAAGAGAAGTTGGTGAACGACCGTCACCCGTCGGGGACCATGACCACCCCGGCCTCGGCTTCCGACGCCGATCCGGCGCAGTACGCGTCGTACGGCACAGGGGAAGCCCAGTACGGCGACCTCACCACGTACGGCGGCTACGGCACCACCGGTTTTTCCACCGGCGCCACCGCCACGGCGACCTTCGACGCCGACCCTCTCTTCGGCAGCCTCCCGGGTCAGGGCACCGGCGGCTACGACACCACGGGCTCCTACGACACCACGGGTGGCCACGACGCCGCCCAGTGGTCCAACGGCAGCGGGCAGACACCGAATTACGACGCGTACGCGGCCCGGCACCACGCCGCCTACGACACCGGCGCCTACGACACGACGACGTGGACGACCGACCCGCAGCAGCCCGCCGCCGCGCCCCCGCAGGCCACGAGCGCCGAGGCCACCGGGCAGTGGGACACCGGCACCTGGGCCCAGCCGGACCAGTCGGGCAACGCGGCCGACGGCACCCAGCAGTGGGACTGGGGCGCGCAGACCTACGGCACCGGCACCTTCGCGACCGGCGCCTTCGAAACCGGCGCCTACACGACCGGTACCTTCGCAGCCGGTGCGTTCGACACCGGTGCCTACGACGCCACGCAGTGGAACTCGGACGGCACCACGGCGCGGACACCCCAGGAACCGGAGCAGCCGGAAGCGCGGGAGACGCCGGAGCCGCCGGAGAACACCGCGCCGGACGCCTCTCCCGCCGGGGAAGCCGGCCCGCGCGACGACGGGTTGGCCGCCACCGGCGAGCTCCCCACCGTGACCGTTCTCCTGGAAGGCCAGGAAGAGGCCTCCCCGGCCGACCGGATCCCGGCCGCACGCACCGCCTCCCGCGGCGGGTCGCGTTCCCGCCGCCGCCAGCCCGCCAAGCGCTCGGCACTGATGACCATCGCCGTACCGTCGGCCTGCGTGATGAGCGTCGCCGGTATCGCCGCCGCCTCCGTCGGCGGTCTGAGCGGCGACGACGGCACGGAGACCACCGCTTCCGCGGCGGACGCGGGCGGCGCCGGGGCGGCGCCGGTGAAACCGTCCACCGCCAACAACAAGCTGGACACCCAGCTCACGAGCCTCGCCGCCGGAGCGGACGACTTCGCCGACCGGGCCAGCCGGACACAGGAACGCATCGACCTCAAGGCCCAGCAGGCCGCCGAGAAGAGGCGGGCGGCGGAGGAGGCGGCGCGCAAGGAGCGGCTGCGCCCCAAGTTCGCGCTCCCGGTCGCCCAGCACGGCCTCAGCGCGTACTACGGCCAGGCCGGCATCAACTGGATGTCCGTGCACAGCGGCATCGACTTCCCCGTCTCGTACGGCACGACGGTGATGGCCGCGACGGACGGCACGGTCCGCACGCAGTACAACAGCGCGTACGGGAACATGATGATCGTGACGGCGAAGGACGGCACGGAGACGTGGTACTGCCACCTCTCCAGCTACCAGATCCCCTCCGGTACGACGGTGAAGGCCGGCGACGCGATCGCGTTCTCCGGCAACTCGGGCAACTCGACCGGTCCGCACCTGCACTTCGAGGTGCGCCCCGCGGGCGGCTCGGCGATCGACCCGCTCTCGTGGCTGCGCAGCCACGGTCTCAACCCGTCGTGACGCCGTAACGTCTCAGCAGCCGGAACGGTCTCAGCAGCCGGAACCGGGCAGACGTGCGGGCGCCCGAGGCGCCCGCCGCATCTCCTCGCCCCCTCAGAGCTTCTCCACCGGCGCGTACCGCAGCAGCAGCCGCTTCGGCTTCGTGTCTCCGAAGTCGATCGTCGCCTCGGCGTTCGACCCCGTGCCCTTGACCCCGACCACCGTCCCGAGACCGAACTGGTCGTGCGTGACGCGGTCCCCGACCGACAGCGAGACCGTCGCCCGCTCGGCGGAGGCGGACCGGCCCGTGGCGAAACCGGACGCCCCCGCCGCCGAGGAACGGGACGACGACAGCGAGGCCGCCACGCCCGAGACCGGCGCGGAGGGCGCTGGTCCGTTCGCCCCGGTCCGCTTCCACTCCAGGTGGGGCGCCGGGATCTCCTCGAGGAAGCGCGAGGGCGGGTTGTACGACGGCTGCCCCCAGGCGCTGCGCAGCGTGGACCGGGTCAGGTACAGCCGCTCACGCGCGCGCGTGATGCCGACGTACGCAAGCCGACGTTCCTCCTCCAGCTCCTTGGCCTGGCCGAGGGCGCGCATGTGCGGGAAGACGCCGTCCTCCATGCCGGTGAGGAAGACGACCGGGAACTCCAGGCCCTTGGCGGTGTGCAGGGTCATCAGGGTGACGACGCCGTCGCCGTCCGACCCCGCCGCGTCAACAGCATCATCAGGCGCTGTCGGGATCTGGTCGGAGTCGGCCACCAGCGCGACCTTCTCCAGGAAGTCGGCCAGGGTTCCGGCTTCTTCGCTCTCGGCCCGCTCCTGCTCGAACTCCAGGGCGACGGCCGCGAGTTCCTGGAGGTTCTCGATGCGGGTCTCGTCCTGCGGGTCGGTGGAGGCCTGCAACTCGGCGAGGTAGCCGGTGCGTTCGAGGATCGCCTCCAGCACGGTCGCCGGTCCGGCGCCGGACTCGACGATCGTATGGAGGTCCTCCATGAGCGTGTTGAACCGCTTGACGGCGTTCGCCGAGCGCGCGGCCATGCCGTATGCCTCGTCGACGCGCTTGAGCGCCTGCGGGAAGCTGATCTTCTCGCGCTGGGAGAGCGCGTCGATCATGGCTTCGGCCCGGTCACCGATGCCCCGCTTGGGGACGTTGAGGATCCGGCGCAGCGGCACCGAGTCCTCGGGGTTGGCCAGTACCCGCAGGTAGGCAAGGACGTCCCGGACCTCCTTGCGCTCGTAGAAGCGGACACCGCCGACGACCTTGTAGGGCAGGCCGACGCGGATGAAGACCTCTTCGAAGACACGGGACTGGGCGTTGGTCCGGTAGAAGACGGCGACGTCGCCGGCCTTCGCCTCGCCCGCGTCCGTGAGGCGGTCTATCTCGTCGGCGACGAACTGTGCCTCGTCGTGCTCGGTGTCGGCGACGTACCCGGTGATCTGCGAGCCGGCGCCCTGGTTGGTCCACAGGTTCTTGGGCCGGCGGGACTCGTTGCGCTCGATGACCGCGTTGGCGGCGCTGAGGATCGTCTGGGTGGAGCGGTAGTTCTGCTCCAGGAGGATCGTCGTCGCGTCCGGGTAGTCCTCCTCGAACTGGAGGATGTTACGGATGGTGGCGCCGCGGAAGGCGTAGATCGACTGGTCGGCGTCGCCCACGACACACAGCTCGGCGGGCGGGACCTCGGCCTCGGGCGGCACGTCGACGGGGTGCTCGGAGGTGCCGACCAGCTCGCGGACCAGGGAGTACTGGGCGTGGTTGGTGTCCTGGTACTCGTCGACCAGGACGTGCCGGAAGCGGCGGCGGTAGTGCTCGGCGACGTCCGGGAAGGCGCGCAGCAGATTGACCGTCGTCATGATCAGGTCGTCGAAGTCGAGGGCGTTCGCCTCGCGCAGCCGCGACTGGTAGAGGGCGTAGGCCTGGGCGACGGTCTTCTCGAAGCCGTCGGCGGCCTGGGCGGCGAAGTCCTCCTCGTCGATCAGCTCGTTCTTCAGATTCGAGATCTTGGCGCTGAAGGACTTGGGCGGGAAACGCTTGGGGTCGAGATCCAGGTCGCGGCAGACGAGCGCCATCAGGCGCTTGGAGTCGGCGGCGTCGTAGATCGAGAAGGACGAGGTGAAGCCGAGCCGCTTCGACTCGCGGCGCAGGATGCGGACGCAGGCGCTGTGGAAGGTCATCACCCACATCGCGTTCGCACGCGGGCCGACGAGCTGCTCGACGCGCTCCTTCATCTCGCCCGCGGCCTTGTTGGTGAAGGTGATCGCGAGGATCTGGCCCGGGTGGACGCTCCGCTCGGCCAGCAGGTGGGCGATGCGGTGGGTGA
Source organism: Streptomyces sp. NPDC028991 (assembly GCF_055564775.1). Classification (NCBI taxonomy): domain Bacteria; kingdom Bacillati; phylum Actinomycetota; class Actinomycetes; order Kitasatosporales; family Streptomycetaceae; genus Streptomyces; species Streptomyces sp. NPDC028991. The sequence continues at coordinate 393,850 of NZ_JBVHVP010000002.1, read as the reverse complement.
GCACGCGGGTCTTGCCCGAGCCGGCGCCGGCCACGATGAGCAGCGGGGAGCCGGAGTGGACGACGGCGGCGCGCTGGTTCTCGTTCAGCCCCTCCAGGAGCGCCGCGGCGTCCAGGGCGGGGCGCGGGGCGCCGTCCCGGTAGTGGGCGTCCCGGTCCGGCGGCGCGTCGAACTTCCCGCCGAACAGATCGTGCGGAACCGGCTCCGGTCCGTGATCGTCGTCGGGCGGCGGCGGGGGTTCCTCCTCGTGACCGCGGGGGATCTGGAGGCTCGCCAGGAAGCTGTCGTCAAAGAGGCTGCTCATCGCTCTCCGAGTCTAGGGCGCCCCACCGACAACCCGGCGCCACCCCGGAGAATGGCCGGTATCCCGCCATGAGCACGCGCTGCGACAGAGCGGACCACGAAGAGTGACCGCGCGGTGGCCGGGAGGCGGCCCCACCCGGAGGTCACGAAAATGTATCGGGCATATCACCCACCAACCTTCACAGCCGCCACACGAGTTGGCTACGGTTCGGACAGGCCGCACGACCCCCTCCGGCGAACGTCGCCGGGCCGCGCGGCCTCCGCCGAGTCCGGTGTGCCCGCACGGCGCCCGGAGCCGGGGACCCAACCGAGAACCTTGGGGTGAATCGGCCGTACCGCCCCCGACGGGGCGGACCCGCCGTAGGGCAAACCTTCCGAACCACCGCCCGAACCCGACAGCTAACCCGGTAGGCGGAGCGTGGAAGGAGTCGCCTCCTTGGCGTCGCACCGCAAGTCGCGTCCCACCGGTACGCGCGTCGCAGGAATACGGCCCCCCGCCCTCGCCACGGCGGCCCTCACCTCCGTCGCCCTGCTGTCCCAGACGGCCACCGCGGCACCGTCGGACGACGACAGGCCGAGCCTCGAAGAGGTCGAGAAGAAGGTCGACGACCTGTACCGCCAGGCGGGGTCGGCGACGGAGAAGTACAACGCGGCCAAGGAGAAGACCACCAAGCAGCGCAAACGCGTCGACACCCTGCTCGACGACGTCGCCAAGCGCACCCAGAAACTGAACGAGGCGCGCGAGGAGCTCGGCTCCTTCGCCTCCGCGCAGTACCGTACGGGCGCCTCGATCCCGGAGACCGCGACAGTCCTGCTCGCGGACTCGCCGCAGGACTACGTCGACCGGAATCACCTGCTGAACCGGCTCACCGGCCGCCAGAAGGACGCGGTCGACGACTACGCCACCCAGCAGTCCGAGACGATGGAGAAGCGCCGCGAGGCCACCGAGAGCCTCGAGACGCTCACCGAGTCGCAGAGCGACCTCAAGACCGCCAAGGCCACCGTCCAGAAGAAGCTCGCCACCGCGCGGGAGCTGCTGTCGGAGCTGACCGCCGAGGAGAAGGCCCGGCTCGCGGCGATCGAGAAGAAGAAGCAGGAGGAGGCCGCCCGCAAGGCCGCGGAACTCGCCAAGCGGCAGGCCGAGGAGCGGGAGCGGCAGGAGCGGGCGGCGCGGCAGGAGAGCGACGCCGCCGCGGACACCCCCGGATCATCCGGCTCCGGCGACACCGGTACGGGAACCGGGTCCACCACGCCGGACTCCTCCTACGGCACCAAGGCCGAGAAGGCGCTCGCCTTCGCCCGCGCACAGATCGGCAAGCCGTACGTGTGGGGCGCCACGGGCCCCGGCTCCTACGACTGCTCGGGGCTCACCCAGGCCGCCTGGAAGGCCGCCGACGTGACCCTGCCGCGCACCACCTACGACCAGGTCGACGCGGGCACGACGGTCCCGGTCGCCCAGGCCCAGCCCGGTGACCTGGTCTTCTTCTACGACGACCTCAGCCATGTCGGCCTCTACATCGGCAACGGCATGATGATCCACGCCCCGAAGCCGGGCGCGTACGTCCGTGAGGAGTCGATCTACTACGACGGCGAGTCGTCGATCCACAGCGTGGTGCGCCCGGCCTGACGCGCGGGGCTCTCTAGCATCGGGCGCATGTCATCCGGCACCTCCCCCGCCTTTCCCTACCCTCTGCGCGCCTGGTGGGCTCAGCGTCCGCCGGCCGCCGGGGCCGCGGTCATGGCGACCGGCATCCTGTCGGTCGCCCTGCACCTGACGGGTCACGAGGTCCTGTCCCGGATCGCCCTGGTCCTGGCCTGCGCCGCCTGGCTGACGCTGGCGGCGAACTTCGTCTACCTGCTGCTGGTCGAGCGCGCGCAGTGGGTGACGCGGGCCGGGACGCCGGGCGCGCTCACCGCCGTCGCCGCGACGACCGTGCTCGGTACCCGCTTCTCCCTCTTCGGCTGGTCACCCGTGGCGGCGGCGCTGCTGGTGCTGGCGGCGTTGCTGTGGCCGGGGCTGCTGCTCCTGGTCGTCACCCACTGGGGGCGCAGGATGCCGGGCGCCGTGTTCCTGGGCTGCGTGGCCACGGAGGGGCTGGCCGTGCTGGGCGCCACGCTGGCCGCGGCCACCTCGACGCCCTGGCTGGCGTACGCGTCGCTGGTGCCGTTCTGGCTGGGGATCGTGCTCTACCTGATCGCGCTGTTCCGCTTCGACCTGCGGCAGGTGGCCCGGGGGTCCGGGGACCACTGGGTGGCGGGCGGCGCGCTCGCCATCTCGGCCCTCGCCGGCGCCAAACTGCTGGCGGCGGCCGGGACCGGCATGTACCTGTGGAACAACGACGACTACGCGGTCCTGCACGACGTGACCGTCTTCCTGCTCGCCCTCGACCTCGCCTGGTACGCCGTACTGCTCGCCGCCGAGATCGCCTGGCCCCGGCTCCGCTACGACGTGCGCCGCTGGTCGACCGTCTTCCCCCTCGGCATGACGGCGGCGGCGACGCTGTCCGTCGCCGCCGTCCTCGACGTGCCGTGGCTGGACGCGCCCGGTCGGGCGCTGCTGTGGATCGCGGTGGCCGCGTGGCTGGCGGTAGCGGCGGGGGCGGTCTTCCGGGCCGGAGCCGGGCTGCGGTCCGCGGGCGCGGACACCGGGCGGGTCAGGTCCAGAGCACCGCGATGAAGACGTTCGCCACGGTCAGCAGGCCCACCAGGCCGAACAGCGGCTTCTCCACCTTCTCGTCGTCGCGCTTCACGTAGACCAGGCCGAGGATCACGACCAGTACGGCGAGCTTCACGCCGATCTTGACGTTGTCGACGGACTGGTCGTCGGCCTGGTTGAGGCCGATCAGGATGACGCCGGTGACCAGCATCGTCAGTGCGCCGTGCAGCATCGCCGGAACGAAACGGGCCGTGCCCTGGCCCATCGCCTTCAGCTGGGTCAGGAAGCCGCCGAGGAGCGAGGCGATACCGATGATGTGCAGACCGACGAAGATGTGGATGAGTACGTCCATGGGGCCGGAGCCTAATGAGAGGCCGGACACCGGCCGACACCGGGCCGCCGGAGGCGCGGACACGCGGGTGCGCGCCAGCACGACCGCCCGCCCCATAACACCTCACGCCTCCCGCACGTCCCCGATCCGGCACATCGGTCATCACCCTGCGTGAAGGCGACGCCCGCGGAACGGACTCCTGGTCACCTACGGTCGCCGACCGCTCCGGTACCGCCACTTCCGCGCATCCCGTCACCGGGCCGTTACCGCCGCGCCTAGCGTCCTCTCCCAGGCAACCGGAGTCGAGTCGTACGGAAGGACGTGGATCGCAGGTGGGAACGCACCGCAGGCCGCGACAGCGCGCGACGGGCGGCGGGAGGGTGTGTACGGCGGCCACGGTCACCCTCGCGGGCGCGGCTACCGCGACCGGGCTGGGCGCCGGCACCGGGCACGCCGAGCCGGAACCGACTCCCGCACAGGTCAGAGCCAAGGTGGAGGAGCTCTACCAGGAGGCGGAGGTCGCCACGGAGAAGTACAACGGCGCCAAGGAGAAGGCGGTCGCCGCCGAGCAACGCCTGGAGCACCTACGCGACCAGACCGCCCGCAAGGAGGACCGGCTGAACTCCGCCCGGGAGCGACTGGGTTCCGCCGCGGCGGCCCAGTACCGCAGCGGCGGCCTCGACCCCGCCCTGCAACTCGCGCTCTCCGCCGACCCCGACCGGTACCTCGACGGTGCCGCCTTCGTCGAGCGGGCGGGCAGCCGGCAGGCGGCCGCCGTGGGCCGGGTACGCAAGGAACTGCGGGAGATCGAGCAGCTGCGCGGAGCCGCCCGCATCGAGGTGACCTCGCTGAAGTCCCGCCGGGCGGAGCTGAAACGTCACCGCGAGACGATCACCGGCAAGCTGGACTCGGCCCGCCGCCTGCTCTCCCGGCTGACGGCCGAGGAACGCGCCCGCCTCGGCCACGGCACGGGCGACCGCGCCTCCCGCTCCTCGACGGGCGACAGGGACCCACTGTCCGCCGCTACCACCCAGGCGCCCAACTCCCGCGCCGCGGCGGCCGTCGCCTACGCCCGCCAGAAGCTCGGCAGCCCCTATGTGTGGGGCGCGGCCGGCCCCGACTCCTTCGACTGCTCGGGCCTCGTCCAGGCCGCCTACCGCGCCGCCGGTGTCTCCCTGCCCCGCACCACCTACGCCCAGATCGACGCGGGCCGCCGCGTCGCCCGCTCGGAACTCCTCCCCGGCGACCTGGTCTTCTTCTACTCCGGCATCAGTCACGTCGGCATCTACGCCGGCAACGGCCGGATGATCCACGCCCCGAACCCGTCGGCCCCGGTCCGCGTCGCCCCGATCGACGAGATGCCGTTCGCGGGGGCTACGCGGGTGGTGTGACGCCCGCGTGGCCGGTCACACCAGCCGACGCGCCGTGGCCCACCGTGTCAGCTCGTGGCGGTTGGACAGCTGGAGCTTGCGGAGGACCGCCGAGACGTGGGACTCGACCGTCTTCACCGAGATGTACAGCTGCTTGGCGATCTCCTTGTACGCGTAACCACGGGCGATCAGGCGCAGTACCTCGCGCTCGCGCTGGGTGAGGCGGTCCATGTCCTCGTCGACCGGCGGGGCGTCGGTGGAGGCGAACGCGTCGAGGACGAAACCGGCCAGGCGCGGGGAGAAGACGGCGTCGCCCTCCTGGACGCGGAAAACCGAGTTGACCAGGTCGGTGCCGGTGATCGTCTTGGTCACGTAGCCCCGGGCGCCGCCGCGGATCACACCGATGACGTCCTCCGCCGCGTCCGAGACGGACAGGGCGAGGAAGCGGACGGGCTGCTCGGCGTCGCTCATCAAGGGGGCGCAGCGGCGCAGTACTTCGACGCCGCCGCCGCCCGGGAGATGGACGTCCAGGAGCACCACCTCGGGCCGGGTCGCGGTGATGACCGTGACGGCCTGGTCGACGTCGGCGGCCTCGCCGACGACCTCGACCCCGGTCTGCGCGGTCTGGCCGATCTCCGCCTGGACGCCGGTGCGGAACATGCGGTGGTCGTCGACGAGAACCACGCGCACGTGACGCTCCCCCGCGCCGCCGTCCGCCGGCTGTGCGGGACCGGCCGCCTCGCCCGTTCCCGCCGTTCCGTTCGCCTCGGTCGGGTCGCTCATGACGTATTCTCCGCCCTCTCCATCTCCAGCTCGACCTCCGTGCCGCCGTCCGGCACCGCGCGCAGCCGCGCCGTGCCGCCGTTGCGCTCCATGCGGCCGATGATCGATTCTCTGACGCCCATACGGTCGGCGGGTATCGAGTCGAGGTCGAAGCCGGGGCCCCGGTCCCGGACGGACACGAAGACCGTCCTGCCCTCGACTTCGGCGAAGACCTGTACGGCGCCGCCCTCGCCACCGTACTTGGCGGCGTTCACCATCGCCTCGCGTCCGGCCTGCATCTGTGCGGCGATCCGCTCGTCGAGCGGGCAGTCGCCGACGACCACGACCTCGATCGGGACGCCGTGCTTGTCCTCCACCTCCGCGGCATTGCGCCTCACGGCCTCGGCGAGGGTGGTGGGCTCGTCGTCCTCGTCCTTGCCGTTGCCCTCCGGCTTGTAGAGCCAGGCTCGCAGGTCGCGCTCCTGGGCCCGGGCGAGGCGGCGCACCTCGCCCGGGCTCTCCGCGTTGCGCTGGATCAGGGTCAGGGTGTGCAGCACCGAGTCGTGGACGTGGGCGGCGACCTCGGCACGCTCCTGGGCCCGGATGCGCATCAGCCGCTCCTCCGAGAGGTCCTGCGTCATGCGCACCAGGTAGGGGCCCGCGAGGAGCGTTATGCCGACGAGGACGGCGAGGGCCGCCTGGAGCACGGAGCCGAGGTGGGCGGCGGACCCTTGCAGGACGAAGATCCCGGTGACACCGGCCGTCACCAGCAGCACACCGGCCACGGAACGCAGCAGCGTGACCGTGCGCCGGTGGCGTCCCACCTCGGCCCAGCGGGCCCGGCGGGCGTTGTCCGCCTGGCGCCAGACGAGGGCGACGCCGGCGCCGACGAGGACGGTCGGCCACAGGTAGGCCCTGGCCCCGCCGCCGAGGTCGACGTTACCCACGAAGACCAGGGCCACCACCACCATGAGGAGCAGGGCGACTATCTGGCCCTTGTCCGGTTTGCGGGCGACGAGTCTGCGGCGTCCGTCCGGCGAGGTCTCCGATGTGACGAGGGAGGGCGGCCGCTGCGCGTCGACGCCGCCGACACCCAGCGGCACGAAGAACCAGAAGGCCGCGTACAGCAGCGCACCCAGGCCATCGGCCATGAACAGGCCGACGAAGGCGAACCGCACCCAGATGACGGGCAGCCCGAGGTGCCCGGCGAGCCCCCGCGCCACGCCACCGAGCCAGCGTCCGTCGCTGCTGCGGTAGAGCTTGCGCGGCGGCCGCGGTTCGACGAGTGGTGCTGCTGCGGCTTCCGGCATGCCACTGATGGTCACACGGCCGCGGGAGCCGGAGCATCAGGGTCGGTCCCCGAGACACCCCTGATCTTCGGGGCCGGAGGGTTTCGAACGCTCCCCGGGCGTCGCGTCAGGGCCGATATCAGGGTCCGACCAGGGTCGAACCGACTGCCGTCGCGGCGCCGCGCCCGTCACCATGGACGCATGACAGATCACGAGCACGCCGCGACGGGTCCGGGACCCGGTCCCGGCCCGCGCCCTCCCCTGGGCGCCGGGCCGCAGGGCGCCGCGCCCGCCGCGGATGCCGCGGGTGGCGCGGGTGGCGCGGCAGCCGACGCGGGCGTCCACGCGGGCACCGATGCCCCCGGGCCGCCCCACCGGTTCCGGCGCGACCGGCGGCACAAGACGCTCGCCGGAGTGTGCGCCGGCCTGGGGCGGCAGTGCGACATGGATCCGGTGATCTTCCGGATCACCCTCGCCGTGCTCTCCGCGACCGGCGGCATCGGCCTCATCTTCTACGGCTTCGCCTGGCTCTTCGTCCCCTACGACGACGAGGAAGAGAACGAGGTGCGCAAGCTGCTGACCGGCCGGGTCGACGGCCAGGCGCTGGCGGCCGTGCTGTTCGCCCTGGTCGGCTGCGGGGTCTTCCTGACCATGCTGAACAACGGCGGGGTGCTGACCTTCGCCGTCGTCCTCTCCCTGGTCCTCGCGGGCGCGGGGTACTGGTCCCGGCACCGGAAGGCTCCCGACCCCGATCCCCGCTCCGCTCAGGCCGTCGCCGACGCTCCACCGGAGGCCCAGGCACCCCCGGTCATGATCACTTGGCCCTCCTGGTGGCGCGACCCCATAGTCAAGGACGGCACCCACGTCGGCGGGACGGGCTATCTGTGGGGCCCGCCGGACTCCGAGGACCGTGACATCGCGGCGGCCGTCGACATCGGCCGCCGGGCCCGGGCCGGTGACCGCGCCGCCGCGAGCGACCGGCGTTCCCGGACCCCGCAGCAGCGCGGTCCTCGTGGCATCGGCGGCTGGGTGTTCCTCCTCGCCCTGCTCGCGGCGTTCCTCGGCACCCGGCTGACCTGGGACGAACACCCGCTCGGTACCAGTCTGCAGACCGGCCTGGCCTGCGCGCTCGCCGTCTTCGGCGTCGGCATCGCGGTCAGCGCCTTCCTGGGGCGCACCGGGGCCGGTTCGATCTTCCTGGCGATCATCACGGCGGGCCTGCTCGCCGGGTCGGCCGCCCTGCCCAAGGACGTCGGCACCGAGTGGGTCCGGACCACCTGGAAGCCCACGACGGTGGCCGGCGTGCGGGAGCAGTACGACCTCGGTACCGGCAGCGGCACCCTCGATCTGTCCCGGCTGGTCCTGGCCGACGGCCAGACGCTGACCACCCGGGCCGACGTGGGCATGGGCCGCATACGGGTCGTCGTGCCGCAGGACGTGACCGTGCGGCTGAGCGTCGAGGTGGGCGTGGGCGACATCCAACTGCCCGGCGACGACAGCAAGGACGTGGACGTGGCACCGGGCAAACACAAGGAGGTCACCCTGTCCCCCGCCACGGGCGGCAAGAGCGCCGGCACGCTCGACCTCGACCTCCAGGTCGGCGTCGGACAGGCGGAGGTGGCCCGTGCTGCGTCATAGGTTCCAGCCCGGGCGGCTGGTCGCCGGCCTCTTCCTGACCCTGGCGGGCGTCATCTACGCCGGCGACGCGGGCGGTCTGTGGGACACGCCGTGGTTCGTGGTGATCCCCGTCGTCGTGGGCGGCCTCTGTCTCGCGGGAGCGGTCGGGGTCCTGGCCCAGGCCGTACACCGCCGCCGCGGGTCGCTCCGCGCGAACAAGGACGCCCCCCGGGCAGATCTCCCCGGCTGACCGGGCTCCCGGCGGGGGCCGGCAGGCAACCGGGGCAGCCGGTTCGTGGCTCGCGGGCTGTTACCGGTATCCACCCGTTCGCTGTCGCCGCCGGGAGCGCAGAGCCGCGTCCAGTGACAGCAGCGGGGCGCCCGCGAGGACGAGCGGCGTCCAGGCCATGAGGTAGGCGAGGTCGTTGCCGTAGTAGTACGGGTCGGAGGCCCAGCTGACGGTCAGCCACAGGCTGAGCGAGATCAGCGCGCCGCCGAGCGCCGCCAGCCGGGTCAGCAGACCGAGCAGGGTGCCGATGCCGACCGCCAGCTCGCCCAGGGCGATGGCGTAGCCGAAACCGGCGGGGCTCTTCAGCGCCAGGTCGACCAGGGCGGGAATGGCGGAGGAGTCGCGGACGGTACGCATCATGTCGCCGACGGAGCCGGCGCCCGCGTCCTTCATGAAGGCGCTGTCCGTCAGTTTGTCCAGGCCCGCGTAGATGAAGGTGACGCCCAGAAAGATCCGTAGGGGCAGGAGGGCGTGCCGGGTGGCGTGGTCCCGCCAGTCTCCGCCGCCACCCGGATGCGAGGCGTACGCATCCGTCCGCATGCCGTGAGTCATCATTGCCAGCCGCCTCCCGCGCGTGCCGAGACCCCCACCAGACCATACGTACGACGTGGGGGCGTCTCTCAATCCCTCTGCGACCGGTTTCTTCCTGTCGGTTTCGACAGACTGCGGCTGCGACGGCCTGCCGTTTCGACAGCCTCCGGTCCCGGCAGGCCGCCGCTCGTCGGTGGAGCCGAGCGGCGGTGGAGCCGAACGGTGGTGGAGCCGAACGGCGGTGGAGCCGAACGGTGGGGCGTCAGTCCGTCACTTCGATCGCGTACCGGTTGGTTTCCACTCCCGCGCTCGTGACCACCTGGACGTCCAGCCGGCCCGGTTCCACGTCCGCCGGTACCGGGACCGTCAGCAGGTCGTCCGTGGGATTGCTGAAGCCGCCGGTCACCGGGACCAGGGGCACGTGGACGTTGACCGCGCCGATGCGGACAACCATCCGGGACAGGCGGTCGGCGCGCTGCGCGCCCGGCGGTACGAAGCCGGCTCCCCGGATCTCGATGTCGTCGCCGGTGCGGATCGGGGCGTCCAGGTCACCGGCCTCCCGTGCCCGGACCACGGAGAGGATCACGGGCCGCCCGCCCTCCGCGTACTTGCCGGCCACGTAGGTCGCCGCCGACACCAGCACCACGACCGCCAGCCCCCACGGCAGGTCGGGCAGCTGCTCCGGGCGCCGGGCCAGCCGTACGGCCGCGAACACCAGGGCGACGGTACTGATCACCACGTACTGGATGTCGGCGAAGGTCCCGCGCCCCGCGTCGTCCGTCAGCAGGTCGGCCGCGCGCGGCCGGTCCGCCCGTACCTTCTGCAGCCGCTGCCCCAGCACCCGCAGTCCGACCACCCGCCGCACCAGGACCGCGATCCCGCACACCACCGCGAGCACGGTCACCGCCCCTGCGCCGCGGGCGAGTTCGAGTCCGGCGATCAGCGCGTCCCGTCGCCCGGGGCCCGAGGCCACGGCCAGTTGTCCGGCCAGGACGAGCACCGCGTAGGCGATGAACAGCACCCAGGCCGCGGCCACGGCCCGGGACGTGGACAGGCGGTTGTCCTCGCCGATGACCGGGGCCAGCGCCCCGCCCCGCGCCCGGTGGAACCACGACGCCGCCGTCAAGGCGCCGGCCACGACCAGTGCCGCCGCGAGCCCGGCGGTGCGTGCCGCCGTCCACCCGGACCCGATCGCGGTCAGCGACTGCACGAGCAGCAGCAGTACGACCCCGGCCCACACGACGGCCGCCGTGCGGCGCCCGAGGCCCGCGAGCCATGCCCCGCCCTCGGCGCGTCCGCGTTCGGCGACGAGTTCCGCGGACTGGGTCAGCTCCTCCGAGACCCACTGCCGCGAGGCGGAGGCCGAGTGGGCCACCGCGGCCGGCAGCCCCTGCCCGGCCGCGAATTCGTCCCGCCGCAGCAGGAACGCTGCGACCGCCCGGCGGTGCCCCTCGCGGGCGCCGTGCGGGCAGTCTCCGCAGGTGCAGCCGCCTCCGTGCGCCACCTCGTACGCGCCTTTGTCCGAGCCGCTGCCGCGCCTCGCCTCCTGCACCGCCACGCCCGACGCCTGCCTTCCCGAACCCCTGCGAACAACCCAGTGACAACATCCGCGCCAACGTCTGCGGCAGCACCTGCCGCACCGCCCGTGGAGGAACCGTAAGTCCCTTGGGACGACAGCGAATTGTGCCGTACCCCACCCCTCGCGCGCCCGGCACCCCCGGTCCGCTCTGCTCAGCGCGGGTGACACGCGAACCACCGTGTTGACCCCGGCTGCGAGAATTCCCGTATGGCCGAGATCATCCAGCGTGACGGGACCTGGGCGTTCGACGGCGCGACGGTCCGGATCACGCCGGGCCTGCACCGCTCGGTGCCGCTGTTCCGGCAGACGTACGGAGAGGTCTCGGTACCGCTGGAGGCTGTCGCGGGCGTCGTCTTCGAGCCGGACCGCAGACGCGGGCGGCTGCGTCTGCGGCTGCGCGAGGGCGCCGATCCGCTCCTCCAGGCGACCGGCGGCCGGCTGCCCGACGCGGCGGACCCGTACCGGCTGACGGTGGAGACCGACCGCTGCGGGGTCGCCGAGTACGTCGCCGAGGAGGTCCGCCGCGCGCTGCTCCTCGACCGGGTCCCCAAGGAGCCGGTGAAGACCTACCTGCTGCCCGGGCCGCCAGTGCCGGTCTCGGCGCGTTCCTCGGACGGCACGGTCTCCTTCGACGGCACCCGGGTGCGGATCGACTGGGCCGACACCTCCGACCGGGTCAAACGCGCCACCGGTCCGCGGATCATCGACGTCGGCGACCTGGTGCGCGTCGAGTGGCTGCCCAACTCCGGGGCCGAGGAGGGCTTCCTGCGGTTCGTGACCCGGGAGACGGTGTGCTCCAGGCTGCGGCCGGAGAAGGACCCGTACGCCCTCGACCTGTGGGGCAGCGCCCGCCGCGATCTGCTCACCGCGCTGGTCGCCACCGCGGTCACGGCCCGGCTGCCGCATCCGTCGGCCCGTGCGGACGACGCGGACGACGCGGACGACGCGGACGACGCGGACGACGCGGACGACACTGCCCCCGACCGTGCCGGAAGCCGACCCGGGCCCCGGCTCCCCGGTGCCGCTCCGCCGCCGTCCGACCATCACGACGTCCTGCTGCGCCGGTTGCGGGAGCTGGGGGAACTGCACCGCGGCGGCGTCCTCACGGACGCGGAGCTCGCCACGGCGAAGGCGGCGGTGCTCCGGGGCTTCTGAACAAGCGCCCGGCAGCCTGCGGAGGGAGCCGTGAGCGCACGGTGGGGCGGCCTGCCCGCGGGGGGGATACCAGACAGAGGGTGTCGGATTTCGGGTCCAGACTCGACGTATGACATCAAACACCGCCGCCGAGAGCACCCCCGCCACGGACACCACCGGCACCACCGACACCACCGGCACCAGCAGCTGGGCCGCCTTCGTCGCCGCCGAACCCGGACTGGCCGCCACCGTCGAGGCGCGCTTCGGCGCGTACACCCACCACGTCCTCGCCACCCTGCGCAAGGACGGCTCGCCCCGCACCACCGGCCTGGAGGTGCGTTTCCTGAGCGGCGAGCTCTGGCTCGGCATGATGCCGGGTTCCCTGAAGGCGCTCGACCTGCGCCGCGACCCGCGGTTCGCGTTGCAGGCGAACCCGGGCGACGGCACCGGCATGGGCGGCGGGGACGTGCGGATCGGCGGCCGGGCGATCGAGGTCGAGGACGCCGAGACACGGGCCGGATACGCGAAAGAGGTGGAACCGCCGGAGCCGTTCCACCTCTTCCGTACCGAGCTGACGGAGGTCGTGCGGACCTACGTGGAGGACGACGCGTATCTGGTCGTCCAGGTCTGGCAGCCCGGCAAGCCCCTGCGCACCACGCGGCGCACCTAGGGGATCACTCCCACTCGATCGTCCCCGGCGGCTTCGACGTCACGTCGAGGACGACCCGGTTGACGTCCTTGACCTCGTTGGTGATGCGGGTCGAGATCTTGGACAGCACGTCGTACGGCAGCCGGGACCAGTCGGCCGTCATCGCGTCCTCGGAAGAGACGGGCCGCAGCACGATCGGGTGGCCGTAGGTGCGGCCGTCGCCCTGGACGCCGACGGAGCGGACGTCCGCGAGCAGCACCACGGGGCACTGCCAGATGTCGCGGTCGAGGCCGGCCGCGGTGAGCTCCTCGCGGGCGATGGCGTCGGCCTCGCGGAGCAGGTCGAGCCGTTCCTTGGTGACCTCGCCGACGATGCGGATGCCGAGACCCGGGCCGGGGAACGGCTGGCGCTGGACGATCTCGTCCGGCAGGCCGAGCTCCTGGCCGACCATCCGGACCTCGTCCTTGAACAGCTTGCGCAGCGGCTCGACGAGCCGGAACTCGAGGTCCTCGGGGAGCCCGCCCACGTTGTGGTGGGACTTGATGTTCGCCGCGCCGGTGCCGCCGCCGGACTCGACCACGTCCGGGTAGAGGGTGCCCTGGACGAGGAACTCCACCGCGGGGCCCTCGTCGGCGATGATCTCGGCCTGGGCCTGCTCGAAGACCCGGATGAACTCGCGGCCGATGATCTTCCGCTTCTCCTCGGGGTCGGAGACCCCGGCCAGCGCCTTCAGGAACCGCGCGCTCGCGTCCACGACCTTGAGCTGTACGCCGGTCGCGGCGACGAAGTCCTTCTCGACCTGCTCGGTCTCGCCCTGGCGCATCAGGCCGTGGTCGACGTAGACACAGGTGAGCTGGGAGCCGATGGCCTTCTGGACGAGGGCGGCGGCGACGGCGGAGTCCACGCCGCCGGACAGTCCGCAGATGGCGCGCTTGTCGCCGACCTGCTCGCGGATGGCCGCGACCTGCTCCTCGATCACGTTGCCGGTGGTCCAGTCGGGCTTCAGGCCCGCGCCCCGGTACAGGAAGTGCTCCAGCACCTGCTGCCCGTGCGTGGAGTGCATCACCTCGGGGTGGTACTGGACGCCGTAGAGCTTCTTGTCGTCGTTCTCGAAGGCGGCGACCGGGACGACGGCCGTGGAGCCGGTGACGGTGAAGCCCTCGGGGGCGGCGGAGCAGGCGTCGCCGTGCGACATCCACACGGCCTGCTCGGCCGGGGTGCCCTCGAAGAGGGTGGAGGACGGCTTGGAGACCGACAGGTCGGTGCGGCCGTACTCACGGGCGCCGGAGTTGTCGACGGTGCCGCCGAGGGTCTGCGCCATCAGCTGGAAGCCGTAGCACATGCCGAAGACGGGGACGCCCGCCTCGAACAGGGCACGGTCGAGGGTGGGGGCACCCGGCTCGTACACCGACGAGGGGCCGCCGGAGAGGATGATGGCCGCCGGGTTCTTGGCGAGCATCTCCGCGACCGGCATGGAGCTCGGCACGATCTCGCTGTAGACCCGCGCCTCGCGGACACGACGGGCGATGAGCTGGGCGTACTGCGCGCCGAAGTCGACGACCAGGACGGTGTCGGGGGCGGCGGCAGCGGGAGTCGCTGATGACACGGGGTGCCTTCCGGCGGTCGGGCGGGGGGTCTTGTGCTCCCGATTCTACCGAGGTGGGCAGGCGGCCCGTCCCGCCCACGGTGCCCCTCCGTCACCCCGCCCCACGTCTCACCATGCGAACCGGCTTGGACACCATCCGTCCCCGGGGCATACTGGCCCCATGCTCACGCACCCGACCTTCCTGTTTACCTATGGCAACCGGCCCACCGGCTGCCATGGTCGTGCTGCTTGAGCATCTGACAAGCGACTCCCCAGGCGCCCCGGGCCGACAAGGTCCGGGGCGCCTGGCGTTCGCGGATCCCGTCGGCCGGGGGCACCACCCCTTCGACGAGGAGACCCCGACATGACCGTCACCGCGGCAGACAAGACCGGCGCCCGCACCACCGAGGCCGCCGACGTGATCACCGGCGCGCGGGAGCGCATCGACACACTGGACGACCGGATCATCGGGCTGATCCAGGAACGGATGGCCGTCTCCGCCGTCATCCAGGAGGCGCGGATCACCTCCGGCGGCCGGCGCGTGAACCTCTCCCGCGAGATGGAGGTCCTCGACCACTACCGGCAGGCGCTGGGCAGGCCGGGGACGGCGTTGGCGATGACGATGCTGGAGCTGTGCCGGGGGCGGGTCTGAGGCTCGCGTCCGAGCGTCGCATCCGAGTTCGGGATTCTTCTCACCCGTACGGCGCGTGACCGGTAGGCGGGCGGCTTCGTTGGTCCCGGTGTCCGTGTCAGCCAGGGGCGGGCCCGAAAGAACCACGCGTGGCTCGCTGGGGCGATGAGACGTGCGGATCGTGCCGTACGTCGTGGGACCTCGCCCCAGGAAAGTGACCGGACGGCAGGGGACAGCAGCCCGGTCACCCACGAGAACGGCCGGCTCCGGGGACGCCCGGGGCCGGCCGACGGGCGGCCCGGTCCCCCGGCCCACTCGACTGCACAGCACATTCGGACCGCACGGTCCGCTCCACCGCACGGTCCGCTCGACCGCACGGTCCACTCCACCGCACGGTCCGCTCGATCCCACTGCCATTCGGAGCAAGCGGCGCGACCCCCCGGCGCCGCTTCCGAGGCACCGGCGCCGCCCTGACGCCGGGGCCGGCCGAGGAAGGGCCCCGCGGCGCACCGCCCGCGGGGCCCTTCGCCATGCCCCCCTTCTCCTCACCGGTCCGGAGTGACGCACGCCACATAAAAGTTCTGTGAGTTCCGGGGCAACCATTCACAGCCTTCACAGATCAAACAGGCGTACGGAACGAACCAAGGGCCACAGCCGCGCCCCACACGCGGAGGCCTCCCTGACTCTCCCGTACCGCACGCGCGGTACGCCGGACTACCCGAGGTCTTCATGAAGCTTCGTCGTGCCATGGCAGCAGCGGCCGCCACGGCTGTGATAGCCCCGGTGGCGCTGCTCGCGGCCCCGGCCGCCTACGCGACCGGCGAAACGTCGCCGTCCCCGTCCACCTCGTCCAGCAGCTCGACGAGCGCACCGGCCACGAGCCCGTCCGCCGAGGCGTCGCCGTCCCAGAGCGAGTCGACGGACGGGACCGCGCCGAGCGCCTCGACGAGCACCTCCCCGAGCGCGACGGAGAGCGAGGGCACCCCCTCTCCCGGCACCTCGGAGTCGACCACGTCCGCCCCCGCGGACCCGTCGCCGAGCACCTCCGCCCCCGAGGAGACGGGGCCCCCGCTCCCCGAGCCCTCCGTGTGCGAGGACACCAAGGTCGACGTCAACATCACCGGCCTGCCCGGCCAGATCGCGGCGGGCAGCGGCTGGCACAAGTTCTCGCTGAGTGTGGCCAACAACTCCGACTCCACGCTCCAGAACCTGGAGTACCTGGCCGGCGCCTCCGCCGACCGGAACGGCGAGGAGCTGTTCGAGAGCAAGAAGGTCAGCCTCCAGGCGTGGAACCCGGAGGACAAGATCTGGGAGGACCTCAACGAGTTCGGTTACGCGGTCGGCTACATCGGTTACACCGACGAGCTGGCACCCGACTACGAGGTCGACATCCCGATGCGCATCAACGTGAGGTCCGACGCCCCGGTCGGCGCCGGCTTCACGCTCGGCGCGACCATCTACGGCGACGCGGACGGCGAGTGCACCGGCTTCGGTGACGTCGCCTACAAGTTCCAGATCGTGGCCGCCGGCACCGACACCGAGGGCACCAAGCCGACCGAGGGCGGCAAGGCACCCGTCGCCGTCGAGAAGCCGGCCGCCAACACGCCCGAGGTGACCGGCAGCCTCGCCGAGACCGGTTCCAGTTCCGCGCTGCCGGTGATCGGCCTCGTCGGCGGGCTCGCCGTCGTCGTCGGTGGCGGTGCGGTGTTCGTGGTGCGGCGGCGGAAGGCCGGCGCGGAGGCGTGACACGGCACGGACCGGCGTAACGCGTAACGCGTGACACAGGCTGGGTGAGAGGGACCTGCGCTCGGAGGGGGGCGCAGGTCCCTCTCGCCTTTGCCTGCCGCGGCTCCTACTTCTCCCGCGACGCCTGCTTCTTCGGCGGCACCGTCGGCATTCCAAGGAACGGCAGCCGCAGCGCGCCGAAGGCCTCCGCCGGAACCGCCGGGGACTTGGGCTCGACGGGGGTCAGCCGCTCGTAGGCCGTGCCCTGCGCCGGGCGCGGGTCGCTCTCGCCCTTGTTCGGCCAGTACGACATCGCCCGCTCCGCCTGCGCCGTGATGGTCAGGGACGGGTTGACGCCCAGGTTGGCGGAGACCGCGGCGCCGTCGACGACCGAGATGCCCGGGTGGCCGTAGAGCCGGTGGTACGGGTCGATGACACCGGTCTCGCGGGAGGCGCCGATCGGGCAGCCGCCGAGGAAGTGGGCGGTGAGCGGGGTGCCCATCAGCTCGCCGACGTTGGAGCCGGCGAAGCCGTTGATCTCGGCGGCGAGCGCGGAGGCGCCCTCCGTGGCCGCCTTGATCTGCTTGGGGTTGGGCGAGCCGTGGCCCTGGCGGGCGGTGAGCAGGCCCTTGCCGACGCCCGTCGGTTTCAGGTGCGTGGTCAGGGAGTTGTCCACCGACTGCATCACCAGGCCGATGATGGTCCGCTCCGACCAGCGTCGGTTGGACAGTGAACGCAGGACCAGCATCGGATGCTTGGCCGCGTGGCCCAGGAAGCCCAGGACGCGGGACGCGCCCGAGGCGGTGTGCCCGGCGTACGGGACCTGGAGGATGGACAGGCCGCCCATCGAGTTGGAGCCCTTGCCGTAACGGACCGGCTCGATGTGGGTGTTGGCGTCCGGGTGGATCGAGGACGTGATGGCGACGCCGCGCGTGAAGTCGGCCCGGGGCTCGCCGGTGGCCTTGCGGTAGCGCCGGTCGTCGGTCTGGGCGCCGACCAGCGCCTCGGAGTTGGTGCGGGTGAGCTCGCCGAGCCTGTCGGATATGTGCGGGAGCCGGCCGCCCGACTTCATGCGGTGCAGCAGGGTCTGGGTGCCGTAGGTGCCGGCGGCCATGACGACCCGTCGGGCCGTGAAGGTGCGGCCCGTGCCCTTCTTCCGACGGTCGGTGGGGAGGGTGGCGATGGCGAAACCGCCGCGCGAGTCCTCGGTCACCGAGGCGACCGTCGTCATGGGGTGCACGACCGCGCCCGCCTTCTCGGCGAGGTACAGGTAGTTCTCGTTGAGGGTGTTCTTCGCACCGTGCCGGCAGCCGGTCATGCACTCGCCGCACTCGTTGCAGGCCTTGCGGTCGGGGCCCGCGCCACCGAAGTAGGGGTCGGACACCCGCTCGCCCGGCTTCGCCTTCGCGGCGCCGTCGGCGTCCTCGCCGTCGCCGAAGAAGACGCCGACCGGCGCCATGTGGAAGGTGTCGCCGACCCCCATCCGCTCGGCGGCGGCCTTCAGGTGCACGTCGGAGGGGGTCATGGTCGGGTTGAGCCGGACGCCGAGCATGCGCTTGGCCTGGTCGTAGTACGGCGTCAGTTCCTCGTGCCAGTCGGTGATGTCACGCCACTGGGGGTCGTCGAAGAAGGGCTTCGGCGGCACGTAGAGGGTGTTGGCGTAGTTCAGGGATCCGCCGCCGACGCCGGCGCCGGCCAGGACCATGACATTCCCGAGCAGGTGGATGCGCTGGAGGCCGAACATGCCGAGCCTGGGGGCCCAGAGGTAGTTCTTCAGGTCCCAGGAGTTCTTCGGCAGCGACTCGCCGGTGAAGCGGCGGCCGGCTTCCAGGACGCCGACGCGGTAGCCCTTCTCGGTGAGGCGGAGCGCGGAGACCGAACCGCCGAACCCCGACCCCACGACGACGACGTCGTAGTCGTACCCGTTCTCGTCCCGGGTCTGGACAGACTTCTCCTGCGACACGTGCTCTCCTCGTTGAGAACGGGCGTTGGTTGGGGGCTCAGCGGAAACGGAACGCCTTCATCAGGCGCAGGCTCCGGCTCATGAACGCCGCGTACTTCTCGTCGTCCATGCCCAGCGACGGTGCCATGGGCAGCAGCCGCTGGTGGGCGACCGTCTGGGCCTCGGTGTATTTGAGGATGCCCTCGGAGCCGTGCCGGCGGCCGAGGCCGGAGTCCTTCATGCCGCCCATGGGCGACTGGACGCTGCCGTACGCGGAGGCGTAGCCCTCGTTGATGTTGACCGTGCCGGTGCGCAGACGGGCGGCGGTCTCGCGGCCCAGGCGGGCGTTCGTGGTCCACACCGAGGAGTTCAGCCCGTACGGCGTGGCGTTGGCGCGGTCGACAACCTCGTCCAGCGTCTTGAAGCGGTAGACGGACACGACGGGGCCGAAGGTCTCCTCGCAGCACAGGGTCATGGCGTCCGTGACGCCCTCGAGGACGGTCGGCTCGTAGAAGTACGGCCCGATGTCGGGACGGGCCACTCCGCCGGCGACGACGCGCGCGCCCTTGTCGACGGCGTCCTCGACGTGCCGCTTCACGGTCTCCAGTTGGTGCCCGCTGACCAGGGAGCCCATGTCCGCTCCGTAGGCCAGGGCGCTGCCCAGCCGCATCGCGCGGGTGCGGGCGGCGAAGCGGTCGAGGAAGACGTCGGCGACCGACTCGTGGACGTAGATCCGCTCGATGGACACGCACAGCTGGCCGGCGGAGGAGAAGCAGGCGCGGACGGCGCCTGCCGCCGCCTTCTCGATGTCGGCGTCCTCCAGGACCAGCATGGCGTTCTTGCCGCCGAGCTCCAGCGAGACGCCGACCAGGCGGTCCGCGGCGACCGTGGCGACCTCTCGGCCGGTGCGCGTGGAACCGGTGAAGGAGACGTAGTCACCGTGCTTGACGACCTCGGGACCGATGACCGGGCCGACGCCGATGACGGCCTGGAGGACGTCGGCGGGCAGCCCGGCCTCGATCAGCAGGTCACGGGCCCACAGCGCGGTGAGACAGGACTCGGTGTCGGGCTTCATCACGACCGCGTTGCCCGCGACCAGGGCGGGCAGGGCGTCGCCGACGGACAGTTCGAAGGGGTAGTTCCACGGAACGATCTGGCCGACGACGCCGCGCGGGTGGCGCAGTTCGGTGACCTTCGTCAGGGTCGGTACGGCGCCGGTGTGCCGCTTGGGGCGCAGGTACGCCGGGGCCTTGCGGCCGTAGTGCCGGGCGGCGACGGCGACGGCCTGGACCTCCTCGTGGGCGTGCAGGCGGGCCTTGCCGGTCTCCAGCTGGATGAGGTCGAGCACCTCGGCCTGGCGCTCCAGGACCAGGTCGTGGAAGCGCAGCAGGACGGCGGCACGCTGCCGTACCGGAACGCGGGCCCACACGGCCTGGGCGGCGCGGGCCCGCTCGAAGGCGCCGGCCACGTCCTCGGGCGTCGACTCGGGCAGGTCGGCCAGCTTCTCGCCGGTGAACGGCGTGTGGTTGGCGGTGCGGCCGGAGCCGGCCACGCCCTTGGTGAGCTGGGCGACCAACTCGGGTATGACCACGTCGGCAGCGGTGCGGGCGCCCGCGGGGGCGGGGGCGAGAGGGTTCGTGCCGGTGATTTCCGGGGCCTGCGCATCCGTCATGAGCCGCAGGGTATGACGCCGCGAGGGCTTTGTGTACCCGTCGGTAATCGGGATTCACCGAGTGCTCACACAACGCCAGTGATCGCTGGCAACAAACACGCTGATCAGGGCGTTATGTGGAAGGGTTGGACCCGATCACTTGTTTTCGGTCCGGAGCGGGCCCAGGGCCGCGCCGACGGTCGCCGGCCACCGCCGCCAGCCCCTCGGCGATCTCCTCGGCGAACTGCTCCGCCTCCGGTCGCCGTCCGGAGTCCTTGGCCAGCAGCCGTTCGATCAGCGGACCGAGCGGACCGAGCGGACCGGCGGCCGAGCGCTCGGCGGCGGTGGCCTGCTCGGCGGCGGCAGCGGTGGGCTCGGCGGCGGCAGCGGTGGGCTCGGCGGTTGTGGCGTGTTCCGCGGTGGCGGCGTGCAGCAGAACGCCCAGGGACCGCAGGTCGGCGGCGGGTCCGGCGCCGCGCAGGGGTTCCTCGCCCGGCAGGTGGGCGGTGCCGAAGCCGGTGAGCACGACGCGGCCGTGCCGGCCGAGCAGGACGTGGGCGGGTTTCACACCGCGGTGCACGATGCCGACCGAGTGGGCGGCACGCAGGGCGCCCAGGACGGCGAGCCCTATGCGGGCGGCCTCGGGCGCTGCCACCGGTCCCCGCCGGAGCACCTCGTGCAGGGACTCGCCGCGGACCCACTCCATGACGATCCAGGGCGGTCCGTCGGGTCCGGCCTCCTCCACGACCACGTCGTGGATGCGCACGGCGGCGGGATGGTCGACGCGGGCGGCGGCGCGGGCCTCGCGGTAGAGGCGATGGGCGGCCCGGCGGTACGTCTCGTCCGCCGGGCCGCCGGGCAGCCGCGGCCGTTTGACGGCGACCTCGCGGTCCGCGACCTCGTCGTACCCCCGCCAGACGGTGCCCGACACGCCGGAACCGACGCGCCGGTCCAGGCGGTACCGCTGCCCGACCAACCGGTCCTGTGCTTCCATCAGGGGTTGTCGACCTCCCAGTTGGCGATCACCGTCCGGGCGATCTCCCGTCCCTCGTCGGCGAAGTAGCCCGTGCGGGGATAGTCGATCGACACCTTGTACATGTCGCCGTTTCCGGCCCGGTAGTAGACGATGCGGAACTCGCGCTCGCGGGGGTTCTGCGTGTCCGCGGTCGTGTAGGCGATGGTGTTCTCGGCGGCCTTGCCGTCCTTGTACTCGGTCGCGACGGGCTCGCCCCGGGGAGCGGGCTCGTCGGCGAAGTTCCAGGAGTACTCGCCGTCCTTGAGCACGTCCCAGTCCGCCCACGCGTTGGCGATCGCGGTGCCCGGGATCTTGTCGTCCTCGTCGTCGGCCTTGATGTCGCGGTCCACCACGACGGCGACCGCACCGCTCGGGTCGGCGAACGTCTCGTTGGTGCCGTCCCAGTCGTCCGGATGCTTCTGCTTCACGAAATCGGCCGGTACTCCGACGCTCACACCGGCCTTGCCGTCGAGCTTCTGCTGCTTCCAGCCCTCCGGCAGGGGCCCCGCGAAGGGATCCGCGATCACCAGGTACGACGCCACCGCCGCCGCGACCACCGCCGCGCCGAGGGTGATCCACGCGTTGCGGCCCAGCCGGACGCTCCACCGGGACGCGCGCGCCGCGACCGTCCCTTCCGGCCCGTCGAGCCGGACCACCTGGGTGGGCGGCGGGGCGGGCGGGTTCGCGGCGGCGTCCAGCAGGGCGCGGACCCGCGCGGCGTCCGGGCGGCGTGCCGGGTCCTTGTCCAGCAGGCCCGTGATGACCTCGGCCAGCGGTCCCCGCGCGGCGGCGGGCGGCGCGGGCGCGGCGTTGAGTACGGACTGGAGCGTGGCCGGGGTGTTGCTGCGACGGAACGGCGAGACGCCCTCCGTCGCCGCGTACAGCACCACGCCCAGCGACCACAGGTCGCTCGCCGGGCCGGGACGCTGGCCCAGCACCCGCTCCGGAGCGATGTACTCGGGCGACCCGACGAAGCCGCCGGTGTCGGTCAGGTTGGTCTCGCCCTCGATCTGGGCGATGCCGAAGTCGGTGAGGACGACGCGGTCGTGCCGGCCGAGCAGGACGTTGTCCGGCTTCACGTCCCGGTGGAGGATGCCGGCCGCGTGCGCGGCCTCCAGGGCGCCGAGCACCTCGAGGCCGATCCGGGCCGCCTCGCGCGCGTCGAGCGTGCCCTCCTGCAACGCGTCGCCCAGTGAGCGGCCCCGCACCAGCTCCATCACGATCCACGGCTGGTCGTCCACCACCGCCACGTCGTGCACGTTGACCACGGCGGGGTGGTCGAGTCGGGCCGCGGCGCGTGCCTCGCGGCGCATCCGCTCGAAGGCGTTGCCTCGTTCACGTTCGGGAAGGTGGTCGGGTACGCGGGGTTCCTTGACGGCGACCTCGCGGTCCACGGTCTCGTCCTTCGCCCGCCACACCGTGCCCATGCCGCCGTGCCCGAGCTTGGCGATCAGCCGGTAGCGGCCGACGATGAGCCGCCCCGCGCCCGGCTCCGGATTCGGGCCCGGGTCCGGATTCGGGCCCGAATCCGGATTCGGGCCCGGCGCGGACGGCTCCGGGGGACCGGGCCGCGACGGCGACCGCGGCGGTACGACCTGAGTGGGTGCCGCGTACGGGTTGCCGGGGTGTGGCACCGCGACGGGCTGGTTCGGTGGTTGCAGGCCGAAACTCGTCGGCTCGTCCGACCCGTTGCGGGGTCCCCCGTTGCTGCTCATGGGTCCATCCATATCGCGCCGTGCGTGTCCGAATCCACCCACCGTGCGCCCTGGTCACAGACCCGTGACGCGTGCTGCCGCTTATCTCCTGTTTAGGTGCGGTGCGGAGGACTCCGAGAGGGATGCTGACGCG
The DNA here is from genome assembly GCF_055564775.1 of Streptomyces sp. NPDC028991. Taxonomy (NCBI): domain Bacteria; kingdom Bacillati; phylum Actinomycetota; class Actinomycetes; order Kitasatosporales; family Streptomycetaceae; genus Streptomyces; species Streptomyces sp. NPDC028991. Next base: position 370,943 of record NZ_JBVHVP010000002.1, on the reverse strand, counting down.
GCGAGAGCCCCGGGAGGAGAGGTGGCGCGGGACACGGGAAGAGACGGGGGAAAAGATGCGGAGCGGGACGCGACCCCGGACACGGAGGCGACCCCGGACGCGGAGGCAGACGCGGACGCGGAGGCGACCCCGGACGCGGACGCGGACAGGGACGGAGACGGGGACGGAGGCATCAGGCCCGTAGTCGGCGTCACGGGGGTCGAACTCGTCGGCGTACCGCCCCCGTCGCCGTCCCCTTCGGCGAGCAGGGCCGCCGCCGAGATGCCCGCGCCGGCCGCGGCGACGACCAGGAGCGCCGCCATGAGCACGCCCCGCGTCACGCGACGGGGCGCACCGGTGCGGGGCGGCGCGGGAGTTCGGCCCGTGGCCAGAAAGGCACGCAGCATCCGCTCGGCCTCCGGCGCGTTCAGCCGCCGTTCCGGGTCGCGTTCCAGCAGGCCCTGCACGACCGGGAGGATGGGCCCGGCCTGCGCGGGCGGGCGGATCTCCTCGGTGACCACGGCGTGCAGGACGCCACCCAGCGAGTCGCGGTGGAAGGGCGAGGCGCCGCTGAGGATCGCGCACAGCAGCACACCCAGCGACCACAGGTCCGACTCCGGCCCGGTCCCGGCACCGGACATCCGCTCGGGGGCGGTGTACTCGGGTGAGCCGACGAAGGAACCGGTCTCGGTGAGCGTGGTGGCGCCCGCGACCTGGGCCACGCCGAAGTCGGTGAGTACGACCCGGCCGTCGTCGGCCACCAGCACGTTGGACGGCTTCACGTCCCGGTGGAGGATCCCGGCCGTGTGCGCGGTGCGCAGGGCGTCGAGCAGGGCGACGCCGATCCGGGCGGCCTCGGTGGCGTTCACCGGGCCGTGGCCGAGGACGCGGTCGGCGAGCGAGCCGCCGTCGATCAGCTCCATGACCATGTACGCGCGTTCGTCGTCCTCGACGACGTCGTGCACGACGATGACGTGCGGATGGCTGAGCTGTGCCACCGCGCGGGCCTCGCGCAGGGTGCGCTCACGGCGCCGCCGGGCCTCGGCCGCGGAGAGGGTCTCGTCGAGGGGGAGCGCCTTCACGGCCACCTCGCGGGCGAGCAGTTGGTCGGTGGCCCGCCACACGATGCCCATGCCGCCGTGGCCGAGCCGCTCGTGGAGCCGGTAACGGCCCGCGATGACACGCCCGCCCGCCCCCTCGGTCACCATGCGCCCATCATGCCCCACCGGACGGACCGGCTCCGGGCCCGCGTAACCCGGGTGGCCGACAACCGACGGACGAGTGTGCGCTGTCGCGACGGCTTTCGGCCATCAGGCGGCGCGACTCAGGCGGTCTTCTCTTGCCAGCTCTGCAGCACGGTACGGAACTGCTGCCGAGCGGTCTCCCAGTCCTCGGCGGGCGCCGACATGTAGATGACGTACTCGACGCCGTCACGGGACATGTACGTCTCCTCGGCGGCGCGGCGCGGCCCCGGGAAGGGCGTGTCCTTCGCCAGCGCGGTCCAGGTGTACTCCCACCGGGCGCTCTTGCGGTCGCGGTAGGTGGTCCGCTCCAGGGTGACGCGCCGGTAGTCGACCAGTCGCTGGAGCTGGGCCTCCAGGTCGAGTTGGTGGGCGTACGGGTCGTTGTAGTCGGGGGCGGTGTCGACGGCGATGCGGACGAAGTGCTCGCCGCCGTCGGGGGTGTAGTCGATCTGCCGCAGCTCGCCTTCCTCGTCGAACGCCTTCCGCTGCCAGTTCTCGGGCAGGTACAGGCTGAAACCCACCGGGTCGTCCCGGCGCACCCAGCCGTCCGGGACGGACCCGCCGGTGTCCTTGCCGGTCGTGGTGGAGGCGGTGGGGGACGGCGAGGGGGTGGGATCTCCCCCGGCCGTCGAGCCGCCCCCGCCCCGTTGCTGCAGCACCACGGCGGTGCCCGCGCCGATGAGGGCGGCCACGGCGACGACCAGGGCGAGCGTGCGCAGGCGGCGGCGCCGGGACCGTACGGGAGCGGCGCCCGTGGGATCGGCGGACGCGTACCCCGCCGCCGTGGGGCCCATCGGCACGGGTCCCGACGCCGCGTGCCCCGTGGCCGCCTGCCCCATCGCCGTGGGGCCCACCGCCGTGGGGCCCACCGCCGTCGGACCGGTCATCGGCCGGTACGGCGTCGCGGAGGTCGCGCCGGTCGGCCCCGGCGCCCCGGGACGGCCCGTGCCGCTGGGTCCCCGCGGATCCGAGTACCGCGTCGGCACATACGCCTGGGCCGCGTCGGGTCGTCGTCCCTCCGCCGCCTCCGCGAGCATCTGCTCGGTCTCGGTCACGCCGGGCCGCGTGGCCGGATCCTTGCGCAGCAGGGCGCTGATGACGGGCGCGAGTGCCCCGGCGTACCGGGCCTCGGTGGCCTCCTCCTCGACGACCGCCTGCATGGTGGTGAGCGGCGAGGTGCGCCGGAACGGCGACCTGCCCTCCACCGCCGTGTACAGCGTCGCGCCGAGCGCCCACAGGTCGGAGGCGGGCCCGGGGTCGTGGCCGCGGACGCGCTCGGGTGCCAGGTAGTCGACGGAGCCGACGACCTCTCCGGTCCGCGTGATGGTGGAGTCGCCCTCTATCTGCGCGATGCCGAAGTCGGTGAGCAGCACCCGGCCGTCGTCGGCGAGCAGTACGTTGCCGGGCTTGACGTCGCGGTGGAGGACACCGGCGGCGTGCGCGGCGCGCAGGGCGCGCAGCACCCACAGGCCGATCCGGGCCGCCTCCCGCGGCTCGACCCGCTCCTCCTCCTTGACCGCGTCGGCCAGCGAGCGGCCCTCGACCAGCTCCATCACGATCCAGGGCCGGCCGTCGTGTTCGAGTACGTCGTGCACGGTGACGACGGCCGAGTGGTTGATCCGCGCCGCCGCCCGCGCCTCGCCCCGGGTGCGCGCCAGCAGTATCGCCTGGTCGCTCTCGGAGACGTAGAGCGCGGCGGTCAACTCCTTGATCGCGACGGTCCGGTGCAGCACCTCGTCGTGAGCGCGCCACACCCGGCCCATGCCGCCGCTGCCGATGGCGTCCCCGAGCCGGTAACGGCCCGCGACGAGCCGGCCCTGCATCTGATTCACGTTGCCCCGCAATGGTCTTGTCCAGGGTCAGACTAGGGACCGGGCCTCGTCCGGGGAACGGGTGGGGTGGCATGGAAACAGCTCTGTGACGGTTGTCGCTTTCCGTGTCAGGAGGCAACCATCGGGACTGGCAGGGTCGGACCGCCCTCAGTTGGCGTGCGGTCAGCCCGTGTACCGGTAAGTAGCCGACGCCTGCTCGTACAGCCGGGTCACCTCGTCGCGCTCCGCCTCCGGCCCACGCACCTGCACGACGTGGTAACGCCCGTCGATCAGCATCGCGACGTTGCGCACGTACAGTTCGCCGCCGTCGGCGCCGGTCCAGGTGAACTGCCCCTCGGCCATGGTCCGGCCGCCGACCTCGATGGTCTTCAGCCCGCTGGACGTGGCCCAGCTGGAGGCGCGGTACGACGCCAACTCGGGTTCGCTGTCGCGCTGGTAGACCATCGGGTCGTCACCGTACTCGGCCGCGCGGTCCCGTCCCGGTACGACGACGAGTTCGAAGTCGCCCTTCGAGTAGACCACCTGTCCGCTGCCGTTGCGGGGCGTGCGGTTCCAGCCCTCGGCGACGGCGACGCGGAAGCCCTCGGCGTCCTCGCGGAGGGCGAACCCGTCGGCGACGTCCGGGTCGTTGGTCTGCGTCTCGGTGGAACCGGACTCCGTCTCGGAGGCACCGGCACCGGCACCGGAATCCGGGGACGTCTGCTCCGGCCGGGGCTCGCCGCTGACGTCCGGGGACCGTTCGGGCGGTGCTTGGCTCGCCTCGCCGACGGCGCCCGTCCGGCCGGTGGCTCCCTTGCCGTTCGGGTCGCTCTTCGGCATGAAGAACATGGCGTAGGCGATCGCTCCGGCCAGGGCGAGCAGTATCAGCAGGAGCAGCGTCCGGCCGAGGCCGCGCGGGGAACGGGTCGTCTCCCGCCTGCCCCGCTTGTGCCGTCCGTGGTGCGCGGGCAGCCCGGCGCGCCGCCTGCGCACCAGCTCGCCTCGGCGGCGCACGATCGGCAGCCGGCCGGTCTCGGCGGGCGGGGCGGAGACGACGTGCAGGCCGGCCTCCGGCTCGGGCGCCGACCGCACCAGGGAGCGCAGCCAGCCGCTCAGCTCCTCGAAGTCGATGCGCTCGGTGGGGTCCTGACGCAGCAGCGACTCCACGACCGGCCGCAGCGGCCCGCACTCCTCGGCGAACGCCGGCGGCTCCGCGCACACGATCTGCACCAGCTCGGCGGTCGACTCCTCCGGGTAGGGCGCGTGTCCCTGTACGGCACGGAAGAGCAGCGCGCCCAGCGCCCACAGGTCGGTGGCGGGGCCGATGGGCGCGGCCAGCTGCCAGTTCTCGTGCACCGGCCCGGCCTGCTCCGGCGCCCAGCGCTCGGTCACCGGTCCGACCACGGCCATCCGCGTCTGCCGCGCCCGCTCGGCGGCGAGCGCGGTGGCCGGACCGCGCGGCGCGGGCGTGCGGGTGGCCGGGTCGTCCCAGTGCCCGGTGGGCGGGGTGGGGCCCGGTTCCTGCTGCGGGGCGGCGGTCAGGGCCCGTGCGGCTGCCGGCGCGGCAGGCGAGGCGGACGACGGGTCGCCTGCCGGGCGGGGCGGGGCGCCGTGCCAGGAGGGAGTGCCCACGCCGTAGGGGTCGGCGATCTGCCCGGGCTGGGCGGCACCGGGGCCGGCCGCGTAGACGGAGCGCCCGGCTGCGGACGGGGCGCCCTGACCGGCGGTGTGGGAAGGGCCCGGCTCCGCGCCGGGGCCGGCGGCGCGCGGTGACTGCTCGGGGCCGGCCGCGTATGGGGGCCGTACCCCGCCGGTCCCGGCGCCGGGGGTGGCGGGAGGCCGGCCGGCGTCGTTGTCCGGGGCGGGGCGGGCGCCGGGCAGGGCCGCGTGGCCGTTCTGCGCCTCCTGGACGCGGGCCGCGGCGCGGGCGCCGGCGCGGTAGGCGGCGATCGCCCCGGCACGCGCGGCGCGGGCGTCTCCGCCGGTCTCGAGCGGCGCGGGTGCGAGCCCGGCGGAGGCGCCGCCCGGCCCCTGGGCGCCGGGCACCGGCAGTCCGCGGGCGGTCCGTGCCTCGATGGCGGCCCGTCGCGCGGCCTCGGGATCGGCACCGCCGGGGCTGGGCATCCCGGTCCGCGCGCCGCCGGGGGCGTGGGCCCCGCTCCCTGCGCCGCCGGGGGCCAGGAGCCCGGGACCGGCGCCGAAGGGGCCGGAAAGCCCGGCCCCGGCACCGCCGGGGCCGAGCGCCGCGGTCTCCGCTCCACCGCCCCGGCCGAAGGTCCCGTCAGGGGCGACCGCGCTGTTGCCCTGCTCCTCCCCGCCCTCGGGGGCGGGCACCGGGTCGTATCCGCACAGCGCCTCCTCCGCCGCCCCGACCGCCAGGCCGGTCAGCATCACGCGCCCGTCGTCGCAGACGAGCACCGTGCGCGCGGTGATGTTGCGGTGCACCCAGCCGTAGGTGTGCAGCACCCGCAGCGCCAGGAGGATGTCGGAGGCCACCTCGGCCGCCCGGTACGGCGTCAGGGGCTGCTCGGCGAGCAGGGCGGCCAGCGGTTTGGCAGCCACCAGCTCGCTGACGATCCACAGGGAACCGCCCTCGGCGAACACGTCGAAGACCTGGTCCAGGCGCGGGTGGTCGGGGACCGCAGCCGCGGCCTGCGCGGCCTCGACGGCCCGGCGCACCACCGGGTCGGCGGGCCGCCGCTGTCCGCCGTGGGCGGCCGGCGACCGCCTGCCGGGGTGCCGGCCGGCGCCGTCGCGGGCCGTGAAGCCGTCGGGCAGGCCGTCCGCGTCGAGCACCTCCGCCTCGACGACCTCCGGCAACGGCACCTGCCGGACCAGGACTTCCTGGCCGCTGTAGGTGTCGAAGGCGGGGGTCTCGGTGAGTTCGTACTCGTCGGACGGCGGCAGGGGCAGGCGGTAGCGGTCGGCGAGTACCCGTCCCGCATAGTCGTCCACGTCGCCACCCCCGGCAGCCCGTCGGTCAATTCCGTTCGCCCGGCGGGCCGTTCCGGCTGCGTACGGTCCGCAAGCACTCACGATACGTGCCGGAGGCAACCCGCAAAGAGGGGATGCCAGATATCGCGCCGCTCAAACCCGGGGGTCGTGTGCTCAGGACTTGGGTTCGAAGGTCTTCGTCAGGGTCCGCCAGGTGTCCCGGCGCAGGTCACTGTCCCAGTCGGCGGCCTTGGCGGTGTACATGAGCGCGTAACCCTGGTGGTCGTTGACGACGAAGCCCCGGTCCACGGTCCGGTACTTGGTGCCGCCGTCCGTGTAGGTGAACTCCCAGTCGGCGGCATTCCAGCCGCGGTAGCCCACCTTCTCGATGCGGATCTTCTTGTACTGCGAGCGGACCATGCCCCGCTCCTGGTTCTTCCAGTCGGCGACCGGGTCGCCCTTGGGCGTGGACGTCCAGGCGACGAGGAGCTTCTGCCCGTTCGGGCCGGTGAACCGGTCCCCCGCGGAGCCCGTGGACCGGTACTGCCAGCCCTCCGGCAGTCCGAGGGTGTAGCCCTGCTTGCCCTGGTGGGTGGCGGCAGCGCCCTCCTCGTCGGACTTTCCGGCACCGTCCGGCCCGGATCCGGTCCCGGCGTCGCCGGACTCGCTCGCTCCGGAGCCCGGGGCGCCGCCCGGAGCCCCGTCCGTCGACGGGGCCGAGGCGGAGCCGTCGGTACGGGTCCCGCCCTCCTCGTCCTGCTTGGTGTCGCCGCTCGCGCCGGCGGAGGCGACGGCCTTGTCACCGCTGCCGCCCTTGGCACCGTCCTCGTCGCCGCCGCCGAGCGTGAGGGCCAGCACGGTGCCGAGCACGGCGAGTGCCACGATCACGGCGATGATCACCAGCGTCCTGCGCGGCACCACGTCGGTGAGCGGCGCCCGGGGCACGGACCGCTGCGGCAGGTCCGGCGGTGGCACGACGGGCCAGCCGGAACTCCGGGCACCCGCGGGCATGTTCGCCCCACCCTGCCCAGAACCCGAACCCGAACCCGAACCCGAACCCGCTCCCGCACCGGCACCGGCACCGGCACCGGCACCCGAACCGGAACCAGGGCCGGCACCCGATCCAGCAGCCGACGCAGCGGAACCCGCTGCGCCGTGTCCCGGTGCGGCCGAGGCGGCGGCGGAACCGGCGGCGCCCGACGCGGCCCGGTCGGCCCCGCCCGGCTTGGTCCGGGAGGCGGCCGCGGCACCGGCCGCCCCGGCCCCGACGGCGGCCTTGCGCACGGAGCGCAGCGCCCCGCGCAACCGCTCCCCGGCCTCCTCGCCCCGCCGGCCCCCGGTGCCCGCCGGGCCGCCCCGGCGGGTCCGCTCGTCCGGCTGCGCCGGCAGCGGCACGACCTTGGTGGCGTCGACCGGTTCGGTCTCCGCCGCTCTGTCCGGGGCGTGGATGACCTTGTTGAGCAGCGCGCGGGCGCCCGCGTCGTCGAGGCGCTGGGCGGGGTCCTTGTTGAGCAGCCCGTAGATGACGTCCCGCAGCGGGCCGGCGTTCTTCGGCTCCTCCAGGTTCTCCGTCATCACCGCGGTCAGCGTGGCGATCGCGGAGCCCCTGTCGTAGGGCGGGGTGCCCTCCACCGCCGCGTACAGCAGCCCGCCGAGCGACCACAGGTCGGCGGCCGGTCCCGGCTTGTGGCCGCGGGCACGCTCCGGGGAGATGTAGGAGGGGGCGCCGACGAGCATGCCGGTGGAGGTGATGGACGGGTCGCCCTCCACCTGGGCGATGCCGAAGTCGGTGAGGACGACCCGGCCGTCCTCGGCGATCAGTACGTTGGACGGCTTCACGTCACGGTGCAGGATGCCCTCGCGGTGCGCGGAGCGCAGGACGTCGAGGACCGCGAGGCCCACCTCCGCCGCGCGCTTCGGCTCCAGCAGGCCGTCCTCACGGATGGCCTCGGCGAGCGACTTGCCCTCGACGAGTTCCATCACGATCCACGGCCGGTCGTCCTCCTCGACCACGTCGTAGACCGTCACGGCGCTGTTGTTGCGGATCCGCGCGATCGCCTTGGCCTCGCGCAGCGTGCGCGTGATCAGGCGCCGCTTCTCCTCCTCGTCGATGTTGCCCGGGAACCGCAGCTCCTTGACGGCGACCGTGCGTCCCAGGGTCTCGTCCTCGGCCCGCCACACCGTCCCCATGCCGCCGCGGCCGAGCACGTCTCCCAGCCGGTACCGCCCGGCGAGGAGACGTGCGCTCTTGTCCGTACGGGGTGTCCCCGCCCGCTCCGCCTCCGACATGCGTCCCCTCATGCAACCCGCCCTGACAGAGCCTTCATTGTCCCTCACCCGACAAGTGCTCGACGCCCAGGGTGCCTCTGGCGCCGACCGGGCGGGAGGGCGGGTGACACGGGGGGTGACCCTGCGTCACCCCTGCCCCGGCGGCCCCTGTCACCTGCCCTGGCACATGCCCTGTCACCTGCCCTGTCGCCTGCCCTGTCGCATGTCCTGCCACCTGCCCTGTCGCATGTCCTATCGCGACACGATGTCCGGTGCCCCCAGCCGCGCCGCGTCGGCCGTCAGGTCGTCCGGCTGACGCTGTGACTCCCGCTCGGCCTCGACCCGCTTCTCGTAGTGCTGAACCTCCCGCTCGATCTGGTCCTTGTCCCAGCCCAGCACGGGTGCCATCAGTTCGGCGGCCTCGCGGGCGCTGCGTGTGCCCCGGTCGAAGGTCTCGATGGAGATGCGGGTGCGCCGGGTCAGTACGTCGTCCAGGTGCCGTGCGCCCTCGTGGGAGGCGGCGTAGACGACCTCGGCGCGCAGGTAGTCGTCGGCCGCGTGCAGCGGCTCGCCGAGGGAGGGGTCGGCGGTGATGAGCTCCAGCACCTCCTCCGCCATGGCGCCGTACCGGTTCAGCAGGTGCTCCACGCGTACGACGTGCAGGCCGGTGCGCGCGGCGACTCGCGCCCGCGCGTTCCACAGCGCCCGGTAGCCCTCGGCGCCGAGCAGCGGTGTGTCCTCGGTGACGCAGTCGGCGACCCGCAGGTCGAGTCCGTGCACCGCCTCGTCCACGGCGTCCTTGGCCATCACCCGGTACGTCGTGTACTTGCCGCCCGCCACGACGACCAGGCCGGGCACCGGATGCGCGACGGTGTGCTCGCGGGACAGCTTGCTGGTGGCGTCGGACTCGCCGGCCAGCAGCGGGCGCAGCCCGGCGTAGACGCCCTCGACGTCGTCGCGGGTGAGCGGCACGGACAGCACGGAGTTGACGTGCTCCAGCAGGTAGTCGATGTCCGCGCTGGAGGCGGCCGGGTGGGCCTTGTCCAGGTCCCAGCCGGTGTCCGTGGTGCCGATGATCCAGTGCCGGCCCCAGGGGATGACGAACAGCACGGACTTCTCGGTGCGCAGGATCAGGCCGGTGCTGGAGTGGATGCGGTCCTTCGGTACGACCAGGTGGATGCCCTTGGAGGCGCGGACATGGAACTGGCCGCGCTCGCCCACCATCGACTGGGTGTCGTCGGTCCACACACCGGTCGCGTTCACGACCTGCTTGGCGTGGATCTCGTACTCCCCGCCCGCCTCGACGTCCTGCACGCGCGCGCCGACCACGCGCTCGCCCTCGCGCAGGAAGGAGGTGACCCGCGCGCGGTTGGCGACCGGGGCGCCGTACGCCGCAGCCGTGCGCACCAGCGTCGTCACGAACCGGGCGTCGTCCATCTGGGCGTCGTAGTACTGGAGCGCGCCGACCAGCGCGTCCTTCTTCAAGGCGGGTGCCACTCGCAGGGCGTGACCGCGGCTCAGGTGACGGTGCATCGGCAGTCCCCGGCCGTGCCCGCGGGCCATGGACATGGCGTCGTAGAGCGCGACGCCGGACCCGGCGTACAGCCGCTCCCACCCCTTGTGCTGCAAGGGATACAGGAACGGCACCGGCTTCACGAGATGCGGCGCGAGCCGCTCCAGCAGCAGCCCGCGCTCCTTCAGCGCCTCCCGTACGAGTGCGAAGTCGAGCATCTCCAGGTAGCGCAGGCCGCCGTGGATCAGCTTGCTGGACCTGCTGGAAGTGCCCGACGCCCAGTCCCGCGCCTCGACCAGGCCGATGGACAGGCCGCGCGTCACGGCGTCGAGCGCGGTGCCCGCACCGACCACGCCCGCGCCCACCACCAGTACGTCCAGCTCGCGCTCGGCCATGGCCGCGAGTGACTCGGCGCGCTGCGCCGGCCCCAGGGTCGCTGTCCTCACTGCTGCCTCCCGCTGTCGGTCGCGTCGGCCGCACCCGTCGGGCGAAGCCCGGTTCCTGGTACCCACCATGCCCAGATTCTGACCGGCCTGCCCGACATCGGCAGCCGCACGGCCCCCAGCCTGTGGACAACTCCCCCGCAGTCGCCGCACCCACGCCGCGGCTCACCGCCGACACTCGACACTCCTCGAAACTAGGCGGACCAATCCCGCATATCGGTCATATTTACTCCTAGTCTGACGTTGTGCTCGCCCATCCTGTCCACCGGGCTTGCACACCTGTCCCGCTTCGGTTACTGGGAAGGACGGCCCACGCCATGCCCGCAGATCTCGCCGTCATCGGACTCGGCCCGTACGGCCTGCCCCTGGCCCAGGCCGCCGTCGCCGCAGGCATCCCCACCCTCGGCTACCGCACAGGTCCCGAGGCCGACCCGCTCACCCCCGCCGAGGTGCGCCGGATGCTCGCCACGGGCTTCCGCACCCCCGCCGGACCGGCCGAGCTGGGCCGCGTCCGCACCGCCGTCATCTGTGCCCCCACCACGCCGGGCGCGGACGGCGGCCTGGACCTCACCCAGGTCGAGGCCGCGGCCCGCACCCTGGCCGCCCACATGCGCCCGCACACGACGGTCATCCTGGAGTCGCCGGTGCGGCCCGGGACGACGGAGGAGTTCCTGCGGCCGGTCCTGGAACAGGGTTCCGGGCTGCGCGCCGGCCGCGACTTCCACCTCGCCTACTCCCCCAGCCGCGTCGACCCCGGCAACCGCGACTTCACCCCGGCCAACACGCCCAAGGTGATCGGCGGCCTCACCCCCGCCTGCACCGAGTCCGCCGCCACCTTCTACGGCCGTCTCACCGACAAGGTGGTCCGCGCGCGCGGACCCCGCGAGGCGGAGACGGTCCAGCTCCTGGAGACCAACTTCCGGCACGTCAACATCGCCCTGGTCAACGAGATGGCCGTCCTCTGCAACGACCTCGGCGTCGACCTGTGGGACGTCCTGCGCTGCGCGGAGACCAAGCCGTTCGGCTTCCAGGCCTTCCGCCCCGGCCCCGGCGTCGGCGGCCACTCCGTCCCCCAGGACCTGACCGGCGACGCCCCCCGCAGCCTGCGCATGGTGGAGCTGGCACAGCAGGTCAACGACCAGATGCCCCGCTACGTCGTCCAGCGCGCCGCCGCCCTCCTCAACGAGCACGGCAAGTCCGCGCGCGGCGCCCGCGTCCTGCTCCTCGGCGTCACCTACAAGGCCGACCTCGCCGACCAGCAGGCCGCCCCGGCCGAGGAGATCGCGACCCGCCTGATGTCGATGGGCGCCGCCATCAGCTACCACGACCCGCACATCCCGTCCTGGAACGTCCTGGACCGCCCGGTGCCCCGCGCCGACTCCCTCTACGAGGCCGCCGCCGACGCCGACCTGACGATCCTCCTCCAGCAGCACCGCACGTACGACCTCCAGGGCCTGTCGGTGAAGGCCCAGCTGCTGCTGGACACGCGCGGGGCCACGCCCACGGGGGCGGCGCACCGGTTGTGAGGAGGGGGCGCGCGGGGGTGGCCGTGCCACCGGGCTTGGTGGTGGACGGGGCGCTTCGTGCAGGCGGCAGAGGCCGGTCACCCCTCAAGGGCGACCGGCCTCCCCAGAGCCGTGGAGCGGGCGCTACCGCCGGTGCTGCGAGTCCGCCACCGTCACCTCGACGCGCTGGAACTCCTTCAGCTCGCTGTACCCGGTCGTCGACATCGCGCGCCGCAGGGCGCCGAAGAAGTTCATCGAGCCGTCGGGGTTGCGGGACGGGCCGGTGAGGATCTCCTCGATGGTGCCGACCGTGCCGAGGTCGACCTTCTTGCCCCGGGGCAGCTCCTCGTTGACGGCCTCCATGCCCCAGTGGTTGCCCTTGCCCGGCGCGTCGGTCGCGCGGGCCAGCGGGGAGCCCATCATCACGGAGTCGGCGCCGCAGGCGATGGCCTTGGGCAGGTCGCCGGACCAGCCGACGCCGCCGTCGGCGATGACGTGCACGTACCGGCCGCCGGACTCGTCCATGTAGTCCCGGCGGGCCGCCGCCACGTCCGCCACCGCCGTCGCCATGGGCACCTGGATACCGAGCACGTTGCGCGTGGTGTGGGCGGCGCCGCCGCCGAAGCCGACGAGGACGCCCGCCGCGCCGGTGCGCATCAGGTGCAGGGCGGCGGTGTAGGTGGCGCAGCCGCCGACGATGACCGGGACGTCCAGCTCGTAGATGAACTGCTTCAGGTTCAGCGGCTCGTGCGAACCGGAGACGTGCTCCGCCGAGACCGTGGTGCCGCGGATGACGAAGATGTCGACGCCCGCGTCCACCACCGCCTTGGAGAACTGGGCGGTGCGCTGCGGGGAGAGCGCGGCGGCGGTGACCACGCCCGAGTCGCGCACCTCCTTGATGCGCTGCCCGATCAGCTCCTCCTTGATGGGAGCCGCGTAGATCTCCTGGAGGCGGCGGGTCGCGTTGTCCGAGTCCAGCCCGGCGATCTCGTCGAGCAGCGGCTGCGGGTCCTCGTGCCGCGTCCAGAGCCCTTCCAGGTTCAGTACGCCGAGGCCGCCCAGCTCGCCGATGCGGATGGCGGTGGCCGGGGAGACGACCGAGTCCATGGGAGCGGCCAGGAACGGCAGCTCGAAGCGGTAGGCGTCGATCTGCCAGGCGATCGAGACCTCCTTCGGGTCCCGCGTACGGCGGCTGGGGACGACGGCGATGTCGTCGAAGGCGTACGCCCGGCGGCCGCGCTTGCCGCGCCCGATCTCGATCTCAGTCACGTCTGTGGCCTTTCCCTGATGCGTTGCAGCGCCTTCCAGTATCCCCGACGGGCATGGCGGGGCACTGCTGAGGGCGGCCCCGGCCGGTCCGGGGCCGCCCTCGGGCAGGCTGCTGCCTACTTGCTGCGGCTGTAGTTCGGTGCCTCGACCGTCATCTGGATGTCGTGCGGGTGGCTCTCCTTGAGCCCGGCGGAGGTGATCCGCACGAACCGGCCGTTGTCCTGGAGCTGGGGCACGGTCCGGCCGCCGACGTAGAACATCGACTGGCGCAGGCCGCCGACCAGCTGGTGGACGACCGAGGAGAGCGGACCGCGGTAGGGCACCTGGCCCTCGATGCCCTCGGGGACCAGCTGCTCGTCGGAGGCGACGCCCTCCTGGAAGTAGCGGTCCTTGGAGAACGACTTGCGTTCGCCGCGAGTCTGCATGGCGCCCAGCGAGCCCATGCCGCGGTACGACTTGAACTGCTTGCCGTTGATGAACATCAGCTCGCCCGGCGACTCCTCGCAGCCCGCGAGCAGCGAGCCCAGCATCACCGTGTCGGCGCCCGCGACCAGGGCCTTGGCGATGTCGCCGGAGTACTGGAGGCCACCGTCGCCGATGACCGGGATACCGGCCTCCTTGGCGGCGAGCGACGCCTCGTAGATGGCCGTGACCTGGGGGACGCCGATGCCGGCGACGACGCGGGTGGTGCAGATGGAGCCGGGTCCGACACCGACCTTGATGCCGTCCACGCCGGCGTCGATGAGCGCCTTGGCGCCGTCGCGAGTGGCGATGTTGCCGCCGATGACGTCGACGCCGGCCGAGTTCGACTTGATCTTGGCGACCATGTCGCCGACGAGGCGGGAGTGGCCGTGCGCGGTGTCGACGACGATGAAGTCGACGCCCGCCTCGATCAGCGCCTGGGCGCGCTCGAAGGCGTCGCCGGCGACGCCGACGGCGGCGCCGACCAGCAGCCGGCCCCTGGCGTCCTTGGCGGCGTGGGGGTACTTCTCGGCCTTGACGAAGTCCTTGACCGTGATCAGGCCCTTGAGCACGCCGTGGTCGTCGACCAGCGGCAGCTTCTCGATCTTGTGGCGGCGCAGCAGCTCCATGGCGTCCACGCCGGAGATGCCGACCTTGCCGGTGACCAGCGGCATCGGGGTCATGACCTCGCGCACCTGACGGGAGCGGTCGGTCTCGAAGGCCATGTCGCGGTTGGTGACGATGCCGAGCAGCTTGCCGGCGCCGTCGGTGACCGGCACGCCGCTGATGCGGAACTTGGCGCACAGCGCGTCGGCCTCGGCGAGCAGGGCGTCCGGGTGGATGGTGATGGGGTTGGCCACCATGCCCGACTCGGAGCGCTTGACCAGGTCGACCTGGTTGGCCTGGTCCTCGATGGACAGGTTGCGGTGCAGGACGCCGACGCCGCCCTGGCGGGCCATCGCGATCGCCATGCGCGACTCGGTGACCTTGTCCATGGCGGCGGACAGCAGCGGGATGTTGACCCGCACGTTCCGGGAGACGTACGAGGCGGTGTCGATCTCGTCGGGCGCCATGTCGGACGCGCCCGGCAGGAGCAGCACGTCGTCGTAGGTCAGCCCGAGCGTCGCGAATTTTTCGGGCACTCCGTCGACGTTGGCAGTCATGACACCTTCCCCAAATGGCCTTGATCGGTGCGGATGTCCATGCTAACGGGAAGCGGACGTGGCTCATTCCACGATCAAGGGCGCCCACCGCCTTCGTAGCTTCGTACGGACATCCGTCACCGTCCGTTCATGCCCCGGCGCTACTGCTCCGCCAGAGCCCGCAGCCGGCTCAGGGCCCGGTGCTGAGCGACTCGCACGGCACCGGGTGACATTCCCAACATCTGCCCGGTCTCCTCCGCCGTGAGCCCCACCGCGATGCGCAGCAGGAGCAGCTCGCGCTGGTTCTCGGGCAGGTTGGCCAGCAGTTTCTTGGCCCAGGCGGCGTCGCTGTTGAGCAGCGCGCGCTCCTCCGGGCCCAGCGAGTCGTCCGGCCGCTCGGGCATCTCGTCGGACGGGACGGCCGTCGAGCCGGGGTGCCGCATCGCCGCGCGCTGCAGGTCGGCGACCTTGTGGGCGGCGATGGCGAAGACGAACGCCTCGAAGGGACGTCCGGTGTCCTTGTAGCGGGGCAGCGCGAGCAGCACCGCGACGCAGACCTCCTGGGCGAGGTCCTCGACGAAGTGCCGGGCGTCGCCGGGCAGGCGGGACAGACGCGTGCGGCAGTAGCGCAGCGCCAAGGGGTGGACATGGGCGAGCAGGTCGTGCGTGGCCTGCTCGTCCCCGTCGACGGCACGATGGACGAGCCCACCGACCGTCCCTTGATCAGGGGCCGCATCGTCGTCACGCATCGGTCCATGGTGCCTTGCGGCCGTCCGATCCGTGGCTTCGCGCCCGTTGTTGTGCACCGAAGCGTTATGAGCAGGTGCGCCGGAACTCATCCCCTGCGCCCTCCCCTTCCGCTCGACCGACTCGTCCCCGAGGAACTCCACATCTCAAGGATGCGTCATCCGCGCCGAAACGAGCAGCGGGCACCCGGCGGGTCGCCTTGTCACCCCCGCCCACCTCGCGATAAGCGGGGATCGCCGCCTCCCCGACGGGCCCTCTCGGACTCCATCGCACGGGGGTGCCCTAGCGGACCAGGCCCCACCGGAAGCCGAGCGCGACCGCGTGCGCCCGGTCCGAGGCGCCGAGCTTCTTGAAGAGCCGCCGGGCGTGGGTCTTGACGGTGTCCTCGGAGAGGAACAGCTCGCGGCCGATCTCCGCGTTGGAGCGGCCGTGGCTCATGCCCTCCAGGACCTGGATCTCACGGGCGGTGAGCGTGGGCGCGGCACCCATCTCGGCCGAGCGCAGCCGGCGCGGGGCGAGCCGCCAGGTGGGGTCGGCGAGGGCCTGCGTGACCGTGGCGCGCAGTTCGGCGCGCGAGGCGTCCTTGTGCAGGTAGCCGCGGGCACCGGCGGCGACGGCGAGGGCCACGCCGTCCAGGTCCTCGGCGACGGTGAGCATGATGATGCGCGCACCGGGGTCGGCGGACAGCAGCCGCCGGACGGTCTCGACACCGCCCAGGCCGGGCATGCGCACGTCCATCAGAATGAGGTCCGAGCGGTCGGCACCCCAGCGGCGGAGGACTTCCTCGCCGTTGGCGGCCGTCGTCACGCGCTCGACGCCGGGCACGGTCGCGACCGCGCGGCGGAGCGCCTCTCGGGCAAGCGGGGAGTCGTCGCAGACGAGGACGGAAGTCATGGCCGTCCTCCGCAGCTGATGCGCGTCACGTTGAGCCTCCAGGCTGGTACGAAAATCGTCACCTGTGCGGTCGACCGTCCCGGACGCCCGCCCGAGCACTTGTTCCTTCAACCGCCTCCGCACTCTCAACGACGGTCACTCGAAAGAGTTACGGGGCTGTGTGTCGTCTTCGGCACTCTACGTGAGGGGGCGGCCACGCAGCAGACATGCGCGTGGGACCCGCGCCGTTTCATCACAACCGGTGCCCCATTTAGCCGCTTTTCTTCCGCTTCGCTGGTGTCTGCGGCTAGATTCGCAATGAGTCATATTTTCATCTCCTTAGATCGTAGTTGTACGGTCGTGGACACCGTATCCACCCAGATCGGCTACAAGGGGTCACGCAATGGCAGATTTCTCCCGCCTTCCCGGACCGAACGCGGACCTGTGGGACTGGCAGCTCCTGGCTGCGTGCCGCGGGGTGGACAGCTCGCTCTTCTTCCATCCGGAGGGCGAACGCGGTGCGGCACGGAGTGCTCGTGAGAACTCGGCCAAGGAGGTCTGCATGAGGTGCCCGGTCCGCGCCGAGTGCGCGGCGCACGCGCTGGCGGTGCGTGAGCCGTACGGCGTGTGGGGCGGGCTGACCGAGGACGAACGCGAGGAGCTCATGGGACGGGCTCGCAACCGCCTGGTGGCGGCGACGGCATCGGCCGGCGGGGAGGCGTCCGCACATCACTGAAGGAACGTTTCTCTGAAACGCGGGCGCGTACGGAGCGCCGCCGCGAGGGCGCGCGCGTACCCTCAGCGCGTCGCCGACTGGCGCGCCCCCGCCCGGGCCAGCTCGTCCAGCGTCGCCGTCACCGCGGGCACCTGGGCCAGGTCGGGCAGGGTGAGCGCGACGATCTCCCGCCGCACCGCCGGCTCCAGCGTCACCGTGCGTACCCCCCGGGGACGTACGGACTCGACGGCGAGCTGGGGCAGGACGGCCACGCCCAGACCGGCCCCCACCAGGCCGGCGACCGCCGGATAGTCGTCGGTCGCGAAGTCGATGCGGGGCGTGAAGCCGGCCCCCTCACAGACCTCGACCAACTGCCCCCGGCACCGCGGGCAGCCCGCGATCCACGGGTCCCGGGCCAGCTCCCCGATGGCCACCGACCCGCCCGGTTCCGTGCGCGCGAGCCGGTGCCGTTCGGGCACCAGCGCCACGAGGCGGTCGGTCAGCAGCGGGCGTACGACGAGGTCGTCCCACTCCTCCGCGCCGGCCGCGCCCTCGTAGCGGAAGGCGAGCGCCACGTCGCAGTCGCCCTCGCGCAGCAGTTCCACGGACTTCGGCGGCTCGGCCTCCTCCAGGAAGACCCGGGTGCCGGGGTGGGCGGCACGCAGTGCGGCCAGGGCGGTCGGTACGAGGGTGGAGCTGCCGCTGGGGAAGGAGACCAGCCGGACCCGCCCGGCGCGCAGCCCGGCGATGGCGGCGACCTCCTCCTCGGCCGCGGTCAGCCCGGCGATGATCCCGGCGGCGTGCCGCACCAGTGCCTCTCCGGCCTGGGTCAGCCGCATCTCGCGCCCGGTGCGCACCAGCAGGGGGGTGCCGACGGAGGCCTCCAGGGCCTTCATCTGCTGGCTGACGGCGGGCTGGGTGCAGCCCAGCTCGCGCCCCGCGGCGGAGAAGGAACCGGTCGACGCCACGGCGCGCAGGACACGGAGATGACGAGCCTCGATCACACCCTCGAGGATAGGCGAGGGATAAGCGACTCTTTGACCGGGCGCCGAATAACGCGGCGACGCTTTGACGAGGGTTGTCCTACCGTTCCGCCATGAAGCTTTTGTCTGTCAACCTGGGCCGCGCGAAGACCGTGCCGTACACGGACCACCCCGAGGGCGTCACCGGCATCGACAAGCGCCCCGCCGACGGGGCCGTCCGGGTGACGGCGCCCGGGCCGAAGGGGGCCGGGGCGAGCGGGCTGGCCGGGGACACGGTGTGCGACAGGCGCCATCACGGCGGCGACGACCAGGCGGTGTACGCCATGGCACGCGAGGACCTCGACGACTGGGAACGCGAACTGGGCCGCCCGCTGCCGAACGGCGCGTTCGGCGAGAACCTCACCACGACGGGCCTGGACGTCTCCGGCGCCCTGATCGGCGAGCGCTGGCGGATCGGCCCCGACCTGGTGCTGGAGGTCACCAGTGGCCGCATCCCCTGCCGCACCTTCCAGGGCCATCTGGGTGAGCAGCGGTGGGTGCGGCGCTTCACGGAGAAGGGCGCGCCGGGCGCGTACCTGCGGGTGATCGAGCCCGGTGGGATACGGGCGGGCGATGCCGTCGAGATCGTGCGCAGGCCCGCCCACGGGGTCACGGTGGCGTTGCAGTTCCGGGCGGTGACGACCGAACGGGAGCTGCTGCCCCGGCTGCTCGAGGCCCGCGAGGCGCTGCATCCGGAGGCGCTGGCGGCGGCGCGGAAGTACGTGGCGACGTACAGCGCCTGAGCGAAACGGACCTGCTCGGTCCGGACCCATAACCTTGCGCCATGACAACGGCATTGATTACGGGAGCGACGGCCGGCATCGGCGCCGCGTTCGCGCGGCGGCTGGCGGCCGGCGGACATGACCTGGTGCTGGTGGCCCGCGACACCAAGCGGCTGCGCGAACAGGCGACCGAACTGCACGACCGGCACGGCATCGAGGCGGAGGTCCTGACGGCGGACCTGGCGACGGACCCGGGCATCGAGGCGGTGGCCGCCCGGCTCGGTGAGCGCCGGAGCCCCGTCGACCTGCTGGTCAACAACGCCGGCTTCGGCAACAAGGGCCGCTTCCTCGACGTCTCCATGGCCGACGAGCTGACGATGCTCAAGGTGCACTGCGAGGCGGTGCTCCGGCTGACCTCGGCGGCGACGGAGTCGATGCGGGAACGGGGGCGCGGCGGCGTGGTCAACGTGGCCTCGGTCGCGGCCTTCGTCCCGCGCGGCACCTACGGCGCCTCCAAGGCGTGGGTCGTGCAGTTCACCCAGGGCGTGGCGAAGGACCTGTCCGGCAGCGGCGTACGTCTGATGGCCCTGTGCCCCGGCTTCGTGCGCACGGAGTTCCACCAGCGGGCCGGGATGGGCACGGACAACATCCCGAACTGGATGTGGCTGGACGCCGACAAGCTGGTCGCGGCGGCGCTGGACGACCTCTCGCGGGGAAAGACCCTGTCGATTCCCGACCCGCGCTACAAGGCCCTGATGGGCGCGGCGAAGCTGGTGCCGCGGGGGATGCTGGGCGGGATCACGTCGCGGACGGGGCGGAAGTACGGGCCGCGATAGGCGGCCGGCCGCGGTCAGGCCCGGAACGCGAGGGTGCCCAGCACCCCCGAGGGGGTACTGGGCACCGTCGGCCCGGCCGGTCGGTCGGCCGGGCTCGGCTCAGTTCAGCACTGCGCCGCGCTGCGCTCAGTGAGCGTGGCCGTGGCCGTGGCCCGCGGCGGCCGGCTCTTCCTCTTCCTTCTTCTCGACGACCAGGGTCTCGGTCGTCAGGAGGAGGGAGGCGATGGAGGCGGCGTTCTCCAGGGCGGAGCGGGTGACCTTCACCGGGTCGATGACGCCGGCCTTGACCAGGTCGCCGTACTCGCCGGTGGCGGCGTTGAAGCCCTGGCCCTTGTCGAGCTCGGCGACCTTGGAGGTGATGACGTAACCCTCCAGGCCGGCGTTCTCGGCGATCCAGCGCAGCGGCTCGACGGCCGCGCGGCGGACGACCGCCACACCGGTGGCCTCGTCGCCGGTCTTGCCGAGGTTGCCCTCGAGGACCTTGACGGCGTGGACCAGCGCGGAGCCACCACCGGAGACGATGCCCTCCTCGACCGCGGCGCGGGTCGCGGAGATGGCGTCCTCCAGACGGTGCTTGCGCTCCTTGAGCTCCACCTCGGTGGCGGCGCCGACCTTGATCACGCACACGCCGCCGGCCAGCTTCGCGAGGCGCTCCTGGAGCTTCTCGCGGTCCCAGTCGGAGTCCGTGGACTCGATCTCGGCCTTGATCTGCGCGATGCGGCCGTCGACCTCGTCACGCTTGCCGGCACCGTCGACGATGGTGGTGTCGTCCTTGGTGACGGTGATGCGGCGGGCGGTGCCGAGCACCTCGAGGCCGACCTGGTCGAGCTTGAGGCCGACCTCCTCGGAGATGACCGTGGCGCCGGTGAGGACGGCCATGTCCTGCAGCATCGCCTTGCGGCGGTCGCCGAAGCCGGGGGCCTTGACGGCCACCGCGTTGAAGGTGCCGCGGATCTTGTTCACGACGAGGGTGGAGAGCGCCTCGCCCTCCAGGTCCTCGGCGATGATCAGCAGCGGCTTCGAGGCGTTGGCCTGGATGACCTTCTCCAGCAGCGGCAGCAGGTCCGCGATGGAGGAGATCTTGCCCTGGTTGATGAGGATGTACGGGTCCTCGAGGACGGCCTCCATGCGCTCCTGGTCCGTCACGAAGTACGGCGACAGGTAGCCCTTGTCGAAGGCCATGCCCTCGGTGAAGTCCAGCTCCAGACCGAAGGTGTTGGACTCCTCGACGGTGATGACACCGTCCTTGCCGACCTTGTCCATCGCCTCGGCGATCAGCTCGCCGACCTGCTGGTCCTGGGCGGACAGCGCGGCCACGGCGGCGATGTCGGACTTCTCGTCGATCGGCCGGGCGGTGGCGAGGAGGTCCTCGGACACGGCGGCGACCGCCGCGTCGATGCCCTTCTTCAGCAGCGCCGGGGAGGCGCCGGCGGCGACGTTCTTCAGGCCCTCGCGGACCAGGGCCTGGGCCAGCACGGTGGCGGTGGTGGTGCCGTCACCCGCGATGTCGTTGGTCTTGGTCGCCACCTCCTTCACCAGCTGGGCGCCGAGGTTCTCATACGGGTCCTCGATCTCGACCTCGCGGGCGATCGTGACACCGTCGTTGGTGATGGTCGGGGCGCCGAACTTCTTGTCGATGACGACGTTGCGGCCCTTGGGGCCGATCGTCACCTTCACCGTGTCGGCGAGCTTGTTGACGCCGCGCTCGAGGGCGCGACGGGCGTCCTCGTCGAACTTCAGGATCTTCGCCATGGGAGCGTGAGCCCTCTCGGAAATCTTGGGGTTAAACGGCACTGCGCCCCGGGCGCCCGGCTTCATATCGATCGCGGGGGCCAGGGGCGCAGCAGTAAAGCAAGGTGCTTCGGTGCTTCGGTGAACTACTTCTCGACGATCGCGAGCACGTCGCGGGCCGAGAGGACGAGGTACTCCTCGCCGTTGTACTTCACCTCGGTGCCGCCGTACTTGCTGTAGAGCACGACGTCGCCGACGCTGACGTCGAGCGGAAGACGGTTGCCGTCCTCGAAGCGGCCCGGGCCAACGGCCAGGACGACGCCCTCCTGGGGCTTCTCCTTGGCGGTGTCCGGAATGACCAGGCCCGAAGCCGTGGTCTGCTCGGCGTCGAGCGGCTGGACCACAATGCGGTCCTCGAGCGGCTTGATGGCAACCTTGGAGCTGGTGGTCGTCACGATCCGACCTCCCCCTTCGGAGATCTCACGGGGTTAACTGTCTGAGGTGGCGACCAGGTGGATCCGTCGTCGCGGGTGCCGGACCTGCCCGTCGCGTAGTTGGCACTCTCCAGTGGGGAGTGCCAGGGCCGAGACTATGACCGCGATTAGCACTCGGTCAAGCGGAGTGCCAATGCCGACGGCGCGTCGCCGTGTTTTCCGTCGAAGTGCCGCGCCGAAACGCACCCCCGCGCGGGGGTGCGCCGCCCGTCCCGCCAGGGCGGAAGTCAGAGATAGTCCCCCAGGCGCCCCACCCTCAGCCCCTGCTCCTCGATCTCCTCCAGCAGTCGTTCCGTGCGGGTGCTCAGGCCCAGGCCGGTCGGATGGTCCGGGGCGACGGACACGATGTCGCCGGGGTGCAGGCGCTCGGCGCCGCGGGTGTAGGCGAGGCCGCCGCCGGGGTCCAGGGTCGCCCGCCACAGCACGACCGCCGTGATGCCGCAGTCGGCGGCGGCACGCAGGGTCGTGGTGTCGTACATGCCGTAGGGCGGGCGGAAGAGGTGGGGGCGGACGCCGAAGCGGGAGTTGAGCTTGGTCTGCTGGCCGCAGATCTCGGCGCGCTGGCCGGCGTAGGGCAGTCCGCGCAGGGAGCGGTGGTCGAGGGTGTGGTTCTGCAGGCTCGCGCCGACCGAGCGCAGCCGGGCGAAGTGGCCGTACGCCGGTCCGGCGACGGCGTCGGTGAGGAACAGGGTGACCGGGAGCCGGTGTTCGCGGACCAGGTCGGCGAAGTGCGGGTCCCGCTCGGCGCTGTCGTCGAAGGTGAGGAAGACGACCCGGTCGGTGGTGCGGACGTGGTCCACGACGGGCGGCAGGTCCTGCTCCCGGCCGTTGCCCTGGCCCCCGGCCGCGCGGGCCTGTTCCGCGGTGGGCGGGCGGTCGGCGGGGGCGGCGAACTGGGCGCAGCCGGTGAGCAGTACGGCGGCCAGGGCGGCGCCGGCCGGCCGGTACCGCCCGCGCCTCACAGGTAGTCCTCCAGGCGGGCCACGGCGTATCCCTCGGCGGTGACCTTGTCGAGGAACTCGCGGACCATGTCGCGCATGGTGCCGCCCCAGTCGCCCTCGCCCCGGAAGTGGGTGAGGACGATGTCGCCGGGGTGGATCCTGCGGTCCCACTCGCGGTAGTCCCAGTGGTCGGCGAAGACCTCCTCGTTCCAGATCGGGGCGTACCTGATGCCGCAGGCCTTCGCGGCGCGCAGGGTGTCCCGGTTGTAGTTGCCGTAGGGCGGGCGGAAGAGGACCGGGCGCTTTCCGTAGCGCTTCTCGATCACGTCCTGCATGCCGCAGATCTCGCGTTTCTGCTCGGCGTAGGACAGGCCGGGCAGGTAGGGGTGGTTCAGGGTGTGGTTGTTGAGGGTGACGCCCCGGTCCTGCATCTTCTTGAAGTAGCCGTAGTCCTCCTTCACCAGGTAGTCGCTGAGGAAGGCGGTGTACGGGATCTTCAGGTCGCTCATCATCCGCAGGAACGCCGGGTCCTTCTCGGCGCCGTCGTCGATACTGAGGAAGACGATCTTCTCCTTGGTCGGGATCGAGGTGAAGACCGGCGGGAGGTTCTTCTGGCCCCTCACCTCGAAGCCCTCGCGCGCCTTGATCTCCGGCTTCTTCGCGGGGGGCGGCGGGGCCGCCAGCGGGACCTTCTTCAGCTTCCAGCGCTTGGCGGCGGCCACCCGGGCGGCCTGCGCGGCGCGCAGCTTGGACGCGTAGGCGTCCAGCGCGCGGGCCGGGGGCGCCTGGAGGGGCTGCCGGCCGGCGGCCCCCCGGACCTCGGAGGCGTCCTGCGCACAGCCGGAGGCGAGGGCGGCGACGGCGAGCACGGCGACACCGCCGCGCGTCCGCAGCCCTGGAGACGACGCCCGGAACATCTGAGACGCCCGGAACACCTGAGACGCCCGGCTTTTGTCATTTTGTACGACTGCTCGCATGGTGCCGGATCCTCGCAGTCCCCGGCCGCCGTTCCCGGCCCGACACCGCGCCGGAGGCACACCATCCACCGACTGGCCCACAATGTTCCGGTGAACGACCTCGACGCCCTCCTCGCCCTGCTCACCCCCGAGGGCCGTGCCCTCCTCGACGAGGTGCGCGACACCGACCCGGCACGGGAACTCGCGGTCGCGACCCGGCTGCGGCGCACGCATCCCGCCGGGCTGGTGTCGGCGGCGCTCGGGCAGGCGCGGCTGCGGCAGCGGGCGGTGGCGAAGTTCGGGGCCGAGGACGCCGGACGGATGTTCTTCACGCCCAACGGGGTCGAGCAGTCGACGCGGGCGAGCGTGGCCGCGTACCGGGCGGAGCGGCTCAGGGCCCTGGACGTGACCTCCGTCGCCGACCTGTGCTGCGGGATCGGGGGCGACGCGATCGCGCTGGCCCGGGCCGGGATCCGGGTGCTGGCCGTGGACCGGGACCCGGCGACGGCCGCCGCGGCCCGGGCCAACGCCGAGGCGCTGGGGCTCGGTGAGCTGATCGAGGTGCGCGAGGCGGATGTCACTCGGGTGGAGACGGGTGGGTACGACGCCGTGTTCGTGGACCCCGCGCGGCGGGGCGGACGCGGCCGGATCTTCGATCCGGAGGCTTACTCGCCGCCGCTGTCCTGGGCCGTCGAGGCGGCCCGTACGGCTTCCCGCGCCGCCGCGCTGAAGGTCGCGCCGGGTATTCCGCACGAGGCGGTGCCGGACGGCGCCGAGGCGGAGTGGATCTCGGACGGCGGGGACGTGAAGGAGGCCGTGCTGTGGTTCGGCACCGCGCCCGGGGCCGTGCGGGCCACGCTGCTGCCGGGGACCCGCACCCTGCTCGGCACCGGCCTGCCCGACCCGGCGGTCCGCACGCCCGGCCGGTACCTGTACGAACCGGACGGCGCCGTCATCCGCGCCCATCTCGTCGCCGAGGTCGCCGAGCGGGTGGGCGGGGGGCTGCTCGACGCGACCATCGCCTACGTCACCGCGGACGAGCTGGTCCCGACGCCGTACGCCACGGCGTACGAGATCACCGACCGGATGCCCTTCAACGTCAAGAAGCTGAAGGCGCTGCTGCGGGAGCGTCGGGTGGGCGTCCTGACCGTGAAGAAGCGGGGCTCGGCGGTGGAGCCGGAGGAGCTGCGGCGGAAGGTCAAGCCCCAGGGGCCGAACGCGGCGACGGTCTTCATGACCCGGGTCGCGGGGGCGCCCACGATGCTGATCGGGCATCCGGTGCGCTGAGGCCCGGCCGGCGACGGATCACGCGGGAGGCGGGGCCGGCCCGGCGTCCCCACCGGCCGCCGCCGCGGGCACGCCCGGCTCAGCGGCAGTCCTCCGCCCGGCGGGTCAGCAGCTCGCGTTCGCGTTCGTTGCGGGCCAGGGACGCGGCGCGTTCGAACTCCGTGCGCGCCTGGGCCGTACGGCCCAGCCGGAGCAGCAGGTCCCCGCGGACGCTGGGGAGCAGGTGGTAGCCGCGCAGGGCGGGATCGGACGCGAGGCTGTGGACGAGGGCGAGTGCCGGGGCCGGGCCCTCGGCCATCGACACGGCCACCGCGCGGTTGAGTTCGACGACCGGGGACGGGGCGCGGGCCGCGAGCAGGCCGTAGAGCGTGGCGATGCGCCGCCAGTCGGTCTCCTCGTACGTGTACGCCGTCGCGTGGCAGGCGGCGATCGCGGCCTGGAGGGCGTACGGGCCCGGGCCGCCGGATCCGGTCGTGGCGTGGGCGTGGGCGTGGTCGAGGGCGGTGATGCCGCGGGCGATGAGCATGCGGTTCCAGCGACGGCGGTTCTGGTCCTCGAGGAGCACCGGCGCGCCGTCGGGACCGGTGCGGGCGGCGGTGCGCGACGCCTGGAACTCCAGCAGGGCGGTCAGTCCGTGCACCTCGGGCTCCTTCGGCATCAGCGCGGAGAGCACGCGGGCCAGGCGCAGCGCGTCCTCGCACAGGCCCGGGCGGAGCCAGTCGTCGCCGGCGGTGGCCGCGTAACCCTCGTTGAAGATCAGGTAGATGACCTCCAGGACCGAGCCGAGACGGGCCGCGCGGTCCGGGCCGTACGGCACCTCGAAGGCGATGTTCTTCGTGGCCAGGGTGCGCTTGGCGCGCACGATGCGCTGCGCGACCGTCGGTTCCGGCACCAGGAAGGCGCGGGCGATCTCGGGGGTGGTGAGGCCGCCGAGCAGGCGGAGGGTGAGGGCGATGCGGGACTCGGCGGAGAGGACCGGGTGGCAGGCGGTGAAGACCAGGCGCAGCAGGTCGTCGTCGATGTCCTCCGGGTCGGCGGGCTCCTCGGGGGGTGCCGCCGCGGCGGGCAGGTCCCGGCCGATCTCCGCGAGCTTGCGGGCGTGGTTCTCCCGGCGCCGGATCAGGTCGACGGCGCGGCGCCGGGCGGTGGTCATGAGCCAGCCGCCCGGGTTGTCGGGCACACCGTCCCTGGGCCACTGCTCCAGGGCCGCGACCAGGGCGTCCTGCGTGAGTTCCTCGGCGAGGCCGACGTCCCGGACGAGGCGGGCGACGCCGGCGACGACCCGGGGCGACTCCAGCCGGAAGACGGTCTCGAGGGCCTCGGTGGGCTGTGCTTCCACAGCCCACCATGCAACACCCTCGGGCGCGCGGGGCGAAACTCCGGTCAGCCCTCCATCAGCTCCCGCACCTCGCAGGTGACCGTCCAGTGCTCCTCGTGCACCTTCAGGAAGCGCTTGGTCCACTCGACCGCCTCGGCCTTGTCCTTGGCCTGGAGGAGCGAGTAGCCGCCGACGACCTCCTTGGACTCGGTGAAGGGCCCGTCGGTGACGGACAGCCGTCCGCCCTCGTAGTGGACGCGGGTCCCCTGGGCCGTCGGGGTCAGCCCGGCGGTGTCGAGCAGGACGCCGGCCTTCGTCATCTCGTCCATCAGCTTCTCCATGCGCTGCACCAGCTCGGGGCTGGGGCCGCCGGAGAGGGCGTCGCTCTCCTCGATCCGGATCAGCGACAGGTAGCGGGGCATGGTGACTCCTCGGGGTGGGACGGGGGCCGGGTCCTTCCCGGCCTCTCACCCCGTGCGTCGAACGGGAGACACCTGGATCGACACACGTCCCGGGATTTCCGGGAGTTTTCTCAGCGCAGTGATTTCCACAGGTCACCGGAGTCCGGCTGCCGGGCCACCACCCGGTTGGCGTCCCAGGGGGCCGGCAGGACAGGCATCGTCACCGTGCGCACGTCGTCCGCCGACAGGCCCCCGAGGCTGCGGCCGAGGCTCATCAGCTCGCCCAGCGAGTCCAGGCCGGTGTCGGTGGTGAGGCTTCCGGTGACCGCGTCGGTGACCTGGTAGAGCCGAGCGGGGTCGGTGAGCAGGTCGGTCGCGGAGATCCGCTCCAGCAGCGCCTTCACCAGCTTCTGCTGGAGCTCTATGCGGGCGAGGTCGCTGCCGCCCGCCAGTCCGTACCGGGTGCGGGCCAGACCGAGGGCCTCGGTGCCGTCGAGGTGGTGGGTGCCGGCGGCCAGGCGCAGGTGGCTCTTGTCGTCGTCGATGTCCACGTCCGTGGTGACCGTGACCCCGCCGAGGGCGTCGACCAGTCTGGCGAAGCCGGAGAAGTCGATCTCGATGTAGTGGTCCATGCGGACGCCGGTCATCGACTCGACGGTCTTGACCGCGCAGACCGGTCCGCCCAGGGCGTAGGCGGTGTTGAACATCGCGTCGCTCGCCTCCCGGCTCTCGCCGCCGGACGGCAGCGGGCAGGGCGGGCGGGTGACGAGCGTGTCGCGCGGGATGCTGACGACGGTGGCGGCGGTCCGGCCCGCGTCGAGGTGGACGACCATCGCCGTGTCCGAGCGGGCGCCCTCGCTGTCGCCGCCGCCGAGCTCCTGGTTCTCCTCGCCGCTGCGCGAGTCCGAGCCGAGGACCAGGATGTTCAGGGCGCCGGTGGGCACGGGGGACGCGGAGGGCGCCGTTCCCGGCCTCGCGGGGCGGTCGTCGCCGAGCGCGCCGTTGATGTCGACGCTCTTGATGTTGCCGTTGAGATGCCAGTAGGCCCAGCCCGCCGCGGCGACCCCGAGCAGCAGGGCACCGGCCAGGGCGAGGCCTGCCGCCTTCAGCCCCTTCGAGCGCGCACCCCGCGCAGCCATGCGTCCGCCCCCGCCCCTGCCGGTCCCGTTCGCGTCCCCACCCGAGTGCCCCATCGGAAGGAACATAAGTCCGAATTATCGGGAGCGGACATACGCGGGTCGTGATTCTGCGGAAATTCTCAGATTTCGGAGGCCGTCCAAAGAACCGGGAGCGGGAAAGACCCGGGAAGCAGGGGAGCCAGGAGAGCAGGGCGCCAGGAGAAGCGGGGGGCCAAGGGGACAGGGGACAGGGGACAGGGGACAGGGGGCCGGGGGGAGCCGGGTGGCGGGCGGCTCCTGACGGCTCGTAACGGCTCGTAACGGCTCGTAACGGCTCGTCAGGCGGCCGGAGGCGCCCCCGTGCTGCTGCGCACCTCCAGGCTCGTGGCCAGCTCCACCCGGGATGCCGCCGCGGAGCCGTCGGCGCGCCCGAGGTCCAGGACCAGCCGGGCCGCAGCCTCGGCCATCTCCATGAGCGGCTGCCGTACGGTCGTCAGCGGCGGCCCCACCCAGCGGGCCACCGGCAGGTCGTCGAAGCCGACCACGCTCAGGTCCTGCGGGATGCGCAGACCCAGCTCGCGCGCGGCCTCGTACAGTCCGAGCGCCTGGAGGTCGTTGCCGGCGAAGACGGCGGTGGGCCGGTCGGGGCGGCGCAGCAGCGCCAGGCCCTGCCGGTAGCCGGCCTCGTGGTGGAAGTCGCCGGTCATGATCAGGTCCGGGTCGACGGGCAGCCCGGCCGTCTCGAGGGCGGCCCGGTAGCCGTCCATGCGGGCGCGGCTGCACATCATCCGAGTGGGTCCGCTGATCGCGCCGATGCGGGTGTGGCCGAGGTCGACCAGGTGCCGGGTGGCGGCGAGTCCGCCCTGCCAGTTGGTGGCGCCGATGGACGGCACGTCGGCGCCCGGGTCGCCGGCCGGGTCCATCACCACGAAGGGGATGGAGCGGCTGGTGAGCAGCGCCCGCTGGGACTCGTCGAGGCCGGACAGGACGAGGATCACGCCGTGCGGACGGCGGGCGGCGACCTGGTCGGCCCAGGTACGGCCGGGCGTGAGGCGCCCCGCGCTCTCGGAGAGCACGACGCTGAGCCCCGTGTCCCGCGCCACGTTCTCCACGCCGCGGATGACCTCCATCGCCCAGGCGCTCTCCAGCTCGTGGAAGACCAGGTCGATCAGGGGGGAGCGGGTCGACTCGGCCCTGCGGCGCCGGTAGCCGTGGGCGCGCAGCAGCTCCTCCACGCGGGCCCGGGTCGCCGGGGCGACATCGGCGCGACCGTTGAGGACCTTCGAAACAGTCGGCGCCGACACACCGGCCTCGCGCGCGATCTCGGCGAGCGTCGCGGTCTGCGCGGACCGCTTTCGCGTCGGGGTCTCAGCGGGCTGCGGGGATGTCATGGCTGCGATCGTATCCCTGCGAGCCCTGATGACGAAGCCTTGGGTGAGTCATGACTTCCCGGAAGATTCGCATTTCGATCCGAAACATTCGGGCCGTTGTGTGGTCTCGGCCGCGGCCGGAAGGGGAAACCGCGGGTCGCACGGGCGCGCCCGCGACAGTGGCGGCCGAGCGGCCCGTCGAGGCCGCGGTGCTCGCCGCTCGGGAGCGCCGGACGGGCCGGCCGCTCCCGCGGCAGCCGCCGAGGGGAGACGTGGGGTTTCGCCTCCGTCCCGGTCAGTCCCCGTCCACCGACTCGAACCGCCACCGGTGCACCGCACGCGCGACCAGGTTCCCATCCGGTTCGGGCAGTTCCGGGAGTTCGGCGTCGTGCCGCACGTCCCCGTCCCACCAGGTGACGACCAGAACACGGTCCTGCGGGGCGCGGAGGGTCTCCCGGCGCAGCGGGGTGCCGTCGAGCGGCTGCGCCCGCGCCCAGGCGAGCAGTTCCTCGCCCCGGCCGGGCAGGGCCCGCGCCTCCCACATCAGCACGACGGTCATGAGTACAGGTTCTCCTCGCCGGCCTCGTGCACGTGGTCGTGGTCGTGCGTGTGGCCGAGTCCCGGCACGTGCGGTTCCGTCACCGGGAGGGAGGAGTCGGCCGAGAGGTCCCAGTCGGAGGCGGCCCGGTTACGGGCGACCATCTCGGCACCGAGCGCGGCCACCATCGCGCCGTTGTCCGTGCACAGCTTCGGCCGCGGCACGCGCAGCCGGATACCGGCCGCCTCGCAGCGCTCCTGGGCCAGGGCCCGCAGCCGGGAGTTGGCGGCCACGCCGCCGCCGATCATCAGGTGGTCGACGCCCTGGTCCTTGCAGGCCCGCACGGCCTTGCGGGTGAGCACGTCCACGACCGCCTCCTGGAAGGAGGCCGACACGTCCCGCACCGGCACCTCCTCCCCCGCCGCCCGCCTGGCCTCGATCCAGCGGGCCACGGCCGTCTTCAGCCCGGAGAAGGAGAAGTCGTACGCCGGGTCGCGCGGACCGGTGAGGCCGCGCGGGAAGGCGATCGCGTTCGGGTCGCCCTCGCGCGCGTACCGGTCGATGACCGGGCCGCCGGGGAAGCCCAGGTTCAGCACGCGGGCGATCTTGTCGAAGGCCTCGCCGGCCGCGTCGTCGATGGTGGCGCCCATCGGGCGGACGTCGGAGGTGATGTCCGACGACAGCAGCAGGGAGGAGTGGCCGCCGGAGACCAGCAGCGCCATCGTCGGCTCGGGCAGCGGGCCGTGCTCGAGCTGGTCGACGCAGATGTGCGAGGCGAGGTGGTTGACGCCGTAGAGGGGCTTGCCGAGGGCGTAGGCGTAGGCCTTCGCCGCCGAGACGCCGACCAGCAGGGCGCCGGCGAGGCCGGGGCCGGCGGTGACGGCGATGCCGTCGAGGTCGCGGGCGCCGACCCCCGCCTCCTTCAGGGCGCGGTCGATGGTGGGGACCATCGCCTCGAGGTGGGCGCGGCTCGCCACCTCGGGTACGACACCGCCGAAACGGGCGTGCTCGTCGACGCTGGACGCGACGGCGTCGGCCAGCAGGGTGGTGCCGCGGACGACACCGACGCCGGTCTCGTCGCAGGAGGTCTCGATGCCCAGAACGAGAGGCTCGTCGCGTGGGTCAGCCATGGTTGTCGGTTCCTCGCTCGGTTCCCGGTACGGAGGTGGAAGGGTCGGTCAGGCGCATCACCAGGGCGTCCACGTTCCCGGGCTGGTAGTAGCCGCGCCTGAAGCCGATGGGCTCGAAGCCGAAGCGCTCGTACAGCCGCTGGGCGCGGGTGTTGTCCACCCGGCACTCCAGCAGCACCTCGGCGCACTCGAAGGCGGTCGCCGCCCGCAGCAGTTCGGTCAGGAGCCGCGCGCCGAGGCCGGTGCCCCAGTGGTCGCGGGCGACGGCGATGGTCTGCACGTCGCCCTGCTCCCCGGAGGTGACCAGGCCCGCGTAGCCGACGACCCGGTCGTCCACCTCGGCGACCAGGTACCGCCGGGTCGCCCCCGGGCCGCGCGCGTGGGCGAGCTCGGACCAGAACATCCCCCGCGACCAGGCGTCCTCCGGGAACAGCTCCCGCTCCATCCGGAGCACGGGGTCGATGTCCCACCAGCGCATCTCGCGCAGTGCGGCAGTGGCTGACTCGGTCACTTGGGGGTGACCACCTTGTAGTTCTTGGGGACCTGGGCGTCGGGCCGGCGCAGGTAGAGCGGCCGGGGCGCGGGCAGTTCCTCGCCCGCCGCGAGCTTCTCGGCGGCCAGGCACGCCAGGGCGGACGCGGACACGTGCTCGGGCTCGTGCGCCTTCGGGAAGGTGTCCGGGTACAGCAGCGCGCCCGCGCCGACGGCCGGGAGACCGGCCACCTGCCCGGCGATGTCGGCGGGACGGTCGACCGCCGGATCGGTGAGGCGGGTGCGGGAGTCGGCGTACCGGGCCCAGTAGACCTCCTTGCGGCGGGCGTCGGTCGCCACCACGAAGGGGCCCTTCAGGTCGGCGGCGTAGGCGAGGCCGTCCAGCGTGCACACGCCGTGCACGGGCACGCCGAGTGCGAGGCCGAAGGTGTCCGCGGTCATCAGGCCGACGCGCAGGCCCGTGTAGGGGCCGGGGCCGGTCCCGGCGACGATGCCGGTGACGGCGTCGAGTGCCAGGCCGGCCTCGGCGAGCACCCGGTCGACGGCGGGCAGCAGCAGCTCACCGTGCCGGCGTGCGTCCACCTGGCTCGACGAGGCGATGACGTCCGTACCGTCGTGCAGCGCGACGGTCACGGCGGGCGTGGCGGTATCCAGAGCGAGCAAGAGCACACAAACAGCCTACGGCGCCGCGGGGCCCGCGTCGGACCCCCGTCCGGCGGGCAGCCGACGGCACCCGTGTCGCACACCGCGATCATGCGGTAACGGACTGCTACGGTCGCCGGGAATCGGAGCACGACGTACGACGACGAGGTGGTCGCCAGTGGCAAGCAGCAGCGCCGGTTTCGTCACCGTCCTCGCCGCGGCGGCCCTGGCGACGATCGGCGTCCTCGGCTACCAGGCGTCCGCCGGTGCCCCCGCCGACCTCGGCCGGACCCACGCGAGCGGCACGCCCGCCCCCGGCGCCTCCAAGGCCCCCCGCGACCGGCGGCACCCCGACGCCCTGCCCACGGGCTCCGGGACGGGCGAACGGGTGGTGTACTCGGTGGACGACGACCGGGTGTGGCTGGTCGGCGCGGGCGACAGGGTCCAGCGCACGTTCAGGGTCACGCCCAGTACGGTCGACCCGGCGCCGGGCACCTACGCGGTCACGTCCCGTTCGAACCGGGTCACCGGGTCCGACGGCGTCGCGGTCGAGCACGTCGTGCGCTTCACCAGTGTCGAGGGCGTGGTCATCGGGTTCAGCGCGGCGGTGGACGGCTCGACGGCGAAGCCCGACCCGGACGAGCGCACCGGCGGCATCCGGGAGAGCCGCGCGGACGGCGACGCGATGTGGCGGTTCGCGACGATCGGGCAACGGGTCGTCGTCGTCCCCTGAGGCGCCGGGGCAGCGCGAGCCGCAGCCGCGCGACGCGTACGGGCTACGGCCTACGACCTACGACCTACGGGCCTACGGCCCTACGGATACGGGGCGTACGGATGGCAGCCCGAGTCGCAGCCCGAGTCGCACCGGGGCCGCGGATCGCGGAAGCCGTGCGGGTCAGGCGGCCTCGCGGTGCTCCCGGACGGGACGGTGGTGGCACGTCTCCGGCTCGGGCACGCGCGGGGGCGTCGAGATCGCCTTCGCGGCGGCGCAGGACGCGAGCAGGTCGCGCATGGACACCCCGGCGAGCGCGGGCGGCTGCGGCTGCGGATCGGTCTCCGGCATGGACGCCTCCTGAAGGTCGGGGGCGGGCGTAGTTAGGCATACCTAACTACGAGCTGGATACCATGTGACCACGCGCGAGACCCCGAGCGCAATATCTTGCCGACGTCTTGTCGGAACGTCCCGGATCCGGGGCGCCGGCTCAGACGGCGAGCACGCTCAGGCCGGCCGCGTCCCAGCGCTCGCCGACGCCCGTCAGCGTCACGTGCCGCACCTCGTCGGTGGTGTCGCCGACGGCCCGGTGGATCCGGAGCTGCAACCGGTCCTCGGTCAGCTCCTCGACCTTGCCCTCGCCCCACTCGACGACGATCACCGAGTCGGCCAGGGAGACGTCGAGGTCGAGGTCCTCCATCTCGTCCAGGCCGCCGGAGAGCCGGTAGGCGTCGACGTGGACGAGCGGCGGACCGTCGCCGAGGGACGGGTGCACGCGGGCGATCACGAACGTCGGGGAGGTGACGGCGCCGCGCACGCCCAGGCCTTCGCCGAGCCCCCGGGCCAGCGTCGTCTTGCCCGCGCCCAGCTCCCCGCTGAGCATCACCAGGTCACCGGCGCGCAGCACTTTGGCGAGCTTGCGGCCCAGTTCCCGCATCTGCTCCGGGGAGGTGACGGTGATCTCGACGTCGGGTGCGGGCCCGGAGGGCTCAGCCGGGTCCTGCGGTGCTGCTGGTGCTTCCATAGCCATCAACGGTAGCCGCTGCGGGCACGGCTCCCGCGCGGGCGAGCAGGTCGGCGAGGCGGTCGGTGACCAGCTCCGGATGCTCCAGCATCACCAGGTGCCCCGCGTCCGGCACGAGCACCAGCTCCGCGTCCGGCAGCAGGTCGGCGATCGCCTCGCTGTGCTCGCTCGGCGTGACCAGGTCCCGCACGCCGGCCAGCACGAGCACCGGCAGGCCGGTGAAGTGGGCGAGGGCCTCGGTCTTGTCGTGGTCGTTGAAGGCCGGGTAGTACTCGGCGACCACGTCGATCGGCGTCGACTCGATCATCCGCTCGGCGAACCGGGCCACGGCCGGGTCGACGTCCCGGGACGCGAACGAGTACCGCTTGATGATCCCCGCGAACAGGTCCGCCGTCGCCCGCCGCCCCTTCTCCACCAGGTCGGCCCGCTGCCCCAGCGCCTTCAGCACGCCCGGCAGCACCCGCCGCACCGCGTTGACACCGGCCACGGGCAGCCCGAAGTTGACCTCGCCGAGCCGGCCGGAGGACGTGCCGACGAGGGCGGCGCCGACGACCCGCTCGCGGACCAGGTCGGGGAACGCGTCGGCCAGGGCCATCACGGTCATGCCGCCCATGGAGTGCCCGGCCAGCACGATCGGGCCCTCGGGTGCCGCCGCGTCGATGACGGCCTTCAGATCGCGGCCCAGCTCGTCGATGGTGACCGGCCGGTCGTCCCGTACCTGAGCCACACCCCGCCCGGACCGGCCGTGGCTGCGCTGGTCCCAGTACACGGTGCGGACGACGCCCCTCAGGGCGGCCCGCTGGAAGTGCCAGGAGTCCTGGTTGAGGCAGTAGCCGTGGCTGAAGACGACGGTCACGGGGGCGGGCGCCTTGCGGCCGAACAGCCGCCGCCGGCGCCGGGTGAGCGCGGACTCCTTCTCCGGATCGACGTCGTCGACCTCGTAGTACAGCTCGGTGCCGTCGTCGGCGTACGCCTTGCCGGGGGTGCCGCGCAGTCCGCCGTAAGGGCCCGCCGAGTCGAGGGCGAGCCGGGCCTTCTGCCGTATCCCGCGGCCGACGGTGAGCCGTTCTATCGCCACGCCCGCCGCGGCGCCCGCCGCGACCACGCCTATCGCGACACCGGCGATGCCGGTCGCCCGGCGCCAGCCGCCGGCCGCGGCCTCGGTGGCGGCCTCCGCGGCGGAGGCGACGGCCGCCGCGGCGACGTCCGCTACGGCCTCCGCGTTGCTCTCGCTCACGTACCGCTCCTCTTCACCGGGCCGCTGCGCGGATACCCGCTGGTCGCTGTTTCACCTGAACGCGCGTCGCGCGCGTCGCGCCGCTGACGGACGCGTCACTCGTTCACGTAGACGCGCGGAACCCGGCTTCCGATCCGGGTGACGATCTCGTACGCGATGGTGCCGGCCGCCTGCGCCCAGTCCTCGGCGGTCGGCTCGCCCCGGTCGCCGGGGCCGAACAGCACCGCCTCGGTGCCCGGCCCCGGCCGGTCCCCGCCCAGGTCGACGACGAACTGGTCCATCGCGATCCGCCCCGCCACCGTGCGCCACTTGCCGTCGACCAGGACGGGGCCGGTGGAGGAGGCGTGGCGGGGGACGCCGTCCGCGTAGCCGAGGGGGACGAGGCCGAGGGTGGTCTCGCCGGGGGTGGTGTAGTGGTGGCCGTAGCTGACGCCGTGGCCGCCGGGGACCTGTTTGACCAGGGCCAGCGAGGCGGCGAGCGTCATCACGGGGCGCAGTCCGAAGTCGGCGGGGGTGCCGGTCTCGGGGCTGGGCGAGACGCCGTACATGGCGATGCCCGGCCGTACGAGGTCGAAGTGGGCCTCGGGGAGGGTGAGCGTGGCCGGCGAGTTGGCGATGTGCCGCACGTCGGGGCGTACGCCCCGCTGCTCGGCGTAGGCCGTCATCTCCCGGAAGAGGGCGAGCTGGGCGGCGATGGAGGGGTGCCCGGGCTCGTCGGCACAGGCGAAGTGCGACCAGAGGCCGGTGACGCGGAGCAGCCCCTCGCGCTCGGCCCGCAGGGCCGCCCGGACCAGCTCCTCCCAGTCCTCGCCCGGCTGGCAGCCGTTGCGACCGAGCCCGGTGTCGGCCTTGAGCTGCACGCGCGCGGGGAGCCCGGCCCGCCGTGCCGCCCCGGTGACCTCGTCCAGGGCCCACACCCCGCTGACGGACACGTCGAGGTTCGCCTCGACGGCCTCCTGCCAGGGGCCGCCCGGCGTCCAGAGCCAGCACATGATCCGCACGTCGTCCGGCAGTCCCGCCTCCGCGCGCAGCGCGAGGGCCTCCTGAGGCGTGGCGGTGCCCAGCCAGGTCGCACCCGCGTCGATGGCCGCGCGGGCGCACGGAATCGCACCGTGGCCGTAGCCGTCGGCCTTGACGACGGCCATGAGCGCCGCCCCGGGGGCCCGTTCGCGCAGTGCGCGGACGTTGGCCCGCAGGGCGGCCAGGTCGATCTCGGCACGGGCCCGCAGTACCGCGTCCCGCCGAGTAGCTGTCTCACTCATCGTCCCCCCAGTCTCTCAGAGCACCCGGGGCCCGCTTTCCCGCGGAACACGGATCGCTCGCGAGGTCGTTAGGGTGCCCGGCATGAGCATCATCGGGGTCGGGATCGACGTGGCCGAGATCGAGCGGTTCGGGGTGTCGCTGGAACGCACACCGGCCCTGGCACGGCGGCTCTTCCTGGAGAGCGAGTTGCTGCTGCCGAGCGGGGAACGCCGGGGCGTCGCCTCGCTCGCCGCCCGGTTCGCGGCGAAGGAGGCCCTGGCGAAGGCGCTGGGCGCGCCCGCGGGACTGCACTGGACGGACGCCGAGGTGTACGTCGAGGACAGCGGGCGGCCTCGGCTGCGGGTGACGGGGACGGTGGCGGCGCGGGCGGCGGAGCTGGGCGTGACGTCGTGGCACGTGTCGCTGAGCCATGACGCGGGGGTGGCGTCGGCGGTGGTGATCGCGGAGGGGTAGGGCGGGCTTCCCCGGGCCGACGGCGGGCGCCGGCCGGCCGTGGGCGCGGACCGGCGATGGACACCGGACGCGGGTCAGCCGTGGGCGCGGATCGCCTCGTCCCAGGCGGAGCGGCCGAGGTGGTGGTTCCGGTGGCCCTCGGTGAGTACGTGGCGCAGTGCGGCGAGGTGCTCGGTGTCCGGGGGCAGGTCCAGGCGGGCCAGAAGCGCGAGCGCGGCGGACGGTTCCAGGTCTCCGTAGACGTCGTGGTAGCCGGCCAGCAGTCCCCTGAACAGGGCGTGGTGCAGGGCCGGGAGCCGCACGGCGGTGTCGTACGCCGTCGCCTTCACCGGCCAGGGCACCGGCCCGGTGCACTCCAGTACCCGGCGAGCCCGGCGCAGCAGGGCGTCCGTCGGTTCGCCCACCACGCGGTCGATGTCGCGGCCCAGCACCTCGTGGAAGGCCGCCGCCGCGGTGGCCCGGTCCTCGAACCAGTCGACCCAGAGTGAGTAGGTGAGAGCCTCGGCGTCCTCCTCGGCCTCCAGCCGGCGTCGGTAACCGTCCCAGAGCGAGTCGGTGGGCAACGGGCCGGCCGCGCCCTGGTCCGCGGACCGGATCTCGCAGGTCACCCAGTACTCACCGAGCAGGTCGAGCAGCCCGAACGCCAACCGCACCCGGCCGGGCGCGTCCAGGCGCTCGTCGTCGAACACCTCGCCCGCCCAGGAGTGCGCGACCTCGTTGGCCGTCAGCCGCCGCTCCGGTTCCCCGTCCGCCGTCCAGCCGTCCCCGTCCGCCCGGACCCCCCGTTCGGCG
This sequence comes from Streptomyces sp. NPDC028991, assembly GCF_055564775.1. NCBI lineage: Bacteria > Bacillati > Actinomycetota > Actinomycetes > Kitasatosporales > Streptomycetaceae > Streptomyces > Streptomyces sp. NPDC028991. Next base: position 333,559 of record NZ_JBVHVP010000002.1, on the reverse strand, counting down.
AGCCACCGCCGCGCCGCCTCCGCATCCCGCGTCGTCATCCGGAGATTATGGACCGTGGCCGTGGCCGTGGCCGTGGCCGGGACCGGGACCGGGATGCGGACAGGGACCGGGACCGGGACCGGGGCCGGGACCGCAAGGCACCGGGACGGGACAGGGCAGAGCACAGGTCGTACGATCATCCGACCATGGATGCGAGCGCGGGAACCGAGGACGCGGGTGCCGGAATCGGCATGGTCTCCGTTCCGCCGGGACGGGTGACCCTGTCGGACCGGCGGACGCGGCGCAGTTGGCCGGTGGAGGTCGCGTCCTGTCGGCTGGCGGCGTTCCCGGTCACGCGGGCCGAGTACGCGCGGGTCACCGGGCGGCGGCCCGTCGCCGCGCGGGAGGCGCGGCTGCCCGTCGCCGACGTCTCCTGGGCGGACGCGGTCGGCTTCTGCAACTCCCTGTCGCGAAGCGAGGGCCTCCGCCCGGCCTATCTCCTCTCCGACGGCGACGGCGACGGCGACGGGGACGGCGACGCCGGTGTCACCTGGGACACCTCCGCCGACGGGTACCGGCTGCCGACCGAGGCCGAGTGGGAGCACGCCTGCCGCGCCGGGACGGAGGGACCGCGCTACGGCGCCCTGGACGACATCGCCTGGTACCGGGGCAACTCGCACGAGCGCGTCCACGAGGTGGGCGGCAGGCGGCCGAACGGCTGGGGCCTGTACGACATGCTCGGCAACGTCTGGGAGTGGTGCTGGGACGTCTACGACGCCGAGGTCTACGGCGCCTACCGGGTGCTGCGCGGTGGCGGCTGGTTCGACGAGCACTGGAGCTGCCGGGCCTCCGTGCGGCGCCGCAGCCACCCGACGTTCCGGGTCGACGACGTGGGGTTCCGCGTCGCCCGTTCGGTCGACGGAGGTCAGTCGCCCGTCGGCTGAACCCGGATGTGCATCCGCTCGCCCTGCGCCCCGTACAGGGCGATCCACTCGGCGGGCCGGTCCCCGGCGTTGGCGATGCCGTGCGGGACGCGGGTGTCGAACTCCGCCGTCTCCCCGGCCGTCAGGACGAGGTCGTGGTCGCCCAGGGCGAGGAGCAGGCGGCCGGAGAGTACGTAGATCCACTCGTGGCCCTCGTGGGAGCCCTGGTCGGGGCGCGGGGTCGATCCGGTCCGCGCGACCGGCGGGGCGGGGAGGATCTGCTTGTACGCGTGCAGGCCGTCGTTGGGGTTGCGGGTGAGGGGGATCCAGGTCTGGCCGTGCCGGGTGAAGGGGCGCGGGTGGACGCGGGGGTCGCCGGTCCGGGAGCCGACCAGTTCGTCCAGTGGCAGGCGGTGCGCCCTGGCCAGCGGCAGCAGGTGCCGCAGCCCCGGCTCACGCTGTCCCGACTCCAGCCGGGACAGCGTGGACACGGAGATGCCGGTGGCGGCGCCGAGCTGGGCCAGGGTGAGGCCGCGGGCCTGCCGGATGGCGCGCAGGCGGACCCCCAGTGAGGTCATCACCCGCGTCGTCTCGGCCGTCTCGTCGTCGCCCATGGGACAACTTTCCCCCATGCGGCCATGCGGCCGTGCGGAGGCTCGGCTCAGCAGATCGACTGGCTGCTGTTCACCAGGGTGTTGTTGCGGAACGTCGTGTTCGTGCCGCAGGGGCTCTCGCGGATGGAGGTGTTGGTCACCGTCAGGTTCTGGACGGTGATGTCGGAGTTGTTGGCGAACTCGGAGCGGGCCGCGAGCCGGATCTCGCCGCCGCCCGTGACGCTGCCGCTCCGGGCGGCGAGGGTGACGTTGTGGCAGTTCTCGATGAGGACCGAGTTGTTGCCGGTGTTCGAGATGTTCACCCGGTCGATGACCGCGCCGCCGCTCTCCGAGACGCAGAAGACGCCCCGCCCGCCGCCGCGCGCGATCACCTCGCCGACGCGGATGTTGGTCGGGTAGCCGCTGCCGATCCGGCCGTTGCGGTTGGCCATGCGGAAGGCGGCGTAGCCGGTGCCGGTGCCCGCGCCGTCCGTGTCGACCCTGGTGACGGTGGCGTTGATCGTCTGGTTGAGGAGCAGGCCCGACTCGCCCACGTTGCGGGCGGTGACCGTGCCGATGGTGATGCCGTCCACGCCGTACGTCTCCACGGCGTGGCTGGAGGCACCGGAGACGTAGACGCTGTCGATGCGGATGTTGCGGGACCACTGGCTGGTGTCGCCGCGGTTGTCGATGCGTACGCCGAGGCCGGAGGACAGGCGCATGTCGATCTGGCCGAGGACCACGTTCTGCACGTTGCGCATGAAGACGCCGTAGAGGGGGCGGCCGGTGACGTTCAGGTGCTGGACCTCCACGTCCCGGGTGCCGCGGGAGTAGACCGGCGCCTGGTCGCCGGAACCGCTACCGGTGACGTCGATGGTGCCGCACACGTCGAGGACCGTGTAGCTGGGCAGCGAGATCCGGGACCCCGCGGAGACGGTGCCGGAGCCGCGGACGACGACCCTTTCCTTGGCGGTGCGTCCGGAGGTGAGGCTGTTCACGGCCGCCTGGACGGCGGCCCGCATATCAGTGCCGGTGTGCACGACGGTGCCGCCGCGGCGGGCGGTCCAGGTGCCGCCGCTGCGGACCGCCTCGGCCTGGTACGAGCCCTCGCCGCAAGCCGCGGCAGTGCGGGCGGGGGTGGCGGCCGCCGCGGTGGCGGGGGCGGGGGTGGTGAGGGCGCCGGCCGTGGTGAGGAGGGCGACGGCGCCCGCGGTGGCGAGGAGAGCGGTTCTGCGTCCCATGGGGGGTTCGTCCTCTCGTCGAGCCGATCAAGTCGAATACGGCGTTCGACTGAATCGATTCATCCGGTGGGGTTGGCGAGTGTGGCAACGGGGCGCGGGAGCGTCAATGGGCCGGGCGCGGTTTCCGGGGCCGTGAACGTTCACGCTCTACGGGGCAGACTCGACGGCATGCGGACTGCGTACAGCGTGGAGATGGTCAGGAACGCCGAACGGGAGCTGATGGCGCGGCTCCCCGAAGGGGCGTTGATGCAGCGGGCCGCGGCCGGGCTCGCCGCCGCCTGCGCCGAGGTGCTCGGGCGGGCGGCCGGCCGGGTCTACGGGAGCCGGGTGGTGCTGCTGGTCGGGAGCGGGGACAACGGCGGCGACGCCCTGTACGCCGGTGCCCGGCTGGCCCGGCGCGGGGCGGGCGTGACGGCGGTGCTGCTCGCGCCGGACCGCGCGCACGGCGGAGGGCTGGCGGCGTTGCGGCGGGCGGGAGGACGCGCCGTGGAGTCCGGGGCCGGAGCCGGAGCCGGAGCCGGAGCCGGAGCCGGAGCCGCCGAGGATTTGATCGCGCGGGCCGATCTCGTCGTCGACGGCATCGTCGGGATCGGCGGCAAGGGCGGGCTGCGCGAGGAGGCGGTGCCGCTCGCCGACGCGGTCGCCCGGTCGCGGGCCGCCGTCGTCGCCGTCGACCTGCCGAGCGGCGTGGACGCGGACACCGGGCAGGTGCGCGGGGCGGCCGTACGGGCCGACCTGACGGTGACGTTCGGGGCGCACAAGGCGGGGCTGCTGGTCGATCCGGCGCGGGAGTACGCGGGGGCGGTGCGGCTGGTCGACATCGGGCTGCCGCTGCCGAACGACGCGGCCGGGCTGGAGGCGTTGCAGCACGCGGACGTGGCGCGGCTGCTGCCGGTGCCGGGCGCGGAGAGCGACAAGTACCGGCGGGGGGTCGTCGGAATCGCCGCCGGGTCGGCCCGCTATCCGGGCGCGGCCGTGCTCGCCGTCGCCGGGGCGCTGCGGGGCGGGGCCGGGGCGGTGCGGTACGTCGGTCCGGCCGGGGACACGGTGATCGCCCGCTACCCGGAGACACTCGTGTCCGACCAGGGCCCGAAGCGGGCGGGGCGGGTGCAGGCGTGGGTCGTCGGACCGGGGGCCGGGGACGACGCCGGGACGGTGGCGGAAGTGCTGGCCGCGGAGGTGCCGGTGCTGATCGACGCGGACGGGCTGCGGCTGGCCGACGCCGCGGCGGTGCGGGGGCGTACGGCGCCGACGCTGATGACGCCGCACGCCGGGGAGGCGGCGGCGCTGCTCGGGGTGGGCCGGGAGGAGGTCGAGGGGGCGCGGCTGGCCTCGGCGCGGGAGCTGGCGGCGCGGTACGGGGCGACGGTGCTGCTGAAGGGGTCGACGACGGTGGTGGCCGGGGCGGAGGGAGGACCGGTGCGGGTCAACGCGACGGGGACGTCGTGGCTCGCCACGGCCGGGAGCGGGGACGTGCTGTCCGGGCTGGCGGGGTCGCTGCTGGCGGCGGGACTGTCGGCGCGGGACGCGGGCAGTGCGGGGGCGTACGTGCACGGGCTGGCGGGGCGATTCGCGGCGGAGGGGGCGCCGACGGGAGCGCACGACGTCGCGGAGGCGATTCCGCGGGCGTGGCGGGATGTGGCTCGGGCGGGGTGAGCGGGGTGTTCCGTGGGACGCGGGGTCGTTACGGTGATCGCGTGCCGTCCGACTCCGCCCCACCGCCCACGGAACTCACCTCCTTGCCCAGGGCCGAGTTCGCCTTCCCCGGCCCCCTGCGCGACCGGCTCGTCTCGGCGATCCTCGACGGCTCGAAGACCTCGACGACCGGGCTCGTCGTCGACTACGAGCACGAGGGCGAGCCACTGCCGGAAGTCGGGAGCCGCGAGGTGGTCGTCGACTCCCATGACCGCCCGGTCGCCGTCATCGAGGTGACCGACGTGCGCGTCGTCCCGCTGGCCGAGGTGGACCGCGCCCACGCGATGGACGAGGGCGAGGGGTACACGAGCGTGGCCGAGTGGCGGGCGGGCCACGAACGGTTCTGGCACAGCGAGGAGATGCGTGCGGCGCTGAACGACCCGGACTTCACCGTGGACGACACGACACCGACGGTCCTGGAACGCTTCCGCCTGGCCACCGTGGTGCCCTCGGCCGACGGCTGACTCAGGCCACGGACTTCGAGCACCCGCAGGACACCCTGAGCCTTCCCCTTGGCCCTGCCTTCGTAGTACGTCTCCTCCCAGACCGTTCACGCCGCCCGTGCGGCGGTGCCCAGTTCGCACCAGACGTACTTGCCTCGGTTGCCCTCCCTGGCCAGCGGCTGCCAGCCCCACACGTCGGCGCAGGCCCGCACCAGGGCCAGGCCCCGCCCCTCCTCGGCGTCCAGGCACCGGCCGAAGGGCAGCGGCGGCTCAGGCGGCGTCGGGTCCGCGTCCCACGCGCCGATCCGCAGCACGCCGTTGCCCGACCAGCGCACCCGCAGGGCGGCCGGGCCCTTGGTGTGCCGTACGGCGTTCGACACCAGCTCCGTGGCGAGCAGTTCCGCCACGTCGACCATGCCGATCAGGCCGTGCATCGTGAGGATGAGACGGAGGGTGCGGCGGCACACGGTGACGGCGCGGGCGTCGTTCGGGATGTAGAGGGAGTACTCCCACGGGTCGTCTTCGGGCATGCGGCATCTCCTTGTCGGCAGTGGGTGGTTGGGTGCAAGGGGCGGTGTCATTGCCGCGCCCGTCACGACATGACGGAGCGGTGCGCTTCCGGCGCCCCGACAATACAGAGGGTGCGCTTCGCATCACCGACGGTAGATCTAAATATAGGGACGCGACAAGCCGATCGCGTAATCTGACTCCGAACGAGTCGCGCCCGCAGGCGCGTTAGGGGGACCGGGCGATGGTGAAGAGGCGTGAACCGACGGCACGCCAGATGCGGTTGGCGACAGAGCTGCGCAGACTTCGCGAGGCCACGGGGCTGAACTCCCGTCAGGCCGCCGGGCTGCTCGGAGTGAGCCCCGCCCAGATCACACATATCGAGTCGGCGCTCGCGGGTGTGAGCGAGCAACGGGTCCGCCGACTGGCCTCCCATTACGCCTGCACCGACGACGCGTTCATCGACGCGCTGGTGGCGATGGCCACTGACAGGACACAAGGATGGTGGGAGGAGTACCGGGGCCTGCTGCCCACGTCATTCCTGGACCTGTCCGAGTTGGAGCACCACGCCCGCTTCCTGCGTCACGTGGCGATCCTCTACGTACCGGGCCTCTTGCAGACGGAGGAGTACGCGCGTGCCGTCTTCTCGGCCAGGCTGCCGGAGCTGACCCGGGACGAGATCGAGTTGCGCATCCAGCACCGAAAAGCACGCCAGCAGTTCACGATCCCGTATGAGGCACTGGTCCACGAGGCGGCGCTGCGCATCAGGGTCAGCGACCGCACCACCACAAGGGCTCAGCTCAACAGGCTTCTCGAACTCTCCGAAGCCGACCACATCACCGTGCGTGTCATCCCCTTCGACCTCGACGGCTTCGCCCGCGCGTCAAGCACGATGACATACGTGGGCGGCCCCCTGCCCAAACTCGACACCGTGGTCCGCGACGCGCTGCACGGCTCGGCCCTCATCGATGCCGAAGCACAGCTCAACACCTATCGAACGAGTTTCCGTAAGGTGGAAGCGGCAGCGCTCGAACCCGAACAGTCGCGGGCGTTCGTCCACAGGCTGGCGAAGGAGTTGTGAGGAACCCCATGGACAACTGGCGGAAGTCGTCATACTCGGGCCCGGGTGACGGCAACGAGTGCGTCGAAGTCGCGCACTCCCGCACGCACAGGGCCGTCCGTGACTCGAAGGCCCCGGCCCGAGCGACCCTCGTCTTCCCGGCTCGTGCCTTCACCGCGTTCCTCCAGGGCCTGAAGAACTACTCCACCGTCACCGACTTCGCCAGGTTCCGAGGCTGATCCACCTCGTTGCCCCGGGCCGTCGCCAGCTCGCAGGCGAAGACCTGGAGCGGGACCGTCGCCACCAAGGGCTGGAGCAGCGTCGGGGTGGCCGGGACGCGGACGAGGTGGTCGGCGTAGGGGACGACCGCCTCATCGCCCTCCTCGGCGATGACGACGGTGCGGGCACCGCGGGCCCGGATCTCCTGGATGTTGGACACGATCTTGTCGTGCAGCACCGAGCGCCCGCGCGGGGACGGGACGACCACGACGACCGGCAGGTCCTCCTCGATCAGCGCGATCGGCCCGTGCTTCAGCTCGCCCGCCGCGAAGCCCTCGGCGTGCATGTAGGCCAGCTCCTTGAGCTTGAGGGCGCCTTCGAGGGCGACCGGGTGGCCGACGTGCCGGCCCAGGAACAGCACCGTGTTCTTGTGGGCGAGGGAGCGCGCCAGTTCCCGTACGGGCTCCATGGTCTCCAGGACCTGTTCGACCGCGCCGGAGATGCGTGACAGGTCGCGGACGACGTCGCGGATCTCGTCCCCGTACTTCGTGCCGCGCGCCTGGCCGAGGTAGAGGGCGACGAGGTAGCAGGCGACCAGCTGGGTCAGGAAGGCCTTGGTGGAGGCGACGGCGACCTCGGGACCGGCGTGCGTGTAGAGCACGGCGTCGGACTCGCGGGGGATCGTCGAGCCGTTGGTGTTGCAGATGGCGAGCACCTTCGCGCCCTGCTCGCGGGCGTGGCGCAGGGCCATGAGGGTGTCCATGGTCTCGCCGGACTGGGAGATCGCGACGACCAGGGTCCGCTGGTCGAGGATCGGGTCCCGGTAGCGGAACTCGCTGGCCAGCTCCACCTCGCAGGGGACCCGCGTCCAGTGCTCGATGGCGTACTTGGCGATCAGCCCGGCGTGGAAGGCCGTACCGCACGCGATGACGACGACCTTGTCGACCTCCCGGAGCACCCCCGTGGGAATGCGCACCTCGTCCAGGCTCAGCGTCCCGGAGCCGTCGACGCGGCCCAGCAGGGTGTCGGCGATCGCCTTCGGCTGCTCGGCGATCTCCTTGAGCATGAAGGAGGCGTAGCCGCCCTTCTCCGCGGCCGAGGCGTCCCAGTCGACGTGGTAGGAGCGGACGTCGGCCGGGCTGCCGTCGAAGCCGGTGACCGTGACGCCGCCCGGGCGCAGCTCGACGACCTGGTCCTGGCCCAGCTCGATGGCGTCCCGGGTGTGGGCGATGAAGGCCGCCACGTCCGAGGCGAGGAAGGACTCGCCCTCCCCCACGCCCACCACGAGCGGCGAGTTGCGGCGCGCGCCCACGACGACGTCCGGCGCGTCCGCGTGCACCGCGACCAGCGTGAACGCGCCCTCCAGGCGCCGGCACACCAGCCGCATCGCCTCGGCGAGGTCCGCGCAGGCGGAGAACTCCTCGGCGAGCAGGTGGGCGACGACCTCGGTGTCGGTCTCGGAGGTCAGCTCGTGACCGCGCTCCGCCAGCTCGGCCCGCAGGGGCGCGAAGTTCTCGATGATGCCGTTGTGGACGACGGCCACCCGGCCCGCGTTGTCGAGGTGCGGGTGGGCGTTGGCGTCGGTCGGGCCGCCGTGTGTGGCCCAGCGGGTGTGGCCGATGCCGGTGACGGCGGCCGGCAGCGGCCGTTCGGCCAGTTCCTTGTCCAGGTTGACGAGCTTTCCGGCGCGCTTGGCGGCGGCGAGGCCGCCGTCCGCGAGCACGGCGACGCCCGCCGAGTCGTACCCCCGGTACTCGAGCCGCTTCAGCCCGGCCATCACGACATCGAGTGCCGACTGCGACCCCACGTATCCCACGATTCCGCACATGACGGGCAGCCTACGATCAGATTCGGTCGCGAACCGGCCTTCCCGTGCCCGAAATCGGAAATTCCCACCGGGGTACGAACGCCACGGTGGGAATTCCAGAGGATGACGAACGGCGCACTCAGCCGAGCTTGGCGAGCTGCGCGTCGCTGATCTCCGTGGGGAACGGGAAGTCCTTGCCGGTGCCGGCGGCGGCGAGGTTGAGGACGGTGAAGGAGGCGACGGTGGAGCCCTTGCGGGTGACGACCACCTTGACCGGGAACTCGTCACCCTCGTCGCCGACCATCGTCATCGTCATCGCGACGGCCTCGTCGGCACCGCCGGGTGCCGTGTCCTCGGCCACCTTGGCGATCTTGGCCGTTTCACCGACCGCGGTGAAGGTGAAGCCTCCGGCGCACTTGCCGGCGGCCTCCTTCACCTCCTTCAGGACGGCCTCCGCGCCGCCGTCGTCGTAGGCGGCCAGCGTCACCAGGGCCTTGTCCAGGTCGAAGGCGGCACCGATGGACTCCTCGGTGACCTCGTCGCCGGACGGCTTCTTCGGGCCCTCCGTCCAGCTCCGCTTCGCGGTCGCCGCCGGCTCGCCCAGCGGGACGCCGGTCTCGGCGAAGGCGAGCGGCTCGCAGGCCTTGTCCCCGCCCTTCACCTTGTCCTTGCTCACGTCGTCCGTCGCGGACGTCTTGGTGACCTTGCCGTTGTCGACGTCCGCCTGGGCCAGGGCGGCCTTCTCCAGCTCGGCGGCGGTGAGCGCCTTGGCGGCCGCGGGGGCCGCCGAGTCGGCCGTACCCCCCTTCGCCTTGTCGTCGCCGGCCTTCCCGCCGTCGTCGGACGAGCCGCCGCAGGCGGTGACGAGGAGGGCGAGGGCGGCGGCGGAGGCCGCGAGGGCGGTGCGGCGAACGGCGGTCAGTCTCACGTTGGACTCTCTCTTCCAGACGGCGGAGGTTCCGCACGTATGTGCGATCACTGTATTCACAGCCGCTTGACAGATGATCAGACTTGCGCCACCCGGTACCCGACCGTGACGCCGACGTGATCATCAGCCGCCGGGAGCGGGCCGGAGTGACACACCCCACCTGCCGCCCCGTTCGAACTCCGTTAACAATGGACTGTGATCTCTCCGGTCCCCTCGATGCCCCGGAGCGCCCACCGGCAGCGGCCGGAGGCGACTCCCTACGTCGACCTCACCCGTCCCGAGTGGAGCGCGCTGCGCGACAAGACGCCGCTGCCGCTGACCGCCGAGGAGGTCGAGAAGCTGCGCGGCCTCGGCGACGTCATCGACCTCGACGAGGTGCGGGACATCTACCTCCCGCTGTCCCGGCTCCTCAACCTCTACGTCGGCGCCACCGACGGACTGCGCGGCGCGCTGAACACCTTCCTCGGTGAACAGGGCTCGCAGTCCGGCACCCCCTTCGTGATAGGGGTCGCCGGCTCGGTCGCGGTCGGCAAGTCCACCGTCGCCCGGCTGCTCCAGGCACTGCTGTCCCGCTGGCCCGAGCACCCGCGCGTCGAGCTGGTCACCACCGACGGCTTCCTGCTGCCCACCAAGGAGCTGGAGGCCCGCGGCCTGATGTCCCGCAAGGGCTTCCCCGAGTCGTACGACCGCCGGGCCCTGACCCGCTTCGTCGCCGACATCAAGGCGGGCAAGGGCGAGGTGACCGCACCGGTCTACTCCCACCTCATCTACGACATCGTCCCGGACCAGAAGCTCGTCGTCCGCCGCCCCGACATCCTGATCGTCGAGGGCCTCAACGTGCTCCAGCCCGCGCTGCCCGGCAAGGACGGCCGCACCAGGGTCGGCCTCGCCGACTACTTCGACTTCAGCGTGTACGTCGACGCCCGCATCGAGGACATCGAGCGCTGGTACCTCAGCCGCTTCCGCAAGCTGCGCGCGACCGCGTTCCAGAACCCGTCCTCGTACTTCCGCAAGTACACCCAGGTGTCGGAGGAGGAGGCCCTCGACTACGCCCGCACCACCTGGCGCACCATCAACAAGCCCAACCTGGTGGAGAACGTGGCCCCCACCCGAGGGCGGGCCGCCCTGATCCTGCGCAAGGGGCCCGACCACAAGGTGCAGCGGCTCAGCCTGCGCAAGCTGTGATCCCGCCCGGCGGCCTGTAGAAAGACGGGATGCTGCACCTGCGCCTGATCACCCCGGCCGACCGGACCGACGAGGTGGTCCGCCTGATCGGCCGGACGGTCGGCACCACCCACCTGATCGTCCTGCCGGGGTGCGCACGCGATCCCGAGGGCGACGTCGTCCTGTGCGGCAGAACTACCCCAGCGCGGACTTCACCGAATCGGCCAGCCGCCCCGCGACGGACCGAGCCTGTTCGATGTCCGCCGCTTCCACCATCACCCGCACCAGCGGCTCGGTCCCCGAGGACCGAAGCAGCACCCGTCCGGTGCTGCCCAGCTCCCGCTCGGCCTCCGCGACGGCGGTCGCCAGCTCCGCGGAGGTCGTCACCCGGGACTTGTCCACGTCCGGCACATTGATCAGCACCTGCGGCAGCCGCTCCATGACGGACGCGAGGTCCCGGAGCGTACGGCCGGTCTGCGCGACCCGTGCCGCCAGCATCAGGCCGGTCAGTGTGCCGTCGCCGGTGGTGGCGTGGTCGAGGATGATGACGTGGCCGGACTGCTCGCCGCCGAGGGCGTAGCCGTGCTCCTTCATCTCCTCCAGGACGTACCGGTCGCCGACCCCGGTCTGCGCGAACCGGATGCCCTCGCGCTCCATGGCGAGCTTGAAGCCCAGGTTGGACATGACGGTCGCGACGACGGTGTCGGACCGCAACGCGTCCCGCTCCCGCATCGCGAGCGCGAGCACGGCGAGGATCTGGTCGCCGTCCACCTCCGCGCCGGTGTGGTCCACGGCCAGGCAGCGGTCGGCGTCGCCGTCGTGGGCGATGCCCAGGTCGGCGCCGTGCTCGACGACGGCGGCCTTGAGCAGGTCGAGGTGGGTGGAGCCGCAGCCGTCGTTGATGTTGAGGCCGTCCGGCACCGCACCGATGGTGACCAGCTCGGCGCCGGCCCGCGCGAACGCCTCCGGCGAGACCCGGGAGGCCGCGCCGTGCGCCTCGTCGAGGACGATCTTCAGTCCGTCGAGACGGTTCGGGAGGACGCCGACGAGGTGGGCGACGTACTGGTCGAGCCCCTCGTCGTAGTCCCGCACCCGGCCGACGCCGGCGCCGGTCGGGCGGTCCCAGGGGGCGCCGGTGCGGTGCTCCGCGTACACGGACTCGATGCGGTCCTCCAGCTCGTCGGCGAGCTTGTGACCACCGCGGGCGAAGAACTTGATGCCGTTGTCGGGCATGGCGTTGTGGCTGGCGGAGAGCATCACGCCGAGGTCGGCGCCGAGGGCGCCGGTGAGGTGGGCCACCGCGGGCGTCGGCAGCACGCCGACCCGCAGCACGTCCACCCCGGCGCTGGCCAGGCCCGCGACCACGGCGGCCTCCAGGAACTCCCCGGAGGCGCGCGGGTCCCGTCCGACCACCGCGGTCGCCCGGTGCCCGGCGAAGGTGCCCGCCTCGGCCAGTACGTGCGCCGCGGCGACGGAGAGGCCGAGCGCCAGCTCGGCCGTCAGATCCGCGTTGGCGACACCGCGCACGCCGTCCGTGCCGAAGAGTCGTCCCACTTGTCCTCCTGAGGAAACGTCAATTCCGGAAGCGGCTGCCGGTGCGGCCCACGCAGTCGGCTCCCGTGGTCACGGACACGCGTCGCAACGCACCGTCCGGCCATCCGATCACACAAGCCCTTGAGCTTTTGAACGTCTGAGCTACTGAACGTCTTGTGCCGTTATACGCCCAACGACGGGGATAGACGAACGCCCCGGCAGCACAGTGGCGTGCCGCCGGGGCGTTCGGAGTACGTTCGAGCGGGCCGGACAGCCCGCAATACGTACGTGCAGGCAGCGAAGCCTAGCGCTTGCTGTACTGCGGAGCCTTGCGGGCCTTCTTCAGACCGGCCTTCTTGCGCTCGACCGCACGGTCGTCGCGCTTGAGGTAACCGGCCTTCTTGAGCGCACCGCGGTTGTTGTCGACGTCGGCCTCGTTCAGGGCGCGGGCGACACCGAGACGGAGCGCACCGGCCTGACCGGAGACACCGCCGCCCGAGATGCGGGCGATGACGTCGTAGCGGTTGTCCAGCTCGAGCACCTTGAAGGGCTCGTTGACTTCCTGCTGGTGCACCTTGTTCGGGAAGTAGTCCTCGAGCGTGCGCCCGTTGACCTTCCACTTGCCGGTGCCCGGGACGATCCGGACACGGGCGATGGCGTTCTTGCGACGGCCCAGGCCGGCGGCCGGCTGGGGCTCGCCGAAGGCGGAGGCCATGGACTCCGAGGTGTACTCGCCCTCGACGGGCACCTCGGACTCGGTGGTGTAGCTGTCGATGTCGATCTCTTCGAGCGGCTGCTCGGCAGTGGTCTCGGCCACGATGCTCCTCAGATTCTCTTCAGTCTTAGGGGGTGGCCGGAACTACTGCGCGACCTGGGTGATCTCGAACGGCTGCGGCTGCTGCGCGCCGTGCGGGTGCTGGTCACCCTTGTAGACCTTCAGCTTCGAGAGCATCTGACGGCCAAGGGAGTTCTTGGGGAGCATGCCCTTGATGGCCTTCTCGACGGCCTTCTCGGGGTTCTTGTCCAGCAGCTCGTCATAGCGCACGGAGCGCAGGCCGCCCGGGTACCCGGAGTGGCGGTACGCCATCTTCTGGGTCCGCTTGTTGCCGGAGAGGTGCACCTTGTCGGCGTTGATGATGATGACGAAGTCACCGGTGTCGACGTGGGGCGCGTAGATCGGCTTGTGCTTGCCGCGCAGGATGGAGGCCGCAGTGGTGGCCAGACGACCCAGGACGACGTCCTGAGCGTCGATGACGTGCCACTGGCGCGTCACATCGCCGGGCTTGGGGCTGTACGTACGCACGGTTCGTAGCCTTCGCTTCTTCAGTGAGTGGTCCTGACATGGTCACCGAAGACGATCACGACAGCCTTGACCGCACCGCGGTGACGCAAACCGCGTGCAGGTCGCTGGTCATCGGTCCCGGTGGACCGGTGTAAGGGCCCCTCACGTGAGAATGAGCAAGCCAATACACATACGACTGTGCAGAATACCCGGGGCCCCATAGCCGGGTCAAAACGGAGTCGCCGGAGCGGGCTCCCGCTCCGGCCCGGGCCTCGCGCGCGCGTGGCCGCCGGGGGCCGCCGCGCCGGCCCGGGCCCGCCGCGCGACCGTCACCGCCAGCACGCACAGCGTGAACGCGTCCTTGAAGGCCCGCCGCCGCTCCGACTCCAGCCAGGGCCAGGTCAGCCCCGGCACCTGGGGCACCAGGGCGATCCAGAACCAGGGCCCCCGGGCCACCGAGCCGGCGTACGGCAGCCCGGCGAGCAGCAGCGGCAGGACGACCAGGAGGTAGTGGTCGTAGGAGGGCCGGGAGACGAGGAAGGCCGAGAGCATCAGGCCCGCCCCGGTCTCCGCGAGCCGCGACGGCCCCGGGTCGGCACGGCGCCAGCGGACGTACGCGCACAGCACCCCGGTCCCGGCCGCGGCCACCGCGAGCCCCTGGGCGAGCGCCCCCGGCACCCCGAGCCGGGGCAGCACGGCCGCCGGGGAAGCCTCGTAGAGCCGTACGAAGCCGTCGTCGCCGTGGAGCAGGAACGGCAGGGTGCGGGTGAAGAAGCCGGCCGGGTCGGGCATCAGCAGCGCCGCCGCGCCACAGGCCAGCGCGGGCACCAGGACGGCCGCCGCCAGCGCCCGCCACCGCCCGGCGAACAGGAAGAGCAGGAGGACCGGCGCGAGCAGCGGCTTGAGCGCCACGGCGGCGCCGATGACCGCGCCCGCCGTCGTCCACCGTCCCCGGCCGGCCAGCAGGAGAGCCAGCGGCAGGGCGAGCGCCGCCGTCACGGTCCAGTTGCCCAGGCGCACCAGGTGCCCGAACGGCGCGCAGCCCATCGCGAGCCCGGTCAGCCCGAGGACCGCCAGCCGGCTGCCGAGCGGCACGCGGTGCAGCCGCAGCGCACAGGCCCAGCCCAGCGCCAGCAGGGCCGTCACCACGCAAGGCACCAGCACCCGCAGCACGCCCGCGGGCAACAGGGCCTGCGGGGCGGCGGCGAGCACCGCGCTCGGGAAGTAGAGGAAGTGCGGATCGTCGTACGGGGAGCCGCCGGCCAGCCAGGTGCGGGCGGCCCGCACGACGATCGCGTTGTCCATCCCGCCGTCCGAGGTCACCCGCCCCGCGTGCGCCGCGGACGCCGCCAGGACCACCACCAGCACCGCCCGGGCCGGCCCGCCCGCCGGCCGTACCAACCACCCGGAGATGTCGTTTTTGCCCGTCCGCATGACCGGAACGCTAGGTGCTGCGGAGCCCTTGGAGGCGCACCAGCACGCCACTCGGCCCGTCTAAGATGCGGCCCATGAGCTTTGGGCAGGGGGGACCTCAGTCGCAGTGGGATCCCTGGAAACCGCAATCGCAGCAGCAGCCCTGGAACGGCGGCGACGGGGACGGCACCCCGGACTGGGCCGCGCTCGCCGAGGCCTCCGAGGCCCGCGCCAAGCGGCGCCGGCTGCTCTTCATCGGTGGCGGAGCGCTGGCCACCGTGGCGATAGCCAGCGCCGTCGCCGTGGCCGTGGTCTCGGCGAACGGCTCGGGCCAGGCGTCCGACGGGCCCTCCTCGCAGCTCCCCGCGACGGCGGGCATACCCAGCGCGACGGCCACCGAGCCGTCGTTCGCCCCGACCAGCGCCCCGCCGCCGCTGGACCCGAAGGACTTCGTCTCCAGCGCGAAGAAGGACAAGGCCCCGCTCAGCCCCGACCTGCTCTTCCCCGGCACCCAGCTGACCATGGGCGACACGGTGTACAAGAAGGGCCCGACGGCCGACACCCGCACCTGCGGATCCGCCGCCCAGGGCACCCTGCCCAAGGTCCTGGACGCCAATGACTGCACCCGGCTGATCCGCGTCACCTACACCAAGGGCGACACCGCGGTGACGGTCGGCGTGGCCGTCTTCGGCACCGAGGCGCAGGCCGTCAAGGCCAAGAAGCAGGCCGACAAGAAGAGCATCGTGCGCTCCCTGTCCGGCGGCGGCGTCAAGTCCTTCTGCACCGGCGCCGTCTGCCGTTCCACCACCAACTCCTACGGCCGCTACGCCTATTTCACCGTCGCCGGCTTCACGGACGGCAAGGACGTCACGGAGAAGTCCACGTCGGTGTTCCGGGCCGGCGACGACCTGGCCGAGTTCGCCTTCCGGCAGATCCGCCGCCGCGGCGAGGCCCAGGCGTCGGCGGCGGCCGAGGGCTGATCCCCGCCCGCCGTCAGAGCCGCTTGGCGCTGCGCAGGGTCTTGGCGTAGTAGCCGTTGCCGTCCAGCCGGGAGACGCCGCCCATGTCGCCGATGGTCGGTCCGTTGACCTCCTCCCGGCTGGAGACGAAGATCAGGTGCCCCTCGGTGTCGTAGCCGAGCACCATGCCCACGTGGTCCAGCCGCTCCTTGGTGCGCGTGTCGAGCTTGAAGAAGACGAGGTCGCCGGGCTGGAGCTGGTCGATGGCGGACGGCCGGTCGTCCGGCGACACCCCGGCCAGCGGGAGCACGTCGACGCCCTCCTTGGAGCGGGCCATGCCGTTGGCGGTGCGCGGCAGGCCGTCGCCGGAGGTGTCGGAGGACATCAGCGGGTAGCGGGCGCGGTAGCCGAGCACCATGCGGATGAAGCCCGAGCAGTCCAGGGCCTTGGCGCGCATGGCCTCCGGCGTGCCGACGGAGCCGTCGCGGAACGGGTACCGGACGCCGAGGTAGTCGTAGAAGTCGGACTGCTCCAGGCGGAGGTCGCCGTCCTCGGCGCCGGTGGTGTTCAGCGGGCCGAAGTCCGCGTCACCGGCGTAGGCGATGCCCTGCTCGTCCTTCTTCTGCGGAGCTCCCGCCACGTACTGGAAGGCGAAGGCGAACAGGTCGTCCTCCTTGCTGTCCTCGTACTCGGCGTACCACTCCTCGAACCACTTCTTCTTCTCGGCACCCTTCTCCCAGGGCTCGGGCATGAGCCGGACCCAGTCCGTGGTGGAGACCTTGGAGGAGGTCGAGGCGGGCTCCTCGAAGGTGCGCGCCGGTCCGGTCAGGGTGGCGGTGCGCGCCCCGTCCGTGAGCACGGCCCTGATCCGGCCGTCCGCGTCCCGCAGTACGGAGCGCGCCGGGTTCTCCAGCCGGGACCAGCTCTCCGCGCCCTCGTCCTTCGAGGTGCCACCATCGCCGGAGCCGCGGGCCCCGTCCAGGACGCCGACGTTCCGGACCTCCGTGACTCCCGTGTCCTCCTGCTTGCGCAGCTCCAGGGTGAGGTAGCCGGAGGTGCCGACGAGCGCCAGCACCACGAGGCCCGAGACGACCGGACGCGACTTCTTCTTGGCTTTGGCTGCCATGTTCTGCTCCTCCTCGGTTCTCAGACGGTGGGCATGACGCCGAGCAGCAGGCCGGCGGCGACGACGATGTAGGCCATGAGGGAGACCGTGCCGGTGGCCAGCAGGGTGGCGCCCTTGGGCTGGCGCACCATCTGGTAGGCGACGAGGCCGGGCACGATGAAGCCGAGGGTCTGGTTGCCGTACAGCAGCGGGAACTCGATCGAGAGCACGATCATCACCGTGGCCTGGAGCAGCACGCCCAGCAGCACCACCGCGGCGAACAGCCGCTTGCCGTAGAGGATCACCAGCCGCTGCATGATCTTGGTGCCCGCGTAGGTCAGCGCGGTGACGCCCACCATCATGGCCGCGCGCTGGAGGTCCTCGATGAGGGTCAGCGCGATCCAGCCCGGCGTGATCATGCCACCGGGGGACAGATTGGTGGTGAGGTAGCACAGCAGCGAGAAGAACAGGCCTATGGCGATGCCGAGGGCGGCCATCTCGGGGGTGAGTGCGGCGGTGGTCAACGGGGTCTCCGGGCAGAGGGGCGGGGGGTGTCGCCGTAGGGGTCGTCGTGCGCTTCGTCGTGGGGCGGCCAGTTCTGCGGAGCGGGGGCGTACTGCCCGT
Organism: Streptomyces sp. NPDC028991; assembly: GCF_055564775.1. Lineage (NCBI taxonomy): Bacteria > Bacillati > Actinomycetota > Actinomycetes > Kitasatosporales > Streptomycetaceae > Streptomyces > Streptomyces sp. NPDC028991. Next base: position 316,084 of record NZ_JBVHVP010000002.1, on the reverse strand, counting down.
ACTGCCGCTGTCCGTACTCCTGCTGCTGCTCGTACTCCTGCTGCTGCTCGTACTCCTGCTGTCCGTACTGCTGCCGCCGCTCGTACTGCTCGTCGTACCGCTGCTCTGACCGGGCTTGCTGCTGCCCGTACGGGCCCGTCGGCTGGGCCGGGACGCGGACCACCGGGATCTCCTGGGTCTGCGAAGCCTGGTAGCGCTCCTCGTACGCCGTCGGGTACGAGGCGAACGGGTCCAGGCGCGGCGCCTGGGCCGGTGCCGCGGCGGCCGGGCTCGGCGCCGCGGCGCCGGTGTCGCTGTCGTCCGCCGGGAGCTCGGCCAGGTACTCCAGGAGTTCCTCGCCCTGGCCGTGGATGTTGCCGATGGCGACCAGGGAGGAGTCGTCGGACATGCGGCCGAGCAGCGCCGGCATGAACTCGTCGGCCGACCGTCGCTCGCCGCCCAGGTCCACCGCCCGCTCCCGCCACTGGGCGGGGATGGCGTCGATGGCGCTCTTGGACGGATGCCCGATCACGAAGACGTTGTCCGGCTGGAGGTCGGGGATGATCTCGCCCATCTGCCCGTTGCGCTCCACGCGGTCCGGACGGCAGTTGATCACCACGTTGAGCGGACGGCGGATGGCGCCGAGATCGAGCAGCTGGTTGATGTTCATCAGCGTCGACTCGGGATCGTTGGCCGCGAAGACGTTGGCGAAGGCGAGGCGCTTGCCCTCGGGCGCCACGTAGCGCTCCACGGAGAGCACGCCCGGGTCCGGCGGCGCGTCGTACATGCCCTGGAGGGCGACCTGCCGTTCCACGCCGACCAGCTCGGCGACGACCAGGGCGATCGCGACGTTCTCCTTGAAGGTGAACCAGCTGAAGCCGCGCAGCTCCTCGTCGCTGACCATCTCCGGGTCCGCGTAGACCAGCCGGCAGTTCCGGGCGTCGGCCTCCTCCTGGAGGATGTGGAAGCGCTCCTGCTCGGCGGTGACGCAGATGCCGTTCTCGGGCATCGAGCGGCACAGCGAGCGCGCCACGTCGTCCAGGGTCGGGCCCATCTCGGCGAGGTGGTCCTCGCGGACGTTGCACAGCACGCCGATCGTGGAGCGGATCAGCTTGCTCTGGTTGACCTCCTGGAGCGCCGGCATCACCGCCATGCACTCGATGACCAGCGCGTCGGGCCGGTAGGTGGCGGCCCGGCGGACGATGCCGATCTGCTCGACGACGTTGGCGATGCCGAACTTGCGGTAGACCGGCTCCTCGGTGGCGTCGGGGTGGATGAAGCGCGCGGCCGTACCGGTCGTCTTGGCCACGGTGACCAGGTCACCGCCGCGCAGCGCGCCCGCGCACAGCCGGGTGATGGAGGACTTGCCGCGGATGCCGTTGACGAGCACGCGGGAGGGGATGGAGTGCAGGGCCGCGTAGTGCCGGCGCTGCTCCACGATGCCCGCGACGAGCAGGAACAGGCTGCCGGCCAGCAGGACGAAGTACAGATAGAGCACTCGGGATCACCTTCCTCCGGCGCCGAGCCGGGGCTCGGCGGGCCGGCGGGCCTGGTTCTGTCGGCGGGCCTGCAACTGCTGGCGGAGCAGTTCGAGGCTGCGGACGACGGCCCCGACCTCGTCCTGGTAGCGGGGGTAGTGCACGGTCTTGAGGTCTCCGTCGGCCAGCTTCTCGGCGCTGGCGGCCAGGGCCCGCAGCGGCCGTGCCACGACCAGGTACACCCAGCCCAGGCAGACGACGATCGCGGCGAGGCCGAGCATCCCGGCGAGCACGCTGCGGTCCTCGCGCTCGTAGGCGGCGATCTCGAAGCGGTCGGCGTCCTGGCTGCTGACCACGGTCCACCCGATGTCGGAGGCGATGCCGCCGCCGGAGAAGGGGGCCGCGGCGGCCACGGTGACGTCGCCGCCGTCCCGGATGAGCAGGCCGTTCTCGACGGGGCCGGCACCGACCCGTACGTTGCCCGCGCGGACCAGGTCGGTCAGGGCGTCACCGGGCAGCTTCTCGAAGGCCAGGAAGCCGTCGCTGCCGGCGACGGTCCGCGCCTCGGCGTTCACCACACGGACCTCGCCGAGGCCGGGCCGCTTCAGCAGCGAGTTGAGGAACTCCACCCGTACCTCGCCGACCAGGGTGGTGCCCTTGTGCTCCGGTACGGGGGCACCGGCCTGGATCACCGGCTTCTTGTCCCCCTTGCCGGAGACCCGGACCAGCGGAAGGTCCTCGTCGTCGCTCCAGTCGTGCGGGTCTCCCCCGGCACGGGCGACGACCTCGCCGTCGGCGTCCACGACGTACAGGGCCTGGTAGCGGGTGTGCTCCTCCAGGGCGTCCGTCAGCAGGGTCTCGGCGGCGTCGGGGTCGTCCGCGTCGATCAGCCGGGAGGTGGAGACGAGGTCCGCCTGGGCCTCGTTGAGCGCCCGGCGGACGCGGTCGGCGATCAGGTCGGTGCGGTCCCGCTGGTCGTTGACGATGGTGGCGGGCACGCTGACCGAGCCGTCGGTGCGGTTCAGCAGCAGGCCGACCGGCACGCACCAGAGCAGCAGCAGAACGGCGGTCACCCCGAGCGGCACGCGCATGCCGAGGCGGGCCTTGCCGCTCTTGCCGCCGGGGCCTTGGTCGGGGCCTTCGCCGGTGCCGTGGAGCTGGGTCCGCAGGCGTTCCAGCGCGGCGCCGATCCGGGCGGCCTCGCCCCAGCGGGGCACGGCGACGGGCCGGGTCAGATCGCCGCGGGCGAGCCGCCGGGACTCCAGGAACAGCCGCAGCAGCGGGCGCTGCACGGCCGCCCACAGCACGGCCGCCGCCAGCAGCCCGAGCACGACCAGCGCCCCGGCCGCGACCAGCCCGTACAGTTCCCGGCCCGTCTCGGCGGCACCCTGCTGCTGGATCACGGGCAGCATCGCCACCACGGTGAGCCCGAGGCCCGCGGCGACGCTGTCCTTCTCCTCCGGGTCGGAGGAGGCGAGGGAGGCGTACCCGGCGGTGGTGACCCGGCCGTTGTAGTCGTCGCCGAGCAGGGTCCCGCTGACGCCGGGGTACCCCCGGGAGCCGGGCTCCCTGGCGGTGACGGGGTGCTCCTCGGTGCGTTCGGCGGCCTGGCCGGAGAGGCCGGACATCTGCTTCTGGAGGAAGACGAGTTCCTTGCGCTCCTGGTCGGAGTTGAGGGCCTCGGACTGTTCGAACCCCTCGGTCGCGAGGACCTCACCGTTCCGGGCGACGACCGCCATGCTGCGGAACGGGCCCAGGTTGATGGCGGGCACGGACAGGCTGTTGGAGGCGATCAGCAGCTGCTGCGGCCGGTCCTTCGCGTCGAGGAGCGCCATCGTCATCAGCCGGACGTCACCGGTCTCCAGCCGCACCATGCGGGGCGTGAGGGCGTGCTCGCCGGTGAGGACGTCCTTGTCGAGCCAGGCGAGAGGAATCCTTTCGCCGCGCGCGGCGAGGACCTTGCCGCTCTCCAGGTCGACCACGGTGGTGCCGGTCCACTTCTGGTAGGTCCGGCCCAGGTCGGACAGGACGCGCTCCGGCTCCTCGGGCTTCTTGGCGTTCAGCGCGGCGGCGGTGCGCTCCAGGTCCGTGACCCGCTCGTCGATCGAGGCGCGCAGCGCGATCGCGCCGTCCTCCGCGAAATGCTGCTGCGAGGACAGCACGGCCTTGGGCACCACGGTGTCGTCGCCGGGACCGAGCACCTTCGCCGTGAGCGCCGCCAGGGCGACGATCAGCAGACACAGCACCGCGATCGGGGGACGGATGCCGCCCAGGAGGGGCATGTCCGCCCGCCTGCGGCTGCGTCGCCGCCCTTTCCGCCCGGAGTTCGCGGCACGACTCGATGTCACCGGTCTTCTTCCTTGGTTGCTACGGGGATGCCCAGCGCGCGCTGGACGCACCGCTGCCGCGGTCGTGCGACGCCGTCACTACAAAGACTGATAAATGTCGTCAAGGTTGTGGCCTCGACGCGGAACGCGGTGTGGCGCTGCTCACTCCTCCAGGGACAGCGACTCCAGACCGTCGCCGCCGGGAGCGCCCCGGTTGTAGAGGAAGCCGCGCGTGCGGTCGGCGGCCAGCCGGTAACGGGCGAGCCGCTCCTCGGACAGGCCGTCCGGATGGTCGAGCTGGTGCTGCACGTCCACCAGCCGGTGGTCCTCGACGGCGCCGTCGGGCAGTTCCTCACCGGGCTCCGCCTCGGGCGGGATGTCCACCAGCGTGGTGCGGTGGCGGGCGGTGACGTCCCAGCCGCCCTCGGTCGTCTCCCGGAACTCGAACCAGCCGATGGCCCCCTCCTCGGTCAGCCCGGTCGGGGACGAGTGCCGGGCCACCTGGTTGCCGAGGCCGTAGGCGACCCAGGTGCCGTTCACCTTCTGGATCGGCTGGACCACGTGGGCGTGGTGTCCGATCACCAGGTCGATGCCGGTCTCCTCGGTGATCCGCCGGGCCAGCTCCAACTGCGGCACGCTCGGCTCGTTGTAGTGCTCCATGCCCCAGTGGACCGAGAGGACCACCGCCTCGGCCCCCGCCTTCCGGGCCCGGCTCTCGTCCTTCTTGATCTCCTCGGTGCTGCTCCGGTTGAAGGCCCAGCTCTGCTTCTCGGGCGTGGGGTTGAGGAAGGACTCCCAGGAGTACGCGAGATGCGCGACCTTGACGCCGTTGACGTCCCGGATGTTGATCTGCTCTGCTTCCTCGGACGTACGCGCCGACCCGGCGTGCCCGAGGCCCACCTCGTCCATGGCGTCCAGCGTCCGCCGTACGGCCTTGAGGCCGTGGTCGAAGGTGTGGTTGGAGGCCGTGGAGCAGGTGTCGTACCCCACGTCCTTCAGAGCCGTCAGGATCTGCGGCGGCACCAGGAACTCCGGGTACCCCTGGAAGGGGCCCTTGGGCTTGCCGACGGGTGTCTCCATGTGACAGATCGCCAGGTCCGCCTCGCTGATGACCGGCTTCACCCCGGCGAGCAGCGGACCGAAGTCCAGCCCGGCCTCGCCCTCGCCGGTCTTCTCGGCGTCCTTGGCCGCCTGCTCGACCAACTCGGGGTGGATGAGTACGTCGCCCGCGGCGGCCACGGTGAACGAGCGTCCACCCGGCTTCGCCTGCGGACGCACGGACTCGGAGCCGCACGCCGTGGCCACGAGGGCGGCTGCCACCAGGGTCGCCACGGAGCGGCCCATACGGAGAGACTTACGGAATGTCACCGAATCATGTTCACATGGGCGCCACAACTCACCCTGTCTTTGCCATTACAAGACAGTCACGCTTTGTGTGCGTTTTCGGTCTGATCGGTGCCATCCTGGCGCTGACCGGGTGTCAGGCGTCCTCCGACTCCTCCACGGAGACCTCGGAGCCGAAGGCCCGGGAGCTGGTCGACCTGCGCAGCCGCATCCTGTCGTACACGGAGGGCCTGGACCCCGACGGCCCCTACTCGCCGCCCGGCGAGGAGCAGCGGGCCCGGCTGGTCCGCGGCGTCGGAAGCCTGCTGGAGGGGGACGCGCGCGAGGCCGAGCGGCTGCTCGCCCCGGTCGGTCTCGGCGTCACGCGGCTCACCGACACCGAGTCCGGCCGTCGCTACGACGAGGTCGCGGCCACCGGCTCGGGCGAGAGCGCCCGGTGGGGCCGGCTGTACCTGAACGCCGACTCCCGCGTCCGGTGGAGCGCGCAGGTACCGCACCCCGTCGCCGACCGGGACACCGAGGAGCTGGGCGTGCGCCTGCTGGAGGACACCCCGGGCGGCGCGCTCGTCCTGGCCGGCGCCCACCGCCGGGCCGGACGCGGCGACGCCGCGGACGTGGCCCACCGCGAGGACAGCGCCTTCCACGGCATCGTCCTGGAGCTGCAGGAACGCGGTGTGCCCGGCGTCCAGCTGCACGGCTTCGCCGAGTCCACCACGGACCGCTACGACGCGGTGCTGTCCACCGGCGCCGCCGAGAGCGCCCCCGGCGAGGTGTCCGCCCTGGCCGACCGGATGGAATCGGAGGGGCTGCGGGTCTGCCGGGGCTGGTCGGCGCGCTGCCCCCTGGAGGGCACGACCAACGTCCAGGGCCGGGCGGCCCAGCGGCAGCACGCGACCTTCGTCCACCTGGAACTGGCCCCCGACGCCCGCGGCGACGGCCGTGACGCCGACGAGGCCGCGGACGCGCTGGCCGGTCTGCTGAGCACCTGGGCGAACGACTGACCGACACTCGTGGCCGCGGGCCGGCTCAGCAGCAGCCGGCTCCGGGCAGGGACCGCTTGTTCCGCGCCTCCCTGTTGCGGGCCGCCAGCAGCTCGTCGGCCGGATAGCCGACCTCCTCCAGCGTCAGCCCGTGCGGCCGTACGACGTGCACGGCCGAGTCCCGTACGCCGGCCGCGAGCACCTTCCCCGGCCAGTCGGGCCCTCGGTGCCCGTCGCCGACGAACAGCAGGGCCCCGATCAGGGAGCGCACCATGTTGTGGCAGAAGGCGTCGGCCCGCACGGTGGCCGTGACGATGCCGTCGTCGCCGCGCACCAGGCTCAGCTCCTGGAGGGTCCGGATGGTCGTCGCCCCCTCCCGCTTCTTGCAGTAGGCGGCGAAGTCGTGCTCACCCAGCAGGCCGCGGGCGGCCTCGTTCATGGCGTCCACGTCGAGGGGCCAGTCGTGCCACAGGACGTGGCCGCGCAGCAGCGGGTCGACGCCGCCGGGATTGTCGGTGACCCGGTAGGCGTAGCGCCGCCAGACCGCGGAGAACCGGGCGTTGAATCCACCGGGCGCCTCCCGGAGGGCCCACACCCGCACGTCCCTGGGCAGCCGCCCCGCGAGCCGCTTGAGCAGCTTCACGTGGTGCTCGGCCCAGACCTCGCGCGGCAGGTCGACATGGGCGACCTGGCCCCGGGCGTGCACCCCGGCGTCGGTCCGCCCCGCCACCGTCAGCTCGTACGTCCGACCGGACCGCGTGACCGTCCGCAGGGCGTCCTCGATCTCGCCCTGCACGGTCCGCCGCCCGCCGGCCTGCTTGGCCCAGCCGGAGAACTCGCTCCCGTCGTACGACAGGTCCAGCCGCACCCGTACGAACCCGGGCTCCGCTTCGTCACTCACTCCTGGATCCTCTCACCCACGCAAAGGCGGGCCCGCCCCTGCGAAAGGGACGGGCCCGTCAACGCCCTGAAGGGGCGCGGGGAACTGCGCGAGCAACCACGACGAAGCCGCGGCCGCCGACGCACAGCGCCCGGCGGAACGCTTACGCGTCCTTCGACTCCTCGGCGGAAGCCTCGTCGGCCTTGGTCGTGTCGACCTTGGCCTCGGGGGCCTCGGCGACCTCGGCGTCCTTGGCGGCGCGCTTGGTGGCGGCCTCGGCCTCGCCGGTCGCCTCCTGCGCCACGGTCAGCGCCTCGACCAGCTCGATGACCGCCATGGGCGCGTTGTCGCCGCGGCGGTTGCCGACCTTGGTGATCCGGGTGTAGCCACCGGGACGGTTCTCGTAGCGCGGGCCGATCTCGGTGAAGAGCGTGTGCACGACGCTCTTGTCCGTGATCACCTGGAGCACCTGACGGCGGTTGTGAAGGTCGCCCTTCTTCGCCTTGGTGACCAGACGCTCGGCGTACGGACGCAGCTTGCGCGCCTTGGCCTCGGTGGTCTTGATCTTGCCGTGCTCGAAGAGCGACTTCGCGAGGTTCGCGAGGAGCAGCTTCTCGTGCGCGGCGCTGCCGCCCAGACGGGCACCCTTGGTGGGCTTCGGCATGGTGTTTCTCCTAGGTGTCTGCCCCGGCCGTATCAGGTACCGGGGTCAGTATCCGAGCGGGCGGGTTTGCCCGTCGGAGACCCGCGCCCCGAAGGGCGCGGGGAACTGCGCGGCCGGCCACGGCCGGCCGGCGGCCGTGAACGAACCGTCGAACCGAGCTCTCAGTACTGCTCGGTCTCGACGAAGCCCGCGTCCGCGTCGTCGTCCGCGCCGAACGCGTCCGCGGCGGCGGTCGGGTCGAACCCGGGAGGCGAGTCCTTCAGCGCAAGCCCCATACCCGCGAGCTTGGCCTTGACCTCGTCGATCGACTTCGCACCGAAGTTGCGGATGTCGAGCAGGTCCGCCTCGGAGCGAGCGACGAGCTCACCCACGGAGTGGATGCCCTCGCGCTTGAGGCAGTTGTACGACCGAACGGTGAGCTCCAGCTCCTCGATCGGCAGCGCCAGATCGGCGGCGAGCGCGGCGTCCGTCGGGGACGGGCCCATGTCGATGCCCTCGGCGTCGATGTTCAGCTCGCGGGCGAGACCGAACAGCTCGACCAGGGTCTTGCCGGCCGACGCCATGGCGTCGCGCGGACGCATGGCCTGCTTGGTCTCGACGTCGACGATCAGCTTGTCGAAGTCGGTGCGCTGCTCGACACGCGTGGCCTCGACCTTGTACGTGACCTTGAGAACCGGCGAGTAGATCGAGTCGACCGGGATACGGCCGATCTCCTGGCCCACCTGCTTGTTCTGCACGGCGGAGACGTAGCCGCGACCGCGCTCGACGGTCAGCTCCATCTCCAGCTTGCCCTTGCCGTTGAGCGTGGCGAGGACGAGGTCGGGGTTGTGCACCTCGACACCGGCCGGGGGCGCGATGTCGGCGGCGGTGACCAGACCCGGGCCCTGCTTGCGCAGGTACATCACGACCGGCTCGTCGTGCTCCGAGGAGACGACCAGCTGCTTGATGTTGAGGATCAGGTCGGTGACGTCCTCCTTGACGCCCGGCACGGTGGTGAACTCGTGCAGGACACCGTCGATGCGGATGGACGTGACCGCCGCACCCGGGATCGAGGAGAGGAGCGTACGGCGCAGGGAGTTGCCGAGGGTGTAGCCGAAGCCCGGCTCCAGCGGCTCGATGACGAACCGGGAGCGGAACTCGTCGACGACCTCTTCGGTCAACGAGGGACGCTGAGCGATCAGCATGTGGTGATCCTTAAGTCAGGGGCGCCCGCTATTTGACGCCCGACTAGTACTGCAAGGGTACGGGCGGCACGACCCGAAAGAGCCGTACCGCCCGGAAAACCCTGGTGTAGCGAGATCAGACGCGTCCGGCCGGACGCGACGGATCAGACGCGACGGCGCTTCGGCGGACGGCAGCCGTTGTGCGGCGTCGGGGTGACGTCCTGGATCGAGCCGACCTCGAGGCCGGTCGCCTGCAGGGAACGGATGGCGGTCTCACGACCGGAACCCGGGCCCTTGACGAAGACGTCGACCTTGCGCATGCCGTGCTCCTGAGCGCGGCGGGCAGCCGACTCGGCGGCCATCTGCGCGGCGAACGGCGTGGACTTCCGGGAGCCCTTGAAGCCGACGTGGCCGGCGGAGGCCCAGGAGATCACGTTGCCGGTCGGGTCCGTGATGGACACGATCGTGTTGTTGAACGTGCTCTTGATGTGCGCGTGGCCGTGAGCGACGTTCTTCTTTTCCTTGCGGCGCACCTTCTTGGCAGCGCCCTGACGTCCCTTGGGGGGCATCTATATCTCCTACGGGAGGTGGTCGGTCCTACAGCGAAGACCGCTGGACGGCGAGTCCGCTGCGGACTACTTCTTGCCCGGCTTCTTCTTGCCGGCGATGGCGCGACGCGGGCCCTTGCGGGTACGGGCGTTCGTGCTGGTGCGCTGACCGCGGACGGGCAGACCGCGACGGTGACGGAGACCCTGGTAGGTACCGATCTCGACCTTGCGGCGGATGTCGGCCTGGACCTCGCGACGGAGGTCACCCTCGGTCTTGATGTTGTTGTCGACGTACTCGCGGATCGCGACGAGCTGCTCCTCGGAGAGGTCGCGAACACGGGTGTTCGGGTCCACGCCGGTGGCAGCGAGCGTCTGCTGCGAGAGAGTCCGGCCGATGCCGAACACGTAGGTGAGGGCGATCTCCACGCGCTTTTCGCGCGGGATGTCAACACCGGAAACGCGTGCCATTCAATGGCTCCAGTTGATCTTCGGAGGTCTTCCACAGGACCGGTCCCCGGCCGCCGTATCAGGTACGGATCGGGTCCCCGGCCTCCGAACCGGGGGTGTCGGGCGCCTGGGCGCCCGGGTCCTGCGTATGAACATGTTCAGCTCGCGTCGCGCGAAGTCTTGCGAATCGCGCAGGGAACGGTCGTGCGTCAGCCCTGGCGCTGCTTGTGGCGCGGGTTGTCGCAGATGACCATGACCCGACCGTGACGGCGGATCACCCTGCACTTGTCGCAGATCTTCTTGACGCTCGGCTTGACCTTCATGGGTGTGAGGTTCTCCGGGTCAGTTGCCGGCGGGCCCGCGCGCAAGCACGCGGGACGTGGGCAAGATCTACTTGTACCGGTAGACGATCCGGCCACGCGTCAGGTCGTACGGAGACAGCTCCACCACGACCCGGTCGTCAGGGAGGATGCGGATGTAGTGCATACGCATCTTGCCGCTGATATGTGCCAGGACCTGGTGGCCGTTCTGGAGCTCGACCCTGAACATGGCGTTCGGAAGAGACTCGACGACAGTGCCCTCGATCTCGATGGCACCTTGCTTCTTGGCCACGCTTCGCCCTTCGAATCGACTACCTTGATCGACTCCCCTGCGGAGTGCGAATGCATGCAGGCATGCGGGTGCACGAGAGCCGACGAGTCAGTCTACGTCAGCACACCCGGAAAGGCGAAACGAGGTAGCCTGCCCCACCGGGGTGATCGTTATGCGACGGAAACCACCCCGGCACAGAGCGCTCACGCGAGCGGGTCCGGCGCCGCCGTGACGCCCAGCTCCGCCAGCTTCGCCTTGCCGCCGTCGGGAGCCGTCAGCACCAGCGGCCCCTGCTCCGTGAGGGCCACCGAGTGCTCCCAGTGGGAGGACCAGGTGCCGTCCGTCGTGACGACCGTCCAGTCGTCCTCCAGGACCTCCGTGCGGGGTGTGCCGAGGGACACCATCGGCTCGATGGCCAGACAGAAGCCGGGGACCAGCTTCGGGCCCTTGCCGCGCCGGCGCTCGACGTAGTTCAGCAGGTGCGGATCCATGTGCATCTCGGTGCCGATGCCGTGGCCGCCGTAGTCCTCGATGATCCCGTACTTGCCTCCGCCGGGCTTGGGCTGGCGGCGGATGTACGTCTCGATGGCGCGGGAGACGTCGACCAGCCGGTTGCCCTGCTTCATGGCCGCGATGCCCGCCCACATCGACTCCTCGGTCACCCGGGAGAGCTCCACCAGCTCCGGTGAGTGACCGGAGCCGACGAAGGCGGTGTACGCGGCGTCGCCGTGCCAGCCGTCGATGATCGCGCCGCAGTCGATGGAGATGACGTCGCCGTCCTTGAGGACGACGTCCTCAGACGGGATGCCGTGGACGACGACCTCGTTCACGGAGGTGCAGATGGTCGCCGGGAAGCCGCCGTAGCCCAGGAAGTTCGGCTTGGCGTCGTGCTCCGTGAGCACCTTGCGGGCGACCTGGTCCAGGTCCTTGGTCGTGGCGCCGGGCACGGCGGCCTCGCGCGTGGCCGCGTGGATGGCGGCGACGACCAGGCCCGCCTCACGCATCTTGGCGATCTGCTCGGGGCTCTTGATCTGCACCATGGGGACTGCGGCCTTTCTGGACCGGAGGGTACGGGGAAACGCTTCCAACGATACGGGGCGGGGCCACCCCACCCCACAGCACAGCCGCGGCCCCTGAGCGAGGGACCGCGGCTGCGGCGGACTGACAGGACTACTTGTCGCGCTTGAGCGCCTCCAGCGCACGACCCGTGACCTCGGCCACCGGTCCCGTCGCCGCGATGGTGACGACCAGGCCCTGCGCCTTGTAGTAGTCGATGATCGGCTCGGTCTGCGTGTGGTAGACCTCCAGCCGCTTGCGGACCGTCTCCTCGGAGTCGTCGTCCCGCTGGTACAGCTCGCCGCCGCAGACGTCGCAGACGCCCTCCTTCGCCGGCGGCGAGTACGTCACGTGGAAGACGTGCGACGGCTCCTTGCGGCACAGGCGGCGGCCGGCGATCCGCTTGACGACCTCGTCCTCCGGAGCCTCCAGGTCCAGCACCGCGTCGAGGTTCATCTCCTCGGTCTCGAGGAGCTCGTCCAGCGCCTCGGCCTGGGAGACGTTGCGCGGGAATCCGTCCAGCAGGAAGCCGCCCTCGGCGTCGGGCTGCTCCATGCGGTCCTTCGCCATGGCGATGGTGACCTCGTCCGGCACCAGGTTTCCGGCGTCCATGTAGGACTTGGCGAGCTTGCCCAGCTCGGTCTGCCGGCTGATGTTCGCGCGGAACAGGTCGCCCGTGGAGATGTGCGGAATGTGCAGCGTCTCGGCAAGGCGGGTGGCCTGCGTTCCCTTTCCGGCGCCCGGCGGCCCGACGAGGACGATTCGCATCAGCGGAGGAACCCTTCGTAATTGCGCTGCTGGAGCTGGCTCTCGATCTGCTTCACCGTCTCGAGACCGACACCCACGATGATCAGGATGCTGGTACCACCGAACGGGAAGTTCTGGTTTGCCCCGAAACCAGCCAACGCCATTGTCGGGACGAGAGCGATCAGACCCAAGTACAGCGAACCCGGCCAGGTGATCCGGTTGAGTACGTAGCTCAGATACTCAGCGGTCGGTCGGCCAGCCCGGATGCCCGGGATGAAGCCACCATACTTCTTCATGTTGTCCGCGACTTCCTCGGGGTTGAACGAGATGGCCACGTAGAAGAAGGCGAAGAAGACGATCAGGAGGAAGTACAGGGCGATGTGCGACGCGGCCTCGGGATCGGCCAGGTTCTTCTGGATCCAGACGGCCCAGCCCGCCTGCGAGCCGGAGAACTGGACGATCAGCGCCGGGATGTAGAGCAGCGACGAGGCGAAGATGACGGGGATGATGCCCGCCTGGTTCACCTTGAGCGGGATGTAGGTCGAGGTACCACCGTAGGAGCGGCGGCCGATCATGCGCTTCGCGTACTGCACCGGGATACGGCGCTGTGCCTGCTCCACGAAGACGACCAGGCCGACCATGACGAGACCGACGGCGATGACGATGCCGAACTCGATCCAGCCGCCCGCCAGGTTGCCCTCCTTCTTGATGGCCCACAGAGCGGACGGGAAGGTCGCGGCGATCGAGATGAACATCAGGATCGACATGCCGTTGCCGATGCCGCGGTCGGTGATCAGCTCACCGAGCCACATGACGACGGCCGTACCGGCGGTCATGGTGACCACCATGACGATGGTGGTGAAGATCGCCTGGTCGGGGACGATCTGTCCGGCGACGGTGCAGCCGGAGAAGAGGGCGCCGCTGCGGGCGGTGGCCACCAGGCCGGTGCCCTGGAGGATCGCGAGCGCGATGGTCAGGTAGCGGGTGTACTGCGTGATCTTCGCCGTACCCGCCTGGCCCTCCTTCTTCAGGGCCTCCAGGCGCGGGATCACCACGGTCAGCAGCTGCAGAATGATGCTCGCCGTGATGTACGGCATGATGCCGAGCGCGAAGACCGTGATCTGCAGCAGGGCGCCGCCGCTGAACATGTTCACCAGACCGAAGAGGCCCTGGTTGCCGGACGCCTGGTCCACACACTCCTGGACGTTCTTGTAATCGACGCCTGGGATGGGGATGTGGGTACCGAGCCGGTAGACCACGATCATGCCGAGCGTGAAGAGCAGCTTCTTGCGCAGGTCGGGCGTCTTGAACGCCCGGGCGAACGCGGTGAGCACGGTGCCTCCTGCGACCCCCGCGCTACTGCGTCAAGGGTGACGGTCTTGAGGATTCGACTGACGACTTAGTAAGTAACGGTCAACTGCCGCCCAGGGTGCCCCATGTGACGCACCCGTGAAAGAGGGCAGCGCAGGCCACCTTACCGGCGGGAGCACTTCCCTTGAAACGACCAACCGGGGATACCCCATTTGTGGGGCATCCCCGGTTGGGATCGCTCAAGTCATCGAGACGCCTGAAGGGTTCAGACGAGCTCGGTGACGGTGCCGCCGGCGGCGGTGATCTTCTCCTTGGCGGAGCCGGAGACGGCGTCGACCGTCACCTGCAGCGCCACGGAGATCTCGCCCTGGCCGAGGACCTTGACGAGGCTGTTCTTGCGAACGGCACCCTTGGCCACCAGGCCCTCGACGGTGACCTCGCCACCCTCGGGGTAGAGCGCGGCCAGCTTGTCGAGGTTCACGACCTGGAACTCGGTCTTGAACGGGTTCTTGAAGCCCTTCAGCTTCGGAAGACGCATGTGGAGGGGCATCTGGCCACCCTCGAAGCGCTCCGGAACCTGGTAACGGGCCTTCGTACCCTTGGTACCACGACCGGCCGTCTTACCCTTCGACGCCTCACCGCGACCGACACGGGTCTTCGCGGTCTTGGCGCCCGGGGCGGGACGGAGGTTGTGGATCTTGAGCGGGTTGTTCTCCGCCATGATCAGTCGACCTCCTCGACCGTCACGAGGTGGCGGACGGTCTGCACCATGCCGCGGAACTCGGGGCGGTCCTCCTTGACGACCTGCGTGTTGATCCCCTTGAGACCAAGGGAACGCAGGGTGTCACGGTGGTTCTGCTTGCTGCCGATGTAGGACTTGACCTGCGTAATCTTGAGCTGCGCCATGATTACGCACCCGCCCCGGCACGTGCACGGAGAAGAGCCGCGGGGGCGACGTCCTCGAGCGGCAGACCACGGCGGGCCGCGATCTCCTCGGGACGCTGCAGGCCCTTGAGGGCCTCCACGGTCGCGTGCACGATGTTGATCTGGTTGTCGGAGCCCAGGGACTTCGACAGCACGTCGTGGATACCGGCGCACTCGAGCACGGCGCGCACCGGACCACCGGCGATAACACCGGTACCCGGGGACGCGGGCTTGAGCAGCACGACGCCGGCAGCCTTCTCACCCTGGATGGGGTGCGGGATGGTGCCCTGGATACGGGGGACCTTGAAGAAGTGCTTCTTGGCCTCCTCAACACCCTTGGCGATGGCGGCCGGCACCTCCTTGGCCTTGCCGTAACCGACACCCACGGTGCCGTCACCATCGCCCACTACGACGAGCGCAGTGAAGCTGAAGCGACGACCACCCTTCACAACCTTGGCGACGCGGTTGATCGCGACGACGCGCTCAACGTACGCGGTCTTCTCGGCGGCGGCGTTGCCACCGTCGCGACCCTTCCGGTCCCGCCGCTCGCCGCCACCGGCACCGCCACCGCGGCGCTGGGGTCCAGCCATTGGAATTACCTCTCTCTGTTTCCGCTAGCTACGGAACCGGCTCAGAACTTCAGTCCGGCTTCGCGGGCGGCGTCCGCCAGAGCGGCGATGCGCCCGGCGTACTGGTTGCCACCGCGGTCGAACACGACGGTCTCGACACCCGCGGCCTTGGCGCGCTCGGCGACCAGGGCGCCGACCTGCTTGGCCTGCGCCGACTTGTCGGCCTCGCCACCACGGATCGAGGTGTCCAGGGTGGACGCCGACGCAAGGGTGTGACCCTTGAGGTCGTCGATCACCTGGGCCACGATGTGGCGGTTCGAGCGGGTAACGACCAGACGGGGACGCTCCGCCGTACCCGAGAGATTCTTGCGAATCCGGATGTGACGGCGCTTGATCGCGGCGCGCTTGTAGGCGTCGCCCTTGAGGATCTTCTGTCCGTATGCCATGGCTTACTTACCCGCCTTTCCGACCTTGCGGCGGATGACTTCGCCCTCGTACTTGACGCCCTTGGCCTTGTACGGGTCGGGCTTGCGCAGCTTGCGGATGTTGGCCGCAACCTCGCCGACCTTCTGCTTGTCGATGCCCTCGACCGAGAAACGGGTCGGCGACTCCACCTTGAAGGTAATGCCCTCGGGGGCCTCGACCAGGATCGGGTGGCTGTAACCGAGGGAGAACTCCAGGTTCGAACCCTTGGCGAGCACGCGGTAACCGACACCGCTGATCTCGAGCTTCTTCACGTAACCCTGGGTCACGCCGGTGATCATGTTCGCCACCAGCGTGCGGGACAGGCCGTGCAGGGCCTTGCTCTGACGCTCTTCGTTGGGGCGGGTGACGTTCAGAACGCCGTCCTCACCCTTGGCGATGTCGATCGGTGCCACGACGGTGTGAGTCAGCGAACCCTTGGGGCCCTTGACCGAGACCGTACGGCCGTCGATGGTGACGTCCACGCCGGCGGGAACCGCGATGGGGAGCTTGCCGATGCGCGACATAGCTGTTTCCTCCGTTCCCTTCCGCTACCAGACGTAGGCGAGGACTTCCCCGCCTACGCCCTTCTTGCCGGCCTGCTTGTCGGTGAGGAGCCCGTGCGACGTGGAGATGATCGCCACGCCGAGGCCGCCCAGCACCTTGGGCAGGTTGGTGGACTTCGCGTAAACCCGGAGACCGGGCTTGGAGATCCGCTTGATGCCCGCGATGGAGCGCTCACGGTTCGGGCCGAACTTCAGCTCGAGGACGAGGTTCTTGCCAACCTCGGCGTCCTCGGTCTTCCAGCCCGTGATGAAGCCCTCCTGCTGGAGGATCTCCGCGATGTGAGACTTGATCTTGGACG
This sequence comes from Streptomyces sp. NPDC028991, assembly GCF_055564775.1. Taxonomy (NCBI): domain Bacteria; kingdom Bacillati; phylum Actinomycetota; class Actinomycetes; order Kitasatosporales; family Streptomycetaceae; genus Streptomyces; species Streptomyces sp. NPDC028991. The sequence goes on along the minus strand of NZ_JBVHVP010000002.1, from coordinate 299,749 downwards.
CCGGCATCGTCACGGAGTCGTGGTACGCCGAGTTCGCGTTCCGCAGACGCGTAAGCATGTCTGCGATCGGATCAGTCATGGTCATGAATTGGCCTTCGGCCTCTCTCGCCGGGGTTTCCTGGTGCGCCATCCCTCTCCCCGATCCGAGACGGGACGGGTGCGGCGCGGTGGACCTACGGCGTAGTAAGTCGTACGGGCGGCAGACGCCCAACTACACAAGCCTAAGGCATGTGCGGGCGGGCCCCTGCCGACCCAGATGCTTACCGAGAGTCTGAATAACCCGGAATTACCGGATTACCAGGAACTCTTGGTCACGCCCGGCAGCTCGCCACGGTGAGCCATCTCACGAAGGCACACGCGGCACAGGCCGAACTTGCGGTAGACGGAGTGCGGGCGGCCGCAGCGCTGGCAGCGCGTGTAGCCACGAACACCGAACTTGGGCTTGCGAGCAGCCTTGGCAATCAGGGCCTTCTTCGCCATCTCGCTCACGCCTCCTTGAAGGGGAAGCCGAGGTGACGAAGGAGCGCGCGGCCCTCAGCGTCGTTGGTCGCCGTGGTCACCACGGTGATGTCCATACCCCGGGTGCGGTCGATCTTGTCCTGGTCGATCTCGTGGAACATGACCTGCTCGGTGAGACCGAAGGTGTAGTTGCCACGGCCGTCGAACTGCTTGGGGGACAGACCACGGAAGTCGCGGATGCGCGGCAGCGCGAGCGACAGGGTGCGGTCCAGGAACTCCCACATGCGGTCGCCACGGAGCGTGACGTGGGCACCGATCGGCTGGCCCTCACGCAGCTTGAACTGCGCGATGGACTTGCGGGCCTTGGTGACGGCCGGCTTCTGACCGGTGATCGTGGTGAGGTCGCGGATGGCGCCCTCGATCAGCTTGGAGTCGCGGGCGGCGTCGCCCACACCCATGTTGACCACGATCTTGACGAGGCCGGGGATCTGCATGACGTTCTCGTAGGAGAACTCCTCACGCAGCTTGCCCGCGATCTCCTCGCGGTACTTCGTCTTCAGACGCGGAGTGGTGGTGGTAGCCATCAGATGTCCTCACCCGTCCGCTTGGCAACGCGAACCTTGTTGCCCTCGTCGTCGAAGCGGTAACCGACGCGCGTGACGACCTTGTTGCCGTCCTTCTCCACGACCAGCTGGACGTTGGAGACGTGGATCGGGGCCTCGGTGGTCACGATGCCGCCGGCCTGCGAACCGCGAGCGGTCGGCCCGGCCTTGGTGTGCTTCTTGACCCGGTTGACACCCTCGACCAGGACACGGTCCTCACGGGGGAAGGCCGCGATGACCTTGCCCTGCTTGCCCTTGTCCTTACCGGTGATGACCTGGACCAGGTCGCCCTTCTTGATCTTCATGCTCACAGCACCTCCGGCGCGAGGGAGATGATCTTCATGAACTTCTTCTCGCGCAGCTCACGGCCGACGGGGCCGAAGATACGGGTGCCACGAGGGTCGCCGTCGTTCTTCAGAATGACGGCGGCGTTCTCGTCGAAGCGGATGTACGAGCCGTCCGGACGGCGGCGCTCCTTGACGGTGCGAACGATGACCGCCTTGACGACGTCACCCTTCTTCACGTTGCCACCGGGGATCGCGTCCTTGACGGTGGCGACGATGACGTCACCGATACCCGCGTAGCGGCGGCCCGAGCCACCGAGCACACGGATGCAGAGGACTTCCTTCGCACCCGTGTTGTCGGCGACACGAAGCCGCGACTCCTGCTGGATCACGTCTATCTCCTGATTGTCTGCCGGTTCCCGGCAGGGGCCGCCTCTTCACGAGGAGAAGCCCCTGCCGAGCCTGGCGGAACTGACCTGCGGGTTTGCCCGCAGGAATTACTTGGCCTTCTCGAGGACCTCGACGACGCGCCAGCGCTTCGTCGCGGACAGCGGCCGGGTCTCCATGAGGAGGACACGGTCGCCGACACCCGCGGCGTTCTGCTCGTCGTGAGCCTTGAGCTTGTTGGTACGGCGGATGACCTTGCCGTACAGCGCGTGCGTCACGCGGTCCTCGACGGCGACGACGACGGTCTTGTCCATCTTGTCGCTGACGACCAGACCCTGACGGGTCTTGCGGAAGCCGCGGCCGGCCTTCGTCTCTTCAGTCACGTTGCTCTCGCTCATCAGGCGCTCTCCACCGTCTCGATGCCCAGCTCGCGCTCACGCATCAGGGTGTAGATCCGCGCGATGTCCTTGCGGACGGCCTTGAGCCGACCGTGGTTCTCGAGCTGACCCGTCGCCGCCTGGAAGCGGAGGTTGAACAGCTCTTCCTTGGCTTCGCGGAGCTTCGCGAGAAGCTCCTCGTCACCCAGTTCGCGCAGCTCGGACGCCTTGGTACCGGCCGACATCACGCTTCACCTGCCTCGCGCTTGACGATCCGGCACTTCATCGGCAGCTTGTGGGCCGCACGAGTCAGCGCCTCACGGGCGATCTTCTCGTTGGGGTAGGACAGCTCGAACATGACCCGGCCCGGGTGCACGTTCGCGATCCACCACTCCGGCGAACCCTTACCGGAACCCATGCGGGTCTCGGCCGGCTTCTTCGTGAGCGGGCGGTCCGGGTAGATGTTGATCCAGACCTTGCCGCCACGCTTGATGTGGCGGGTCATCGCGATACGGGCCGCCTCGATCTGGCGGTTGGTCACGTACGCCGGCGTGAGGGCCTGGATGCCGTACTCGCCGAACGCAACCGTCGTACCGCCCTTGGCCTGACCACGGCGCTTCGGGTGGTGCTGCTTGCGGTGCTTGACCCTACGGGGGATCAGCATTTCGGTCAGGCCTCCGTTCCGGTGCTCTCAGCCGGAGCGGCAGCGGCGGCGGGAGCGTCGGCCTTGGGGGCCTCGGCAGCCGGCGCGGACTGCTGCTGCGGCTTGCGACCGCGACCGCCACGCTCGCCACCGCGGCCACCACGGGCCGGGCGGTCGTTGCCACCACGGGCCGGGCGGTTGCCGGCGCGGGCAGCGGCGTTCTCGGCGCGGACCTCGGCGATGTTCTTGACGTCGCCCTTGTAGATCCAGACCTTCACACCGATGCGGCCGAAGGTCGTCTTGGCCTCGAAGAAGCCGTAGTCCACGTTCGCGCGGAGCGTGTGCAGGGGCACACGGCCCTCGCGGTAGAACTCCGAGCGGGACATCTCGGCGCCACCGAGGCGGCCGCCGCACTGGATCTTGATGCCCTTGGCGCCGGCCTTCATCGTGCCCTGCATGCTCTTGCGCATGGCACGACGGAAGGAGACGCGGGAGGAGAGCTGCTCGGCGACGGCCTGGGCCACCAGCTGAGCGTCCGTCTCCGGGCTCTTGACCTCGAGGATGTTCAGCTGGACCTGCTTGCCGGTCAGCTTCTCCAGGTCACCGCGGATGCGGTCGGCCTCGGCGCCGCGGCGGCCGATGACGATGCCGGGACGAGCGGTGTGGATGTCCACCCGCACGCGGTCACGGGTGCGCTCGATCTCGACCTTCGAGATGCCGGCGCGCTCCATGCCGGACGTCATCATCCGACGGATGGCGACGTCTTCCTTGACGTAGTCCTTGTACAGCTTGTCGGCGTACCAACGCGACTTGAAGTCGGTCGTGACACCGAGCCGGAACCCGTGCGGGTTTACCTTCTGGCCCATTACCGGGTTCCTTCCTTGCTGCTGACGACCACGGTGATGTGGCTGGTCCGCTTGCGGATCCGGTAGGCGCGGCCCTGGGCGCGCGGCCGGAACCGCTTCAGGGTCGGGCCCTCGTCGACGTAGGCCTCGGAAATGAAGAGGCTGTCGGCGTCGGTGTGGTCGTAGTTGTGCGCGGCGTTGGCGATGGCGCTGTCCAGCACCTTGCCGACCGGCACGCTCGCGGCCTGCGGGGCGAAACGCAGGACCGCCTGAGCCTCCGTGGCATCCATGCCACGGATAAGGTCCACCACGCGGCGGGCCTTCATGGGCGTGACGCGGATGTACCGCGCCTGGGCCCTGGCTTCCATGGTTGTCCTTCCAGTGTCTGTCATGGTCATTCCACCCCGCTGCTAGCGGCGCTTCGACTTCCGGTCGTCCTTGACGTGACCCCGGAAGGTGCGCGTCGGCGAGAACTCGCCGAGCTTGTGGCCGACCATGGACTCGGTGACAAACACCGGGATGTGGGTCTTGCCGTTGTGCACCGCGATCGTGTGGCCGAGCATCGCCGGGACGATCATCGAGCGACGGGACCAGGTCTTGATGACGTTCTTGGAACCGGCTTCGTTCTGCGTGTCCACCTTCTTGATCAGGTGGTCGTCGACGAAGGGTCCCTTCTTCAAGCTACGAGGCATCTCAACCCGTCCTTAGCGCTTCTTGTTCGTCTTGCGGCGGCGGACGATGTACTTGTTCGACGCCTTCTTGGGCGAACGAGTACGGCCTTCCTTCTTGCCCCAGGGGGACACCGGGTGGCGACCACCCGAGGTACGGCCTTCGCCACCACCGTGCGGGTGGTCTACCGGGTTCATGACCACACCACGCACGGTCGGGCGAACGCCCAGCCAGCGCTTACGGCCCGCCTTGCCCCAGTTGATGTTGCTCTGCTCGGCGTTGCCGACCTCGCCGACGGTGGCGCGGCAGCGCACGTCGACCAGGCGGATCTCTCCGGACGGCATGCGCAGGTGGGCCATCTGGCCCTCCTTCGCGAGCAGCTGCACGGAGGCACCGGCGGAGCGGGCGAACTTGGCACCGCCACCGGGACGGAGCTCGATCGCGTGGATCGTGGTACCGACCGGGATGTTGCGGAGGGCCAGGTTGTTGCCCGGCTTGATGTCGGCCCCGGGACCGTTCTCGACGCGGTCACCCTGCTGCAGGTTGCGCGGGGCGAGGATGTAGCGCTTCTCGCCGTCGGCGTAGTGCAGCAGCGCGATGCGCGCGGTGCGGTTGGGGTCGTACTCGATGTGCGCGACCTTCGCCGGCACGCCGTCCTTGTCGTGACGACGGAAGTCGATCACGCGGTAGGCGCGCTTGTGTCCGCCACCCTGGTGGCGAACGGTCACACGACCGGCGTTGTTACGGCCGCCCTTGCTGTGCAGCGGGCGGACCAGCGACTTCTCCGGCGTGGACCGCGTGACCTCGACGAAGTCGGCGACGCTCGAGCCACGACGGCCCGGCGTAGTCGGCTTGTACTTGCGGATTCCCATTTCTCAGTCCTCGTCCGATTCCGGACGATCCGGACCTCCGTCAGGAGGTCGGACCGCCGAAGATGTCGATACGGTCGCCCTCGGCGAGGGTCACGATCGCGCGCTTGCTGTCGGCACGCTTGCCGAAGCCCGTGCGGGTCCGCTTGCGCTTGCCCTGGCGGTTGATCGTGTTGACCCCGGTGACCTTGACCGAGAAGACCGCCTGGACGGCTTCCTTGATCTGGGTCTTGTTGGAACCCGGGGCGACGACGAACGTGTACTTGTTCTCGTCGAGGAGCGCGTAGCTCTTCTCGGAGACGACCGGCTTCAGCAGCACGTCACGGGGGTCCGTGAACGCCTTGCTGGCCGGCGTGACGACGGTGTTCTTGCCCTCGGCCTCGTGGCGGCGCGCCTTGGCGACGCGCGCGGCCTTGGCGGCCTTGGCCGCCTTGGAGGCGATGCTCGGGTGACGCGTAGCCATCAGGCTTCGCTCCCTTCGGTGTCAGCGGCCTTGTTGGGGCCAGACACGAAGGACTCGAAAGCGGCCTGGGTGAAGACCACGTCGTCCGAGACGAGAACGTCGTACGTGTTCAGCTGGCCCGGCTCCAGGATGTGGATCTGGGGCAGGTTGCGGGCGGACAGCCACGCGGCCTCGTCGGCGCGGTCGACGACCAGGAGCAGGTTCTTGCGCTCCGAGATCTTGCCGAACAGCGTCCGGGCGGCCTTCGTGGACGGGTTGTCGCCCTCGATGACGCCGGTGACGACGTGGATGCGGTCGTGGCGGGCCCGGTCGGTGAGGGCGTGGCGCAGGGCCGCGGCCTTCATCTTCTTCGGGGTCCGCTGCGAGTAGTCACGCGGCTGCGGGCCGTGGACGACGCCACCGCCGGCGAACTGCGGCGCACGGGTCGAACCCTGGCGGGCGCGGCCGGTGCCCTTCTGGCGGTACGGCTTCTTGCCGCCACCACGGACCTCGCCGCGACGCTTGGTCTTGTGCGTGCCCTGGCGGGCAGCGGCGTTCTGCGCGACGACGACCTGGTGGATCAGCGGGATGCTGATCTTCTCCACGCCGAAGATCTCCGCGGGGAGCTCGACGCTTCCGGTCTTCTCGCCGGCAGGCGAAAGGATGTCAACAGTGCTCATCGGTTACCTCAGGCCCCCTTGGCCGCGGTGCGGACCAGGACGAGGCCGCCGTTCGGACCGGGAACCGCGCCCTTGATGAGCAGCAGACCCTTCTCCGCGTCAACGGCGTGGACGGTCAGGTTCTGGGTGGTGACCCGCTCGTTGCCCATGCGGCCGGCCATGCGGAGGCCCTTGAACACGCGGCCCGGGGTGGCGCAGCCACCGATGGAACCGGGCGAGCGGTGCTTGCGCTGGGTGCCGTGTCCGGCGCCGAGGCCCTTGAAGTTGTGACGCTTCATGACACCGGCGAAGCCCTTGCCCTTGCTCTTGCCGGTGACGTCGACCTTGATGCCGGACTCGAAGACCTCGGCGGTGACTTCCTGACCGAGCGTGTACTCGGCGGCGTCGGCCGTACGGATCTCGACGAGGTGACGGCGGGGGGTGACGTCGGCCTTGGCGAAGTGGCCCTTGAGGGGCTTGTTCACCTTGCGCGGGTCGATCTCGCCGAACGCGATCTGGACGGACTCGTAGCCGTCGACGTCGTTCGTGCGGACCTGGGTGACGACATTGGGGCCGGCCTTGACGACGGTGACCGGAACAACACGGTTGTTCTCGTCCCACACCTGCGTCATGCCGAGCTTCTCGCCCAGGATGCCCTTGATCTGCTTAGCCATTCTCAGATCACCGGCCTTCAGAGCTTGATCTCGATGTCGACACCGGCCGGGAGGTCGAGTCGCATCAGAGAGTCAACGGTCTTGGGGGTCGGGTCGAGGATGTCGATCAGGCGCTTGTGCGTGCGCATCTCGAAGTGCTCGCGCGAGTCCTTGTACTTGTGCGGCGACTTGATGACGCAGTACACGTTCTTCTCAGTGGGCAGCGGCACCGGGCCCGCGACCGACGCACCAGTGCGAGTCACCGTCTCGACGATCTTCTTCGCCGAAGAGTCGATGACCTCGTGGTCGTAGGCCTTGAGCCGGATGCGGATCTTCTGTCCCGCCATGGCTACTCAGTAGTCCTGTCTCTCGTAACGCTCTGGACCCGGTGGTCCCTTGCTGTTCCGCTCCCCCTCCGACCCACGCGGTCGGGCGTGTCGCGCTCTCGCTGACATGAATGTCCCTTACGGGACTTCCCTGCAGTGGGAGTCGCGGGCCCTTCCGGAACCGCAGGCCGGGGGCGAGAGGCCCACCGGGTGCCTGGCCTGCACCCCGCTGACGCTTCCCGGAAGATTCCCGTACTTCCGTCCCTGATCAGGGACGACGAGTACTGTGGGACTCGCTTCCGGTCCCCCCGGCGGGAGGCGCGCAGCATCGGCACTCGACCGAGCAACCCCGTTAGTCTGCCATACGGGGCGGGGGGCTGGCGAATCGGGGCGAGGAGAATACCCCGGAGGCGGCGGAGATCAAACTAGGGATCGGTAGGGTCGTTCGGCAGGGGACCGTCGAACAACTGGGGGAAGACGTGACGGCAACCGACTCGGGCGAGGCGAAGGCCGGCGTTGGGGAGGAGCCCCAGGCGCTTCGGGACGCCGGCCGCGCGGACAAGTGGTCGGTCGGGTGGATCATCGTGGCGGTCGGGCTGTGGATGTGGTTCGCGTTCCTGATGCTCTCCTCTTATGGCCCCGAGTCCCACGACGGTGTGCCGCGCTGCGAGGGCCCGCTGATCGCACCGCTCCAACGGGACGGCTACTTCTGTGACAGCGAACTGCGCCAGTGGCCGGCACTGCTCGGCATCCTGGCCCTGTCGAGCATCGCGACCGTGGTCGCGGCGGCGACGACGGTCTACGCCAAGCTGCTGTCCCGCCTGGCGAAGGCGTCCGGTCCCGGGACGGAGCGCTGAGGCACCGGTGCGATTCGATCACCGTCGTGCCGGGACGGTCAGCGGATCCTCCCGGTGAGGCGCTTCAGGACCCGGTCCGGCAAGGGTGCCCGGAGCCGGACCGAGTCCATGCCCGGGCAGAGCGCCGGGACGAGACGGGAGGACCCCGGCCCGCCGGGCCGGGGTCCCCTGCTGTGCGGGTGCGCCGCGGGGGTCAGTGGCTGCCGGCGAGTTCGCCGGTGAGCTTGCCGTGGAGGTCGGCGCTGGGGTCGTTCAGGCCGGTGATCTCCACCGTCTTGCCGCGCTGCTCGTACTTCGTCTCGATCGCGTCGAGAGCGGCGACGGAGGACGCGTCCCAGACGTGGGCGGAGGAGAGGTCGATGACGACCTTCCCGGGGTCGTTCGCGTAGTCGAACTGGCCGACGAGGTCGTTGGAAGAGGCGAAGAACAGCTCGCCGGTGACCCGGTAGACGACCGTGCCGCCGTCGGGGTCGGTGACGGCGGTGACGTGGGCGAGGTGGGCGACGCGCTTGGCGAAGATGACCATGGCGGTGATCGTGCCGATGACGACGCCGATGGCGAGGTTGTGGGTGGCGACCACCGCGGTCACGGTGATGACCATCACGGCGATCTCCCCGGCGGGCATCCGCTTGAGGGTCTTGGGCGCGATGGAGTGCCAGTCGAAGGTCGCGAAGGACACCATGATCATGACGGCGACCAGGGCGGCCATGGGGATGTCGGAGACGACCGGGCCGAAGACGATGCACAGGACCATCAGAAGGCTGCCGGCGAGGAAGGTGGACAGGCGGGTGCGGGCGCCGGACACCTTCACGTTGATCATGGTCTGGCCGATCATGGCGCAGCCGCCCATGCCGCCGAAGAAGCCGGTGACGATGTTGGCGATGCCCTGGCCGATGGACTCGCGGGTCTTGGAGGAGTGGGTGTCGGTGATGTCGTCGACCAGCTTGGCGGTCATCAGGGACTCCATCAGGCCGACCAGTGCCATCGCGAAGGCGTACGGGGCGATCGTCGTCAGGGTGTCCAGGGTGAACGGCACGTCCGGCAGGCCGGGAACGGGCAGGGAGGACGGCAGGGCGCCCTTGTCGCCGACGGCCGGTACCGCAATGCCGGCCGCGACGGTGATGACGGTGAGGATGACGATGGAGACGAGCGGGGCCGGGATCACCTTGGTGACCCTCGGGAAGAAGACCATGAGGGCGAGGCCGCCGATGATCAGCGGGTAGACGGCCCAGGGCACGTCGTGCATCTCGGGCACCTGGGCCATGAAGATCAGGATCGCCAGGGCGTTGACGAAGCCGACCATCACCGAGCGCGGCACGAAGCGCATCAGCTTCGCCACCCCGAGCGCGCCCAGAATCACTTGCATGACGCCGGCGAGGATGACGGCGGCGACCAGGTAGCCCAGGCCGTACTCGTGGTTCAGGGGGGCGATCACGAGGGCGATGGCGCCGGTGGCGGCGGAGATCATCGCGCGTCGGCCGCCGACGATCGAGATGACCACGGCCATGGTGAACGAGGCGAACAGGCCGATCGCGGGGTCGACACCGGCGATGATCGAGAAGGAGATCGCCTCGGGGATCAGTGCCAGGGCGACGACCAGGCCGGCGAGGACCTCGGTGCGCCAGACCTTCGGGTTGTTGAGCCAGTCCGGCTTGAGGTCGCGCAGCCGCGCGGCGGGAGTCACAGCAGCAGAAGACAAGGAGACGGGTACCTGTCGTGCTCGGGCACACCCCAGCGGCAGGCCGGAGGCGTGCGGGAAGGACCCGCGGGGCCGGACCGGCAGCCCGCGGACGACCCACTGGACGGGGCCGGAAGTCGAGGGGGACGCGAGGCAGGGCGGCGCGCGCAGGCGGCCGGGCAGCTCACATCCGGAGGCGATAGGTCACGGCGGGCAGGCGGCGGCGATCGGCGTCATGGGCTCGCGCACGCTCTCTCCTGCCACAATCGAAACTTCGCCGGGGGCGCCTTCGGCCCCGGAACGGCGGCAGCGGGGGCAGCCGGGCCGCCCTCACCATCGTCAACTCTACCCTAACGTTAGAGTGGAGACTGGTGGGTCGGCACGGGACGCGGCCCGCCATGACGAGAAGGGCCAGGGACACAGGCGTGGACGGCAAGCACATGCAGATCGGCGAGGTCGCCGCGCGGACGGAGCTGTCGCTGCGCACCATCCGGCACTACGAGGAGACCGGCCTGGTCATCCCCTCCGCCCGCTCCCAGGGCGGATTCCGCCTCTACACGGAGCCCGACGTGCAGCGGCTCATGGTCATCCGCCGCATGAAGCCGCTGGGCTTCACCCTGGACCAGATGCGCGACCTCCTCGACGCCACCGACCGCCTCGACCATGCCGACACGGCCGATGACGCCGAGCGCGAGGCACTCCTGGAGCGGGTGCGGGCCTACGAACGGGACGCCGGCGGCAAGATCGAGGAGCTGCGCGTCCAGCTGGCCCGCGCCGAAGACTTCGCCGCCACACTCCGCACCCGCCTGGACGCCGCGCGCCCCGTGCGGGGTGCCTCGGCCTGACCTCCGGCCACCAGCCGGCGCCGCTCGCCGGCACCGTCTCCCGGCAGCCGCCTTCCCGGCGGCTTCACGCGGCAGCGGCCCGGACGCGGAACGTCAGCCCGTCCGGACTGATCAGACGCTGCTCGCCGACGTGATCGGGCCCGTCCGGCATCCCGCGTTCGAGACCATCGGACCCCTGGCTCCGTCAGATGACGCCCTGCGCCAGCATCGCGTCCGCCACGCGCTCGAAGCCCGCGATGTTCGCGCCGGTGACGTAGTCGCCGGGGGCGTCGTAGCGGGCGGCGGTCTCGTGGCAGGTGGTGTGGATGTCGTTCATGATGCGGGTCAGCTCCTCCTCGACGCGCGCCGCCGTCCAGGACGTACGGGCGTGGTTCTGCGCCATCTCCAGGGCGCTGACCGCGACGCCGCCCGCGTTGGCGGCCTTGCCGGGGCCGAAGGCGACGCCGGCCTTCTGGAGGAGGTGGACGGCCTCGGGGGTCGTCGGCATGTTCGCGCCCTCGGAGACGGCCTTCACGCCGTTGCGGACGAGAGCGGCGGCGGCGTTCCCGTCCAGCTCGTTCTGGGTGGCGGACGGAAGGGCGAGGTCGGCCGGGACCTCCCAGACGCTGCCGCCGGGCACGAAGCGGGCCGAGGAGCCGCGGCGCTCGGCGTACGTGTCGACGCGGCCGCGCTCGACCTCCTTGATCTGCTTCAGCAGGTCGAGGTCGATGCCCTTCTCGTCGACGACGTAACCGGAGGAGTCCGAGCAGGTGACGGGGTTCGCGCCCAGGGCGGTCAGCTTCTCGATCGTGTAGATCGCGACGTTTCCGGAGCCGGACACGACCGCCGTCTGGCCCTCCAGGTCCTCGCCGCGCTCGCGCAGCATCGCCGCCGCGAAGAGGACGTTGCCGTAGCCGGTCGCCTCGGGGCGGATCAGCGAGCCGCCCCAGCCCGCGCCCTTGCCGGTGAGCACGCCGGCCTCCCAGCGGTTGGTGATGCGGCGGTACTGGCCGAAGAGGTAGCCGATCTCCCGGCCGCCGACGCCGATGTCGCCCGCCGGGACGTCCGTGTGCTCGCCGATGTGCCGGTACAGCTCCGTCATGAACGACTGGCAGAACCGCATGACCTCCGCGTCGCTCCGCCCGTGCGGGTCGAAGTCGCTGCCGCCCTTGCCGCCGCCGATGCCGAGGCCGGTCAGCGCGTTCTTGAAGATCTGCTCGAAGCCCAGGAACTTGATGACGCCCAGGTTGACGGACGGGTGGAAGCGCAGGCCGCCCTTGTACGGGCCCAGCGCGCTGTTGAACTCGACGCGGAAGCCCCGGTTGACGTGGACCCGCCCCTTGTCGTCCTGCCACGGCACCCGGAAGACGACCTGCCGCTCCGGCTCGACCAGCCGCTCGACCAGACCCGGCTCGGCGTACTCGGGCCGGGCCGCGAGCACCGGCGCCAGCGTTTCCAGGACCTCGTGCGCGGCCTGGTGGAACTCGGGCTGGGCCGGGTTGCGGTGTTCGATCTCGGTGAGCAGGTCGTCGAGCGCGGTCCTGGTCTCGGTTCGGGTCGTCACAGGGGCCCTTTCTGGCACGGCTGACACCGGAGACGCGGGGCCGGGCCCGGGGGGCAGGCCGCGGTCCGATCGGTCCGGTGGTGGGCGCTCGGCGCCGTTGCCGCGCGCGGGACACTTCAGTGTTACGCGCATGTAAACGTCCTGGCCAGCACTCGGCGCCGGGCGCGACCACTATGTGAGACCGCGCTTCCGTATATCGGCGGTTTTCACGACGTATGAGACGGAGGTCGCCCGGATGGCCCGGGCTGCTCCGTCACGCGTCACGCGTCACGCGTCACGCGTCGCCGTTCAGCATCGCAGCCGTGAGGACGTTCCCGGCGACGCCCCACCCGCCGTCGGCGACTTCGTCGACGAGTACGACGGTGGTGGGTCGGGCCCGCTCGCCGTAGATCTCCGCGTAGAGGTCGGTGGTGCGTTCGATGATCTTCTGCTTGTCCTGCGGGGTGAGGGTGCCCTCGGGGACCTTGAAGTGGGCGAAGGGCATGTCAGATCATCCCTCCGTTGGCCCGCAGGATCTGGCCGTTCACCCAGTGACCGGCGGGGCTGCCGAGGAAGGCGACCACGGCGGCGATGTCGTCCGGGGTGCCCAGCCGCTCCAGGGGCGGGGTCTTCGCGAGCCGGTCGATCTGCTCGGCGGTCTTGCCCGTGAGGAACAGGTCCGTGGCCGTGGGGCCGGGCGCGACCGTGTTCACGGTGATGTCCCGTCCGCGCAGCTCACGCGCCATGATCAGGGTCATCGCCTCCACGGCGCCCTTGCTCGCCGCGTACGCCCCGTAGGTCGGGAACTGCGTGCCGACCACGGAGGTCGAGAAGCCTACGAAGCTCCCTCCCGCCCGGAGCCGCCGGGCCGCCTCCCGGGCGACCACGAAGGTGCCGCGGATGTTGGTGCGGTGCATGGCGTCCAGGGCGGTCAGGTCCAGGTCGGCGATGGGCGAGAGCGTCATCCGGCCGGCCGAGTTCACCACCACGTCGACCCCGCCGTACTCCTCCTCCGCGCGGTCGAACAGCGCGGCGATCTCCTTCTCCTCCGCCACGTCCGCCTGTACGGCGACCGCCCGCCCGCCGGACTCGGTGATCGCCGCCACCGTCTCCATGGCGGAGGCCTCGTCGCGGGCGTAGTTCACGACGACGGCCAGGCCGTCCCGGGCGAGCTTCTCGGACACCGCCCGGCCGATACCGCGTGATCCGCCGGTGACGACGGCGACGCGTACGGCCTCCGGCGCGGGAGTTTGCTGATGGTTCGTGTTCGTGGTCATGGCTCCACAGTGCGCCCGCCCCGTCCGCGCAACCAGGGGATGCCATCCCATGGGTCACCGGCCCGGCCCGGCGCAGAATGGACGCCATGAGCGCTGTGAAGTACGCCGAGCTGGGAGCGTTCCTGCGGTCGCGGCGGGAGCGGATCCGCCCGGCCGACGTCGGGCTTCCGGCCGGGCCCCGGCGCCGGGTGCCGGGGCTGCGCCGCGAGGAGGTCGCCCAGCTCGCCGGGGCGTCGGTGGACTACTACAACGAGCTGGAGCGCGGGGCCGGGTCGCAGCCGTCCGAGCAGATGATCGCCGCGCTGGCGAGGGCGCTGCGGCTCTCCGCCGACGAGCGGGACTATCTGTACCGGCTCGCGGACCGGCCGGTGCCCGTGCAGGGCGGGGCCGCCTCGCACGTGCATCCCGGGATGCTCGACCTGCTCGGGCGGATGACCTCGACCCCGGCGCAGGTGATCACCGACCTGCACGTCACCCTCGTACAGAATCCGCTGGCCGTGGCACTGGTCGGGGACCAGTCCGGGCTGCGGGGGCCGCGGGCCAGCTTCGTGCACCGGTGGTTCACCGAGCCCGATACCCGGCGCCTGCATCCCGAGGCCGACCACGAGAGGCAGTCCCGCGCCTTCGTCGCGGATCTGCGGGCCGCGGCGGCCAGGAGGGACGCCAAGGACCCGGAGGCCGGGTCCATGATCCGTACGCTACTCGGCGTCTCCCCCGAGTTCGCCGCGCTGTGGGCCGACCACGACGTGGCCTTCCGGCGGGACGACCGCAAGCGGATCGTCCACCCGACGCTCGGCGTCATCGAGGTCAACTGCCTCAACCTCTTCAGCGAGGACGGGCGGCAGCGGTTGCTCTGGTTCACGCCGGCCGTGGGGACGGAGAGCGCGGGGTTGCTGGATCTGCTGGCGGTCGTCGGGACACAGGAGGTCGTCAGCTCTCCGAGGCGTACGGGAGGAACTTCGTCCACGCGGTCGGGGTGAGTGCCAGGCGGGGGCCGCCGTCTACGTGCTTGGAGTCGCGGATGTGGATGGTGCCGGGGGTGAGAGCCAGCTCGACGCAGGACTCACCGTCGGTGCCACCGCTGTAGCTGCTCTTGAACCACGCCAGTTCGGACGCGTGCCGATCAGAGACCTTGGCGATCATGTTTCTCCCAGCAGATTCTCGATGAAGGCCAGCGACTCCCGTGGGGAGAGAGCTTGCGCCCGGATCGTGCCATACCGCAGCTCAACAATGCGCAGCTGTTTCGGGTCGGTGATCGGCCGTCCGTTGAACGCCCCATCGGAGCGCCCCACCGCCGTACCGTCCTGAAACTTCAGCAACTCGATCCTGCCGTCCAGCCCTGGATGGGCATCGGTGTTCGTCGGCATGACTTGCAGTGTGACGTTGTGCAACCCCCCCACCTCCAACAGGCGTTCGAGCTGCCGCCGCCACACCATTGTGCCCCCAACCTGCCGACGCAGTGGCGCCTCTTCCAGCACGAAGTGCATGGAGGGCGCCGGGTCGCGCTCGAAGACGGACTGCCGGGCCAACCGCGCGGCCACCATGCGTTCCAGGTCGTCAGGGGAGTACGGCGGCTGCCGGGCTTCCATCAGGACACGGGCGTGCTCCGGCGTCTGCAACAGCCCAGCGATGATGTTGCACTCGTACACACCGATCTCGACCGCCTTCGCCTCCAGCTTTCCCAGCTCCCGCACCTTCTTCGGGTACCGGACCTTCTTCACGTCCTCCCAGGCCGCCGAGAGCAGCCCACCCGCGTCCAGAACCTCGTCGGCCCGGTCCAGGTACTCCTGCCGGGGAATCCGCTTGCCGCCCTCGATCTTGTAGACCATGTCCTCGCCGTACCCGACCACCGTCCCGAACTCGGCGGCCCTCATCCCCGCCGCCTCGCGCCGCAGCTTCAACTGCCGCCCCACCGTGGTGATGACGGCGATTCCCCACTCGTCGTCCGGGTCGACCTCCCAACCCGGCTCGTCCGCCTCGCTCTTGAGCCGACCCGTGTCCGTCTCGACTGTCATGCCGTGCCTCTCCGTTGTGCTCACCCCAGATGCACCAGCGCCCTACCCGTACCGACCGTCGTGACAGCCCCGGACACACCGGACAACAACCGGACAGTCACCGTACGTACCCGCTGAGTCACTTCTCACCGTACGCACGCACCGACACGCTGAGTGACGTGAACCAGAAATCCGCCGAACTCACGACGCCCGTCCGCAACTTCAGCGTGCAGCTCTCCCCCACGCCACGCGGCGCCCGCCTCGCCCGACTGCTCGCGACCGAGCAGCTCCGCACCTGGGGCCTGCCCCTGGACCCGGCACGCCAGCTCATCGCCGAGCTGGCGAGCAATGCGGCGGCGCACGGACGCGTCCCCGGCCGCGATTTCCGGCTCACGCTCTACGTCGTCGGCGGCACCCTCCGCATCGAGGTCACCGACACCCGGGGCGAGCGGCTCCCCGATGTCCGGACACCCGCCCTCGACGCGGAATCCGGCCGTGGCCTGCTGCTCGTCGAGGCGTTGGCGGACCGCTGGGGAGTGACCGAGGACCGCTTCCCGCGCAAGACCGTGTGGGCCGAACTGAGCTGCACACCACCGGAACCCACCTTCTGAGGTTCCGGTGCCGTCGGCGCCTTACCAAGGAAAGAACTCGGGGAGAAAGAACCCCACCAAGCCCCACCTTTCCGCCCGAGGCGCGTCATCACTCGGGCGGGTGAACATCACCGGCTCGGCTGGATTTCCGAGCCCCCGACTCCCCTACGCTCAGCGCAAACAACCGAAGAAAGACATCGGCCCCCGCCGGGACGGCAATCCCAGTGCGAGGGCCTGACCACCAAGGAAGAAGCACCTTCCCGATGGATACTCAAAACCCTAGCGCGCCCTCGCGCGCCCAGTCAGTCCCTGCCGCCAATCGGACCCGTTCGCGTCAGCACGGCAGCGGCGGCATCATCCACGAGAACACCCGCCACACCACCCGCTTCGTGGTCATCGGCAACCACCTGGTCCAGCACAAGGAGCTGTCGCTGCTGGCGATCGGCCTCGGCTGCCACCTCCAGTCGCTGCCCACGGGCGCGGGCGCCGACATCAAGTCCCTCACCGCCCGCTTCCCCGAGGGCCCGACCCGGATCGCCGCCGCCCTGCGCGAGCTGGAGGCCTACGGCTACCTGCGCCGCGAACTCGTACGCACGCCCACCGGCCGCATCGTCACCCGCACCGTCTCCTGCAACCAGCCGAAGCACCGGCGCGAGGCGGCCGACCCCGGGTGTCCCGACCAGCCGGCCCGGCAGCCCCGCCCGGCAGTGGAGCGAACGTCCCAGTCCCGACCGCCGCACGGCACGCGCACCCGCAAGGCACTCCCCGCCGTACCGCAGCCCAGCAGCAAGGCACCCTCGCTCCTCCAGACGGCCACCGACCTCCTGGCCGGCCTGCGGCGACACGATTCGCGGCTACTGCTCTCCGTCGCCGACACCGCTCACCTGGCCCCCGGCGTCGCCGCCTGGCTGGAACGGGACATCCACTCCCCCGCCATGCGCCAAGCCCTGACCGCCGATCTGCCGGACGAGCCGCTCCGCCGCCCAGCCGCCCTCCTGGCCCACCGCCTCACCGACCGGCTGCCGCCGCCGGCCCCGTTCCGCGCCCCGACCGCTGTCCCACCACTCCGGCACCTGCTCCGGAACTGCGAGGGCTGCGACCGCGGCTTCCGCGCCCCTGAGACCGTCGACCGCTGCCGCGACTGCCGCGCACCAGCCGCCACACATCCCTGAACCCGGAAAGAAGCCACATGCTCAGCTCGTCCTGGAGCAGCGGGGCCTCGACGTCTCCGACGATGTCCGCAGGCGCGTCACGGACTGCGACGACCCCGAGGTCCTGCGCCACTGGCTCGCCCGCGCCGTCACCGCGCCGAAGGCCGAAGAGAACCTCGAAGAGGAGTGAGCCCGCCTGGCGGTTCCGAGCAGACCCCGGACGCTCTGAGGGCCGCGCTCGCCGCCGTCGCCCCGGGTCGCCTGCCGGAGATGCAGGGGCATGCCCAGGGCCGCGCGACGAGGCGTCGAAGGCAGTACGTGGTTGAGCAGGCCCCCTGCCAAGGGGCCTCACCGTCACAGGTCCGGACCAACCTCTTGCCCCCGCCCCTCCCTCGTCGCAAGCTCCCCTCATGGAGCTGGAGTTGCGGCATCTCAAGACGGTACGGGCGATCGCCGACGCCGGGAGCCTCACCAGGGCGGCGACGGCTCTCGGGCTCGCGCAGCCCGCGCTGAGCGCACAGCTCAAGCGGATCGAGCGGGCGCTCGGCGGGGCGCTGTTCGTGCGCGGACGGCACGGCGTACGGGCCACCGCGCTCGGCGAACTGGTGCTGGAGCGGAGCCGGATCGTGCTGCCCGCGGTCACGGAGTTGCAGCAGGAGGCGGCCAGGTTCGCGCGGGCGCCGGGCACCGCGCGGCACCTCAGGCTGGGCGGCACCCACGGGCCCCTGCTGGGCGCCCTCGTGGACCGCCTGGCCGACGTCGCGCCGGACGCCCGGATGACGACCTGCACCTCCTGGTCGGAGAGGGACCTGGCGGATCAGCTCGCGGAGGGAAGGCTGGACTTCGCGCTCGCCGGGACCTGCGGCTCCGCCGCCCCGCCCGGTGCCGAGGGCCTGGTCTGGTGGGAGGTGGCCGTCGACCCGGTGTTCGTGATGGTGCCCGACGGGCATCCGCTCGCCCATCGGCCGGAGGTGGACCTGACCGAGCTGGCGGGCGAGGAGTGGGCCTGCGTACCCGGCGACGGCTGCTTCGGCGACTGCTTCTCCGCCTCGTGCGCCCGTGCCGGGTTCACCCCGCGCCGCATGTACGAGACCGACACCGCGTCCCTGGTGCATCTGGTGCAGGTGGGGCGGGCGGTCGGGCTGTGCCGGGCGACGTTCCCGACCACTCCCGGCATCGTCACCCGGCCGCTCACCGGAACCCCGCTGGCCTGGCGGCACCTGCTCGGCTGGCACGCGGTGACGCAGCGCCAGGACACCGCCGCGACCGTGCTCGCGCAGGCGCGCATGGCGCACGCGGGCGTGGCGGCGAGCAGTGACAGCTACACGGAGTGGATGGCGGCGCACCGGGTCCCCTGACCACCCCGGGTCTCCTGACCGCCCCCGGGTCTCCTGACCACCCGTGACTCCCTCGCACGCCTTCCATAACACCGGGGAGGGGGTCAACCGACGTCTTATGGCGGCCGGTCGTCCCTCCCTACGGTTTCGGCACCTCCCCACCGAGACCGAGGAGATCCCCCATGCCCCACCGACACGGACACGGACACACCAGAGCCATGGGTGCCGCCGTCGCCGCGACGGCCGCCCTGCTCGTGGCCGGGCTCAGCGGCTCCGCGAGCGCCGGGACGGCACCCTCCGCCCCCGCCCCCACCGCGGCCGAGACCCTCCGCACCGACGCCGCGCCTCCCGCCCTGCTCAACGCCATGCGGCGCGACCTCGGCCTCGACCGGCAGCAGGCGGAACGCCGTCTCGTCAACGAGGCCGAGGCGGGCGCCACCGCGGGCCGGCTGCGCGCCGCGCTCGGCGGCGACTTCGCGGGCGCGTGGGTGCGGGGCGCCGAGTCCGGCACGCTGACCGTGGCGACGACCGACGCGCACGACGTCGCGGTGATCGAGGCGCAGGGCGCCGTGGCCAAGGTCGTACGGCACTCCCTCGCCGACCTGGACGCGGCCAAGTCTCGGCTGGACCGGGCCGCCGCCGACCGGAACACCACCGACGCGCCGGTCCGGTACGTCGACGTCCGGACGAACACCGTCACCGTGCAGGCCGTGCGCCCGTCCGCGGCGCGCACGCTCCTCGACGCGGCCGGCGTCGACGCCGGACTCGCCCGGATCGAGAAGTCGGCCGACAAGCCCCGTCCGCTGTACGACCTGCGCGGCGGCGAGGCGTACTACATCAACAACAGCGGACGCTGCTCGATCGGCTTCCCCGTCACCAAGGGGACGCAGCAGGGCTACGCCACCGCCGGTCACTGCGGGCGGGCCGGGGCGAGCACCAGCGGCGCCAACCGGGTGGCCCAGGGCACCTTCCAGGGGTCCGTCTTCCCCGGCCGTGACATGGCTTGGGTGGCCACCAACTCCAGCTGGACGGCGACTCCGTACGTCAGAGGCGCCGGCGGCCAGAACGTCCAGGTGACCGGGTCCACCCAGGCTCCGGTGGGCGCCTCCGTGTGCCGTTCCGGTTCCACCACCGGCTGGCACTGCGGCACGATCCAGCAGCACAACACCAGCGTGACCTACCCCGAGGGCACCATCAGCGGCGTCACCCGCACCACGGTGTGCGCCGAGCCCGGCGACTCGGGCGGCTCGTACATCTCCGGCAGCCAGGCGCAGGGCGTCACCTCGGGCGGCTCGGGCAACTGCAGCAGCGGCGGCACGACGTTCTTCCAGCCGATCAACCCGCTCCTGCAGAACTACGGCCTCACCCTGAAGACGAACGGTGACGGCGGCGAGGACCCGGACGAGCCCGGGGAGCCCGGCGGCACCTGGGCGGTCGGCACCGTCTACCAGGCGGGTGACACGGTGACGTACGGCGGCGCCACCTACCGCTGTCTCCAGGGCCACCAGGCCCACCAGGGCTGGGAGCCGCCGAACGTTCCGGCGCTGTGGCAGCGGGTCTGAACGGCTGAGTGACCCACGGGGACGGCCTCCGGGGACGGCCCGCGGGGGGACGGCCCACGGGGGACGACGGTGCCGGGCCCGGGTGCGCAGTGGGAGGGCACCCGGGCCCGTCACCGGCCACCCCGGTCACGGACTCGGCACCCCTGCCACCCCTGCCACCCCGGTCGCCCCTCACCCCGGTCGCCCCGGCCACATCGGTCAGCCGGTCACGCCGGTCACGCCGGTCAGGTGCGGGTGACCGTCCCGCAGCCCTCGTGCCGCGTCTTCCCCACGGCCTGACTGCGGTCGTACGGGTCGGCGGCCGGCCCCGTGGCCGGGGCGCCCGTGGCTCGTGCTTCGGGGAAGACGGGGTGCAGATAGCCGTCGTACACCTCGCACGCGTTGTTGTACGTCTCGACGTTGTAGGTCTTGATGGCGAGTTTGCCCCGGGTCGCGACCCACCGGTCGGGGTCCAGCAGCAGCGTCGTGATGTCACGGCGCACGATGGTGCGCTCGACGTGATCGCCCCCGCCGGACCGCACGAGGGGGTACACGAAGGTGTAATCCGCGTGCACCTCGACCTCGCCCGGGTCCCCGGCGGCGAACGACATGTGCCCGCGCACCTTGACCACCTCGCCCGCGAGCCGCACGTCATCCGGGGCGAAGCGGCTGAAGAGGCCGACCGGATCGTGGTCGCGCGTCGGCTCGCGCAGCGCCCGCCGCAGGTCCGGCAGCAGCTCCGGTGCCTTGGGGTCGAGCAGGGCCAGCGCCTTCTCGGGCTGACCGCCCGCGATCACGCCGGGGTCGAGGTTGGCCGCGACCAGGAGCTCCTTGGTGCGCCGCAGGGCCAGCTCCACATCGGCTTTGGTCATCCCGGCGACCGCCTTGGCCTCCGGCAGTTCGATGGCCTCCGCCCCGTCGGCCCAACGCAGGGCGGGCGAGCCGCGGAACGGATGCTCACGGGTGGGTCCGCCCGCCCCGTCCGCCTGGCCGGGGGCCCCGGACGGCAGCGCCGTCTCGGCGGGCAGCGGCGTCGGGGAGACGGCGGCCTCGGCCTCCCCGCCGGGAAGGCGGTCGGTCACCAGCGAGGGGCGCACGGCGACCGCGGCCAACGCCACGGCCAGTGCCACCCCGATCACCGCGCCGACCCGGCGGCGTCGCGTGCGGGCGCCGTTCATCTCCTGCCACGCCGGGCCGGTGCGCCAGCCCTCCGGGGTCCCGGCCGACGCCCCCGTCGTCCTCCGCTTCCGGCGCGGCCACTTTCCACGACCGCCGCCGCCCGGCGCCCGCCGCGCCGCCTCCTCCTGTGCCCGCAGCCGTGCGGTCACCATCCGCGCCCGCGCGGACGGCTCCTCGGGCGCCGGTGCGCCACCGCCTTCGGCGGCCTCGCGGAGGAAGGACTCCAACTCGTCGTCGGATATGGAGGCGGACGGTCTCTCCGACGGGTCGTCCGGGCGCTCGTGGGGCGGGACGGTGCTCACGCGTTCACTCTCTTCGACGGTCACAAAGGCGTTGACCAGTGTTTCCTCCCCTTGGAGGGGACGCACAGCGTCGTGGGGGAAACGTGATGCAACCGGTGCGGCTCCGATAGCCGTTCGGGCGGCTCCGGTGGCCGTACGGGCGGCTCCGACAGCGGTTCGGGCGGGTCCGAAAGCCGATCAGGCCCGCAGATACGCCAGGACCGCCAGCACCCTGCGGTGCGTCCCGTCCGCCGGGGGCAGGTCGAGTTTGGTGAGGATGCCGCCGATGTGCTTGCCCACGGCCGCCTCGGAGACGACCAGTTCGCGGGCGATGGCGCCGTTGGACCTGCCCTCGGCGATCAGGGCCAGCACCTCCCGCTCGCGCGGGCTGAGCCGCTCCAGGGGGTCCCGGCGACGGCGCAGCAACTGGCGTACCACTTCCGGATCGACGACCGTGCCGCCGTCCGCGACCTCGGTCAGCGCGTCGACGAACTCCTCGACCTGGCCGACGCGGTCCTTGAGCAGGTAGCCGACGCCCGTGCCGTCGCCGGAGTCCAGCAGTTCGGCCGCGTAGGCCCGTTGCACGTACTGGCTGAGGACGAGGACGGGCAGGGTGGGGCGTTTTTGGCGCAGCCGCACGGCCGCGTGCAGGCCCTCGTCCTGGAAGCCGGGCGGCATGCGGACGTCCGTCACGACGATGTCCGGGGTGTGCTCCTCCACGGCCGCGACGAGTGCCTCCGCGTCGCCGACGGCCGCCACCACCTCGTGTCCGCAGCGGCCGAGCAGGCCGGTCAGCCCGTCCCGCAGCAGCACGCTGTCCTCGGCCAGCACTACGCGAAGCGTTCGGTCCACTCGCAAGGAACCTCCACGCGCAACAGGGTCGGTCCGCCCGGCGGACTGGACAGGGCGAGTCTGCCATCCAGTACGGACACCCGGTCGGCGAGCCCGGTCAGTCCACTGCCCGCCCCGGCCACGGCGCCGCCCCGGCCGTCGTCGCGGACCTGGAGGAGCAGCCGGCCGTCGTGATGCCCGCCGGTCACCTCGGCGCGGTCGGCGCCACTGTGCCTGGCGACGTTGGCGAGGGCCTCGCAGACCACGAAGTAGGCGGCGGCCTCGACCGCCTGGTGCCGACGCCGGCCGGCGACCGTACGGAGGAGCTCGCGCGGCCGCGTGCGGTGCCCGCCCCGACCGTGGCGAAGCTGAAGCGGCTCGGCACGGTCGTCGAGGACCGGTCCTTCCCCGTACGGGCTCCCGGCGGGCCCGCCGGTCTGGTGGGCCACCCCTGGTCCACCGCCGCGTTCGCCCCGTACGCCCTCGACGCGGGCCGCGCGCCCCGCACGGCCGACGAGGTCGTCGTCACCGGCGGCTGGGCCGCGCCGGGCGAGCGGGTGCGGACGGACCGCGGCACCGTGCGGGTGGTGGGCACCGTGCCCGACCGCGGTTTCGAGGACGCCGTGTTCTTCACCGACGCGCGGGCCGCCCGGCTCGCCCCGCTCAGCGTGCAGCTGGTGGTCGACGCGGCCGGGCCCGCCGTGCGGGACGCGGTACGCGGCAGCGCCGGGGTCCGGGTGCTCACCGGGGACGACCGGCGGTACGCCGACGCCGAGCCCGACCGGGACAGCGAGGCGCTGACCGCGATGAACGCCCTGTTCGGCACGGCCGGCGGGGTCACCGCGTTCGTGTCGGTGTTCGTCGTGGCGTCCACGTCCGCCTTCGCGGTCGCCCAGCGGCGGCGGGAGTTCGGGCTGCTGCGCACGGCCGGGGCGACGCCGGGCCAGGTCCGCCGCATGGTGTTCACCGAGGCGCTCATGGTCGGCGTACTCGCCTCGGCCGCGGGCTGTGTACTGGGCGGGTACGGTGCGCCGCCGCTCGCCGAGTGGGTGGTCGACGAGGGACTGGCGCCGGCCTGGTTCACCGTCGGCGACCACACCTGGCCGTACCACGCGGCGTTCTGGACCGGGCTCCTCGTCGCCCTGTGCGGGGTGGCCGCGGCGTCCTGGCGTGCGGGACGCGCCGGCCCCGTGGAGGCGCTGCGCGAGGCCTCCGTGGACGCCGGGGCGATGACCCGGGGCCGTTGGCTGTCCGGCCTCGCGCTGCTGGCCACCGCCCTGGTGACGCTCGGTGTCTCCCTGGCCGGCGACCCCGGCGACCTGCTGCACCGCAAGACGTACGTGAGCCGGCCGATGCTGCTGATCACCGCGGTGGCGCTGCTCGCCCCGGTCGTGGTGCGCCCGCTCACCCGGCTGCTGGCCTGGCTGCCGGCCCGGCTGCCGGGGGCGGCGGGCATGCTGGTGCGGGAGAACGCGGCCGCCGCCGTGCGGCGTACCGCGGCCGTCGCGGCGCCCGTCCTGGTCACGGTCGCGCTCGCGGGCTCGCTGCTCGGCGCCACCGCGACGCTGAACGAGGCGAAGGCCGCCGAGACCCGCGAACGCACCCGCGCCGCCTTCGTGGTCACCGCGCCGGACGGCGGCACCGGTCTCGACGCGCGGACGGTGGAGCGGCTGCGTGCCGTGCCCGGGACGGCCGAGGTGTCACCGAGCTCGGCGGGCGCGGTGTACGTACTGGAGGAGGGCGTCGCGCTCATCAGGTCGGAGGCCCGTGCGGTCGGCAGTCCCGAGTCCCTCGCCGCCACCACCCGGCTGCCGCTCGCCGCGGGCGGCGTGTCCGGCCTCGACGACGGTTCGATCATCGTCAACGAGGAGTGGGAGCGGCACACCGTCGGCGAGCGCGTACGGGTCTGGCTCGGGGACGGCACGCAGAAGACCCTGCGCATCGCCGCCGTGCTGCGCACCGGCACCGGCGGCAACGGCGTCTACGTCACCCCCGCCAACGCGCCCGGCGCCCCCGTCGACCGGGTGGACGTCGCCCTCGCCGACGGCGCCGGCGCCGGGGCCGTGGCGGCCGGGCTGCGCGAGGCGGTGCGGCCGGCCGGCGGGCAGGTGTTCGGCACGGACGAGTGGGTCGCGGCCACGTACCCGGAGACCAACCGTCCGACCCGGGCCGGGCTGCTGCTCGTCCTCGGCATCGCCCTGCTCTACACCGGCATCTCCCTGGTCAACACCATGGTGATGGCGACCTCCGACCGGGTGCGCGAGCTGGCGGTACTGCGGCTGGCCGGGGCCACCCAGGGTCAGCTGCTGCGGCTGGTGGGCGCCGAGTCGCTGATGGTCGTCGCGGTCGGCGCGTTCCTCGGGCTGGTGGTCACCGGGGCCAACCTGGCCGGGATGTGGGCGGCGCTGGGCCTGCTCTCGGTGCGTCCCCCGCTCGAACTGCCGTGGGCGGCCGTCGGTACGGCCGCGGGTGTCTGTGCCGTGCTCGCGGTCGTGTCCTCCGTCGTCCCGGCCGGTCTGGCTCTGCGCCGCCGCGCGGGGGAGGCCGCGGGCGTACGGGAGTGACCACGGCACGGGCCCGGGACACGGGCCCGGGACACGGACCGGGGGTCCGGGGCGGCCACGGCAAAGGGGCCCGTACGACCGAAGTCGTACGGGCCCCTTCGTTCAGGCATCAGCCCATGTCAGGTCATCGGACCGACAAGCAAGCGGAGAGCTTACTTGTTGATCTTGGTGACCTGGCCGGCGCCCACGGTCCGGCCACCCTCGCGGATGGCGAACTTCAGGCCCTCTTCCATGGCGACGGGCTGGATGAGCTCCACCTTCATCTCGGTGTTGTCACCCGGCATGACCATCTCGGTGCCCTCGGGGAGGGTCACGACGCCGGTCACGTCCGTCGTACGGAAGTAGAACTGCGGACGGTAGTTGTTGAAGAAGGGGGTGTGACGGCCACCCTCGTCCTTCGACAGGATGTAGGCCTGGGCCTCGAACTCGGTGTGCGGCGTGACCGAACCGGGCTTGATGATGACCTGGCCGCGCTCGACGTCCTCGCGCTTGATGCCACGGAGGAGCAGACCGACGTTCTCACCGGCCTGGCCCTCGTCGAGCAGCTTGCGGAACATCTCGATGCCGGTGACCGTGGTGGTGGTCTTCTCGGTCTTGATGCCGATGATGTCGACGGTCTCGTTGACCTTGAGGACACCGCGCTCGATGCGGCCGGTGACGACGGTGCCACGACCGGTGATCGTGAAGACGTCCTCGATCGGCATCAGGAACGGCTTGTCGACGTCGCGCTCGGGCTCCGGGATGGCCTCGTCCACGGCCTTCATGAGCTCGAGGACCGAGTTGCCCCACTCCTTGTCGCCCTCGAGGGCCTTCAGGGCGGAGACCTTGACGACCGGCAGGTCGTCGCCCGGGAACTCGTACTCGGAGAGGAGCTCGCGCACCTCGAGCTCGACGAGCTCCAGGATCTCCTCGTCGTCCACCATGTCGGCCTTGTTCAGCGCGACGACGATGTACGGAACGCCGACCTGGCGGGCCAGGAGCACGTGCTCCTTGGTCTGCGGCATCGGGCCGTCGGTGGCGGCGACCACGAGGATGGCGCCGTCCATCTGCGCCGCACCCGTGATCATGTTCTTGATGTAGTCCGCGTGACCGGGGCAGTCGACGTGCGCGTAGTGACGCGTCTCGGTCTGGTACTCGACGTGCGCGATCGAGATCGTGATACCGCGCTGGCGCTCCTCGGGAGCCTTGTCGATCTGGTCGAAGGCCGAGGCCTCGTTCAGCTCGGGGTACGCGTCGTGCAGCACCTTGGTAATGGCGGCCGTGAGGGTCGTCTTACCGTGGTCGATGTGACCGATGGTGCCGATGTTGACGTGCGGCTTAGTCCGCTCGAACTTCGCCTTCGCCACTGGGGTCCTCCTGTGGAGTGGTTCTGTACGCCTTACTCATCGGCGCCAGGTGATCTTTGCTGGAAAGCCCGGGGTGCCGGGGGCATTCCGCCGGGTTGACGGCGGAATGCCTCATGCAGGCTCCGGGGTCAAGCCTAAAGCGTGTGAACGGGGTCCGTTAAACGGAGTAGTCCGTTACTCGCCCTTGGCCTTCGCGATGATCTCCTCGGCGACGTTCCGGGGAACCTCGGCGTAGGAGTCGAACTGCATCGAGTAGCTTGCGCGACCCGACGTCTTGCTGCGGAGGTCGCCGACGTAGCCGAACATCTCCGAGAGGGGCACGAGGCCCTTCACGACACGGGCACCCATCCGCTCCTCCATGGCCTGGATCTGGCCACGGCGGGAGTTGATGTCGCCGATGACCTCACCCATGTAGTCCTCGGGAGTGGTGACCTCGACGGACATCATCGGCTCCATGAGCACGGGCGAAGCCTTGCGCGCGGCCTCCTTGAACGCCTGCGAACCGGCGATCTTGAACGCCAGCTCGGAGGAGTCGACCTCGTGGTAGCCACCGTCGATGAGCGTGACGCGGACGCCCGTCATCTCGTAGCCGGCCAGGATGCCGAACTGCATGGCCTCCTGGGCGCCGGCGTCCACCGAAGGGATGTACTCCTTCGGGATGCGGCCGCCGGTCACCTTGTTCACGAACTCGTACGAGGTGTCGCCACCCTCGATCGGCTCGATCGCGATCTGCACCTTGGCGAACTGACCGGTACCACCGGTCTGCTTCTTGTGGGTGTAGTCCACGCGCTCGACGGCCTTGCGGATCGTCTCACGGTACGCGACCTGGGGCTTGCCGACGTTGGCCTCGACGCGGAACTCACGGCGCATACGGTCGACCAGCACCTCGAGGTGCAGCTCGCCCATGCCGCCGATGATGGTCTGGCCGGTCTCCTCGTCGGAGTGGACCTGGAAGGACGGGTCCTCCTCGGCCAGACGCTGGATCGCGACGCCGAGCTTCTCCTGGTCGCCCTTCGACTTGGGCTCGATGGCGACCTCGATGACCGGCGCCGGGAAGTCCATGGACTCCAGGATGACCGGGTTCTTGTCGTCGGACAGCGTCTCACCGGTGGTGGTCTGCTTCAGGCCCATGACGGCGACGATGTCACCGGCGCCCACCGACTCGATCTCCTCACGCTTGTTGGCGTGCATGCGGTAGATCTTGCCGATGCGCTCCTTCTTGCCCTTGACGGGGTTCAGCACCGCGGTGCCGGACACCAGGCGGCCCGAGTAGACCCGGACGAAGGTGAGCTTGCCGAGGTGCGGGTCGCTCATGATCTTGAACGCGAGCGCGGCCAGCGGCTCGTCCTCGGACGGCTTGCGCTTGACGACGACCTCGGGGTCCTTGACGTCGTGGCCCTCGATGGCCTCGACGTCGAGCGGGGTCGGCAGGTAGCGCACGACCGCGTCGAGCAGGGGCTGAACGCCCTTGTTCTTGAACGCGGTGCCGCAGAACACCGGGGTGACCGTGGTGTCCTCGGACTTGCCGGAGGCGATGGTGATGCGACGGATCGCGGCGTACAGCTGCTCCTCGGTGGGCTCCTGGCCCTCCAGGAACAGCTCCATGATCTCTTCGTCGTTCTCCGCGACGCCCTCGACCAGCTTGCCGCGCCACTCCTCGGCGGCCTCGGTGTGCGTGGCCGGGATGTCGACGGTGTCGTACATCTCGCCCTTGGCGGCCTCGGCGGACCACACGAGCGCCTTCATGCGGACCAGGTCCACGACGCCCTTGAAGTCGGCCTCGGCACCGATCGGGAGCTGCATGACGAGCGGCTGGGCACCCAGGCGGTCCGAGATCATCTCCACACAGCGGTGGAACTCGGCGCCGGTACGGTCCAGCTTGTTGACGAAGCAGATGCGCGGCACGCCGTAACGGTCGGCCTGACGCCACACCGTCTCGGACTGCGGCTCGACACCGGCGACACCGTCGAACACGGTCACGGCACCGTCGAGCACACGCAGGGAACGCTCCACCTCGACGGTGAAGTCGACGTGCCCCGGGGTGTCGATGATGTTGATCGTGTAGTCGTTGTCCTCGAGCGGCCAGTGACAGGTGGTCGCAGCAGACGTGATCGTGATGCCACGCTCCTGCTCCTGCTCCATCCAGTCCATCGTGGCGGCGCCGTCGTGGACCTCACCGATCTTGTACGACACGCCCGTGTAGAACAGGATCCGCTCGGTGGTGGTCGTCTTGCCCGCGTCGATGTGGGCCATGATCCCGATGTTGCGGACCTTGGCCAGGTCAAGTGAAGTGGTAGCCATAAGGCTTCAGTCTTCTCTCGGTCTCGATGTGGGTAGCGACTACCAGCGGTAGTGCGCGAAGGCCTTGTTGGACTCGGCCATCTTGTGCGTGTCCTCGCGCTTCTTCACAGCGGCACCGAGGCCGTTGGAGGCGTCGAGGAGCTCGTTGAGCAGACGCTCGGTCATGGTCTTCTCGCGACGGGCGCGGGAGTAACCGACCAGCCAGCGCAGCGCGAGGGTGTTGGCGCGACCGGGCTTGACCTCGATCGGCACCTGGTACGTCGCACCACCGACGCGGCGGGACTTGACCTCGAGGGTCGGCTTGATGTTCTCGAGAGCGCGCTTCAGCGTGATGACCGGGTCGTTGCCGGTCTTCTCGCGCAGGCCCTCCATGGCGCCGTAGACGATGCGCTCGGCGGTGGAGCGCTTGCCGTTCAGCAGCACCTTGTTGATCAGGGAGGTCACCAGAGGAGAACCGTAGACCGGGTCGATGATGACCGGGCGCTTCGGGGCGGGGCCCTTACGAGGCATTCTTACTTCTCCTTCTTGGCGCCGTAGCGGCTGCGGGCCTGCTTGCGGTTCTTCACACCCTGGGTGTCAAGCGAACCGCGGATGATCTTGTAGCGAACACCCGGCAGGTCCTTCACACGGCCGCCGCGCACGAGCACGATGGAGTGCTCCTGCAGGTTGTGCCCCTCACCCGGAATGTAAGCGGTGACCTCGATCCCGCTGGTCAAACGCACACGCGCGACCTTACGCAGGGCCGAGTTCGGCTTCTTCGGGGTGGTCGTGAACACACGCGTGCAGACGCCACGACGCTGGGGCGAACCCTCGAGTGCGGGCGTCTTGTTCTTCTCGACCTTGTCCTGCCGGCCCTTCCGGACCAGCTGCTGGATCGTAGGCACTACTTCTCCGGTTTCTGTGTGCCGAATGGTGAAGCTAACCTGGAACATTGCCGACCCACGCGGTCGGGTGTGTCGAATCCTGCGAACCCCTGCCGCCAGGCGGAAGAAAGCGTGGATCGCGGTGGCCGGTGACGACCCTCACTGCGGTTGAAGGCACGCACGAGGGCCAGGGCACACCCCAGGCACAAGGTCTGAGCGTACCTATCGCATTCGCTGCGGTCAAAACAAATGCGCGGGACCGGCGGCGGCGCCCGGTTCATCCGGCTTCCTCCCGGTCGGCGCCCGGGCTCACGAACGTGGGACAGGCACCCGGACCTCGCTCTTCTCGGCCGCCGTGTCGTCCCGGACGAAGTACGTCGGCCGGTTCTGCACGGCCGTGTATATGCGCCCGACATACTCGCCGAGCAGGCCGACGCAGATCAGCTGTACGGCGCCGATGAAGACGATGCCGGTGAAGAGCGACGTCCAGCCGGGCACCGTGCGGCCGAGGGCGAAGGCCGTGAGGGTGTAGACGAGCAGCCCCAGGCAGACCACGAAGGCGCCGGCGCCCAGCCAGGTGGCGATGCGCAGCGGGGCCGCGGAGAAGCCGGTGACGCTGTCGACCGCGAGGCGGATCATCCGGCCCAGCGGGTACTTGGTGCGGCCCGCGGTGCGCGGCGCGCGCTCGTACGTCACCTGCCCGCTCGGGAAGCCCAGCCAGGGCACGAGGAGGCGGTAGACCCGCTGCTGGTCCGGCAGGGCCTTCAGGGCGTCCACGGCGGCGCGGCTGAGCAACCGGAAGTCGCCCGCCTGCGCGGGGACCGTCGGGCCCGCCAGGCGCCGCATGAGGCGGTAGTAGAGGCCCGCGCTCCAGCGCTTGAACCCGGAGTCGCTGCTCCGGTCGGCGCGGACCCCGTAGACGATGTCGAGCCGCTCGGCACGGGCCAGCGCCAGCATGTCGGGGATCTTCTCCGGCGGATCCTGGAGGTCGGCGTCCAGGCTCACCACGTAGGCCCCGCACGCCCGGTCCAGGCCGGCGGTGAGGGCCGCCTGATGGCCGGAATTGCGCCGCAGCGCGACCACGCGCAGCTCCGGCCAGCCCAGCCGGAAGGCGGCGAGCAGTTCCGCCGTACGGTCGCCGCTGCCGTCGTCCACCGCCACGACCTCGTGGGCAACGCCCAGCTCCGTCAGGACCGGGCGCAGCCTGCTGACCAGCGCGGGCAGCGCCTCTTCCTCGTTGTACATCGGAATGACGACCGACAACACGATCGGTTCGTGCAGTTCCTCGTCCCGTTCCTCGGGCACCGCGCCTCCCCTCCCCCGAACAGCGAGCACAGATGTGCGACTCTTGTGCGATCTTATGGCAGCAATTGACGGTTGAGGGTGGACTGAGGGGGATGACAGCCATGGACACGGCTGCCGACGACACGGTGACCGACGCGTCGGCCGGCGCACGGGAACAACGGCTGTCCGACGAGCGCGGGGGACGCTCCTGGCGGACCTGGCCCCCGGCCCTGCCGCCCGCCGCGCGACCCTACCTCGCGCCG
Organism: Streptomyces sp. NPDC028991; assembly: GCF_055564775.1. Classification (NCBI taxonomy): domain Bacteria; kingdom Bacillati; phylum Actinomycetota; class Actinomycetes; order Kitasatosporales; family Streptomycetaceae; genus Streptomyces; species Streptomyces sp. NPDC028991. The sequence continues at coordinate 268,830 of NZ_JBVHVP010000002.1, read as the reverse complement.
CTCGCCCTGTACGGCGTCACGAAGCTCGTCGGCCTCGCGGTCTTCGCCTCACTGCTGGAGTACGCCGGGGACTACAAGGGGAAGAACCCGCGCTTCGGCGGCGGCGCCCACTGGTGGGACGTCCTGGCCACCTGGGACGGCTGGTGGTACCTCCAGGTCGCCGAGCACGGCTACAGCCCCTCCCTCGTGCGGCTCGACTCGGACGGCCTGTTCACGGTCCAGCAGAACTCGGTCGCCTTCTTCCCGCTCTACCCGGCCCTGATCCGCATGGTCTCGGAGTCCACCGGCCTCGGCCTCTACGGCTCCGGGATCCTCGTCTCCGTCGTCTCGTCGTTCGTCGCGGCGGCGGGCGTCTTCGCCGTGGTCCGCCTCGTCGCCGGGGCCCGTGCGGGCACCATCGCCGCCGGGCTGTGGGCCGTGGCCCCCGGCGCGGGCGTCGAGTGGGCGGTGTACTCCGAGTCCCTGTTCGTCGCCATCGCCGCCTGGGCCTGCTACGCCGTGATGACCGGACGCTGGGTGACGGCCGGCCTGCTCGCCTTCACCGCGGGCCTGAACCGCCCCACGTCCGCCGTCCTGATAGGCGCCGTGGGACTCGCCGCGCTGGTGACCCTCGCGCGCCCGGCCGGCCGGCGCGAGCACGGGGTACGCGGCCCGGTCTACGCCATGATCGTGGCTCCCCTGGGCCTGCTCGGCTACATCGCCTGGGTCGGCTACCGCACCGGCGAGGCCACCGCGTACTTCACCCTCCAGCGCGAGGGCTGGGCTCACTTCTTCGACTACGGCGCCTACACCCTGGACGTGCTGCGCAACCTCGCGGTCGGCAAGGGCGACTACCACTTCGCCTTCTCCACCCCGGACCTGCTCTCGCTCCAGCTGGTCCTGGCGCTGCCCTTCCTGATCGCCCTGATGCTGCGCAAGAAGCCCCCGCTGGTGCTCGTCGCCTACACCCTGGCGACGATCGTCACCGTCCTCGGCACCCAGCAGATGTTCGGCAACACGATGCGCTACCTGCTGCCCGCCTTCCCCCTGCTCCTCGCCCCGGCCGCGGCCCTCGGCCGCCTGAGGCTCCCGAGCCTGGTGGTCTTCTTCGCCACGGCCTCCCTCGCCTCCGGCTGGTACGCGCACTACGTCATCTTCGAGCTGGGCGTGCCGTAAGCACCTCGTCGAGTACACGCCGAAGGGCGGCCACCCCTCCCGGGGTGACCGCCCTTCGGCGTATCAGGCGAAGACCCGCTTACTGGTTGTACGGACCGTAGTCGTAGTCCTCCAGCGGAACGGCCTGGCCGGAGCCCGTGCCGAACGGCGAGTAGTCGATGTCGTCGTAGCCGACGGCCGAGTACATCGCGGCCTTGGCCTCCTCGGTCGGCTCGACCCGGATGTTGCGGTAGCGGGACAGACCCGTACCGGCCGGGATGAGCTTACCGATGATGACGTTCTCCTTGAGGCCGATGAGGCTGTCGGACTTGGCGTTGATCGCCGCGTCCGTCAGAACTCGGGTCGTCTCCTGGAAGGAGGCGGCCGACAGCCAGGATTCCGTCGCCAGCGAGGCCTTGGTGATACCCATCAGCTGCGGACGACCGGAGGCCGGGTGACCGCCCTCCTGGACCACACGACGGTTCTCGGTCTCGAACTTGGTCCGCTCGACCAGCTCGCCGGGCAGCAGCTCGGCGTCGCCGGACTCGATGATCGTCACGCGGCGCAGCATCTGCCGGATGATGATCTCGATGTGCTTGTCGTGGATCGACACGCCCTGCGAGTTGTAGACCTTCTGGACCTCGCCGACCAGGTGGACCTGGACGGCACGCTGACCCAGGATGCGCAGCACGTCGTGCGGGTTGGTGGCACCCACGGTGAGCTTCTGGCCCACCTCGACGTGATCGCCCTCGCCGACCAGCAGACGGGCACGCTTCGAGATCGGGAACGCCGTCTCGTCGCTGCCGTCGTCCGGGGTGACGACGATCTTCTTGGTCTTCTCGGTCTCCTCGATCCGGACGCGGCCGGAGGCCTCGGAGATCGGGGCGACACCCTTCGGAGTACGGGCCTCGAAGAGCTCGACGACACGCGGCAGACCCTGGGTGATGTCGTCACCGGCCACACCACCGGTGTGGAAGGTACGCATCGTCAGCTGGGTACCGGGCTCACCGATGGACTGGGCGGCGATGATGCCGACCGCCTCACCGATGTCGACCAGCTTGCCGGTGGCCAGCGAGCGGCCGTAGCACATGGCGCAGGTGCCGACCTGGGACTCGCAGGTCAGGATCGAACGGGTCTTGACCTCCTCGACACCGTGGTGCACGAGCTGGTCGATCAGCACGTCACCGAGGTCGACGTTGGCCGGCGCGATCACCTTGCCGTCGATGACGACGTCCTCGGCGAGCATGCGGGCGTACACGCTGGTCTCGACGTCCTCGGCCTTGCGCAGCGTCCCGTCGGCGTCGCGCGTGGCGATCGGCAGCTTGAGACCGCGCTCGGTGCCGCAGTCCTCCTCGCGAATGATGACGTCCTGGGAGACGTCGACCAGACGACGCGTGAGGTAGCCCGAGTCGGCGGTACGCAGAGCGGTGTCCGCCAGACCCTTACGGGCACCGTGCGTGGAGATGAAGTACTCCAGCACGGACAGGCCCTCACGGAAGGACGCCTTGATGGGACGCGGGATCGTCTCGTTCTTCGCGTTCGACACCAGACCACGCATACCGGCGATCTGACGCATCTGCATCATGTTGCCTCGTGCGCCCGAGTTCACCATCATGAAGATCGGGTTGGTCTTCGGGAAGTTGTCGTTCATCGCCTCGGCGACCTCGTTGGTCGCCTTGGTCCAGATCGCGATGAGCTCCTGCGTGCGCTCGTCCTTGGTGATCAGACCGCGCTCGTACTGCTTCTGGACCTTCTCGTCCTGCGCCTCGTAGCCCTTGACGATCTCCTTCTTCGCCTCGGGAACGACGACGTCGGAGATGGCCACGGTGACACCGGAACGGGTCGCCCAGAAGAAGCCGGAAGCCTTCAGGTTGTCGAGCGTCGCCGCCACGATGACCTTCGGGTAGCGCTCGGCGAGGTCGTTGACGATCTCGGAGAGCTGCTTCTTGCCGACCTCGTAGTCGACGAACGGGTAGTCCTCGGGCAGCAGCTCGTTGAAGAGCGCGCGGCCCAGCGTGGTCTTCAGGGTGAAGGTGTCACCCTGCTGCCACTCCGGCTCGCCCTCCTCGCGGGCCGGGGGCTCCCAGCCGCGGGGCGGGATGGTGCCCACCGGGAAGCGGATGTCGACCTTCGACTGGAGCGACAGGTCGCCCGCGTCGAACGCCATGATCGCCTCGGCGGCGGAACCGAAGGCACGGCCCTCGCCCTTGAGGTCGCGGCCCTCGCCGTCGGTGGTGAGGAAGAACAGACCGAGGACCATGTCCTGGGTCGGCATCGTCACCGGACGGCCGTCGGCCGGCTTCAGGATGTTGTTCGAGGACAGCATCAGGATGCGGGCCTCGGCCTGCGCCTCCGCGGAGAGCGGCAGGTGCACGGCCATCTGGTCACCGTCGAAGTCCGCGTTGAACGCGGTGCAGACGAGCGGGTGGATCTGGATGGCCTTGCCCTCGACCAGCTGCGGCTCGAAGGCCTGGATGCCGAGGCGGTGCAGCGTGGGCGCACGGTTCAGCAGAACCGGGTGCTCCGCGATGACCTCTTCCAGCACGTCGTACACGACCGTGCGGCCGCGCTCGACCATGCGCTTGGCGCTCTTGATGTTCTGCGCGTGGTTCAGGTCGACCAGGCGCTTCATCACGAACGGCTTGAAGAGCTCCAGCGCCATGGCCTTGGGCAGACCGCACTGGTGCAGCTTCAGCTGCGGGCCGACGACGATCACGGAACGCGCCGAGTAGTCGACTCGCTTGCCGAGCAGGTTCTGACGGAAGCGGCCCTGCTTGCCCTTGAGCATGTCGGACAGCGACTTCAGCGGACGGTTGCCGGGGCCCGTCACCGGACGGCCACGACGACCGTTGTCGAAGAGGGCGTCCACGGCCTCCTGGAGCATGCGCTTCTCGTTGTTCACGATGATCTCGGGCGCACCGAGGTCGAGAAGCCGCTTCAGGCGGTTGTTGCGGTTGATCACGCGGCGGTACAGGTCGTTCAGGTCGGAGGTCGCGAAGCGGCCACCGTCCAGCTGCACCATCGGACGCAGGTCCGGCGGGATGACCGGCACGCAGTCCAGCACCATGCCCTTGGGGCTGTTGCTGGTCTGCAGGAACGCGGAGACGACCTTGAGGCGCTTGAGCGCACGGGTCTTCTTCTGGCCCTTGCCGGTACGGATGATCTCGCGGAGGCGCTCGGCCTCCTCGTCGAGGTCGAAGGACTCCAGGCGCTTCTGCAGGGCAGCGGCGCCCATGGAGCCGTCGAAGTACGTGCCGAAGCGGTCACGCAGCTCGCGGTAGAGCAGCTCGTCGCCCTCCAGGTCCTGGACCTTGAGGTTCTTGAACCGGCTCCACACCTCGTCGAGGCGGTCGATCTCGCGCTGCGCACGGTCGCGCAGCTGCTTCATCTCACGCTCGGCACCCTCGCGCACCTTGCGGCGCACGTCGGCCTTGGCACCCTCGGCCTCGAGCTCGGCCAGGTCGGTCTCGAGCTTCTTGGCCCGGGCCTCCAGGTCGGAGTCGCGGCGCTGCTCGATCTGCTGGCGCTCGACGGAGACGTGGGCCTCCAGCGAGGGCAGGTCGCGGGTGCGGCGCTCCTCGTCGACGTACGTGATCATGTACGCCGCGAAGTAGATGACCTTCTCCAGGTCCTTCGGGGCGAGGTCGAGCAGGTAGCCCAGCCGCGACGGAACGCCCTTGAAGTACCAGATGTGGGTGACGGGGGCGGCGAGCTCGATGTGGCCCATCCGCTCACGGCGCACCTTGGCGCGCGTGACCTCGACGCCACAGCGCTCGCAGATGATGCCCTTGAAGCGGACACGCTTGTACTTGCCGCAGTAGCACTCCCAGTCCCGGGTCGGACCGAAGATCTTCTCGCAGAAGAGTCCGTCCTTCTCGGGCTTGAGCGTGCGGTAGTTGATCGTCTCGGGCTTCTTGACCTCGCCGTGGCTCCACTGACGGATGTCGTCAGCGGTGGCCAGACCGATCCGGAGCTCGTCGAAGAAGTTGACGTCGAGCACTATGCGTCAATCCCTCTCAGGGTTGTAAGTCTTGGGGTCTGAAACGGGGGTCCTGGGGCCGGCGGGACTCATGGGCATGAGCCCCGCCGGACTCCCGTCAGACCTCTTCGACGCTGCTCGGCTCGCGCCGGGACAGGTCGATGCCGAGCTCCTCCGCCGCGCGGAAGACGTCCTCGTCGGTGTCACGCATCTCGATGGACATACCGTCACTGGACAGCACCTCCACGTTGAGGCACAGGGACTGCATCTCCTTGATGAGCACCTTGAAGGACTCGGGGATGCCGGGCTCAGGGATGTTCTCGCCCTTGACGATGGCCTCGTAGACCTTCACGCGGCCGGTCACGTCGTCGGACTTGATGGTCAGCAGCTCCTGGAGGGCGTACGCGGCGCCGTAAGCCTCCAGCGCCCACACCTCCATCTCACCGAAGCGCTGGCCACCGAACTGGGCCTTACCACCCAGCGGCTGCTGGGTGATCATCGAGTACGGACCGGTCGACCGGGCGTGCAGCTTGTCGTCGACCAGGTGGTGGAGCTTGAGGATGTACATGTACCCGACCGAGATCGGCTCCGGGAACGGCTCACCGCTGCGGCCGTCGAACAGCCGCGCCTTGCCGGACGGGAGCACCATGCGCTCGCCGTCGCGGTTCGGGATGGTGTGCTGGAGCAGACCGGCCAGCTCGTCCTCACGCGCACCGTCGAAGACCGGGGTGGCGACGTTGGTGCCGGGCTCGACCTTGTCGGCGCCGATGGCCTGGAGGCGCTCGGCCCACTCCTCCGCGAGGCCGGAGACGTCCCAGCCGCGGCTGGCGAGCCAGCCGAGGTGGATCTCCAGGACCTGTCCCGGGTTCATTCGGGACGGGACACCCAGCGGGTTGAGGATGATGTCGACCGGGGTGCCGTCCTCCAGGAACGGCATGTCCTCGATCGGGTTGATCTTGGAGATGACGCCCTTGTTGCCGTGCCGGCCGGCGAGCTTGTCACCGTCGGTGATCTTGCGCTTCTGCGCCACGTACACGCGCACCAGCTGGTTCACACCGGGGGGAAGCTCGTCGCCCTCCTCACGGTCGAAGACGCGGACGCCGATGACCTTGCCGATCTCGCCGTGCGGGACCTTCAGCGAGGTGTCGCGCACCTCGCGCGCCTTCTCACCGAAGATCGCACGGAGCAGGCGCTCCTCCGGCGTCAGCTCGGTCTCACCCTTGGGCGTGACCTTGCCGACGAGGATGTCGCCGGCGACGACCTCGGCACCGATGCGGATGATGCCGCGCTCGTCGAGGTCGGCGAGGACCTCCTCGGAGACGTTCGGGATGTCCCGGGTGATCTCCTCGGGGCCGAGCTTGGTGTCACGGGCGTCGACCTCGTGCTCCTCGATGTGGATCGAGGAGAGGACGTCGTCCTGCACGAGGCGCTGCGACAGGATGATCGCGTCCTCGTAGTTGTGACCCTCCCACGGCATGAACGCGACCAGCAGGTTCTTGCCGAGCGCCATCTCGCCGTTCTCGGTGGCCGGACCGTCGGCCAGGACCTGGCCCTCGATGATCCGGTCGCCCTCGGCGACGACGACCTTCTGGTTGACCGAGGTTCCCTGGTTGGACCGGGAGAACTTGGCCAGGCGGTACGTGATGTACGTGCCGTCGTCGTTGGTGGTGGTGATGTAGTCCGCGGAGACCTCCTGGACCACACCCGCCTTCTCGGCCTTGACCACGTCGCCGGCGTCGGCTGCGGAGCGGTACTCCATGCCGGTGCCGACGAGCGGGGACTCGCTCTTGATGAGCGGCACCGCCTGACGCATCATGTTCGCGCCCATGAGGGCACGGTTGGCGTCGTCGTGCTCGAGGAACGGGATCATGGCGGTCGCGACCGACACCATCTGGCGCGGCGAGACGTCCATGTAGTCGACGTCGTCACCGGGGACGTAGTCGACCTCGCCGCCACGGCGGCGGACCAGGACGCGGGCCTCGGAGAAGCGCATGTCGTCGTTGAGCGTGGCGTTGGCCTGCGCGATGACGAAGCGGTCCTCCTCGTCGGCGGTCAGGTAGTCCACGTCGTCCGTGACCTGGCCGTCGACGACCTTGCGGTAGGGCGTCTCGATGAAGCCGAACGGGTTGATCCGGCCGTACGAGGCGAGCGAGCCGATCAGACCGATGTTCGGGCCTTCGGGCGTCTCGATCGGGCACATGCGGCCGTAGTGCGACGGGTGAACGTCACGGACCTCGAAGCCGGCCCGCTCACGGGAGAGACCACCCGGGCCGAGGGCGTTCAGACGACGCTTGTGCGTCAGCCCCGACAGCGGGTTGTTCTGGTCCATGAACTGGGACAGCTGGCTGGTGCCGAAGAACTCCTTGATGGAGGCGACGACCGGCCGGATGTTGATCAGGGTCTGCGGCGTGATCGCCTCGACGTCCTGGGTGGTCATGCGCTCGCGCACGACGCGCTCCATACGGGCGAGACCCGTACGGACCTGGTTCTGGATCAGCTCGCCGACGTTGCGGATGCGGCGGTTGCCGAAGTGGTCGATGTCGTCGGTCTCGACGACGATCTCCCGGCCCGACTCGCCGACCGTCTCGGTCTCACCGGCGTGCAGCTTCACCAGGTACTTGATGGTGGCGATGACGTCGTCGGTGGTGAGCACCCCGGCGTCCAGCGGCTCGTCGGCGCCGAGCTTCTTGTTCACCTTGTAGCGGCCGACCTTGGCGAGGTCGTAGCGCTTCGGGTTGAAGTAGAGGTTCTCGAGCAGCGTCTGCGCGGCCTCACGCGTGGGGGGCTCGCCCGGACGCAGCTTGCGGTAGATGTCGAGCAGCGCGTCGTCCTGGCCCTGGGTGTGGTCCTTCTCCAGGGTGGCGCGCATGGACTCGTACTCGCCGAACTCCTCGAGGATCTGCTCGGTGGTCCAACCGAGAGCCTTGAGCAGGACGGTCACGGACTGCTTGCGCTTGCGGTCGATGCGCACACCGACCATGTCGCGCTTGTCGATCTCCATCTCCAGCCAGGCACCCCGGGACGGGATGATCTTGGCGGAGAAGATGTCCTTGTCGGACGTCTTGTCGATGGAGGAGTCGAAGTAGACACCCGGCGAACGGACCAGCTGCGACACCACGACACGCTCGGTGCCGTTGATGACGAAGGTGCCCTTGTTGGTCATGAGCGGGAAGTCGCCCATGAAGACCGTCTGGGACTTGATCTCGCCGGTCTCGTTGTTGGTGAACTCTGCGGTGACGAACAGCGGGGCCGCGTACGTGAAGTCGCGGTCCTTGCACTCGTCGATGCTGTTCTTGGGGGGCTCGAAGCGGTGGTCGCGGAACGTCAGCGACATCGACCCGGAGAAGTCCTCGATCGGCGAGATCTCCTCGAAGATCTCTTCCAGACCGGACTTGGTGGGGACGTCCTGACCGGAGTCCAGAGCCGACTCGACGCGAGCCTTCCACGCGTCGTTGCCGAGCAGCCAGTCGAAGCTCTCGGTTTGCAGCGCGAGAAGGTTCGGAACCTCGAGGGGCTCCTTGATCTTTGCAAAGGAGATGCGCAGCGGGGCGGTGCTGGCAGCGTTGTTCGTATTCGCGGTCGAGGCATTGCGCGAGGCGGCCAAGAGGGGGTCCTTCCGAGGGCTCGGACTCACTACGCGCGTACCGGCCCCTCTTCCGGGCACGAAGACAGGGGGCGTCTGATGTGGCTGAAGAGCCAGGTCAGACATGCTCTGGTCGTCGGTGCTCGGGCGAGGGCAGACCCCTGGTGACGGGCAGGGGGCAACTAACAGGCAGCGCAAAGGGTCAGTGTAGCCACATGGCACACTGATGTCCAGTGAAGGTCTCCGGGACCGTGTTCGCTCCTCGTTGTTCTCACCACCTGCGGCAAGGCCTCGCCCTCAACGCACCGTGATACTGCCCTCTTCGCCGCGGATCCATGCCTCGGATTCGGATCCTTGTTGACGACGCGTCCTGAGAATCGCGCGCTGCGTGCGGTTCGTCAAGGCCCCCCTTGCCCGAACCGCCTGCCGCCAAGGGGCTCTCAGGGCCCCGGCGACGGCACGACGAAGATCACCATACTCTTCGCCGTCGCGCGTGCAAGGCAGCCGCCGCCGGACCCCCGGATACGCCGAAGAGCGACCACCCGGATGGATGATCGCTCTTCGGTGCTGAGGCGTTACAGATCCTGACGGATCCGTGGTGCCTTCGCGGTCTTACTTGACCTCGACCGAGGCGCCGGCGCCCTTGAGGGACTCGGCGGCCTTCTCGGCGGCGTCCTTGGCGACCTTCTCCAGGACGGGCTTCGGGGCGCCGTCCACGAGGTCCTTGGCCTCCTTCAGACCCAGGGAGGTCAGCTCGCGCACGACCTTGATGACCTGGATCTTCTTGTCGCCGGCACCGGTGAGGATGACGTCGAACTCGTCCTGCTCGGCCTCGGCCTCGGCCGGGGCGGCCGGGCCGGCCGGACCGGCGACGGCGACGGCAGCGGCGGCGGTGACGTCGAACTTCTCCTCGAAGGCCTTCACGAACTCGGAGAGCTCGATGAGGGTCATCTCCTCGAACTGGGCGAGCAGGTCGTCCTGGCTGAGCTTCGCCATGATGGCGGTCCTTCCACTAATTCGGCAGGTGCCGGATGTACGGGGTGAGGCGGGCGTACGTCGGGCCCGCGTCGACCCTCACCTCATGCGGTTCATGCGGCGAGGATCGGAAAGCGAGCCGAGTTACTCGGCACCGCCCTGCTCGTCCTGCTTGGCACGGAGCGCGTCCACGGTGCGGACGAGCTTCGAGGGAAGCGCCTGGAAGAGCTGCGCAGTCTGGGACTGCTTGCCCTTGAAGGCACCCGCCAGCTTGGAGAGCAGAACCTCGCGGGACTCGAGGTCCGCAAGCTTCTTGATCTCGTCGGCGGACATCGCCTTGCCGTCAAGGACTCCGCCCTTGATGACGAGATTCGGATTGTCCTTGGAGAAGTCGCGCAGACCCTTCGCCGACTCCACCGGGTCACCGGTGACGAAGGCGACGGCCGTCGGACCAGCGAAGAGCTGGTCGTCGAGCGTGATCCCGGCCTCGTTGGCCGCAATCTTGGTCAGCGTGTTCTTCACCACGGCGTACTGGGCGTTCTCACCGAGCGACCGGCGCAGCGTCTTGAGCTGCGCCACGGTGAGACCGCGGTACTCGGTCAGCACGGCGGCGTTCGAGCTGCGGAACTTGTCCGTCAGCTCGGCAACCGCGGCAGCCTTTTCGGGCGTCGCCATAGAGCCTCGGCCTCCTTCCGGGTGATTCGGACCGCGCGGACCCGAAGGAGGACTGGGGAAAACGAAACGCCCCGGCGCAGGCGCACGGGGCGTGGCTCGACCGTGTGTCATACGCACGAGGCGCGGACTCCGGGAGCTCATCCACAGTCACCTGCGCGGGTCGTCCGCAGTTCAGCGGATCCTTCGGCCACCGTGCCCTCTCGCGAGCACACGGCAACGACCAGCGGTCTTTGGCTTCTCGGGAAGAGTACGTGAACGGGGCAGTGTCAAGCAAATCCGCCCGTACGGCGACTCAGCCCTGCTGGGACTCCTGCATCATCTCGGCCAGGTCCACGGTGTCCTCGGCGGGCGGGGCGGTGACCTTCACGGGCTCGTTGAAGCCGAGGAAGGTGATGGTCATGTCCAGCGGACCCTTGTCGGCGTCGCCGCGCATGCGGAACTGCTTGGTCTGGTCGTCGCCGTCGATCCACATGTCCATCGCGAGCTTGTCGACGCCCATCTTCTCGTACTGCTCGAGGCTCTTCTGGCGCTTCTCCCGGGTGGCCTCGTCCTCGTCGCCGAGGGACTTCTCCAGGTCGGCGAGGGTGACCGTGCCCTTGTAGTGGGTGGTCTGCACGCCGTCGACGGTCTCGGTGCCGACCTTCTCCACGTCCTTGGCGCCGGTGAGGAAGGTGGACTCGGCCGCCGGGTTCTTGTCTGCCTGGGAGGCGCCGCCGAGCTGGTTCAGCTCCTTGTCGGCGCCCAGCGCGGACAGGTCGAACTTGATCCAGCTCTTGCCGTCCATCTCCTTGGCCGCCTCGGCGCCGCCGCCGATGTACATGGCCTTGCCGACGAGCCGGATCTCCGCCTTGGCGTCGGCGCCCTGGTCGAGCGCCGTCATCTTCATGCTCATCGCGAGCGTGGGCTTGAGCTGCATCTCGGCTTCGGCCTCGACCCTCCCCTCCTCGGGGGCACGCCCGGTCATGCGGTAGCGGAGGGAGTCGATCTCCTCCGTGTTCTTCGCCGCCTTGGCGACGGCCGCCGCCGGCGACATCTTCGGGGACTTCTCGGCCCCCTCGTCCTTGGAGCAGCCCACCGCGCCTGCGGCGAGCAGCAGCGCGGCCAGCCCGGCACCCACGGGCACGCGTACGGAAGTCTTCATGGATTCCCCCCACGGAACACAGCGAGAAACAGCTCTCACCCAACAGGACGCGAGCGTACCCAAGCCGGTTCGAACAGTCTTGTGGATTGTGTGGATCAGCCGTCGCCCTGCGCCTTCAGGAGCTCCTTGAAGTCCGCCGTGTCGGCGGCGGGAGGCCGCTTCGCGGACACGGCGACGCCGTAGTCGCTGTAGTACGCGGTCTGGGTCAGCGCCCCGGTCTCCGTCCGCCCCCGCTCGACCTTCTTGACCAGCAGGTCCCGGTCGTCGACCCAGATGTCGACGGTCTGGGCCATCGTGCCGTCCACCGCGCCGTCCACCGTGCCGGTCCAGTGCGTGGTGCGCCGGCCGCGGGTCGTCTCCTCGCCGACCTCGCGGACATCGTCGGCGGCCAGCAGCCGCTTCACCGTCTGATGGGGCGTGGTCTCGCGCATCTGGTCCGCGAAGCCGGCACCCGTGCCGCCGTCCAGGCCCTCCAGGTCGGCGTAGACGTACCTGATCCAGTGCCTGCCGCCCACCCGGTCGGCGAACTCGTCGCCCATCTTCGCGTAGTAGGCGTCGGGCAGGTACCGGGCCTCCATGGCGGTGGTGCCGAGCCGGCGCATGGCCGCGGCGGTGGTGCCGCCGGTGTACGTGATCGTCAGGGTGCCGGTGAGGCCGTCGCTCCAGCCGAGGGCGCCGACGGCGTCCAGGGACAGCTCGCGGCCCATGACGGTCGTGGACTCGACCCTCGCCGAACCCGCCCGTCCGGTGGCCCGCTCCACGGAGCGCAGCGACCGCGTCGACCGGTCGGTGGCGTGGGGGGAATCGGTGGAGTCGGCGGACCCGCCGGAGGAGGTGCAGGCGGTGACGCACGCCAGCGCGGCCGTCACCGCCATCCAGACGACCGTACGGCGTGCCGTCGTGCCCGTCATACGCCCACCCCTTGTCCCCGTGTGCCCGTGCTGTCCCCGCGTGCCCCTGCGCGATGCCGCGCTGTCCGCACGCTAGCCCAGCGATCGGGCACCCGTACGGGAAAAGGGAACGGGCCCCGCACCTCGGAAGGTGCGGGGCCCGTGAACCGGTTGGGCGAGCCGTGGGCTCAGACCGCCGCCGGGTCCTCCTCGACGAGGAGGTTGCGGGTGCGGTTGGAGTCGACCGGGATGCCGGGGCCCATCGTGGTGCTGATGGCGGCCTTCTTGATGTAGCGGCCCTTGGCGGCGGACGGCTTCAGGCGGAGGATCTCCTCCAGCGCCGCGGCGTAGTTCTCCACCAGCTGGGTGTCGTCGAAGGACGACTTGCCGATGATGAAGTGCAGGTTCGAGTGCTTGTCGACGCGGAACTCGATCTTGCCGCCCTTGATCTCGGTCACGGCCTTGGCCACGTCCGGGGTCACGGTGCCGGTCTTCGGGTTCGGCATCAGACCACGCGGGCCGAGGACGCGGCCGAGGCGGCCGACCTTGCCCATGAGGTCCGGGGTGGCGACGACGGCGTCGAAGTCCAGACGGCCCTTCGACACCTCGTCGATCAGTTCGTCGGAGCCGACGATGTCGGCGCCCGCGGCGGTCGCGGCCTCGGCACGGTCACCGGTCGCGAAGACCAGGACCCGGGCGGTCTTACCGGTGCCGTGCGGGAGGTTCACGGTGCCACGGACCATCTGGTCGGCCTTGCGCGGGTCGACACCCAGGCGGAAGGCGACCTCGACGGTGCCGTCGAACTTGGTCGTGGAGGTCTCCTTGGCGAGACGGACGGCCTCGAGCGGGGCGTAGAGCTTGTCCCGGTCGATCTTCTCGTCCGCAGCGCGGAGAGACTTGCTGCGCTTGCTCACTACTGCTCCTGGTGGCTTCTTAGGAGTCGTGGTCCGGGCCGAGCAGGCCCTGCCACACTGTCCTGGCCTTGCGGCTACCGCCGCGCGGCTTGCTTACGGGGGTGGAGGTCAGCCCTCGACCGTGACGCCCATGGAACGAGCGGTACCGGCGATGATCTTCTCCGCCTGGTCCAGGTCGTTGGCGTTGAGGTCGGGCATCTTGGTGGTGGCGATCTCGCGGACCTGGTCACGCGTGATCTTCGCGACCTTGGTCTTGTGCGGCTCGCCGGAGCCCTTCTCCACGCCCGCGGCCTTGAGGATCATCTTGGCGGCCGGCGGCGTCTTCGTGATGAAGGTGAAGGAGCGGTCCTCGTAGACCGTGATCTCCACCGGGATGACCCAACCGCGCTGCGACTCGGTCGCGGCGTTGTAGGCCTTGCAGAACTCCATGATGTTGACGCCGTGCTGACCCAGCGCGGGGCCGACCGGCGGGGCCGGGTTCGCGGCACCGGCCTGGATCTGGAGCTTGATGAGCCCCGTGACCTTCTTCTTCTTGGGAGGCATAGCTCTCCGGGTCCTTTCGATTCGGGTCCTGCCCGCGTCCGGGGGCGACCCGGACACAGGCATACCGCACAACGATAACGGGTATGGATGTGCGGCCAAAAACCGAGCAGGTCAGACGACGCGCGAGCGTCTGCCTGACCTGCTCGGAAGCAGTACGTCCAGAGGAGTACCGGTGAGAGGTACTAGTTCTTCTGGATCTGGTCGAAGCTGAGCTCGACCGGGGTCTCGCGGCCGAAGATCTCGACGAGACCCTTGACCTTCTTCGAGTCGGCGTTGATCTCGTTGATCGTGGCCTGGAGCGTCGCGAACGGGCCGTCGGTGACGGTGACCGAGTCGCCGACCTCGAAGTCCAGGACCTGGACCTCGACCTTGCGCTGCGGAGCCGGCTTGCCCTCGGCCTCGGCGGCCTCGCGGGCGGCCTTCTCCTCGGCCTCCGGGGCGAGCATCTTGACGATCTCGTCCAGCGTCAGCGGGTACGGGTCGTAGGCGTTGCCGACGAAGCCGGTGACGCCGGGGGTGTTGCGGACGACACCCCAGGACTCGTTGGTCAGGTCCATGCGGACGAGGACGTAGCCGGGCAGCTTGTTCTGCCGGATCGTCTTGCGGTCGCCGTTCTTGATCTGGACGACCTCTTCCTGCGGCACCTCGGCCTGGAAGATGTAGTCCTCGACGTTCAGCGAGACGGCGCGCTGCTCGAGGTTGGTCTTCACGCGGTTCTCGTAACCGGCGTACGTGTGGATCACGTACCACTCGCCGGGCAGGACGCGCAGTTCCTGGCGGAGCGCCTCGATCGGGTCGACCTCGGCCTCGGGCTCCGCGGCCTCTGCCTCGGCCCCGGGCTCCGCGGCCTCTGCGGTCTCCGCTTCGGCGGACTCGTCCGCGGCCTCGGCGGTCTCGTCTTCGGCGGGCTCGCCCTCGGCCTCAGCGGTCTCGTCCGCGTCCGCGACGACGGCGTCGTCGGCAGCCTCGGCCTCGGCGGAGGCCTCGGTGTCCTCGTTGTCGGCGCCCTCGAAGGTGCCGGGCTCGTCCTTGACGGACTCGACCGGCTCGATGGCGTCGTTCACGTTCGGGTCAGACACGGTGGCTGCTTCTTCCTGGATACATAGGGGTGGAACACGCGAAAGGGGCGCCGGGTACCTCGGCGCCCTTCGCTCTCGACTCAGCCGAAGACGTACTTGGCGGCGTGACTGAAGCCATAGTCAATCAGAGTCACCAGGCCGATCATGATGACCACGAAGATGATCACGACGGTGGTGTACGTCGTCAGCTGGTTACGGCTGGGCCAGACGACCTTGCGCAGCTCCGCGACGATCTGGCGGTAGAAAAGCGCGAGGCGCTTCAGCGGGCCCTTCTTGGCACGCTTGCCGCCCTTGCGGGACTTCTTCTTGGAGTCCGGCGCCTCGTCCTCGGCATCAGGCATGTCGATGGAGCCCACGGCGTCCGTCACTCGTCCTCACCTGATTCCGGGTCGTGGCCGTGCCGCGCCCGGTTGGAGCCGCACGGCGGTGCATTGCTGTACGTACATGCGCACACATCCTGGCGAAGGTGTGTGTAGCAGGGCCGGAGGGACTTGAACCCCCAACCGCTGGTTTTGGAGACCAGTGCTCTACCAATTGAGCTACGACCCTTTGTGTGTCCCCCAACGTACCGCATACGCCCGGATGCTTGGAGTGCACCGGGTGGGCGCGGACCGCTGAAGGCCAACGAGGTGAGAGTGTACGTGCTCAACGGCCGGGCGTCGAACAGAAAGCACGTCCGGACTGGTGTTCAGGGCTGTCCACCGCCCGTGCCCCGCCCTTGACCCGCCCGGTGCCGTGTCCTGTTCAGTCCGTGAAACCCGTGTACCCGGGGAGTTTCCGGTCTGGAACGATGGGTCCATGAGCGCTGCAACCCCTCCCACCGAGCGCCGGGTCTCCGCCCGAGTCGGTGCGATCTCCGAGTCCGCCACCCTCGCCGTGGACGCCAAGGCCAAGGCCCTCAAGGCCGCCGGACGTCCGGTGATCGGCTTCGGCGCCGGTGAGCCCGACTTCCCGACCCCGGACTACATCGTCGAGGCCGCCATCGAGGCGTGCAAGAACCCGAAGTACCACCGCTACACGCCGGCCGGCGGGCTGCCCGAGCTGAAGGCCGCCATCGCCGCGAAGACGCTGCGCGACTCCGGCTACGAGGTCGACCCGTCGCAGATCCTGGTCACCAACGGCGGCAAGCAGGCCATCTACGAGGCGTTCGCCGCGATCCTCGACCCGGGCGACGAGGTCATCGTCCCGGCGCCGTACTGGACGACGTACCCGGAGTCGATCCGGCTGGCCGGCGGTGTCCCGGTCGAGGTCGTCGCCGACGAGACGACCGGCTACCGGGTCAGCGTGGAGCAGCTGGAGGCCGCGCGCACCGAGAAGACCAAGGTCGTCCTCTTCGTGTCGCCGTCGAACCCGACGGGTGCCGTGTACAGCGAGGCCGACACCGAGGCGATCGGCCAGTGGGCCGTCGAGCACGGTCTGTGGGTGCTCACCGACGAGATCTACGAGCACCTCGTCTACGGCGACGCCTTCTCCGTGTCCATGCCCGCACTGCTGCCCGAGCTGCGCGACAAGTGCATCGTGGTCAACGGTGTGGCGAAGACGTACGCGATGACCGGCTGGCGGGTCGGGTGGGTCATCGGCCCGAAGGATGTCGTCAAGGCCGCGACGAACCTCCAGTCGCACGCCACGTCCAACGTGTCCAACGTGGCCCAGGCGGCGGCGATCGCCGCGGTCTCCGGGGACCTGGACGCCGTGGCGAAGATGCGGGAGGCCTTCGACCGGCGCCGTCAGACCATCGTGCGGATGCTCAACGAGATCGACGGCGTGCTGTGCCCGGAGCCCAAGGGCGCGTTCTACGCGTACCCGTCGGTGAAGGCGCTCCTCGGCAAGGAGATCCGCGGCAAGCGCCCGCAGAACACGGTCGAGCTGGCCGCGCTCATCCTGGAGGAGGCCGAGGTCGCGGTGGTGCCGGGTGAGGCGTTCGGCACGCCCGGGTACCTGCGGCTGTCGTACGCGCTCGGGGACGAGGACCTCGTCGAGGGCGTGAGCCGGATCCAGAAGCTGCTGGCGGAGGCGCGGGACTGAGCACCGCTTCTCCCGCTTCCCCGGCAGGGGCCGCACCTCGGCGTCGAGGTGCGGCCCCTGTTTCTTTGTGCGAGCAAGACCACGTACGGGGAAAGTGCTGTCGGTCCGGGCGTGTCGTGCGGCAGGATCACGGAATGGAGCGTGTACGTGATGTCTCTGAACTGCCGAAGGCCCATCTCCACCTGCATTTCACCGGATCGATGCGGCCCGCGACCCTGCTGGAACTGGCCGACAAACACGGCGTGCGGCTGCCCGAGACGCTGACCGAGGCACTGGGCCGCGGGGAGTCGCCGAAGCTGCGGGCGACGGACGAGCGGGGCTGGTTCCGCTTCCAGCGGCTGTACGACGCGGCGCGGTCGTGCCTGCAAGAGCCGGAGGACATCCAGCGGCTGGTCCGGGAGGCCGCGGAGGAGGACCTGCGCGACGGGTCGGGGTGGCTGGAGATCCAGGTGGACCCGACGTCGTACGCGCCGAGGCTGGGTGGGCTGATCCCGGCGCTGGAGGTCATTCTCGACGCGGTGGAGACGACCGTGCGGGACACCGGGATCGGGATGCGGGTGCTGGTCGCCGCGAACCGGATGAAGCACCCCCTGGACGCGCGGACGCTGGCCCGGCTCGCGGTGCGGTACGCGGACCGGGGCGTGGTCGGGTTCGGGCTCTCCAACGACGAGCGGCGGGGCATGGCCCGGGACTTCGACCGGGCGTTCGCGATCGCGCGGGACGGCGGGCTGCTCTCCGCGCCGCACGGGGGCGAGCTGACCGGGCCGCTGTCCGTGCGGGACTGCCTGGACGACCTGGAGGCCGACCGGATCGGGCACGGGGTGCGGGCGGCGGAGGACCCCCGGCTGCTGAAGCGGCTGGCGGACCGGCAGGTGACGTGCGAGGTGTGCCCGGCGTCGAACGTCGCCCTGGGCGTGTACGAGAAGCCCGAGGACGTGCCGCTGCGGACCCTGTTCGAGGCGGGGGTGCCGATGGCGCTGGGCGCGGACGATCCGCTGCTGTTCGGGTCGCGGCTGGCCGCCCAGTACGAGATCGCACGGGACCACCACGGCTTCACGGACGCGGAGCTGGCGGAACTGGCCCGCCAGTCGGTGCGGGGGTCGGCCGCTCCGGAGGATGTGAAGGGGAAGCTGCTGGCGGGGGTGGACGCCTGGCTGACCGAGTAGTGACCGTCCCGCGTCCGTCCGCGTCCGTCCGTGTCCGTCCGGGTCCGTCCTCGTCCGTCTCGCGTTCCGGGCCGCGTCCGGGCCCCGCACCCGCGCCGGGCGTCAGTTCAGGAGATCCCCGCGAGCAGTGTCCGGGCCAGCCGCCGCGCGAACTCGTCCACCGGCGGCCGGACACCGCTCCGCGTCGCGTCGTACGCGAACGCCCGCTGCGAACAGGCACCCAGCAGCAGCGACGCGGCGGCGAAGGTGTCCGCGTCGGCGCGGACGCGCCCCGCGGCCTGCTCGGTGCGCAGGTAGGCGTCGAGGCCCTCGATCGGCAGGTGCGGCCCGGTCCCCAACTCGCGCATCGCGTCGTCGTGCCGTCGCTTGAGCTGCGTCTGGGCGTACAACGAGGCGGCGATCGGGAAGCTCTGCTCGTAGAACAGAGCGGCCTGGCGGGCGATCTCGGTGAGGTTCTCCTCCAGGTCGGCACGGTCCGGCTCGGCGGCGAGGCCTCGGAGCAGGGGGGTCAGCCGCGGCAGCCGTTCGGACAGCACGCGGATGAAGAGCTCCTCCTTGCTCGCGAAGTGCTTGTACAGCGCGGCCTCGGAGCAGTCGGCTCCCCTCGCGATCTCCTTCGTGGTGGCGCGGGCCAGCCCGACGGTCAGCATCAGCTCGTGGGCGGCGTCCAGGATGCGTTCCCGGACCGGCTTGGCGGGCGGCATGACTGCTCCAGTCGGGCTTGACGAATGGGTGAGTACTTACTCACCCTAAGGTAGCGAGTGGTGAGTGAGTACTCACCCACTGAGGAACGCCAGCCAGGCGCATCAGTCAGAGCGCGGCCACGCCGCCGCGCGGAACGGAGTACGCCATGAAGCTCACCGTCTTCGGTGCCACCGGAGGCATCGGCCAGGAGGTCGTCCGGCAGGCACTCGGTGCCGGACACCAGGTCACGGCCGTCGTGCGGGATCCCGCGCGGCTGTCCGTGACCGGCGAGCGCCTGGAGGTCTTCCGCGCGGATCCGGGCGACGCGGCAGCGGTACGGCCGGCGGTGGCCGGGCGCGATGCCGTGCTGTCCGGGCTCGGCCCGCGCCGCCGCGCCGACGCCGGGGTCGCGACCAGGCTGACCCGGACGGTGCTCGGAGCGATGGAGGCGGAAGGCGTGCGCAGGCTGCTGGTCGTCAGTGCCGCCCCGGTCGGGCCCGAGCCGCGGGACGCCGGCCTGCTGGACCGGGGCGCACGCGGCGTCGTGTCCGCCCTCCTCAAGGACGTCTACGCCGATCTGCGCGCCATGGAGGCCGAACTGGCGCGCAGCGCCACCGACTGGACGGCTCTCCGGCCACCGCGGCTGCAGGACAAGCCCCTGTCCGGCCGGTACCGGACGGTGGTCGGGGGCTTCCCGTCCAAGGGCCGTTTCGTGGGCCGCGCCGACGTCGCCCACGCGATGCTCGCGATGGTCGAGGACGCGGGGACCGTCAAGCAGGGCGTGGGGGTGGCCTACTGACGCCCTCGGGACTCGGGACTCGGGACTCGGGACTCGGGACTCGGGACTCGGGACTCGGCTAGAGGCTGACGCCGACCGTCACCGGTTCGTTGACCAGTGTGACGCCGAAGGCCTCACGGACCCCGGCGACGACCTCGCGCGCCAGTGCGAGCAGGTCCTCCGTGGTCGCCTCGCCGCGGTTGGTGAGGGCGAGGGTGTGTTTGGTGGAGATGCGGGCGGGGCCGGTGCCGTAGCCCTTGGTGAAGCCGGCCTTGTCGATCAGCCAGGCCGCGGAGGTCTTGATACGGCCCTCCCCGGCCGGGAAGGCGGGCGGCTCGACGCCGGTGCCGAGGCGCTCGTCCACGCGGGCGCGGAAGGCGGCGAACTCCTCCTCCGTGAGGATCGGGTTGGTGAAGAACGACCCGGCCGACCAGGTGTCGTGGTCCTCGGGGTCCAGGACCATGCCCTTGCCGGCCCGCAGCTTCAGCACGGTGTCACGGGCTTCGTCCAGCGGTACCCGCTCGCCGGGCGCCACACCGAGGGCGCGGGCCGTCTCGGCGTATCGGAGGGGCGCGGAGAGCCCGTCGGCGTTCTCCAGCTCGAAGCGGACGCGCAGGACGACGTACCTCTCGGGCTCCGCCTTGAATCGGCTGTGGCGGTAGGAGAAGCCGCAGTCGGTGTTGGTGAGGGCGATCGTCTCGCGGGACCTGCGGTCGTACGCGATCACCTCGGTGATCGTGGAGGAGACCTCCTGGCCGTACGCGCCGACGTTCTGGATGGGGGTGGCGCCCGCCGAGCCGGGGATGCCGGCCAGGCACTCGACGCCGGCGAGCCCGGCCTCGACGGTACGGGCGACGGCGTCGGTCCAGGTCTCGCCGGCCGCAAGCTCCAGCGTCGTGCCGTCGAGGGAGAGGCCGCGCGTGGCGATGCGCAGGGCGGTGCCCTCGAAGCCCTTGTCGCCGATGACCAGGTTGGATCCACCGCCGATGAGGAGCAGGGGCGCGCCGGTGTCGTCGGCCTCGCGGACGGCGGCGATCACCTCGGCGTCGGTCGTGGCCGTGACCAGCCGGGTCGCCGGTCCTCCCAGCCGGAAGGTGGTCAGCGGGGCGAGGGGAGCGTCGTGGAGTTCCTGCACGCGCTCAAGACTACGAGACCGCACCGACAGCCCCGGGCAGCGGGAAACGCCCCGACCGGTCGGCCGGGGCGTTTCCGTCCTCATATCCGTCCGCAGCCGGCTCTCACTTCAGGCGCTCTCGTACCTCGGCCCAGCTCACCGGGAGCTCGTCGCTCGGTGCCGGCCAGGAGGCGAACTTCGAGTCCCGCATCTGCGCGGACAGCCCGCGGGAGATCGGCGCGTGGGCACCGGAGTGGGCGAACGCTTTGAGCGCCTCGGGCGACTCCCACGCGGACAGCGTCCAGAAGGTCCGCTTGAAGGGTTCCGCCTTCAGGGAAGCGCCGTACGCTCCGGGCGCGCCCCTGATCTGGCGCCACACACCCGGCGTGCGCGCCAGGAACCTCAGCGCTCCCCACAGCGAGCGGGTCTCGAAACGGGAGGCGAAGACGTGGACCTCGGTGGCCTGCGGCGGCCGGTTCGGCACGGTCCAGGGGAGGGTGGGCATCTCGGGCTCCTTTTGCGGCTTGTTCCGTGGTTTGTCCTGCGGTTGTTCTGCGGTTCGTTCCGTAGTTCGTTCCGTGGGTGCTTCTGCGGTTCGTTCCGTGGGTCGTCCGTGTGCCGTCCATGTCCTGGCTCTCGGATGTCAGGCGGTCAGCGGGAGGGCGCTCCATCGGCCGCTCCACCGGCCGGCGCACCGGCCGTTGCACCGGCCGTTGCACCCGTCGCTCCACCGGCCGGTGCACCGGTCGCTCCACCGGCCGCGACGAGCGCCGGCTCGGTCACCGACTCCGGCCCGTGCTCGTCCGCGGGCCCCTGCTCGTCCATGGGCGCTTGGCCGTCCCGGCGGCGGGACGGGACCAGCAGTGCCGCGAGGCCTCCCAGTGCCACCAGCCCGGCGCCCACCGCGACCGCCGGCCGCAGCCCGTCGACGAAGGACTGCCCGGACTCGTAGCCGCCCTGTGCCGCGAAGATCGAGGCCATGACCGCGATGCCGAGCGCACCGCCCACCTCCCGCAGGGCGTTGTTGGCGCCGGAGGCGACGCCCTGCTCCTTCGGGACGACGCTGGACATCACCAGGGCGGAGGCGGGTGCGAAGAACAGGGCCATGCCGATGCCGCTGAGGATCAGCCCCGGCAACTGGACGGCGTAGGAGGCGTCCGCCGTGATCACGGAGGCGAGGTAGCCGAGGCCGGCCGCCTGGAGGAAGAGTCCGGTGGCGAGGACCGGACGCCCTCCGATCCGGTCCGACAGGATGCCGGCGATCGGAGCGACCAACATCGGCATGCCGGTCCAGGGCAGCATGCGCAGCCCCGCCTCGGTGGGCGTGTAGCCGAGCACGTACTGCATGTACTGACTGAGAAGGAAGATCGAACCGAACATCCCCAGGAACATCAGCAGGCTCGCCGCGTTGATTCCGGAGAAGGCACGGGATCGGAAGAGCCTCATGGGGAGCATGGCGTTCTTGCTGTTGATGCCGTGACGGACGAAGCCGGTCAGCAGCGCCGCGCCGGCGAACAGAGCGGTCAGTACGACAGGGCCGGTCCAGCCGTCGACGGGGCCGCGGACCAGCCCGTAGACGATGCCGAAGAGTCCGCCGCTGGCGAGCAACGTGCCGGGAATGTCGAGCGGGGCGCCGGTGCCGTACGACTCGGAGAGGCGGAGGCGGGCGAGCGGCAGCAGGGCGAGCCCCAGCGGAACGTTCAGCCAGAAGATCCACTGCCAGGAAATGTGCTCGGTGAGGCTGCCGCCGACCAGCGGGCCGGACGCCACGGCGAGCCCGTTGACGGCGCCCCAGATTCCGTATGCCATTCCGCGCCGTTCGGCGGGCACGGCGGCCGTCAGGATGGTCAGCGTGAGCGGCATCATGATCGCCGCACCGACGCCCTGGACCGCGCGGGCGGCGATGAGCGAGTCGATGCCGGGCGCCAGGGCCGCGGCGGCCGATGCGCCGGTGAAGACGGTGAGACCGACCACGAAGAGCCTGCGGCGGCCGAAGCGGTCACCGAGGGCCGCGCCGAACATCAGCAGCACCGCGAAGGTGAGCGTGTAGGCGCTCACGGTCCATTCCAGGTCGTGCAGTTCCCCGCCCAGATCCTCCCGGATGGATGGCAGGGCGGTGGTGACGACGAGGTTGTCCAGGGCCGCCATGAAACCGGCGACGCTGGTGATGACGAGGGCCCATCCCGCTCCCCCGCGACGTGCGCTTTGTCGTGACATCTCTCCCCCACAAGGTGCTCACTGCTTGCGGTCATTTTGATTAGTGATCAATAACTAATTTTCTGGCGCATACGAAAGGGCTCAATCCGGCAGTTCCCTGCCCGCCGGCACGCTTCCGCTTCCGCTTCCGCATCCGCACAGATCCACGCAGATCCACGCAGATCCGCATGCCTCCGTGCGTGTCGCGCACCGATGCATCCCTACGCGTCTTCCCCACTCCGCCTGACCTGCGCCGAGATGTGGAGGCCGTCCCAGATCCGGTGCTCCGGCGGGAAGCCCATGCCGGCCAGTGCGTTGATGAGCATGCCGTACGCCATGAAGGTCGTCGCCTCGCCGACATCGCCGCCCAGGGGCAGACGTACGGCGTCCCAGAGATCCAGCCAGCCCCTGCGGACCATCTCCCCGAACTCGCGATCCCCTGCCGCCTCCGCCGCCGCGACCGTGACGTACACCTGCAACTGCATCTGGAGCTGCTCGGGCTGCTCGCTGATCAGCCGCGTGTAGGCCTCGGCCATGGCCTGCAGGGCGTCCTCGCCGTGCAGGCCCTCGGACGACACCTCGAAGACCCGGCGCATGTCCTGGAGACAGCGTTCCGCCACCGCGAGGAAGATCGCCTTCTTGCCCGGAAAGAGCCGGAAGAGGTACGGCTGGGAGACTCCCACCCGCTTGGCGATGGCGTCCGTGGACGTGCCGTGATAGCCGCCCCGGGCGAACTCGCTCATCGCCGCGCGAATGACGCTCTCACGCCGCTCCTCTGCGCTCATCCTGACCATGCGAGTAAGTTAGTGCTCAATCACTAACTGTGTCAATCAGCAGACCCGGGCCGGCCGCACAACTGCCCGCTACCTCCCACTACCGCCTGCGGATGCACCCGGCCGCCCTCGTCGATCACCTGGTCAATCGCCTCGGCAACCGCCGTGGTCAACCGCCCTCCTCACAGGGTGCCGACTCACAGGATGTCGTAGGTCAGGTGCGTCGCGGTCGTTGTCGGGATCACGCTGCGCTGCACCAGCGTGCGGGGTACTCCTCCGGTGAACAGCGGCGTCCCGGCCCCCAGCACCACGGGCGCGAGGTGCAGTGTCAGGCCGTCGACCAGGCCGGCGTCGAGCGCCGAGCCGATCGTGGCGCCGCCGCCCATGAGGACGACGTCGAGCTCCTTGCCGCTGTCCGAAGCCGCCGCCTCGGCACGCTCGCGCGCGGCGGTGAGGGCGTCTGGCATACCGGTGGTGACGAACGTCCAGTCGAGGCCCGTGAGGCGCACCGACTCGGGCAGCGAGCTCGTCAGGACGACGAACGCGGGCTTGCCGACCTCACCGGCGCCGTATCCGAACGTGTCGTCCCAGCCGTTCGGCCCGTCGACCACGTCGAAGAGCCGACGGCCGAGGACGACGGCACCCGAGCGGGCGGTCGCATCACGCACGACCCGGTGGTCGTCGGGGTCATCGGAGAACACCCAGGTGTGCAGGGCTTCTCCGCCGGCGCCCAGACCCGCGCCCGGGCCGGGGTCGGGCCCGGTGACGAAGCCGTCGAGGGAGACCGAGATGTCAGCGATGATTCGGGTCATGTCAGGGCAGACCCGGTCCGCCGTCCGAACTCATCGGTCGCCCAGGGAGCGGGGCGGGCCCGGATGGGCCCCCGTCGGCCTCGGCCACACCGGTTGGCCTCAGCCTGCACCCGTCAACCCTCTGCCGTACCCGCCAGCCCCTCCTGCTCCCGTCGTTACCAGGAGCAGGAGGGCCCGCCGCTGGCGGTCTCAGGCGAGTCGTACGACCGCCCGGGACATGCCGAGGACCTTCTGGCCGGCGCTGGTGACCGTCAGGTCGACGCGAACCGCGTTGTCGTCGAGCTTGGCCGCCACCTTGCCGCTGACCTCGATCACGGCGCCCTGGCCGTCGTCCGGGACCACGACGGGCCTGGTGAACCGGACGCCGTACTCCACGACCGCACCCGGGTCGCCGGTCCAGTCGGTGACCACACGGATCGCCTCGGCCATGGTGAACATGCCGTGCGCGATGACGTCCGGCAGGCCCACCTCCTTGGCGAACTTCTCGTTCCAGTGGATCGGGTTGAAGTCGCCGGAGGCGCCCGCGTACCGCACGAGGGTGGCGCGGTCCACGGGGAAGCTCCGCACGGGCAGTTCGGTGCCGACCTCGACGTCGGCGTACGCGACCTTCGCCGTCATGGGAGCCGTCCCGGGCTGCTTCACGGACTGCGCCGTGGGCTGTGTCGTGGGCTGTGTCGATGGCTGTGTCATGGGACGCTCACGCCTCCTCTGCCGCGCGGGCCACGAGCTTGGTCCAGGCGGTCACGACGTGCTCGCCGGCCTCGTCGTGGACCTCGCCGCGGATGTCCAGGATGTCGTTGCCCGCCATCGACTTGATCGCCTCGATGGTCGAGGTGACCGTGAGCCGGTCACCGGCGCGCACCGGACGGGCGTAAGCGAACTTCTGGTCGCCGTGCACCACCCGGCTGTAGTCCAGGCCGAGCTGCGGGTCCTCGATGACCTGACCCGCCGCCCTGAACGTGATCGAGAACACGAAGGTCGGCGGAGCGATCACGTCCGGATGACCGAGCGCCTTCGCGGCCGCCGTGTCCGTGTACGCCGGGTTGGCGTCACCCACCGCCTCCGCGAACTCGCGGATCTTCTCCCGGCCCACCTCGTAGGGCGCGGTCGGCGGATACGTCCGCCCCACGAACGACTGGTCGAGCGCCATGGACTCGCAACCTCCTGCTGCTCGCTTGCGGCTATTGGTGAGCTGGGTGAGCTAGGTGAACTATGGGTTGGGGTGGCCGGCCTGCGGGTGCCGGTGCCGCCTCGGCACCGTTGCCCAAAACGACACGAGGCCGCCCCCAAGCCTCGGGGACGGCCTCGTGTACGAGCCTGTTTTATCGCGTTTCGCGGTGCGCGGTGTGCGCGTTGCAACGCGGGCAGTGCTTCTTCATCTCCAGTCGGTCCGGGTTGTTACGCCGGTTCTTCTTGGTGATGTAGTTCCGCTCCTTGCACTCCACGCAGGCCAGCGTGATCTTCGGGCGGACGTCGGTGGCAGCCACGTGAGTGCTCCTTGACGAACGGATTGATGGTATTAACGCAGGAAAGAGTAGCCGATTGAAGGACCGACCCCGCAATCGGCTACTGAAAGTAGCGGTGACCGGACTTGAACCGGTGACACAGCGATTATGAGCCGCTTGCTCTACCGACTGAGCTACACCGCTGTGATGCGATCGGGCCCCGCCTCGCGACGGGTACCTCTCACACCAGAGCCCCAAAACGGAATCGAACCGTTGACCTTCTCCTTACCATGGAGACGCTCTGCCGACTGAGCTATTGGGGCGAGCGATGAAGACATTACACGGTCGCCCGCCGTTCGCCCAAATCCGTTTCGCCGCCCCTGTCCCAGCCCGTCCCCCCGTCCGTCCTCGCCTCGTCCTCGCCCCGTCCCAGTCCCGTTCCACGCCTCGCCTCGCCCCGCCCCCTCCTTGCCCCCGCCCTCCCCGCCCAGACCTGTCGGCCTCCCGCCCACCCGTCCCCGGGGGGCCTCCAGCGGGCCATCGACACAGCGGACCGCACCGGTACGACTATTGCGCTCCTCCGCGCCACGGGCTGATCACCGTCCTAGGCTCGCCTCACTCTGCGTGATCTTGCGTCCCACCACTGCGCAGTCCCGAGCCCAGAGGAGCGCGATGCCCGACAGCCAGCCGCAGCCGCCCCACTCGCCCTCCCCCTCGGACCCCGCCGACCGCGGCTCGCTCCTGCTGTCCGGGGCGCGGCTCACCGACGGCCGGACCGTGGACGTACGGCTGTACGGCGGGCGCATCGAGGCGGTCGGCACGGCCGGCAGTCTGACGCCGGCGCACCCGCCCGGCCCCGGCGCCCGAGTGGACCTCACCGGCTACCTGCTCCTCCCCGCCCCGGCCGAACCCCACGTCCACGGCGACACGGCACTGACGGCCGGCACCGCGGGCCCCGTCTCCTACGACCCCCTGGACGTCCAGCGCCGGGCCACCGAGGCCGCCCTGCTCCAGCTGGGGCACGGGGCGACCGCGCTACGGGCCCACGTGCGTGTGGGCGACGTCGCGGGGCTCGGCGCGCTGACCGCCGTACTGCGGGCGCGGCGCTCGCTGCGCGGGCTGGCGGAGCTGACCGCGGTGGCGATGCCCCGGGTGCTGACCGGCGTGGCGGGGGCCGACGGGGTAGCGATACTGCGGGACGCGGTCAAGATGGGCGCGGACGTGGTGGGCGGGTGTCCGGACCTGGACCCCGATCCGACCGGGTACGTGGAAGCTGCCCTGGAGGTCGCCGCCGAGCACGGCTGTCCGGTCGACCTGCACACGGACGCCGCCGACCCGGCGCGGCTGGCCCGGCTGACGGCGATGGCGGGCGGGCTGCGCCCCGGAGTGACCTTCGGCCCGTGCGACGGCCTGGGCCGGCTGCCCGCCGAGGCGGCCTCCCGGGCCGCGGACCAGCTCGCGGCGGCCGGAGTGACGGTCGTGTGCCTGCCGCAGGGCGTCTGCGGAGCCGTCGACCACCGCGACGGCACCGCTCCGGTACGGCTGTTGCGTGCGGCCGGGGTACGGGTCGCCGCCGGGAGCGGTGCGCTGCGGGATGTGTCCAACCCGGTCGGGCGCGGTGACCCCCTGGAGGCGGCCTACCTGCTGGCCTCGTGCCACGGGCTGGGCCCCGAGGACGCGTACGACGCGGTGAGCGCGGCGGCGCGGGCGGCCCTGGGGCTGCCCGAGGTACGGGTCGAGGCGGGCTTTCCGGCCGAGCTCCTCGCGGTACGCGGTGACCGCCTGGCGGGGGCGCTCTCACTGGCGTACAGCCGGATCGTGGTGCACCGGGGGCGCGTGGTGGCGCGGACCAGCGCGGTACGGGAGTACGGCGACTCGACGACCGCGACGGATCTCGGGCTGCCTCGGCAGGGGCGCGGGGGACGTGGGGGCTGTGGGGAAGCGTCCTGAGGGAGCGCGGTGCGCGTCCGGTGGGACGCGGGCGTCCGGTGCGGCGGGGACGGGCGTCCCTGCGGTGCGTTGGGAACGGACAACGCTCCGATGCGATGGGATGCGGCGTCCGGTGGGGGTGCGGCGTCCGGTGGGGATGCGGTGTCCCGTGGCATGCGGCGTCCCGTGGCATGCGGAGTCCGGTGGCATGCGGAGTCCGGTGGGATGCGGCCGAAGTCGTGCGGCGCGGGCGGCCGTCGGGGCGTACGGTCGAAGACATGCGCATTGTCATCGCTGGTGGTCATGGACAGATCGCGCTGCGGCTGGAGCGCTTGCTCGCCGCGCGTGGCGACGAGGCGGCGGGCATCATCCGCAAGGCCGAGCAGGCCGACGATCTGCGTGCGGTCGGCGCCGAACCGGTCGTGCTCGACCTGGAGTCGGCCTCGGTCGAGGAGGTCGCGGAGCGGCTGGAGGGCGCGGACGCGGCGGTCTTCGCGGCCGGCGCGGGCCCCGGAAGCGGAGCGGCCCGCAAGGACACCGTGGACAAGGCGGCAGCCGTCCTCTTCGCGGACGCGGCGGTCCGGTCGGGCGTGCGGCGCCTGGTGGTCGTGTCCTCCATGGGCGCGGACCCGCACCACGAGGGAGACGAGATCTTCGACGTCTACCAGCGCGCCAAGGGCGAGGCCGACGCATACGTGCGTTCGCTGGACGCGCTGGACTGGACGATCCTGCGCCCGGGCGCGCTGACGGACGACGCCGGCACCGGCCTCGTACGCCTGGAGGCCCACACCGGCCGAGGCCCGGTCCCGCGCGACGACGTGGCCGCAGTACTGGCGGAACTGGTCGACACCCCGGCCACGAACGGCCTGACTCTGGAGCTGATCAGCGGTTCGACGCCCGTGTCGGTGGCGGTGAAGTCGGTGGCCGGCAACTGAGCGCACGAGGTGCGCGGAGCTCCCCGGCACGGACGGTCAGAACAGCGGCAACTGCCCTGGAAAGTCAGGGACTACGTACCCGTCCAGAGACGGCTGCACCGCATCGAGTTGCGCCGGCCGACGCGACCCCGGGCAGGAGACCAGCTCGCCGCTCCGCCGCACCCCGGGCGGATCATGACGCGCGTACCGCCCCGCGACGACGGCGATCTCGCGACGGCACTCGGGGCAGGTTCTGCGACGGGAGGAGGAGTCGGCCATGGCACCAGTCTGCCCGCAGCACGAGCTCCGTTTCGGGACACCACATCGCGCCCACCCATGACGAGAGGCCCCGTGACCTACCGTTCAGGCAGGTCACGGGGCCTCTCGTTCCCGTGTGGCGGCGCCAGGATTCGAACCTGGGAAGGCTGAGCCGGCAGATTTACAGTCTGCTCCCTTTGGCCGCTCGGGCACACCGCCGGGGTTCGCTGCCCGTCGACCCGCCTTCCGGCGGTGCTCCGTGGCAACGACGTAAACAATACCTGATGTGGAGGGGTGCTTCGCCACCCGATTGATCGCCGCTGGAGTGGCGGCGGGTGGCTAGGCTGGTCCGAATGCGGCCGAGGACCCCTGCGGGGCTCGGCGGCCGCCGTTGTACGCCGGTACGGAGCCGATACGCGGCCCGACACGCACCCAGATACAAGGAGCCACAGGACATGGCCGACTCCAGTTTCGACATCGTCTCGAAGGTCGAGCGGCAGGAGGTCGACAACGCCCTCAACCAGGCCGCCAAGGAGATCTCGCAGCGCTACGACTTCAAGGGCGTGGGCGCCTCGATCTCCTGGTCCGGCGAGAAGATCCTCATGGAGGCCAACTCCGAGGACCGGGTGAACGCTGTCCTCGACGTCTTCCAGTCCAAGCTGATCAAGCGCGGCATCTCGCTGAAGGCTCTGGACGCGGGCGAGCCCCAGCTCTCCGGCAAGGAGTACAAGATCTTCGCGTCGATCGAGGAGGGCATTTCCCAGGAGAACGCGAAGAAGGTGGCCAAGCTCATCCGCGACGAGGGCCCCAAGGGTGTGAAGGCCCAGGTGCAGGGCGAGGAGCTGCGGGTCACCTCCAAGAGCCGGGACGACCTGCAGGCCGTGATCGCCCTGCTGAAGGGCCAGGACTTCGACTTCGCTCTGCAGTTCGTGAACTACCGGTGAGCTGCTGAGCCGGCGCCTCGACGACGCGCGAAACGCCAGGCGCGGGAACGGCCCCCGCTGACGAGGAAGGGCGGGCACATAGGTGCCTGCCCTTCCTCGTCCGGTGTTCGTCCCGGTGTTCGTCCCGGTGCTCGGCCGCTGTCCGTCGGCCGGCCGTGGTTCCGGCGTGGTCAGTCGCGGGAGTTGCCGAACAGGAGCCGGTAGGCGATCAGGAGCACCAGGGAACCGCCGATGGCCGCCGCCCAGGTGGCACCGTCGTAAAAGTCCTTGCTGACCGGGTGGTCCAGCCAGCGGGCCGATATCCAGCCGCCGGTGAACGCCCCTGCGATGCCGATGAGGGTCGTGCCCACGAGCCCTCCCGGGTCGCGGCCCGGCAGCAGGAACTTGGCGATGGCTCCGGCCAACAGTCCGAGGATGATCCAGCCGATGACGGTCATGCCGTGTCCCTGCCCTTTCTCGCTGTGCCCGCGCTGTCCCCTCGCTGTGGGCTCGTCCTCCGCGCGTGTTCATGTCCTGCTGGTGAGGAAGACGTTCCGATCACGCCCGGTGGTTGCGCTGATCAGTGTGGTGTGATCACCGGCCGGGCTCCTGTCGGCCGTGCCGTGTCTCAGGGTGCCCGCACGGGCGCTGTAGGTGTCGTCGTGGGCCTTCTCGCCGTGCGGGTGGGGAAGTCGGTCCACGGAGCCAGCTCCAGTCCCTCGTTGGCCTCCTCGTACCAGCCCGTGCCTTCGATCCAGGCGCGCAGCCAGTCCGAGAGGCTCGGGGCGTCGACGAACCAGGCCTGGTCGACGTCTCCGGGGTTGGGCTCGAAGAGCAGAACGGTGGCCTGCGGGGAGCGGCAGTCCACGCACGCGTACATCGCGCAGCCCCAGTGGGATATCGGCAGAACTCCCTCGGGCCAGGGCCAGTCTGGGTCCTTCAGCGCGCCCTCGCGGTTGGCGAGGTACTGGGCCACCGCGGCGGGCTCGCCTGAAGGCGAGCTGTCGAGCAGGGGCAGCAGACCGTACTCGGGGCCGAACCCACCGTCCCCTATCCGCGAGTAGAGCTCGGCGAGCAGGGGTGGGAGGGAGAAGCCCAGGGCGGCCTCGGCACGGGCCGACGTCGCCTCGTCCACGGGCTCGGGCAGGGAAGCCCAGCCCCACGAACGGGTGTTGCGTGCCTTGGCGGCCACCCGTGCCAGCAACTGCTCGTTCTCGGTCATGGGCTCATGATGCAGGTCGCCACCGACAGTCGGGCGGGCCTGTGGACAACCCTGCGGTTGTGCAGAAGCGACGGGTTCCTACCAGCCGGTCCTTTGCGTACCGGCGGTAGCCGTGAACGGCTGGTCCGTCCGGACGATCTCGCGTCCCATCGGGAGCAGCGAGACCGGGATCAGCTTGAAGTTGGCGATGCCGAGCGGGATGCCGATGATCGTGACGCACAACGCGATGCCGGTGACGATGTGGCCGATGGCGAGCCACCAGCCGGCGAGGACCAGCCAGAGCACGTTGCCGATGCAGGAGGGTGCTCCCGCGTCGCGGCGCTCGACCGCCGTGTACCCGAAGGGCCACAGCGCGTAGACACCGATGCGGAAGGCCGCGATGCCGAATGGGATTCCGATGATCGTGATGCAGAGCAGCGCGCCCGCGACCAGGTAGCCGAGGAACAGCCAGAAGCCGCTGAGCACGAGCCAAATGACGTTGAGGATGGTCTTCACTGCTGACGACCTGCCATCTTTTCGAGTCGGGCGATTCGCTCCGCCATCGGCGGGTGGGTGGAGAACATCTTCGAGAGCCCCTGTCCCGGCCTGAACGGATTCGCGATCATCATGTGGCTGGCGGTCTCGATCCTGGGCTCCGGGGGCAGCGGAAGCTGCTTCGTGCCCAGTTCCAGTTTGCGCAGGGCGCCGGCGAGGGCGATCGGGTCCCCCGTGAGCTGGGCACCGGAGGCGTCGGCCTCGTACTCCCTGGAGCGGCTGATCGCCAGTTGGATGACGGAGGCGGCGAGCGGACCGAGGATCATGATGAGGAGCATGCCCAGCAAACCGGGTCCGTCATCGTCGTTCGAGCGGCCGATGGGGATAAGCCAGGCGAAGTTGACCAGGAACATGATCACGGAGGCCAGGGCGCCGGCGACGGAGGAGATCAGGATGTCGCGGTTGTAGACGTGACTCAGCTCGTGTCCGATGACGCCGCGCAGTTCTCGCTCGTCGAGCAGGCGCATGATGCCCTCGGTGCAGCACACGGCCGCGTTGCGCGGGTTGCGGCCGGTCGCGAAGGCGTTCGGTGCCTCCGTCGGGGAGATGTACAGGCGCGGCATGGGCTGGCGCGCCTGGGTGGAGAGCTCGCGGACCATGCGGTACAGCGCCGGGGCCTCGAACTCGCTGACCGGCCGGGCGCGCATCGCGCGCAGCGCGAGCTTGTCGCTGTTCCAGTACGCGTACGCGTTCGTGCCCAGGGCGACGAGGACGGCGACGACGAGCCCCGCTCGGCCGAAGAAGCTGCCGATGACGATGATGAGCGCGGACAGTCCCCCGAGGAGTACTGCGGTCCTGAGCCCGTTGTGCCGGCGGTGCACGGTACGCCCTCCAAGTGGTGCAGCAGGGGAACCCTTTGCTTGCTGGTGTCGCTCGCTGTGGTTGCTTCCTGGTCTCCGTCGCCACCGGTGCCGTGGCGTCACGTCCAGTGGACCCTTCCGTACTGGTCAACGCCAGGCGAGGGCCGCCAGTTCCCTGGCGTCCGCGGCAGCGCGGGTGGTCCGAACGGGTGACGGCCGCGCGGCGTCCGGCACGCGCGCGTGGAGACCGGGTGCCGGACGCGCGCGTGTGTGAAGCGGCCGCTGCTCAGAAGAGCCCGGTGTCGGCGAAGCGCAGGATGAGCTGAGGCGCTCCCGAGAGGGCGACTGCGAGGACCGCGGTCACGGTGATCGCCGCCGTGAGAGGGGCGGGGACCCGGTGCTTCTCGGTCGCGTCGGCGGGCGCCCGGAACAGCAGGGCAGTCCATTGGAGGTAGTAGAACAGCGCGATGACGACGTTGACGGCCATGACGACGGCCAGCCAGCCGAGCCCCGCGTCGACGGCCGCGGAGAAGACCGTGACCTTGGCGAAGAGGCCGATGATGCCGGGTGGCAGTCCGGCGAGGCTGAGCAGGAAGAACGCCAGGGCCAGGGCGGTCAGCGGGTTGGACGCGTACAGGCCGCGGTAGTCGGCGACCCGGTTCCGGGACTTCGTACGGCTCACGAGCGCGGCCACCGCGAAGGCGCCGAGGTTCACCGCGGCGTACATGAGGGCGTAGGCGACGGTGGAGCCGATCGAGCGCTCGGGGTCGTCGGAGTACGCGGCGGCGGCGAGCGGCACCAGGAGGTAGCCGGCCTGGCCGACGGACGACCAGGCGAGCAGGCGTACCGCGCTGTACGCGCGCGTGGCCTGCTGGCGGAGGGCTCCGACGTTGCCGACGGTCATGGTGAGCGCGGCCAGTGCCGCGAGGGCCGGTCCCCAGACGTCGGCGTAGGACGGGAGGGCGATGACTGTGACGAGGATCAGGCCGGTGAAACCGACCGCCTTGCCGACCACGGACAGGTAGGCGGCGATCGGCAGGGGCGCGCCCACATATGTGTCGGGCACCCAGAAGTGGAAGGGCACTGCGGCCGTCTTGAAGGCGAAGCCGACGAGCGTGAGGACGACGCCGCTCTGGGCGAGCGTGGTGAGCTGTCCGTCGACGTGCTGGATGCGTTCGGCCACCTGGGTGAGGTAGAGGGTGCCGGTGGAGGCGTACACGAAGCTGATGCCCATGAGGCTGACCGCGGTGGCGGTGACCGACGACAGGAAGAACTTCAGGGCCGCTTCGGAGGACCGTCGGTCGCCCTGCCGCAGGCCCACGAGGGCGAAGGCGGGCAGGGAGGCGACCTCCAGGGCGACGATGAGAGTCGCGAGGTCGCGGGAGGCCGGCAGGAGCGCGGCGCCGGCCGCGGAGGAGAGCAGCAGGAACCAGAACTCGCCCTCGGGGAGTCCGCGGTCGGCGTCCTTGACGGCGGTGACGGACAGCAGGGCGGTCAGGAGAGCCCCGCCGAGCACCAGGAACTGGATGGCGAGGGTGAAGGTGTCCGCGGTGTAGCTGCAGACGTCGGCGTCGCCGGTCAGGCAGAACGTCGAACGGTCGCCGTTCACCAGGGGCAGCAGCATGAGCGCGGCGACGGCGAGTCCGGCGACCGAAACCCAGCCGAGCAGCGGCTTGCGGGCGTCCTTGAGGAACAGGTCGACGATCAGGACGAGGAGTCCGACGACGGCGGCGATGGTGGGTGGCGCGATGGCGAGCCAGTCGACGGACTGGACGAGGTTCTGGGCCGGTGGCGCCGCCACGAGCTGGGCCGGGTAGCTCATCGGGTGCCTCCTGAGAGGAGCTGCTGCACGGCCGGGTCGGTCAGCCCGAGCAGGACCTTGGGCCAGAGTCCGGCGACGACGGTGAGGGCGACGAGCGGCGTCCAGGCGGCGAACTCGTACGTGCGTACGTCGGTGATCTTCGGGGCTTCCCGCGGTACGGCGCCCATGCAGACGCGGCGGACCACGATCAGCATGTAGGCGGCGGTCAGCAGGGTGCCGAACGCGGCGACGGCCATGAACGTGAGGTATGCGGGGCGGCTGAGGTCGTCGTGGGGGTCGAAGGCGCCGAACAGGGCCAGCATCTCCCCCCAGAATCCGGCCAGGCCCGGCAGGCCGAGCGAGGCGACCGCCGCGAAGGCGAGCAGGCCACCGAGGCGCGGTGCCTTGCCGTACAGGGCTGCTCCGGTCTCCTCGGCGAGGGTGTCGAGGTCGGTGGTGCCGGTGCGGTCCTTGAGGGCACCGACGACGAAGAAGAGCAGGCCGGTGATGAGGCCGTGGGCGATGTTGGCGAACAGGGCGCCGTTCACGCCGGTCGGGGTCATGGTCGAGATGCCGAGCAGGACGAAGCCCATGTGGCCGACGGAGGAGTAGGCGATGAGGCGCTTGAGGTCGCCCTTCGCGCCCCGTTTGGCGAGGGCCAGGCAGGCCAGTGAGCCGTAGATGATACCGACGACCGCGAAGGCGGCGAGGTAGGGCGCGAAGGTCTGGAAACCGTCCGGCGCGGCCGGGAGGAGAATCCGGACGAAACCGTACGTACCCATCTTGAGCAGGACACCGGCCAGCAGGACCGAACCGACGGTCGGCGCGGCCGTGTGGGCGTCGGGCAGCCAGCTGTGCAGCGGCCACATCGGGGTCTTGACCGCGAGCCCGATCCCGATCGCCAGAACGGCGGTGACCTGCACGGATGTGGTGAGGGACCGGCCATTGTCAGTGGCGAGTGCCACCATGTCGAACGTGCCCGCCGTGATTCCGATCAGGAGCAGGCCGAGCAGCATGACGACGGAGCCGAGGAGCGTGTAGAGGATGAATTTCCAGGCGGCCCCGGCCCGTCCCTCGCCGCCCCAGCGGGCGATGAGGAAGTACATCGGGATGAGGACCATCTCGAAGGCGAGGAAGAACAGGATCAGGTCGAGGACGGCGAAGGTCGCGAGAGTGCCGGACTCCAGGACGAGCAGCAGTGCGACGAAGGCCTTCGGGCTCGGGCCCGCGGGCATCTTGAAGTACGTGTAGAGCGCGCACAGGAAGGTCAGGAGCGCGGTCAGGACCAGCAGGGGGAGGGAGATGCCGTCGATGCCGAGGTGGATGCGTACGTCGAGTGCGGGGATCCAGCTGATGTCCGTGCTGGCCTGCATCTTCGATGGATGGTCGTGGTCGAAGCCGAGGACGAGGACGATCGCGGCGATGAGGACGGCCCCGGTGACGGTGACGCCGTGCCGGAGGACTGCCTGGTCGGGCGACTTCCCCTTCAGCCCGGGCGGGGCCGGCAGGAGAGCGGCGGCGGCGCCCAGGAGCGGGCCGACGACGATCAACGCCAGAAGGAACTGCATCACGGACTCGTTGATATCGATCACGCCTGCTCACGCTCCCGTGGCGACGAGGACGGCGGCGACCGCGAGGACGACGGTGCCGGCGAGCAGCGCGCTCACATAGGTCTGCACATTGCCGGTCTGGGCCCGTCGTACGGCGGCGCCGAGCCAGCGGGGCAGGGTTCCCGCCCCGCGTACGTAGGTGTCGACGACCTCGCGGTCGAGGAACCGGACGAGGCTCGCGCCGGCCTGGACCGGGCGGACGAAGAGAGTCGCGTACACCGTGTCCAGGTGGAAGCCGACGGCAGCGTGCCGGTGCAGCGGCCCCAGCAGGAGTCGTCCGGGGTCCGACGGGTCGTGGGCGTGGGCGACGTCTCCGTAGGCGGGTTTGTGGCTGGCGATGGCCTCGGCCTCCACCAGCGCGGCGTCGCCCTCCGGGTGGGCCGCGACGGCGCCCAGCGGCGTGCGGTCCGCGAGCGCCGTGGTCTGGCGCCAGGCGGCGTAGGTGACGATGCCGCCGACCAGGGCCACGCCCGTGCCGAGCACGGAGGTGGTGAGGGTGGGAGTGAGGTCGTGACCGTCGAACCAGTCGGGCAGCAGGCGGAAGGCGAGCCCACCGAGAGCGAGCGAGGGGAGGGCCAGCACCCAGAGCACGGCGTTCATGGCCACTGGCTGCTTGCCGTGGTCGGGTGCCTCGGCGCCCCGCCCGCGGAAGACCAGCAGCCACAGACGCGTCGCGTACGCAGCGGTGAGCAGGGCCGTGACCAGGCCGGCGACGAGGACGGTCCAGCCCGCGGCGCCGGGCGCCTGCCCGGTGTGGCCGGTGGCGACGTGCTCCGCGGCGCCGAGGACGGACTCCTTGGAGAAGAAGCCGCTGAAGGGCGGGATCGCGGCGAGCGCGAGCAGCGCCACGGTCATCGTCCAGTAGGCGTCCGGGACCCGGTCGCGCAGGCCCCGCATGCGGGACATGGCGGCCAGCGAGTTGGTGCCGGCGGCGTGGATGATCACGCCGGCGCCGAGGAACAGCAGCGCCTTGAAGGCGCCGTGCGAAAGGAGGTGGAAGACGGCGGCACCGCGGTCGCCGGCGGCGAGGGCGCCGGTCATGTAACCGAGCTGCCCGATGGTCGAGTAGGCGAGGACGCGCTTGATGTCGTCCTGGGCGAGCGCGGCGAGGGCCGAGCCGACCATCGTGACCGCGGCCATCACGGCGAGGACGACCATCGCGGCCCGTGAGGCCTGGAACAGCGGAAGGAGCCGGGCGACGAAGTAGACGCCGGCGGCGACCATCGTCGCGGCGTGGATCAGCGCGGAGACGGGCGTCGGGCCCGCCATCGCGTCGGGGAGCCAGGTGTGCAACGGGAACTGCGCCGACTTGCCCGCGACACCGGCCAGGAGCAGCAGGGCGATCAGCGTCGGATGGTCGAGTGAGCCGTTCGCGACCGCGCCGAGGATCGTGGTGATGCGGAAGGAGCCGGCCTCGGTGGCCAGCGCCAGCAGGCCGATCAGGAAGGGGACGTCACCGAGCTTGGTCACCAGGAAGGCCTTGAGGGAGGCGGCGCGCGCCTCGGGGGTCTCCCAGTAGTGGCCGACGAGGAAGTACGAGCAGATGCCCATGATCTCCCAGCCGACCAGCAGCACCATCAGGTCGCCCGAGTAGACGACGAGGAACATGGCGGAGGTGAACAGGGAGACGAGAGCGGCGTACGAGGCGTAGCGGGGATCGTCGCGCAGGTAGCCCGTCGAGTAGATCTGCACACAGGTGGCGACGCAGCCGACCAGTACGGCGACGAGGGCGGCGAAGCCGTCGATGTGCAGGGCGAGTTCGATGGGGACCGAACCGGTGGGCGTCAGCTCCGTGACGGCGTCGACGGCCCGGCCACCGCCCTGACGGGACGCGACCAGCACGGCGAGGACGAGAGCCGCCAGCATCGGCAGGACCGCGAGCGGGCGGACGAACCCGGGCGCCGTACGTCCCAGGAGGAGGCCGGCGGCTGCCCCTAGGAAGGGGAGAAGGGGGACGAGTACGGCGAGGGTGGTCGTGGTCACGCGGTGGCCTCTGCCTTCTCGGCGGCCGTCCCGGTCGCGGGGGCATCGGTGTCGGGGCCGTCCGGCTCTTGGCCCTCGGCGGTGTCGCGGAGCTTGTCGATGTCGGAGGTGCCGCGGTTGCGGTGGACGGCGAGCACGATCGCCAGGCCGATGCCGATCTCGGCGGCCGCGATGGCGATCGTGAACAGGGTCAGGGCCTGGCCTGAGTGCAGGGTCTCCTCGGCGGCCTTGCTGAGCCAGACGTCGAAGGCGACCAGATTGAGGTTGACGGCGTTGAGCATCAGCTCGACCGACATCAGCACCAGGATCGCGTTGCGGCGGGCGAGGACGCCGTACAGGCCCGTGCAGAACAGGAGGACGGAGAGAACGGCGGGATAGGCGAGGTGCATCAGCGGACACCACCCTGGCCGGAGCCGTTCGGGTCGGCCGGCCGGCCGGCGTCGGTCGTAGGACTGGCCGCGTCGGTCGTAGGACTGGCGCCGGTCGTAGGACTGGCGGCGTCGGTCGTACGGCGTGGGGCAGCGGCACGGCTGGTGCCGGTTGCTCGGCCGGCGCCGGCCGAGCGGTCCGCCTTGGCCTTGCGGGAGAGGACGATGGCGCCGACCAGGGCGGCGAGGAGGAGGACGGAGAGGGCCTCGAAGGGGAGGACCCAGTTCTGGAAGAGACTCGCCCCGGTCACGGCCGTGGAGCCGGCGGCCGGGCCGTCCAGGGCGATCCACGTGGTACGGAAAGCGTCGACGACGACCCACACCAGGGCCGCGGCGGCGGCGACGGCCACGGTGAGGGCGGCCCAGCGGTTGCCGGAGTCGGCGTCCGGGGACCGGCCGATGGGGGCCCTGGTGAGCATCAGGCCGAACAGGATGAGGACGACGACGGCACCGACGTAGATGAGGACCTGCACCCACGCGATGAACTCCGCGGTGAGCAGCAGGTACTCGACGGCGAGCCCGCCGAGGGCCACGACCAGCCACAGGGCCGCATGGACGAGCTGCCGGGTCGTGACGGTGACGACGGCGGCGCCGAAGGTGACGAGGCCGACGAGGAGGAAGGCGATCTCCACGCCGGTCGGGGAGAGAAAGCCCTGGGATTCGGCGGCCTTGGTCGTGTAGTCCGCGGCGAGGTGGCCGACGGTCGTTGCGA
This sequence comes from Streptomyces sp. NPDC028991, assembly GCF_055564775.1. Lineage (NCBI taxonomy): Bacteria > Bacillati > Actinomycetota > Actinomycetes > Kitasatosporales > Streptomycetaceae > Streptomyces > Streptomyces sp. NPDC028991. The sequence continues at coordinate 229,810 of NZ_JBVHVP010000002.1, read as the reverse complement.
GGGTCATTCCCAGTCCTCCCGCTCCGGCTGGTCCGATGTGGGCTTGGACGGATCCGGCGTCGGCCTCGGCTGGTCCGTCTGCTGCTTGGAGGCGCCCATCGGACGGGTTGGCTGCTCGGCGGCGCGGACCTGCTCGTCGGCGTGCGGTTCGCTCGCCCGGTCCGCCTCCTGGTGGGCGGACTCCTGCTGAGCGGTCTCCTGCTGAGCGGTCTCCTGCTGAGCGGCCAGCTTGTCGGCGGTCTTGCGGGCTGCGGCGAGTTCCTTCGGTTCCTCAGCACCGGGGTCGAGGGCGGGCGGTGCCGGAACCGTCCACATCCACTCCCGGAGCTTGTCGCGTTCGTGGGTGAGGTCACGGATGTCCGTCTCGGAGTATTCGAACTCCGGGGACCAGAACAGGGCGTCGAAAGGACAGACCTCGATGCAGATGCCGCAGTACATGCACAGGGAGAAGTCGATGGCGAAGCGGTCGAGGACGTTGCGGCTGCGGTCGCGTCCTGCGGGCGTCGCCGCCGGGACCGTCTCCTTGTGGGAGTCGATGTAGATGCACCAGTCGGGGCACTCGCGGGCGCACAGCATGCAGACCGTGCAGTTCTCCTCGAACAGACCGATCACACCGCGGGTGCGGGGCGGGAGCTCGGGCTGGGCGTCGGGGTACTGCTCGGTGACGGTCTTCTTCGTCATCGTGCGGAGGGTGACGGCCAGGCCCTTGGCCAGGCCCGAGCCGGGGATCGACAGGCGGGGCCCGGAGGGCGTCGCTGCGGGGCGGTGGTCGGACGACGAGTGGGACATGGTTACTGGATCACCACCTTGACGATGCCGGTGAGGGCGATCTGGGCGAGAGAGAGGGGGACGAGGAGGGTCCAGGAAAGCCTCTGGAGCTGGTCCTCGCGCAGGCGCGGGTAGGTCACGCGCAGCCAGATCACGACGAAGGCGAGGACGGCCGTCTTCAGCAGGGTCCACACCCAGCCGAGGCCGTCGGCGCCCCAGGGGCCGTGCCAGCCGCCCAGGAAGAGGACGGTGGTCAGCCCGCACAGGACGACGATCCCGGCGTACTCGGCGAGGAGGAAGAGGGCGAAGCGCAGGCCGGTGTACTCGGTGTAGGCGCCGAAGATGATCTCCGAGTCGGCGACCGGCATGTCGAAGGGGGGCCGTTGCAGTTCGGCCAGCCCGGCGACGAAGAAGACGATCGCGCCGACGATCTGCCAGGGCAGCCACCACCACTCGAAGGCGTCGAGGATCCCGACGAGCGAGACGGTGCCGGCGGCCATGGCCACCGAGGCCGCAGTGAGCAGCATCGGCAGTTCGTACGCGAGGAGCTGGGCGGCCGTCCGCAGGCCGCCGAGGAGGGAGTACTTGTTGGCGGACGCCCAGCCTGCCATGAGCGAGCCGAGGACGCCCACGCCCATGACGGCGAGGACGAAGAAGATGCCCGCATCGACGACCTGGCCGACCGCGCCTTCTCCTGGGCCGATGGGGATGGCCAGGAGAACCAGTAGGTACGGCAGCAGGGCCACGGCGGGGGCGAGCTGGAAGATGCGGCGGTCCGCGTCGGCGGGGACCACGTCCTCCTTCTGCGCGAACTTCACGCCGTCCGCGACGAGCTGGGCCCAGCCGTGGAAACCACCCGCGTACATCGGGCCCAGGCGGCCCTGCATGTGGGCCATCACCTTGTGCTCGGTCTGGCCGACGAGCAGGGGGAAGGTGAGGAAGACGGCGAAGACGACGAGGAGGCGCAGGGTGACGTCGAGCGCGTCGTTCACTGCGAGCCTCCTGGCGGTTTCGGGCGGTCTTGGTTGTGCTTGTGGTTGTGGTTGTGGTTGTGGTTGTGGTTGTGGTTCTGGAGGGTGTCGGAGTCGTCGGGTGTCTGCGGGTCTCCGGGAGCTCGTGGCTCTCCGGCGGCCTGCGGCTCATCGGTAGTGCCGGACTCGTCGGAGGTGCCGGACTCGTCGGTGGTGCCGGACTCGTTCGTGGCTTCTGTCGCTTGCGTTGTTTCTGTCGCTTGCGTCGCTCCCGCGGCTTGGGGCGCTTCCGAGCTTGCGGCCGGCTTGGGGCCTGGGGACGCCTCGGCGTCCTGCCCGGCTTCCGGCTCCTGTCCTCCCGGCCCGTGTCCCGGCACCGGCTCCTGGCCCTGTTCCCGCTCTTGCCCGTGCCCGGGCCTTTGCTCGGCCGTGGCGCCCGGGGCCCTGTTCGTCCGCGGTCCGGACCCGTGAAGCGACTCCGGCCCGCCCTCGCCGAAGGCAGGACGGGCGTGGTGCCACGGGGCATCCGGGCTGCGGGGTGTGAAAGGGGCGGCCTTCGGGGCCGGTTCCTCGGTGCGCGGGGACGTGGCGGGGTCGTCGCCGACAGGGGTGGTCGGACCGGCGGCCGTCTGGTCTGGCGCCCCGGCATCGGAGGTGGAGCGCTGACTCACCGAGCCCTCGGACACGCTCCTGGCACGTCGGGAACCTGCGGTACCGCCCGATCCGGCCCGCTGCGACGCCGAGCCCTCACCGGCGCTGCGCGCGCGTCGAGTCGGCGGGGCGGTCTCCCCACCGACGCCCTGCCCAGCCGATTCCGGCCCAGTAGATTCCTGCCCAGCCGATGCCTGCCCTGTCGACGCCTGCCCAGCCGAGTTCCGCCCGGATGTTGCCGACTCAGCCGGTTCCCGCCCGGACGCTGCCGACTCGGCCGTTCCCCGCTCAGCCGCTGTCTCCACGGTGGGCTTGTCCGCCGGAGCGTCCGTCCGTTGGGACGCCGAGCCCTCGCTCGCGCTTCGCGCGCGCCGGGCCGGTGGGGCGGCAGACGGTTCGGTGGCGGGGGGCGTCTGGCTGGCGGAACCCTCGCCGGCCGTGCGGGAGCGGCGGGGGGTGGCGGGGGCGTCGGTGCCGGGCACCGACTGGCTGGCGGAACCCTCGCCGGCCGTGCGGGTCCGGCGGGCCGGGCGGTCACCTGCCGCGCGGGCCGGACGCTCCCCAGCCGCCCGCCCCGCCCCACGTGCGGGGCGGGCCGGAGCGGGAGGCAGCTGTCCCTTCAACGGGCCCCATTCGTTGGGGTCGGGGACGCCAGGCGGCAGCATTTGGCGGCGCCGGGGGCCGCCGTGGTCGGACTCGCCCGGCTCCTTGGCCCCGGGCCAGGCCTTGGCCACGCGGGCGGCGAGGACGAAGTCCTTCCGCAGGGGATGGCCCTCGAAGCCCTCCGGCAGGAGCAGGTGGTCCAGCGCGGGGTGGTTCTCGAAGGTGACGCCGAACATCTCATGGGTCTCGCGCTCGTGCCAGGCAGCGCCCGCGTACACCGCGACAGCGGTGGGCAGGACCGGGGCCTCGTGCGGGACCGTCGTGCGCAGGAGCAGCCGGCGCACGGGGCCGAGGGCCGCGACGTGCGCCGCGACGCGGAACCCCGTGCCCGGTTCGTCGACCGCGCTCAGCCAGTCGAAGTACGTGCAGCCCAGCCGGTCACGCGCGGTCTCCAGGGCGGAGATCCAGGATGCCGGCGGCACGTCCACGGTCAGGAGGCCGTACGACTCCTCGGCCGTGGCCTGCGTACCGAAGAGTTCCTCGGCGCCGGCGGGCAGCCAGCCGACCGCGGTCATCGGGCCTCCCCCGAGCGCGAGCCCTGGTCCACGGCGGAGTCCGGGGCCGGGCCCGGGGACGTATCCGGGGACGTATCCGGAGCCGAGTCCGGAGCCGTGTCCGGGGCAGGTGGCCGCACCAGGCCGCTCCGCAGCGCGGCCGCCGACGGCCGGGGCGAAGTGCCGTACCGCTCCCCCAGCGACTCGCGCGCGATCTTCTCCTGGAGTTTCAGGATCCCCTGGAGGAGCGCCTCGGGGCGCGGCGGACAGCCGGGGACGTAGACGTCGACCGGGATGATCTGGTCGACGCCCTTGGTCACGGAGTAGGAGTCCCAGTAGGGGCCGCCGCAGTTGGAGCAGGCGCCGAAGGAGATGACGTACTTCGGCTCGGGCATCTGCTCGTACAGGCGCTTGACGGCCGGCGCCATCTTGTCGGTGACCGTGCCGGAGACCACCATCAGGTCGGCCTGGCGGGGGCCCGGCGCGAACGGGATGACGCCGAGCCGGATGAAGTCGTGGCGCGCCATCGAAGCGGCGATGAACTCGATCGCGCAGCAGGCGAGGCCGAAGTTGAAGACCCACAGGGAGTACCGGCGGCCCCAGTTCAGGACGACCTTCATGGGTTCCGGGGCGAGACGGGCGAGCGCGCCGAGCCGCTTGGGCTCCGGGAGCGGCACGGGTTCGGCGGGATTCACGTCCATGACAGGACGCCCTTCCTGTATGCGTACAACAGACCCACGGCGAGGAATCCGAGGAAGATGAACATCTCCACGAGGGTTGTCGCTCCGTAACCAGGATCGGCGAAGACCGTCGCCCAGGGGAAGAGGAAGATCGAGTCGACCGCGAAGATGACGTAGAGAAACGCGTAGACGTAGTAGCGGACCTGGGTGTGGGCCCAGCCGCCGCCGACGGGGTCGACACCGCACTCGTACGTCAGCAGCTTCTCGGGAGTCGGGACCACGGGCCGCAGCAGGCGCCCGGCCCCGAATGCGACGGCGACGAAGAGCACGCCCACGACGGCGAGCAGTCCGACGACCGAGTAGGACTGGAAATAGTCCGCGGCGAGCCCGACGGTCGGTTCCGGCACGTGCGTCCCTCGCTCCCTGTCCTGAACGCTGTTGTTCGACGATCTGTGCGTACGGGAGTCTAGGCCCTGATAAAGAGACGGTAAGCAGCCCGTCACACCTTGGGACGCGGGGGGTGGGGTTTTCCTCAGTACATCCTGGCGGTCCACCTCATGGCGCGGCGTCGTGCCGCACGGCACGCTGACTCGTATGACCGAACGCCTCTCGACATCGAATCCCGCCGGTACCACCGGCGCAGCGACCGGAGACCGCCTGCCGCCGGCCCGTTTCGCCTACGACCGGCACACCTGGAAGGAGATCGCCCACCTGCTGGCGAATCTCCCGGCATCGCTGATCGGATTCACGTACGTCGTGACGATGCTGGCCGTCGGCGCCGGGTTGACGGCCACGGTGATCGGGTTGCCGCTGCTGGCGGCCGGGCTTCTGGGCGCGCGGCAGTTGGGCAAGCTGGAGCGGGCGCGTGCCCGGGCACTGCTCGGAGTGCGGGTGGACGAGCCGAGCCGGCTGCCGTGGCGGAGCGGGGACGGGTTCTTCGCACAGTTGTGGATGGCGTTGAAGGATCCGGTGGGCTGGCGCACCGTCCTGTACGACTTCATACGGCTCCCTTGGGGCATCCTCACCTTCGTCGTCACGTTGACGTCGTTGTTCGTGCTGTGGCCGGTGCTGCCGTTCATCGCGCGGGGCCTGGCCAACGCCGACCGGGCGATGGTGCGCGGGTTGCTGTCCCCCTCCGACGAGCTGGAGCGGCGGATCGCCGAGCTGGAGTCGGACCGGGGGGTCGTGGTGGACACGGCGGCGGCCGACCTGCGGCGCATCGAGCGCGACCTGCACGACGGGGCACAGGCCCGCCTGGTCAACCTGGCCATGGGGCTGGGTCTGGCGAAGGAGAAGCTCCTGGAGGATCCCGACACGGCGGCGGCCATGGTCGACGAAGCGCACGGCGAGGTGAAGCTGGCCCTGCGGGAGCTGCGAGACCTGGCTCGCGGCATCCACCCCGCCGTCCTGACCGACCGCGGCCTGGACGCGGCGCTGTCCTCGGTCGCCTCCCGCTGCACCGTGCCGGTCAAGGTGACCGTCGACCTGGCGGAGCGCCCCGCGGCGGCCATCGAGGGCATCTCCTACTTCACCGTCTCGGAGCTGCTGCAGAACGTCAGCAAGCACAGCGGGGCGAGGTCCGCCTCCGTGGAGGTGTGGCGGTCGTCCGACCGACTGCTCATACAGGTGGAGGACGACGGCCGCGGAGGCGCACGCCTCGACGGCGGTACGGGTATGAGGGGCCTCGCGGACCGGCTGACCGCCGTCGACGGTCTCTTCGTCGTCGACTCGCCGGAGGGCGGCCCGACGACGGTGACGGCCGAGCTGCCCTGGCGCGACCGTGAGGCCGCCGGCAGCACCGCCGACGCCGCCTCCCGGGCCTCCGGCCCTAGGTGACCCCGCGCCTCCGGCCCTGGGTGACCCCGCGCCTCCGGCCCTGGGTGACTCCGCGCCTCCGGCCCTGGGTGACGGGTCACGAGGCAGCGGGGCATCGCCTCCCGACCCCGGGGTGGGGAAAACCCCCCTCCTGAGACGCCGACGAGCTCCATGGCCCGTGGGTGTGCGGTCGAGGAGGGTGGAGTTACGACGGCACAGCCGTAGGACGAGGAGAGGGACGGCACCGATGGCCACGGATTACGGACAGGATTACGGGTTCGGGAGCGGTTCCGGCCACGGGGACGCCGGTGCTCGACGTCACCGGCTGCCGGCGGGTCTGCGGGCACCCCTCGAGGCACGCAGTTGGCGCGAGTTCGGCTTTGTGCTGCTGAGCCTGCCGATCGGCGTCCTGCTCTTCACGTACGCCGTCACGATGGTGTCGCTGGGAGCGGGCCTGCTGGTGACGTTCCTGGGGGTCCCGGTGCTGGCGGCGGCACTCGCCGGGTGCCGGGGCTTCGGCGCGATGGAGCGGGCGCGGGCCCGTGCCCTGCTGGGACTGCGGGTGTCCGACCCGGAGCCGCTGCGGCTGAAGAAGCGGGGTGCGATGGGCTGGATAGGTGCCGTGCTCAAGAGCGGCGCCTCCTGGCGGAGCCTGCTGTACGCGGTGCTGCAGTTCCCGTGGTCGGTGTTCTCGTTCGTCGTGGCCGTGAACGTCTGGGCGTTCGGCTGGGCGATGCTGACGTACCCGCTGTGGTTCTGGGTGTTCCCCATGTACGCGGGCCAGGACGGGCTCCAGCTGTATGGCGACGAAACACACCGGGTCTACCTGGACAACCCCTTCGAGATCACCGTGACCGCCCTGGTCGGGCTGCTGTTCACGCTGGCGACGCCGTGGATCGTCCGGGCGCTGACCACGGTGGACCGGCTGATGGTGCACGGGCTGCTCGGGCCGTCGCGGCTGGCGACGCGGGTGGTGGAGCTGGAGTCGGACCGGGGCGTCGTGGTGGACACGGCGGCGGCCGACCTGCGGCGCATCGAGCGCGACCTGCACGACGGGGCACAGGCCCGCCTGGTCAACCTGGCCATGGATCTGGGTCTGGCCAAGGAGAAGCTGAGGGAGGACCCGCGCGCGGCGGCGGTCATGGTGGGCGAGGCGCACGGCGAGGTGAAGACGGCGCTCCAGGAGCTGCGGGACCTGGCCCGGGGCATTCATCCCGCCGTCCTGACCGACCGCGGCCTGGACGCGGCGCTGTCCTCGGTGGCGTCCCGCTGCACCGTGCCGGTGCGGGTGGAGGTGGATCTGGTGGAGCGGCCGGCGTCGGCGATCGAGGGGATCGCGTACTTCACGGTGTCGGAGCTGCTGCAGAACATCAGCAAGCACGCACGGGCCACGTCGGCCGCCGTGGAGGTCTGGCGGGTGGAGAACCGACTGATGCTTCAGGTCGTGGACGACGGCGTGGGAGGAGCGGACGCGTCGGCGGGGTCGGGGCTGGCGGGACTGGCCGAGCGGCTCGACGCGGTGGACGGGATCCTCGTGGTGGACTCGCCGGCCGGCGGACCGACACGGGTGACCGCGGAGCTGCCGTGGCGGAGCGAGCCGGTGACCAGGTGATCCGCCGCGGGACCGTAGTAGAGAGAGGTGCCGCACCGCCCAGTCGACCGGGAAGCCCATTGGCCGCCTCAAGGCCCCCCTGGCAGCGACCAGGCCGCCTCAAGGCCACCCCCCTGGCAGCCAGGCCGCCTCAAGGCCACCCCCCTGGCAGCCAGGCCGCCTCAAGGCCACCCCCCTGGCAGCCAGGCCGCCTCAAGGCCACCCCCCTGGCAGCCA